>NZ_DATLIW010000016.1:0-26644 GCF_035539195.1 Luteibacter sp.
TGGCGTCCACCCTCGAGGCGAGTTCCGCACAAGTGAGCGGCCGTAGGCCATATAGATACATAGGCCGCGCAGCGGCCTTCCGCACCGAACGCGGAGGACCTGTCTGAGCAGCGAGGGTGGGCGCCAAGGTCTCCCCGCGAAGCGCCCAAGTGTAGAGAACGATGGCGCAGCCGAGCCCGCGATGCCGAAGGCGAGCCCTAGGCGAGGTGCGAAAGAATGCCCGGCATGCCCAGCGCCCGCCCCCGGTAATCCGCGAAGAACCAAAAAAAAGCCCCGCCGTTTCCGGCGGGGCTTTCGGGTACCGCTTCGAGCTGGAATTACTTCGAGAGCGTCGGCGCGGAGGCCGCTTCGGCCGGGGCCGCGGCGGTGCCTGCAGCGGCCGGAGCCGAGGACGAACCGGCCGGAGCCGCTTCTTCCAGCGCCGGCGGCTTCATGCCGGCTTCCTGTTCCGGGGTCTGGTCCGGGAGGTTGTCGCCCTGCAGCGGCAGGTAGATCTCGAACTTCTGCTCGTCGTAACCCTCGACCGTACCGTGGTTGTTGGTCGGAGCCTTGGTCTGGATGTCGTAAGCGCGGAACACCACGTCGTCGTACTTGTAGCCGTGGGTCTGAGCGTAGGCTTCCAGCTGCTGACGCGTCTGCGGCAGACCGGCGCCGGTGCCGGCCCAATCGGCCTTGAGCGCCTTGCCGCCGAAGGCGAGCACAGCCTTGACGTTGCCATCGACGATGACGCGACCGAGCTTGTCCTTGCTGCCCGGCGTGGCGTTGTCCGCAGCAGCCGGAGCGCCAGCGGTCGATGCCTCGGCCGGATCCAGCGACGGACGCTGGGCGGCAGTGAGTTCGACGTCCTGACCATTGATCTTCAGCGTGGTGGCGTCGATCTCGGCGGCCACATCGAAGGTGTAGTTCTGGTCGCCCCAGTTCGTGGTGAACGTGATGCGCGGGCTGGTGATGTTCACACCAAGCTTCTTGGCGGCCGCCTGGATCTCGCCCATCGCCTTGTCCGACGCGGTATCGACGTCGTCGAGGGTGCGCGGCGCGGTGGTCGAAACGAACAGGATCGGCTTGGCCGGCTGGTCGACGATCGACGGAACCATCTTGCTGTAGTCGATGTTGGGAATCGACGCCATCAGGTTCTGCAGGTTGGACAGGCTGAACTGGATCAGCGCGTCCGGATCGCCATGGATGTACAGGTTCGAGAAGCGGTTGACCAGGTTGAAACCGTACGAGACATCGTAGGCCCAGTTGACCTTGACCAGCTTCTGGCTGCGACCGGTGCGCTCCAGCTTGATCGTGAACTTCTTGTCGCTACCGCGCCAGCCGTTGTCCAGGTTCCAGACAATGGTGCCTTTGCCGGCATCGGCGATCTGAGCGAAGCCCGGATCGATAGAGGCGATCTCGAGGGCGCCATCACCGACCTTCGGGTCGGAAGCCTTCCAGGAAATCTTTGCACCCGGGCCGTACGCCTTACCCGACAGCTCGAACTGCACCTTCGAATCGAAGGAGCGCAGCACGGTGTAGTCAGGGAAGCGACGGAAGTTGCTGAAAACGTCGTAAACCTGACGCAGATCCTTGCTGATCAGCATTTCGCGCTCAACATGTCCTGTTGAGGGCATAGCGACGCCGACCACGACACCGAGTACGGCGACGATGACGAGGGCGACAATAAATTCTAACAGACGCGTCATTCCACGGTTCTCCGAACGTCTTACGAACGGGCTCTACGCACAGCCATGGACGCCATACGCTCACCCCTGAAGAATCGGCCCGTGGCAGGGGTTCGCCCGCGCCGAAAGAGCCGATGGTACTTGCTCGCGGCGGGGAACGCCATTGGGTGCCCTGCCCTTTTTCGCAAGCCGGCACAAGGCGGTTTTCGGCCGCGTTGACCGGGCGGCGGCCCCCGGTCAGCGCCAGGTCAGACGATACCCAGCTCCAAAGCCTTCAGAACGGCGCGCGTGCGGTCCCGCACGCCCAGCTTGGACAGGATGTTGGAGACGTGGTTTTTCACCGTTCCCTCGGCCACACGGAGCGAATTGGCGATTTCCTTGTTGCTGTAGCCGCCCGAAAGCAGGCGCAGGATTTCGGTTTCGCGCTCGGTGAGCGGATCGGGCTGTTCCAGGCTCGAAAACTGGTTCTGGATGCGCCCCACCCCCGCCAGCAGCCGCTGGGTGACCATCGGGGCGACCAGCGAGCCGCCCGCGGCGACCGTGCGCACGGCCTCGACCAGCTGGTCGAGCGAAACGTCCTTGAGCAGGTAACCGCGCGCGCCGGCCTTGAGCCCGGCCAGCACGAGCTGGTCGTCGTCGAAGGTGGTCAGGATGATGGTCGGCGGCAGCTCGTTGCGGCCACCGAGGGTCTGGAGCACGTCCAGGCCGCTCATGTTGGGCATGCGCAGGTCGAGCAGGACCACGTCGGGGCGGATCTGCGGAATGGTCTGCACCGCCTGGGCGCCGTCCGCGCATTCGGCCACCACGCGGATATCCCCGGCGAGGTCGAGCAGAGAGCGAATGCCCTGGCGAACCAGGTTCTGATCGTCAACGAGACAGACGGAGATCATGGATGACCCTCGGAAGGAAACGGAATTGTGGCATGGGGTGGGAGGTCCGGATCGTCGCCCGGACTCCGATCCAGCGCGGGTCGCGCCGGGGTATGGGCCAGGGTGGGTTCCTCGCCCAGCGGAAGGCGCGCGGTCAGGGCGAAGCCTCCCTCCGGGCCGGTGCGGAAATCCACCGTGCCGCCGAACTCGGCCAGGCGCTCGCGCATGCCGTTGAGTCCGTTGCCCGGGCGGACGGCCCCGCTGCCATCGCCGCGGCCGTCGTCGCGAGCCTCGAGACAGAGTTCGTCGGGCCCGCTATGACGGAAGGTCAACCAGAGGTGCCGGGCATGCGCGTGGCGCACGGTATTGGTCAGGATCTCCTGCACGCAGCGCAGGAGCATCTGCGCCCGGCGCGGATCCTCCACGCCGAAGCGAGGCGGCACGCTCAACTGGACCTGCAAGCCCGGCACGCCTTCGATCAGGCTGCGCACCGCCTGGGTCAGGTCGATGGCATCGTCCTGGCGCAGTTCGCTCACGACCTCGCGTACGTCGGCCAGCAGTTGCTTGGCCGTGCGTTGCGCCTTGAGGACGTGTTCCCGGGCCGTGTCGTTGGTGAGGTGGCTGGCCACCTCGAGATTCAGGCTGAGCGCCGTGAGGTGATGACCGACCAGATCGTGCAGGTCGCGCGCGATACGCATGCGCTCGGCGATACGCGTGGATTCGGCGAGCAGGGCGCGGGTGGCTCGAAGCTCGGAATTGAGTTGTCGCAACTCCTCGCGCTCGTCCGCCTGCTGGCTCGCCACCATCGAGGCGATGAAGACCAGCGCGGAGAACCCGAAATAGAGGCAGGCCTGCATTGTCGAGGCGACCAGGGTGAACGGAATCTCAAGGAACACCGGGATCAGCAGCAGGTGCGCAAGCACCATCCAGGCGATGCCGATCGGCAAGGTGACCAGCCAGGGAACCACCGTCGCCACGATGATCAGCAACAGGGCGGCGACACCGCTCTTACTGAACACGCCGACCGCCAACGCCGTGCCGGTAAGGATCAGGAGCACCGCGATGCGTGTGAAGCCGTCCACGCGAAGGCCGAGATTTCGCGTCAGGAGCCAGTACACCAGGCCGAACACCAGGTAGCTCGCCGTCCAGCCAAGCAGGGCCATGTCGCCGATGAAGCCCGGCCCACCGCCCGCCCGCTGCATGGAGAGCGGCAGTCCCACGCACAGGAAGACGAAGTACGTGGCGTACTTCAGGAGGCGGACATTATTGAACTGAACCTTCGACATGGCCGCATCATAGGGCTTCGCGGCGCCGCCACCACCTGATAGAAGTCACGCTTGGGCCATCGGCAAGCTTCGGCTTTACAACGGTTTTACATGCGCGATGGCGCGCCACCGGGGTGGCCGACGTGCCATAATGCCGCGCATTCGGCGGCCCGGGGGTCGCCCGTTTTGAACTCATCATTCCAGAACCTCTAGCGGAGCAACGAATGGCCCTTGCCATCCGCGACGTGCGCGAGCACGACCTGGATGCCGTGCTGGCACTCAATAACGAGGCAGGCACCGGCATCCTCGCCACGGACCGCAGCCGCCTGCGCCACCTGTACGAGATCGCGCATTACTTTCGCGTCGCCGAACAGGATGGCCGCATCCTCGGTTTCCTTATCGCCATGCGTCCGGACGCCGAATACAGCAGCCCGAATTTCCGCTGGTTCCAGGCCCATTACGAAAGCTTCGTGTACATCGATCGCATCGTGATCGCGTCCGAATCGCGCGGCCATGGGCTGGGCCGCATCTTTTATTGCGATGTACAGAGTTATGCCGAGGTACGTGTGCCGCTTTTGACCTGCGAAGTTTTTCTCGAACCACGCAACGACCAGACCGTGCTGTTCCACGGCACCATGGGCTTCCAGGAAGTCGGCCAGCAGAAGATGGGCGCCACCGGCCCGAAGGTGAGCCTGCTGGCGCGCGAGCTGCCGAGCTTCCCGTTCGTGCGCGAGCGCTATATCGAACAGGACGGCCTGCCCCCCGTGGCATGGCTCAGCGAGCGGCAACGCCCGATCGACGGCCACAAGGTGAGCGCATGAACGCCCGCGCCGAACCCCTCGAAGCCGCCTGCGACCTGCGTTTCGGCCAGGTCGGTATCGCCTGCGTACGCCTTCGCCGCGTGGATGCCGCCGCCCTGGTCGAGGAACTGGAACGTCGCGTGCGCTCGGCGCCGCAGATGTTCGCCCGCGCCGCGGTCGTGCTCGATCTGTCGCACCTGCCAAAACTGCCCGACGACGGCATGGTCGACGCACTGCTCGAAGCCATTCGCAGCGCCGGCATGCTGCCCGTCGGCATCGCCTATGGCACGCCGGAAACCGAAGCGCTTGCCGAGCGAATGAACCTGCCGTTGATCGCCAAGTTCCGCGCACAGTACGAGCCGGGCCAGGCCACCGCCACGCCGGGCGGCGGTGCGTCCGTACGCAGCGAGCCGGTCGCCGCCATGACCACGATCGACCAGGACGTCGAGCCAGGCAGCGCCACCACCGCCCAGCACCACACGGGCAGCGCCGTGCGCTCCGGCCAGCAGATTTACGCGCGCGACCGCGATCTGGTCGTCACCGCCGCGGTAGCCAATGGGGCGGAAGTGATCGCCGATGGCTCGATCCACATCTACGGCAGCCTTCGCGGCCGCGCCATGGCCGGCGCGCAGGGCGACGAATCCGCACGCATCTTCTGCTCCGACTTCCGCGCCGAACTGGTCGCGATTGCCGGGCATTACCGCGTGTTCGAAGACATGCCCAAGGAATTCGAGGGCCAGGCCGTGCAATGCTGGCTCGATAATGGAAAACTCATGATCGCGCGCCTGTGACGCGCGGTCCCACGCTTATTCGCGGAGACATCTCTTGACAGAAATTATCGTCGTCACCTCCGGCAAGGGTGGAGTTGGCAAGACCACCACCAGCGCCTCCCTCGCCACCGGTCTCGCCCTGGAAGGCAAGAAAGTCGCCGTCATCGATTTCGACGTCGGCCTGCGCAACCTCGACCTGATCATGGGCTGCGAGCGGCGCGTGGTGTATGACTTCGTCAACGTCGTACACGGCGAAGCCACGCTCAAGCAGGCCCTCATCAAGGACAAGCGCCACGAGACCCTGTTCGTGCTCGCCGCGTCGCAGACGCGCGACAAGGATGCGCTCACCCAGGAAGGCGTGGAGAAGGTCCTCGACGAGCTGACCAAGGAAGGCTTCGACTACGTCGTCTGCGATTCGCCGGCCGGTATCGAGAAAGGCGCGCATCTGGCGATGTACTTCGCCGACCACGCCGTCGTCGTGGTCAACCCGGAAGTCTCCTCCGTGCGCGACTCCGACCGCATCCTCGGCCTGCTCGCCAGCAAGACGCGCCGCGCCGAAAAGGGCGAGACGCCGATCAAGCAGCACCTGCTGCTGACCCGTTACAACCCCAATCGCGTCGAAGCCGGCGAAATGCTCAGCGTGAAGGACGTCGAGGACATTCTCGGCATCAACGTCGTCGGCGTGATTCCGGAATCGGAGAACGTACTCGCGGCATCCAACGCCGGCGTACCGGTGATTCTCAACGACGATTCCAACGCCGGTCTCGCCTACAAGGATACGGTCGCCCGCATCCTCGGTCGTGAGCTTCCGCTGCGTTTCGTCGAGCCGGTCAAGAAGGGCTTCCTCAAGCGCGTCTTCGGAGGTTGAGCATGGGTATTCTCGATTTCCTGAAGCGCAAACCCGAAGCGAGCGCGGGCGTGGCCAAGGAACGCCTGCGCATCATCGTGGCCCAGGAGCGCTCGACGCGCGGCGGCCCCGACTACCTGCCGCTCCTGCGTAACGAGCTGCTCGAAGTCATCCGCAAGTACGTCAACGTCGACGTCGACGCCGTGAACGTCACGCTCGATCGCGACAGCGGCCACGAAGTCCTCGAACTCTCGGTCGCCCTGCCCGACGGCAAGCCCGCCACCTCGGCATGACCGCGCCCGATCCCGCCGACGCGGTTCTCCGCGTCGGCGCCATCGGCTTCGAGGAACCGCGCGCCCTGCTCGCCCACTACGGCCTCACGCTTGTCGAGGTCGCGAATGGCCACGCCATTCCCGGCAGCTTCTGGGGCGATACCGAAGCCGGCATCATCGGCACGACGGTCTACGCCCGCGCCGATACGCCGGTGCATTCGCTGCTCCACGAGGCCTGCCACCTCATCGTCTTACCCGCGGAGCGGCGCGCGCTGGTCCACACGGACGCCACGGATTCCATCGAGGAAGAAGACGCCACCTGTTACCTGCAGATCGTCCTCGCCGGGCAGTTGCCGTCGGTGGGCTCCGCCCGTCTGATGGAAGACATGGATCGCTGGGGTTACACCTACCGCCTCGGCTCCACCCGCGCGTGGTTCGAACAGGATGCGCCTGAAGCACAAGCGTTCCTGCGTGAACGCGGGCTTCCCACGGGCTGAAGGCCGAGCCGAGCCTACCCCGGCTCGTTGCGTTCGATCTGCGAGACGACGCTCGAGGCCGCGGCGGCCTGCGTGCGGGCGAGGCGCCGGCGCTCGAGCGTGGCGTAGGTCAGCCAGGCGCCCAGCCCGACCAGGCACATACCGGTGGTGCCGAGGGCAAGCGTGAGCATGCTGCCGGACAGCGCCGGCGAGAGCACGCCCGCGACCACCGCCGTGAAGAGCAGGCTGCCGAAAGCCTGCACCGAAGAGACGCCACCGCGTTGTTCGGGGAAGCGGTCGAGCAGGAGCAGGGTCAGGGTCGGGAAGGCCAACTGGACGCCGCAGCCATAGAGCGCCAGCGGCAAGGTGGACCACGGAACCCGCGGGTGATCCAGGGCCAACGCCAGGACCAGGTTCAGGGCACACGACGAGAGCATGGCCGCGTAGCCCCAATTCACCGTGCGCGCCGCGCTCGCCCGCCCCGCCGCGCGGCCGGAGACGAAGGCACCGAAGACCATGCCACTGACCACCGGAACGAACAGCCAGGGAAAGCCGTCGGCGCCTAGGTGCAGCAGGTCGCGGATCAACTGCGGCGCCGAGGCGATATAGAGGAACAGGCCGGCGAAATTGATCGAACTCGCGAGCGCCAGGGGCCAGAACGGCAGGTCGCGCAGGATCGTCAGGTAGCCCCGGAGCAGCGGCCGGGGGCGGAACACGGTGCGTTTTTCCTGCGGATGCGACTCGACCAGCAGGCGCGCCACGGCGATCGTCAGCGCCACGGTGAAAGCCGCCAGTGCCCAGAAGATGCCTCGCCAGCCATCGATGCCCAGCAACCACGCGCCGATGATCGGAGCGACAGCCGGCGCCACGCCGAAGATCATCATCACCTTCGACATCATTCGCTGGGCCTCTTCACCCTGCATGGTGTCGCGCACGACGGCACGGCCGATGACGATACCGGCACCGCCGCACATGCCCTGCACGATGCGGCAGCCGAGCAGGAAGGCGAAGCTCGGCGCCATGGCCGCACCCACCGAAGCCACCGCGTAGATGGCCATGCCGATCACGATGACCGGCTTGCGTCCATAAGCGTCCGACAACGCGCCATGGAACAGGCTCATCACCGCATAAGCCAGCAGGTACACGCTGAGCAGCTGCTGCAGGGCGACCTCGCCCACACCGAAGTCGCGCCCGATATCCGGAAAGCCCGGGAAAATGGCGTCGATCGAAAACGGCCCGATCATGGACAGGGCCGCAAGCAGGAACGGCAGGTAACGCCGCGGGTCGCGGGTCGTCGCGGAGGTCATGGACCTTCAAGGCGGTGGCGGGGGGACCCTGCGAGTATAGCGGCAAGGTTTCGGGCCATAATCGTGCCATCGAACTACGCTGGAGTTGCCGTGGGTTACACCGGTTTTCTTGCTGTCGGTGTGGGCGGGGTGCTCGGTTGCTGGCTGCGCTGGTGGCTGGCGGTCATGTTCAACCCGCTGTTCCCCAACCTGCCGCTCGGCACCCTCGCCGCGAATCTCGTCGGCGGACTGCTCATGGGTGTCGCCCTGGGGGTGTTCGATCATTTCAGCACGCTGCCCGTGGAGGCGCGACTGCTGGTCGCCACGGGCTTCCTCGGCGGCCTCACTACCTTCTCGACCTTCTCGGCGGAGACCACCGGGCTGCTCCTTCGCGAGCAGTACGGCTGGTTCGCCGCGCATGTCGGGTCGCATCTGGTCGGCTCCATCGTCATGACGATCGCCGGCCTTTTCATCACACGTGGAGTACTGAAGCACTTTTGAGCGCCACGCCGCGCGGGGCGGCGAGAGGATCACCAGGAATCCCATCGATGAGCCACGATTCTTCGTCTCTCAAGGCACGGGCACAGGCCCTGCTGGAACAGGCCGGCATCACCCTCGGCGGTAACCGGCCCACCGACCTCGTCGTGCACGACGACCGCACCTACCCCCGCGTATTCGCCCACGGGTCGCTCGGCCTGGGCGAGGCTTACATGGAAGGCTGGTGGGACGTAGGCGACCTGCCCGCCTTCTTCGCCCGCGTCCTCGGCTCCCATGTGGACGACTCGCTGCGCACGCTGGATACCCTTGTCGCCCATCTCAAGGCCCGCTTCCTCAACCTTCAGCGGGGCGAGCACGCCTGGGACGTGGGGCGACAGCACTACGACCTGGGCAACGACCTCTTCGAAGCCATGCTCGGCAAGCGCATGGTCTATTCCTGCGGCTACTGGGCCGACGCGAACAACCTGGACGACGCGCAGGAAGCCAAGCTCGACCTCATCTGTCGCAAGCTGGACCTGCGGCCGGGGCAGCGGCTGCTCGACATCGGCTGCGGCTGGGGCGAGGCGCTGAAGTTCGCCGCGGAGCGCTATGGCGTGAGCGGCGTCGGCGTGACGATTTCAAAGGAGCAGGCCGAATACGCACGCCAGCTGTGCCAGGGCCTGCCGATCGAGATCCGCCTGCAGGACTACCGTGACCTCGCCGAATCCTTCGACGCCATCCTCTCGGTGGGCATGTTCGAGCACGTGGGCGGAAAGAACTACCGCACGTGGTTCGAGGTGGCGCAGCGCTGCCTGCGCCCGGACGGACTGGCCGTGCTGCACACGATCGGCAGTAACGAGCAGCCCGGCCGTCCCGATCCATGGATCGAGAAGTACATCTTCCCCAACTCGGTGATCCCGGCGATGAGCCAGGTGGCGGCCGCGCTGGAGGGCCTGTTCGTCGTCGAGGACTGGCACAACTTCGGCACCGACTACGACCGCACGCTCACCGCCTGGCTGGCCAACTTCAACGAGGCATGGCCACGCCTGGCCGGACGCTACGACGAGCGGTTTCGCCGCATGTGGCAGTTCTACCTCGGTTGCTCGGCGGGCGTCTTCCGTAGCCGGCGCGACCAGCTCTGGCAGCTGACGCTTTCGCCACGAGGTGTGGCGGGCGGCCTCCGCGTGCCTCGCTGACGCCGCGACGACTTCGCGCCCCGTACGGTCGGGGCATGAACGATCACGCAAGGCCTGGCGAAGGCGTTGTCGAGACCGATGTACCGGCGCGGCTGGATCGGCTGACCTGGGGGCGTTTCCACACGCTCGTCGCGGTGGCGCTCGGCATCACCTGGATTCTCGACGGCCTGGAAGTCACCATCACCGGCTCCATCGCCGGCGCGCTGAAGTCCAGCCCGGTGCTGCATCTGACGGATTGGCAGGTGGGGCTGGCCGGCAGCCTGTACCTGGTCGGCGCGGTGGCGGGGGCGCTGTTCTTCGGCTGGCTCACCGATCGCCTGGGCCGCAAGAAACTCTTCACCATCACGCTCGGCCTGTACCTGGTCGCCACCGCGGCGACGGCGTTCTCGCCGGACTTCATCACCTTCGTCGTCTTCCGCATGCTGACCGGCGCCGGGATCGGTGGCGAATACGCGGCGATCAACTCGGCGATCCAGGAGCTGATACCGGCCCGCTACCGCGGGCACACCGACCTGGTGATCAACGGGAGCTTCTGGGTGGGCGCGGCGATGGGCGCGCTAGGTGCGGTTGCCCTGCTCGACGGCGGCTGGGTGTCGGCCGAGCTCGGTTGGCGGCTGACCTTCGGCCTCGGTGCCGTGCTCGGCCTCGGCGTGCTCGTGCTTCGCCACTGGGTGCCGGAAAGTCCACGCTGGCTGATGCTGCATGGGCGCGTCGACGAAGCCGAGGCCGTGGTCGCCCAGATCGAACGGCGCCTGGGCGTTCCACCCCCCAGCGAGCCACTGCCGAGGTTACGCCTGCGCCCGCGCAAACTGACCCTGGGCGCCGTCGCCACGACCCTGTTCCGCGATTACCCGAAACGCACCGTGCTCGGCCTGGTGCTCATGGCCACCCAGGCCTTCTTCTACAACGCGATCTTCTTCACGTATGCGCTGGTGCTCGGACGCTTCTACGGTGTCGCCGACGCCGACGTCGGCCTCTATCTGCTGCCTTTCGCCGCCGGCAACTTCCTCGGTCCGCTGTTGCTGGGACGGCTGTTCGACTCGGTCGGTCGCAAGCCGATGATCGCGATCACCTACGCCATGTCGGGCCTGCTGCTGTTTGCAACGGCCTGGCTGTTCGTCCACGGCATGCTCGACGCGCGCGCGCAGACCGTTGCCTGGAGCGTCGTGTTCTTCTTCGCATCGGCGGCGGCGAGTTCCGCGTACCTCACGGTGAGCGAGAGCTTCCCGCTGGAGCTGCGCGCGCTGGCGATCGCCCTGTTCTATGCCTTCGGCACGGCATTGGGTGGTGTCGTCGGGCCGTGGCTGTTCGGCTCGCTGGTCGGCACCGGCGAGCGTTCGGCGATCGGCTGGGGCTATGCGTTCGGCGCCGGGCTGATGCTGCTCGGTGCGGCTGCCGCGCTAGGCCTCGGGATCGCGGCCGAACGACGCTCCCTGGAGGACATCGCCGCTCCGCTCGGACGCGCCGACTGAACGCAGGAATCGCTTGCGCACGATGCCGCGAACGAAGGAGAGCGCGGGCCTGGGGTCGTCCCAACGAAAGACATGCAGGTGCGCCCTTGCCCATTGGCCGAGTACCGACAGCCACGGCAGGCGCTGGCGCTTTCTCAGGGCGAGTACGGTGGGAATATCGTGGTAGAGGTCGACACAGGCCATGCCCTCCGGATCCTCACGGGACGCCGGTGTCACCGGCAGTCCCTGCGCATCCTGCCAGGCCATCTCGCACACATTCATCCCGCAGTGGGCGGCGAACTCCACGTAAGTCCACGCACGCGTGTTCACTTCGATGATGCGGAAGACACCATCGCGCGGATCGCGCTTGAACTCGGCACTGAAGATGCCTCGATAGTCGAGACCATCGAGCAGGCGACGCAGGTGGACGACAGCCTCGGGAAGGATCGCCAGCGGCACGGAATGACAACACGAACTGTTGCCGAAATCCGGCGGCGACATGCGCAGCCGCCGCCGCGCGCGAATGCCGGCATAGCCACCGTTGCGGTCGCGAAAACCGTCGACGAAAAAATGCTCGCTGGCCGCGCCGGGAACGTACTCCTGCGCCATCACGTCGAAGCCCTGCGCATGCAGGCGCTGCCACGTCTCGCGCAGGGCATCCGGCCGATCGACCCAGAGGCCCTTCACCCCGGTCACGTCGCTGAAGCGCTGCGAATTCACCGGCTTGACGAAGACACGGTCCATCGAGGCGAAGGGAATGCCGTCGATGTCTTCCAGACCGGCGATCCGATAGGTCCGCGGATGGGGAATGCGTGCCGCCGCGAGGTAGCCGGCAAAGACCGACTTGTCCTGCAGCAACGCCTGTGCGTCGCGGCTCGAGGTACTGACCAGAAACCGGTTGCCGACATCCGTGGACGGCAGGTCCGCAAGCCAGAGGGCCGCGTCGTCCGCACCGGCGACGATCACCGCCTTCGCCAGGGGCATGGCGCGCAGGGCGGCAAGCCCCTGATCGCCCGGGCGCCCGTCCCATGGCAAGGGTCCGGGCGTGGGCCGGTACCAGCGTGAAGCGGTGACGATATCGCCAGGCGGACAGGCCACATACGCCGGGATACCCGCCATGTGGAGGCTGCGAAGCATGCCCAGCGCGGTCGGCCCGCGCGCCATCACGATCGCGGGTAACCGCTCGTCGTCGCTCGTGTCCATACCGCCCCCTGTGGCGGGTTGCAACGCCGGAATGGCGCACCCTGCAGGAGAAATGTGACATCGGCCGCGGCAACCAGATAGATCGCCACACGGCCTATGCCTTATCGGGGAGCACCCCGCTGTTCGGCGAAAGCGGCATCGATGGCCGCATCCATCGCCAGGTCGCCGGCGCGCAGCGACGCGCCGTCGATCAGGTCTAGCACGTCGGCAACCTCGTTCGTGACCGGCGCGACGGCCAGCGCCTCGGCGGTCATCTGCGCGGCGTACTTGACGATCTTCACCGGCCGGCCGTTGGCATCGAAGATCGGGTTGTACGTGGCCTGGATCCAGACCACGACCTGGCCCTTGGCCAGCCGTCGATACAACCCCGCTTCGTGAAGGCCGGATCGCAAGCGTCGCCAGAACCCGATGTAGGCATCCGAGCGGCTTTCGTCCTGGTCGACGAAGATGCTGTGATGCTTGCCGACGATCTCGTCGAGCCGATAACCGGTGACGCCGAGGAACACGTCGTTGGCGTCCAGAATCATCCCGTCGAGTGAAAACTCGACAACGCCCTGGGTGCGATCGACCACCTCGGCACGCTGCTCGCGCGTGACGACCGCGGCGCGCTCGTCGGAGATGTCGCAGGCATACAGCAGCACCGACGAAACCCGTCCTCCGCGGCCGGCGAGCGGAATGTAGACCGCCTGGAACCACACGTCGCGCCCGGAGGCGCCAAGAACGCGATACGTGCCCGAGACCTGTTCGCCCCGGGTCAGGGCTCGCCACAGGTGCTCCGCATCGTCAACGGGGAAGAACCGGCTGTGCGGCTGGCCGACCACGGCTTCGGCGCGGCAACCCAGGGCCGCCAGGAAGCGCTCGTTGACCGAGCGGACGACACCGTCCAGACCGAACTCGACGACCGACTGGCTGCGCGAGAGCGCGGCGATGATCGCGCGCTCCGTGCGTGCGCCGCCGCGGCCGCGCACCCATCCGAACATACCCATCGTCGCGTCCCGTACTGCTGATTCGAACCGGGTTATCGGCCGGAGTCAGCCTGGGCTTTAGCTTCAGACACCGTCGGCGACGGCGAACGGAACCACCCCCGGCTCGCGGGCCTCGCTGGCCTGGCGCCTGGCCGGGGCAGCCTGGCGGGGAACCGACGGCGAGGTGCGCCCCAGGGTGATGTTCTTGGAGGCGCGGACCTCCCGGTTGGCGAACGTCCAGATCTCACCGGTTTCGGTGATGAACACCGTCCAGTACAGGTCCGACTCGGGACCGTAGTCGATCAGGAAGTGGGCGAAGCCCTCGCCCTTGGGGGTGTTCATCGGCAGCGGCGGATTCAGTTGTTGCAGCATGGTGTCCTCCTCGTGGCCCGATTAGCCCCAAACCCGCGTGGGGCCGGGGTGAACGTGCCGTCGATCACGCATCACCGGACACGGACACCACTTTTCGTCGCGGGTGGGTAACATGGCCCCATCCAAGAGCAGGTTCATCAGGGGATACAGGGCGTGCAGGCACGTAACTTCGCGGTATCGGTTGTCCATCCCGGTGGCAAGGTCGCCATCGAAATCGAATTCAACGAGAAAATCCACGGACTTTCCGGCGACACCCTCTGGCTGTCACTCGAGGACGGTGCCAGCCTGGCGGATGCGGAAGCGCTGCGCGCGCTGCTCGAACGCGTGGGCCACCGTCTTACAGTGACGAACGTACGCGCCTGACCGGCGCGGTCGCGTTGTCGGTGACGGCGGAGACCGCCACGGCCAGCGGCACCACCACCGATGCCAGCCGATGGTTTACGCCGTGCACCTTGCCGCACCCCAGGCAATGCCGGGTCATGCCCAGCCCGCGACGAGGCGCGCGGGCGGTGCCCAGGATGCAACCGCAGACGTAGCAGCTGGTGATCGCCCCACGGTCCCACAGCTTCACTCGCACGGCCTGCACGGTCACCCAGCACAGCGCAAGCGTGACCGACCCGGCCATGATCCATCCCGGCAGGTCCGAATAGAGGGAGAGGATGCCGAGCCGGCCCGGGACCTGCTGGACCGCCTTCATCGCCGCCGCCGCAAGCGCGCCCGCGCCGAGGACCATCAGGCCCGGCGAGAACATTCGGAAATACATCCGTCCGGCGTACGACATATGACTCCCCTTCCCCAGCCGGATGCTCCCGGCTGGGGAAGGTTGGAGCCTGCGTGGTCTACCCGCCGTGAACGCTAGCCTGCCGCCGATCCGAACGACGGCGGCCGATCGGCCTTGGCCTTGCCGAAGGCCTCGTTCGGCATATCGCCCATCACGAAGCTCAGCGTGCCACCGGCGACCAGCTCCTTGTGACCGATCCAGCTCTTCGTCCATGGCTGGCCGTTCCAGCTGACCGACTGGATGTACGGCCGACCCGGACCGTTGTCCTTGGCCTCGATCACCAGCGTGCGGCCACCGCCCACCTGGACCTCGGCGCGATCGAGCAAGGGGCTGCCGAAGACATAGTTCGTGCTCACCGGATCGACCGCATACAGGCCCATGGCACTGATCACGTACCAGGCGCTCATCTGGCCGCAATCCTCGTTGCCGGGGAGGCCATCGGGTTCGGGCAGGTACATGGACTCCAGCAGCATGCGCACGCGCGCCTGTGTCTTGTGGTGCGCCCCCGCATAGGCATAGAGATAGGGCATGTGGTGCCCCGGTTCGTTACCGAACGCGTACTGGCCGACCATGCCCGCGATATCCGGCGGCGCATTGTCCGGCAGCGCCGGAT
This sequence comes from Luteibacter sp., assembly GCF_035539195.1. GTDB lineage: Bacteria > Pseudomonadota > Gammaproteobacteria > Xanthomonadales > Rhodanobacteraceae > Luteibacter. The sequence goes on from NZ_DATLIW010000016.1 coordinate 15,308, forward strand.
CCGCGTTGAACAGGCCGTCGAGCTTGGCCTCGAAGGCCGCTTCGCCACCGAAAAGCGTCATGTAGTTGTAGACGTCGTGCTGGTTGAGGAAGGTCGCCTGCCAGGCGTTGGATTCGGTGAAGTCACGCCAGCGTTTCGAATGGCCGATCGCGATCGGATCGAAGGGCAGCAGCCAGCTGCCGTCGTCCGCGCGCGGGCGGACGAACTGCGTGTCCTTGTCGAACACGTTGCGGTAATTCTGCGACTGCGTCCGCAGGAGCGCCGCGTCGTCCGCGTGCCCGAGCGCCTCGGCCACGTGCGCCACGGCCCAGGCATCGTAGGCGTATTCGAGGGTCTTGCTGGCCGCCTCGCCTTCTTTGTCGCTGGCGATATAGCCCTTAGCACGGAAAGCCGGCAGGCCGAAGTAATCGTCCTGCAGCGCACGACGACGCAACACGGGCCACGCCTTGGCGTAGTCGATGCCGGTAAAACCCTTGGCCTGCACCTCGGCGATCACCGGCGCACAGTGGTAGCCGATCATGCACACCGTCTCGATCCCCTGCAGCGGCCATACCGGCGCGCCGCTGGGGCTTTCCACGGCGAGACGCACCAGGCCATCGACAAGATCGGGAACACGCTCGGGCTGGTACAGCGTGAACAGAGGATGCTCGGCGCGATAGGTGTCCCACAGCGAATACGTGCTGTAGTTGTGCCGGCCTTCCGGCAGCGTGTGCACGGCCTTGTCCATGCCGCGGTAGCGACCGTCGAAGTCGCTGAACACCGTCGGCGCCAGCATCGTGTGGTACAGCGAGCTGTAGAACGTACGCTTGATCTTGTCCGACGAGGACTCGATGCGGATTCGCGAGAGTTCGCGCTCCCACTCGGCCTCGGCCGAGGCGCGGATGCCGTCGAAGTCCCAGCCGGGAATCTCGTTGTCCAGGTTGCGCATGGCGCCGTCGATATCGACGCCGGAGATACCGACCTTCACCAGTAGCGGCTCGCTCGACGCCTTGTCGAAATGCAGGGCCGCCTTCAACTGGTTGCCCTTGACCGTGGCCGTGCCGGCCGGCTGTGCCTTGTCGTCGCTGTACAGCGTGGCGCTGGCGATCGGCCGGGACAGCTTCATCGCGAAGTAGATCACCCGCCCTGCGGCCCACTGGTAGACGCGGCGACCGCCCACGACGGTATCGTTGCCGATCAGGGTGAGTTCCACGTCGCTCAGGCGGGTGGGCGTTTCGATGTTGTCCTGGTAACCATGCGCCAGATCGAGCAGCAGGTGGGCACCGCCGTCCTTGGCGAAGGTGTAGCGATGCATGCCGGCGCGCAGGGTCGCGGTAAGCTCGGCAAGGATATCGTGGTCGGTGAGCTTCACCCGGTAATAGCCCGGATGCGCCTGCTCGCCCGTGTAATGCGAGCGATAGCCCTTGACGTGCGTGCGGAAGCCTTTCTCCGGCTTCTGCCCGCCCTTGTGCTTGGCGTCGAAACGCGAGACGTAGTTCACGCCGTCGAAATCGCGGTCGCCCGGTTGCAGTCGAACCGCGCCCATCGCCGGCATGACGAGGAAGTCGAGCATGTCCGCCGCGCCCGTTCCGGACAGGTGCGTATGCGAGAAGCCCATGATCGAGCCGTCGCCCTGGTGGTATCCGGACGAGCCGTCCCACTCCGCATTGTTCGTGTCCGGGCTGAGCTGGACCATGCCGAACGGCCGCGTCGCACCGGGATAGGTGTGACCGTGGCCGCCCGAACCGACGAAGACGTCGACGTAACGCAAGACGCCCTCCCCAGCGGTGCCGCCGCTGGCGGGTGGCGCGTTCAGGCCTTTGTGGACGCCACCGGCCAGCGCGGTGAGGGAACCAAGCTGACCAACGGCCGATACAGCGGCCATCCCTTGCAGAAAACGTCGACGGGTAACCATGAATCGCTCCAGTTCTGGCGTCGCGTCAGACGCGGCGCAGGGAATCGGGGTGCTTGTCGGCGAGGTGGACCACCAGTTCGCCGAACAAGGTATTGGCCCACGCGAACCACACGCGGGTGAACTGTTTCGGATCGTCCTGATCGAACGCCTCGTGCATGAAACCGGTGCCGGCGTGCGTGGTCTTCAGCCAGTGCAGGCACTGGCGTTGTTCGGCCACATCGTCCGTGGTGAAGGCCTTCATCATGATCGACATCGGCCAGATCATGCGCAGGCCTTCGTGCGGTCCACCGACGCCTTCGGCGGCGCTGCCCTTGAAGAAATACGGATTGTGCGCGCTCCATACGCGATCGCGCGTGCGCTGGTAGCGCGCATCGTGAGCGGCGCTTTCCAGGTAAGGCAGGGCCAGCAGGCTGGGGACGTTGGCATCGTCCATGAACAACTGGTTGCCGTAGCCGTCGACTTCGTAAGCCCAGTAGTCGCCCTGCGGATCCTTGACCACGCCGTACTGTTCGACCGCGGCGGCGATCTCGTCGGCCAGCGCGTGGCACTCGTCGGCGAACACCTGGTCGCCATAGAAACTGGCATGCATCTGGGCGAGGCGGCGCAGGGTCACGACGGCGAACAGGTTGCCCGGGATATTGAACGGGTACACGGTCGCATCGTCCGAGGGACGGAACATCTGGTGGATCATGCCGACCGGACGCGTCGGCTGACCGTAGCCATGCAGGAACTGGCTTTCGGTGGGATTGGGCGACTGCCGCTGGAAGTGGTATGGGCCCGGACCGTCCTTGCGCTGCTGTTCGCGGAAGGTGCGCAGGATGAGTCGCGTGGCGGCGCGCCAGGTATCGTCGAAGGGCTCACGATCGCCCGTGGTCTGCCAGTAGCCGTGCGCAAGGCGGACCGGATAGCAGAGCGAATCGATCTCCCATTTGCGCTCGGCCACGCCCGGATGCATATCGGTCTGGTCGGCCTGCGCCCAATCCAGCTTGCTCTTGCCCTTGGGGTCCGGCAGGAAGGCGTTCGCATACGGGTCGATGGCGATGCAGCGCGCCTGGCGACGGATCAGGCCACGAAACAGCTTGCGCAGCGCTTCGTCCTTCGGCGTCAGCGGCAGATAGGGCCAGACCTGGGCGGAGGAATCGCGCAGCCACATCGCATCGATGTCGCCGGTGACGACGAAGGTGTCCTCGTAGCCGTCCAGCCGGCCGATCTCCACCGTCGTGTCGAGCGTGTTCGGAAAGCAGTTCTCGAACAGCCACGCCAGCTCGGGATCGGCGATCTTCTTCTTCGTGGAGGCAATCAATGCTTCCACGGCTTCGCTGGTGAACTTGCGCTGGCCGACGGGCGGACGCTTGCCGGGAAAACGCGGCGCCGCGAAGGCGTTCGCGCCGATGCCACCGGCCATGGCGACGCCCGGGACCAGCGAAAGCCACTTGATGAGGTTGCGACGACTGGGGTTCACCGTTGACCCTCCTTCAGGGCATCGACCAATGAGCGTACCGATAAAGCATGGCGAAGCGTATCGATGTCGACCTTGCCGTCGATCGCGATATCGACGCTCTCGCCGGGCAGCAGGTCGAAGGCGTTGTCGGACAGGCGAACATCGAGGTCGCCGGTGTCGATCCATACCGCCCGTGCGAGGCGCTTTGCGCCGACCGTGAGCACGATACCGTGACCGCTGTCGCGGAGCGTCGTGCCGAGTTCCGGCTGGGGCAGTGCCAGGTCGCGTGCCGCAGCGAAGTACAACAGGTGATGGGCAACGGTCTTGCCCTGCTCGACCAGATCGAAGGCGACGACGGTATGCCGAGGATCGGCCCCTTTGAGCAGGGCGGCATCGTCCACGTGCTGCACGCTCGTACTGGTCAGCGCGGCGGCTTTCACGGCACGGCTTTGTTCGGAAAGCAGCTTTCCTCCCATGTCGTAGACACGTGTGCGAAGGGTCGCGTCGAAGTCCGCCGTGCGGTCGGAGACGGCGAACACCTCGGTCTTGCCGTCGCGGCGCAGGGGCACCACGTCCACCGGCGCGTAGAAGCGCTTCGCATGGAACTGCAGGGCCTTCCAGCGATTGAAATAGTCGACGCTCGCCCAGGAGGCGCCCGGCCAGACGTCGTTGAGCTGCCAGTACAGCGAGCCCATGTTGCGTGGACGGGCACTGCGCAGGTGTTCGGCCGCCAGCTCGATGCCTTCGGCCTGCATCACCTGGCTTAGGTACACGAAGGACGGGAAATCCTTCGGTTCGCCGTATTCCTGGCGGATGTACAGCAACAGACGCTGATTGCCATCGCCGTTGGCGAATTTCTGGTGGGCGCGCATCACCTTCGATTCCGGCTGCATGTCGCCGGCCTCGGCGAAGGCCTTGATCGTCTCCATCACCGGGAAGGACTGCAGGCCGTACTCGGACTGGAAGCGCGGCGTCACGTCGAGGTAATGGGAGATCGGCTCGGAGCCGGACCAGACCTTCCAGTAATGGAAGTCGCCGTCGTTCTCGACGTTGGCCTCGCCGTCGAAGTCGGTGCTCGGCGAACTGGCCCAGTACGGCGTTTGTGGCGACAGGTCGCCAACGACCCGACGCAGCGTCTTGCCGAACAATTCGCGCATACCCTCGTCGAGGCGACGTACTTCGTCGGCATTGATGAACTTGCGGAAGTCCTCACGATCCGGCCACGACTCCCATCCGGTCTGCACTTCGTTGTTACCCGCCCAGAGCACGATGGACGGATGGTCGCGCAGGCGTGTCACCTGTTCCACGGCTTCGATGCGCGAGCTTTCGCGGAAGGCGGGATCGTAGGGCGTGATCGCACCGCCGAACATGAAGTCCTGCCAGATCATCAGGCCCATGCGGTCGGCCGCGGCGTAGAACGCATCGTCCTGGTAGGTACCGCCGCCCCACATGCGCAGCATGTTCATGTTGGCGTCGCGCGCCGAGTGCAGGATGGCCTCCATCCGTTCGGTTGTCACGCGCGCGGGGAAGCTGTCGAACGGGATGAGGTTGGCGCCCTTGGCGAAGATCGGCACGCCGTTGACCACGAAGGCGAAGCCCCTGCCCCACGGGTCCTTCTCGCGGCGCAGTTCGACGCTGCGAAGACCCGTTTCGCGATCGACCTCGGCCACGCTCGCGCCCTTGGCGCTCACCGTGGCATGGAAGCGATAAAGGTTCGGATCGCCATAACCGACCGGCCACCACCGCTGCGGACGCTCGATATCGATGGGGACGGCGACATGGTTCTCGCCCGCGGCCAGCGTCACGTCGCGCTCCTGCGCGCCGTGCGTGCCGTCGGGCGCCGTCCACGTGACGGCGACCTTGACCGGGCCGGCCTTGTCGGCGCGCAGATCGAACTGCGCATCCACATGTGCGTTGGCTTCGTCCACCCTGGCCTGGGCGAGATGGAAATCGGCCAGGCGCAGGTCGTCCCAGCTCTCCAGCCGCACGGGACGCCAGATGCCGGCGGCGAGGTAACGCGGACCCCAGTCCCAGCCGTAGTGGTAATTGGCCTTGCGGACGTAGTTGGAGGTCTGCTTGCCCTTCGGCTCGTCGCCAAAGGAGGAATCGAATTCACCCGGCAGCGCATAAGGCTGCTTCAACAGCCAGGGCTGCAGGCGGGCGATGGGTGACTGGAAATGCACCAGCAGCGTATTGCTACCGGCATGGAGCGCGTCCTTCACCGGCAGGCGCCAGCGGCGGAACATGTTGTCCGCGGCGAGCAGCTTCTTGCCGTTGAGGCTGACCTCGGCAAAGGTGTCGAGGCCTTCGAAAACGAGATCGACGTGGCCACGCTTGAGCGCGGCCGCGTCGATGTCGAACGACAACCGGTAGTCCCAGTCGGCGAGGCCGATCCATTGGAGACCGGCTTCGTTGTCACGCCAGAACGGATCGCCGATCCGTCCCAGGGCGAGCAGGTCCGTCTGGACGGCACCCGGCACGATGGCCGGCTGCCAGTCCGTCGGGGCCTTCTGCGCGATCGCTGGCACCGCCCCGGGGGCGAGGCGGAACCGCCAGCCGGCGGAGAGGTCCCTCTCCGCCGGCGTGGCCGCCGTGGCGACGCTGGCGACGAGCCAGGCCACCACCGCCAGCGACGCGCGGCGCATCACAGCTTGAAGCCCAGCGTCAGCGTGTACGTGCGGCCGTTCTTGTACGCGTTGAGCGGCTCGGCGGGCGTGTTGTTGTACACGTAGTACGTTTCGTCGAGCAGGTTGGTGCCATCCAGCGAGATGCGCATGTGGTCGTTCACCTGGTAGCCGATCGAAGCATCGAGCTCACGGAAGATACCGGTGATCTGCGCCGACTGCAGCTGCGCGATCTGGGTGAAGTACGCCGAACGCCAGCTATAGGTCACGCGTGCGTCCCACGGGCCCTTCTCATAGTACGGGCTGAGGTTGAAGGCGTTCTTCGAGTTGTACGGCAGCGGGAAGTCGTTGCTCGTGCTGGCATCGGAGTACGTGTAGTTGGCCAGCATGCCGAAACCGTACTTGAAGTTCTGCTGGTAGGTCAGCGACACGCCCTTGACCTTGGCCACGCCGGCGTTCACCGGGATCTCCATGTCGTACACGTCGTCACGCAGGTTGGTCAGGTTGTAGTGCGTCTGCTTGACGTTGGTGTTGAGGATGTAACCGGAGATGCGACGGAAGAAGAACTCCGCGGACAGCACGCTGTTTTCCGAGAAATACCACTCGGCCGAAGCGTCGTAGTTGGTCGACTTGTACGGCTTGAGATCGGTGTTGCCACCCGAGCCGGTCAGCGTGCGATCGTCCAGCGCGATGTACGGCGTCATCTCCTGGTAGCGCGGGCGGGCCATCGTCTGTGCCGCGGCGAAACGCAGGGTCACGTCTTCGATCGGGTCATAGGCGATGTTGAACGACGGCAGCCAGTCGTGATACGTGCTGCGCTTGTTCACCGGCGCGTACTGGTCGGGACCGACGCTGTTATAGCCGTTCACCGTGTCCCGTGTGCGGTAGTAACGGACGCCGAGGTTGCCGCGATAGGAATCGCCCGAGAAGTCGCCCTGGATGTAGAACGCGCGATTCTGCTCGGCGATGCTGTACGTGGCCTTCGGATCGAGCGGCGCGCTGGTGACCAGGCTGTCGACGTAGTCGCGCAGGCCACCCCGACTGATCGTCGTCCAGTTGGCCATGCTGCCCGTGCCGTCGAGGCCGCCGAGGTAGCCACCCGGGGTGCCGCCGCCGTCCAGGTCGGCCAGCGAGACACCGCTGCCGTCCGGCGACGGAATGCGCGCCGCGTAGGCGTCCTGGCCGTTGAGATGATTGGTCGCCTTGATGCCGACCTCGATCTGGTTCAGCGGACCCCAGGTGACGTCGTGGCGGAAGTCGGTCTGGAAGTAACGCTCGCGATCGTAGCTCGGTGCATAGCTGAAGCCCGCACCGTGAGCGAGCATCGCCGCCGGGTTGTCCGGGCTGTTGAAGTTGATCTGCGGATGCTGGCCGTCGAGGTTCCAGTTGTAGCCGCCGAAACCCTGGAACTGCGCGTTCCAGATGCCTTCGGAACCACCCGTGGAGCCGGTGTAGCCGACCTGGCTCGTCGCCGACCAGCCGTCGCCGTACCAGTCGGCGCGCAGCTGCGCCGTGCCGGTGTTGACCTTGGATTTACGCTCGTAACCGTCGAGGTACGTTGCCGCACCGGGGCCGTACGAGCCGCTCGTGCCAATGCCGTTCTGGAAATTGAGGGCAGTGGCATCGGGCGCGCTGCCCGACCAGTCGCCGTAATGGCTCTGGTTGAAGTTGTCGAACTTCTCGGTGACGTACAGGCCGGTGAAGTTCAGCTCGAACGCATCGTTCGGCTTCCACTGCAGGTCGGTCGACACGCCGTCGCGCTTGCGCTGCTGCTGGAACCACGCGGTGTTGATCGCCGTCGGGTACACGCCCTTGGTGCCCGGGGCGACGACGTTCGGGTTGAACTGGTGGTTGGGATCGGTGTCGGTCGGATCGTTCGCGCGCTGGTAGCCGAAGACCTCGGTGCCCTGGCGGTCGATGACACGATCGGAATGCATGACCGAGCCGAGCACGCCGAAGGTGGAGTCGTTGTTCTTCCAGCTGTAGAGCATGGAGGCATTCGGCTTGCCGGTATCGGCACGGTCGTTATAGCCGTAGCTCACGTTGCCGGTCAGCGTGTTTGCCTTCAGGTCGAGCGGCTTACGCGTGTTGACGATGACGGTACCGCCGATGCTGCCCTCATCGATGTTCGCCTGCGGGGTCTTGTAGACCTGGGCGTTGCCGATGATTTCCGAGGTGAGCAGGCTGTAGTCGAACGAACGGCTGTCCGGGTTGTTCGGATCCGAGGTCCAGTTCGTCGAGGCCAGGGTCTGGCCATTGAGCAACAGGCGATTCAGCGCCGGATCGGTGCCGAGGATGCTGACCTTGTCGCCCTCGCCGAAATTACGGTCGACGCTGATGCCCGGAAGGTGCGACAGCGATTCGGCCACGTTGCGGTCCGGGAACTTGCCCACGTCTTCCGCCGAGATGGCCTCGATGATGGAGTCCGAATTGCGCTTGAGGTCGAGCGACTTCTGCAGGCTCGCGCGGATACCGGTAACGGTCACGCCGGCGAGGTTCGCCGCGTTCTGCGCATCGGCATCGGTGGCCGGCGCCTGGGTCGGCTCAGCTTTCTTGGTGGTCGTGGCGGGCGGGGGCGTCGCGCCGGCGTCCTGCGCCATGGCGGTGCCGGTGGCGAACAGCCCGGCCATGATGGCCATGGAAAGGGCGCTGATCCGGTAATTCACTGCTATCTCCTGGGGACGAGAATGGTTTTTTTCGGGACGAACGACACCGCGCAAGCTTTCGCCTGCGTTCGTCGACCGTTCCCATTGCTGTGTGTCGCTTGCCCTGCCGCTGTGGGGGGACCGCAGCGCGTTGCTGTTGCAACCTTGTTACGAGGCGGATTTTTAGGGTCGACTGACAACGTTGTCAACCGATTTTTTAACTCGATCTAAAGTCGGACAAATGGACGCAAAGTATTGTTTATAAATGCGTTAGTGAAATCATGAAAATACTGCAGTGCGGAAATTCTCATGGCCGATTTGGATCGATCCATGCCAGGGAAAGACAATCGACGGCTACGCGTAACCGACCGTCCTGAATCGAATTTTCGTGCGTCGCCCAGAGAAGGAGGCGTGCAGGGTCCGTTCGAGCGCCCCTTTGCTGCACCGCAGCGCAAAAAAGAAGCGTTTCCCATCCCAACGGGATGATGAACAACATCGGCAAGTCCTTGCGGAATGCCGTTTCAGACAGCCATCAGTCACCTGTTTTCGCAGAAGCTGAACGCACGAAGGCCAACGCACGCGCAAAGGAACCTATGGCGATCAAGCGATTCGCACCGGACGTCTCGATGATGTCCGTCCTGTCCGTAGCACTCATCGGTGCCCTTGCCGGCTGCCAGCGCCAGGCCCCCGACGATGCGCCCGCGCCGGTCGCGGCAACATCGGCAGCTGCGCCCGCGCCAGCACAGCAAGCGGCTTACCAGCCACCCACCGCCGAACAACTGTTCGCCCTGGTGGCGCCGATCGCCCTCTTCCCGGATCGTCTTGTCGCGCAAACGCTCGCGGCGTCGACCCATCCCGACGATGTCGGCGCGGCCCGTGATTTCCTGGAGCAGAACCGCAATCTCACCGGCAGCGCACTCATCGACGCCGCCGACGGCCAGCCCTGGGATCCAAGCGTCAAGTCGTTGGTCGCCTTCCCCGCCGTGCTCGACCAGCTCGCCAACAACACCGAATGGACGGCCGCGCTGGGTGCCGCTTATGCCAGTGAGCCCACCGACGTCATGAACGCCATCCAGGTCATGCGTGGCCGGGCCCGCGCCCACGGCAACCTGCAGAACTCGGCGCAGCAGGTGGTCCAGGTCGAGTCCCGTGGCCCCTCCGGCGACGAGACCGTCGCCGACGATAACGGCGTCGTCGCCGCGCCCGCACAGACGATCGTCATCGAGCCTGCCGAGTCCGACGTGGTCTACGTGCCCAACTACGATCCGGACGTCGTCTACGGCGAGCCGATCGTCACACGTGTCTATTCGCGAGGCTGGTACGAGGAACCGCGCGATCGCGGCGACCTCGTCGCCACCGGATTGATCTCCTTCGGCGCCGGCGTGCTGGTGGGCGAGCTGTTCGCCTCGCACGGGCATCGGGAGCCGCCCCGCTGGGGCTGGAATTCGTGGAACACCTCATGGGGTGGCGGTCGTCCGGGCGGCCCGCATGACGGCCGTCCCGCGATCGTCTACGACAACCATCCCTACACGGTGAACCGCACGACGGTGATCAACCGCACGGTCAACATCAACCGCACAGTCAATATCGATCGCTCGAACCACATCGATAATCGCCACGACTTCAATAACAACAACATCGACAACCGCGGACAGGGCGCGCCGGTCGCCGCCGCGCCTCGCCCCGCGCAACCCGATTACGCACACATGCAGCGGCCGAACTTCACTGCCGGGATGACTCGCCCGACCGCACCCAACGCGCGTCCCGCGCTGCCGCCACCGCAGGCACAGGCACAGGCGCAGCACGCCGAAGGGCAGCGTCCGGACGGACGCGGGGCGGCATTCGGCCAGCGTCCCGGCGACCCCGTCCAAGCACGCAACGCGAATGCTGCGCAGGCACTCCGCCCCGGGCAGAACCCCTCTGTCCAGAACGTCACCCACAACGAGCCGACGCGATTCGATCCACACCAGCAGGTGGGCGGCCAGATACCCCACGTGGATCCACGCGAACAGCAACGTGCCGCGCAAGCCGCACAAGCCGCGCGCCAGGACGCTCGTCCGCCGCAGAACGCCCAGCCCGCCCACGGCGATTCACGGCAGCAACAAGCGGCCCAGGCGCAGCAACAGGCCAATGCGCGGGAACAGGCCAATGCGCGGGAACAGGCGGCCGAGCGTTCGCGTGCGGAAGCGCAGCAACGTGCCGCGGCAACGCCTCGACCGCAGCCGGTGGCGCAGCCACAGCGACCGCCGCAGTTCGAGCGTCAGCCCGTACAGGAGCGCCCGGCGCCGCAGCACGAGGCGCCGCAGCATGTGGAACAACCACGCCCGCAGCCGCAGCGTCAGGAGGCCCCGCGCGAACCACAGCGCCCCGCTCCACCGCCGCGCCAGGCGCCCCAGCACGAGAACCACGCGCCCGAGCCCAAGCCCGCTCCCGCCGCAAAACACGACCACGACAAGCACGACGATCACTAAAGCGGCGAGGCTGTCGGAACGGTGGGAGCCGCTTCAGCCGGTTCACTCGCTTCGCGAGTGCTTGGTCTCAGCGGCTGATGCCGCGGCGGCGGACTCGGACGTGGCGGCGGGCTCGGACGTGGCGGCGCAGAGCCTTCGGTGCCCACCCTCGCTGCTCAGACAGGTCCTCCGCGTTCGGTGCGGAAGGCCGCTTCGCGGCGTGTCTTATATGGCCTGCGGCCGCTCACTTGTGCGGAACTCGCCTCGAGGGTGGGCACCGAAG
>NZ_DATLIW010000017.1:0-84860 GCF_035539195.1 Luteibacter sp.
CCACCCTCGAGGCGAGTTCCGCACAAGTGAGCGGCCGCAGGCCACATAAGACACGCCGCGAAGCGGCCTTCCGCACCGAACGCGGAGGACCTGTCTGAGCAGCGAGGGTGGGCACCGAAGGCTCTGCGCCGCCACGTCAGCGCTCGCCGCGGTATGCCTTCGACGTCCCCGGCATTTTGCGTTGAACCAAAAAAAATCCCCGCTTGCGCGGGGATTTTTCGTCAGGCAAGTCGGATGGCTGGACTTAGAAGTCCATACCGCCCATGCCGCCCATGCCGCCGGGGGCGCCATGGCCGTGGCCGTCGTCCTTCTTCGGCACTTCCGTCACGGCCGCTTCGGTCGTGATGATCGAGCCGGCAACCGACGCGGCGAACTGCAGTGCCGAGCGGGTGACCTTGGTCGGGTCCAGGATGCCGAAGGCGATCATGTCGCCGAACTCGCCGGTGGCGGCGTTGTAACCGAAGTTACCTTCACCGGCCTTGACCTGGTTGACGATGACCGAAGCCTCTTCACCGGCATTGGTGACGATGGCGCGGAGCGGGGCTTCCAGCGTACGACGGGTGATCGCGATACCGAGATCCTGGTCCGTGTTCTTGCCCTTCAGGCCTTCGAGCGCCTTCAGTGCACGGATCAGGGCGACGCCGCCGCCCGGGACCACGCCTTCTTCGACGGCTGCGCGCGTAGCGTGCAGGGCGTCTTCGACGCGGGCCTTCTTTTCCTTCATCTCGACTTCCGTCGCGGCGCCGACCTTGATGACGGCAACGCCGCCGGCAAGCTTGGCGACACGCTCCTGCAGCTTCTCGCGGTCGTAGTCCGACGAGGTCTCTTCGATCTGCGCCTTGATCTGCTTGATGCGCGACTGGATGCCTTCGGCATCGCCGGCACCGTCGATGATCGTGGTGTTTTCCTTGGTGATCACGACGCGCTTGGCATGGCCGAGGTCGTTGATCGTGGCCTTATCGAGCGCCAGGCCGACTTCCTCGGAGATGACCGTGCCGCCGGTGAGGACGGCGATGTCTTCCAGGATGGCCTTGCGACGATCGCCGAAGCCCGGCGCCTTGACGGCGGCGACCTTGACGATGCCACGGATCGTGTTGACGACGAGGGTGGCCAGGGCTTCGCCCTCGACTTCCTCGGCAACGATCAGCAGCGGCTTGCCAGCCTTGGCGACAGCCTCGAGCACCGGCAGGAGCTCACGGACGTTCGAGATCTTCTTGTCGTGGATGAGGATGAACGGGTCGTCCAGTTCAACCTGCTGCGACTGCTGGTTGTTGATGAAGTACGGCGAAAGGTAGCCGCGATCGAACTGCATGCCTTCGACGACGTCGAGTTCGTTCTCGAGGCCCGAGCCTTCTTCGACCGTGATCACGCCTTCCTTGCCGACCTTGCCCATCGCCGTGGCGATGATGTCACCGATGTTGGAATCGGAGTTGGCCGAGATCGTGCCGACCTGGGCGATCGCCTTGTCGTCGGCGGTCGGGTTGGAGAGCTTCTTCAGCTCGGCAACCGCAGCGGTGACGGCCTGGTCGATGCCGCGCTTGAGGTCCATCGGGTTGATGCCGGCGGCAACGGCCTTGAGGCCTTCCTGAATGAACGCCTGGGCGAGGACGGTCGCGGTCGTGGTGCCGTCGCCGGCCACGTCGGAGGTCTTCGAGGCGGCTTCCTTCACGATCTGCGCGCCGATGTTCTCGTACTTGTCGGCGAGTTCGATTTCCTTCGCGACCGAGACGCCGTCCTTGGTGACGGTCGGAACGCCGAAGCTCTTCTCGAGCACGACGTTGCGGCCCTTCGGGCCCAGGGTGACCTTGACCGCGTTGGCGAGGGTGTTGACACCCTTCAGCATGCGGGCGCGGACGTCTTCGCCGAAGCGGACTTCTTTCGATGCCATAAAAATTTTGCCTCAAGATTCTTGAATTAGGAAAAGGGGAAATGCTTGCCCCAGGACAGCTACGAAGCGCGGCTTATCGCGCTCACAGGCCGCCGAAGGAATCAGCCTTCGAGAACAGCCACGATGTCGTCTTCCTTCAGGAAGACCAGATCTTCGCCATCGACCTTGATTTCCTGGCCGGCGTACTTGCCGAACAGGACCACGTCGCCTTCCTTCACGCCCATCGGGCGGAGCTGGCCACTGGCCAGGAGGAGGCCGGTGCCGGCGGCGAGGACCTTGCCGCGGGTGGGCTTCTCGGTGGCGCTATCCGGGATGACGATGCCACCGGCGGAAACACGCTCCTCTTCGAGGCGCTTGACGATGACGCGGTCGTGCAGCGGGCGCAGTTTGCTCATGACTTCTCCAAACATGTGTTTGACGGATAAGGAAAAAGGTCCACCCTGTTAGCACTTGGTCAGGGTGAGTGCCAGAATTTTAGCCCTAAGCTTTCCTGATTCGGAAGAGCTACGGATGGTCGACAGATGGCGGCGGCACGAAACCGTTCAAGGCCCCGGGTTCAAAAAAGCCGACGAAGGCCCACAATCGGCCCATGTCCGAACCCATTGCCGTCCTCATTGCCTGCCCGACAGGCGACACCGCCGATACCCTTGCCCGCGCCCTGGTCGAGGCCGGGCTGGCCGCCTGCGTGAACCGACTGCCCGGCGTGCGGTCCACCTACCGCTGGAAAGGCGAGGTGGTCACCGACGAGGAAGACCTGCTGGTGGCCAAGACCACCCGCGAGACCTTCGCGGCACTGGAGCGCTTCGTCCTGTCCCGGCATCCGTATGAAGTGCCCGAGATCGTGGCGCTGCCGATGGTGGACGGCCACGCAGCCTACCTGGCCTGGCTCGAAGCGAGCGTCGACGCAAGCTAACCCGGGTTCGCCCGGTCATAATGATCGACGCACCACGCGCCTCGTCACCGCATCGCTCCACGGAGATCACCATGTCGTCGCTTCGCCGCCTAGCGCGGAACCTGGTCGCCGCGTTCGGCCTGTTGCTCGTCGCCCTGCCCGCTCTCGCGCAAAGCGACGACGATCTGCTGCCCGTCACCCAGGCGTTCCACCTCACCACGGACGCCAGCCAGCCGGGCGTGGTCAAGCTGCACTGGCGCATCGCGCCGGACTATTACCTCTATCGCGGCCGGATCAAGATCAAGGCTGTCGACGCCGCCGCGGTCTCGCTTGGCGCGCCGATCCTGCCCGATGGCCTGAAGAAGCACGACGAGTACCTCGGCGACGTCGAGATCTACCACGGCGATATCGAAGCCAGCGTGCCGTACCGACTGCTCGCCGCCGGCACGACGACGCTGGCCCTGGACGTGCAGTACCAGGGCTGCCACGAGGTGGAGCCGAAGATCTGCTACCCGCCGAACACCGAGCACCTGAAGCTCACGATCGGCGGACCCTCGACCATTCCGACCTCGGCGGCACCGACCGCGGCCGCCCCCGCCACCACGCCGGCCGCCGGTGGCGCCTCGCTGCTGGGCGCGCCCGCTGCCGTGCCCGGTACGGAAGCCACCGCGCTCCCGGCCGAGCAGGCCTTCCGCTTCGAGGCCCTGGTCAAGTCCCGCGATGCGCTGCTGCTGCGCTGGACCATGCCGAAGGACTACTACCTCTACCGCGACAAGACCGAGCTCACGGTCGCCTCGTCTGCCGGCGTGACGCTGGGCGAACCCGATTGGCCGAGCGGCGTGGCGCATCACGATGAACACTTCGGCGACACCATCGTCTATTTCGACCAGGTGGAAGTCCCGGTCCCGGTGAAGGGTGCGGCGGACGCCAAGACGGCCGAACTCGAGGTCGCCTACCAGGGCTGTCTCGAGAACGGCATCTGCTATCCGGTCATGAAGCGCCATGTCAGCGTGGACTTCGGTGCGGGTACGGCGACCGTGGGCGCTCCGGCCACCGCCGCACCCGCGGCCGCCAGTGCCACCGCCACCGAGGAAGTCGCCCCGACGCCGCCGCCTCCGGGCCTGGTGCCGACGAGCGAGGCTCCGCTCGGCTTCGTCGCCGCGATCGGCCTGGCCCTGCTGGGCGGCCTCGTTCTGAACCTGATGCCCTGTGTGCTGCCGGTACTGTCGCTCAAGGCGATCACCGTGCTGGAAAGTGGCGAGAGCCAGGGTGCCGCGCGCAGGCATGCGCTCTGGTACACCGCCGGCGTACTGGTGGCCTTCGCCGCCCTGGGCGTCATCATCGTCGGCATCCGCGCGGCCGGTCACGGCATCCAGTGGGGTGCCCAGTTCCAGCAGCCGCTGGCGATCGGCATCCTCGTCTATGTGATGCTCGCCGTGGGCCTGTCGATGTCCGGCGTGTTCGAGATCGGCGGCTCGCTGGGCAATGTCGGCAGCGGACTGGCGTCGCGCGCCGGTCCTTCGGGCGACTTCTTCACCGGTGTGCTCGCTGTCGTCGTCGCCAGCCCGTGCACGGCACCCTTCATGGGTTCGGCGATCGCCTTCGCGTTCGCCGCTCCGGTGGCTATCGCCTTCCTCATCTTTCTCGCGCTCGGCCTCGGCCTCGCGCTGCCCTTCCTGCTGATCGGCTTCGTCCCGGCGATTGCCCGCCTGTTGCCGCGTCCTGGTCGCTGGATGGAAACGCTGAAGCAGGCCCTGGCCTTTCCGATGTATCTCACGGCGGTATGGCTGCTGTGGGTACTGACCAAGCAGCGCGGCGCAGATGCCACGGCGCTGGTGCTGGCCGGCGGCGTGTTGCTCGCCATGGCGCTGTGGTGGTACGGCCGCACCCGTAATCGCAGCGGCGCACTGTCCTGGATCTTCACTGCCGCGCTCGGCCTCGGTGCGGTGGCCGCGTTGTGGACCGTGCATGGCCTGCCCGCGCAGACCCCGTCCGCGGCGACTGCGGAGGGCATCGTGCCTTATTCGCCGGAGAAGCTCGCCGAACTGCGTGCCGCCGGTACGCCGGTGCTGGTCGACATGACCGCCGACTGGTGCATCACCTGCAAGGCCAACGAACACGCCGTGCTCGACACCGACGCCTTCAAGGCCTTGCTCAAGCGCACCGGCACCGTCTACATGCGCGGTGACTGGACCGACGTCAACGCGACCATCGCCACCTTCCTCGAGCAGTACCACTCCGTGGGCGTACCGCTTTACGTGGTCTATCCGAAGGGTGGCGGCGACGGGCACAAGCTGTCCACCGTACTCACCTACGACACCGTGCAGCAGGCACTCGAGGCCGCCGCATCGCCATGACGCGCGGCCCGACCTTCTGGATCGTCGTGCTGGCGATCCTTGGAGCGACGGCCGGACTGTGGGTCGAACATCGGCGCCTGCATCCGCCCCCGCCGCAGGGTGTCACCGTGGCCGACGTCGGCGACCTCGCGCCAGCGGCCAGCTTCGTCGCCATCGACGGCAAGGCGCGCCGGCTTTCCGACTGGCGCGGCAAGCGGGTGCTGATCAACTTCTGGGCCAGTTGGTGCGCGCCCTGCCGAGGCGAGATGCCCCTGCTCGACGCCGCTTTCACGCGCTATCGGGACCGCCACGTCGTGGTGCTGGGGCTCGCCGAAGATACCGCTGACGGCGTTCGCCGCTATCTCGCCGAGCGCCCGGTCGGTTATCCCGTCATGCTGGTCGATGCCGACGCGGCGGGTGGATCGCTTTCGTTCGGAAACACGCGACGGGTCTTACCGTACAGCGTCCTGATCGGCGAAGACGGGCGTATCCTGCGCCGCAAAGTGGGCACCTTCACGGGCCCGGAACTTGACGAATGGCTGGGCCCCGCACAATGAACGACATCCCCATCGACGGTCTGCCGACCCCCGACGAAGCGATCGAATGCAGCCGCCAATGGCTCGAAAAAGCCGTGATCGGCCTGAATTTGTGCCCTTTCGCCAAGGCCGTGCACAAGAAAGGCCAGATCCGCTATGTCGTCAGCGCCGCCACGCAGCCGCTCGAACTGCTCGACGACCTCAAGCGCGAACTGGAATACCTGCGTGACGTGAGCGCGGAGACCGTCGACACGACGCTGTTGATCCACCCCGGCGTGCTGGACGATTTCGAAGACTTCAACGAATTCCTCGAGGTGGCCGACCTCGCCGTCGAGGACCTCGGGCTCGAGGGCGAGATCCAGGTCGCCAGTTTCCACCCGGCTTTCCAGTTCGAGGGCACCGGCCCCGACGACATCACCAACTACACCAACCGCTCGCCCTATCCGACCTTGCACCTCCTTCGCGAGGACAGCATCGACAAGGCCGTGGCCGCCTTCCCGGAGGCCTCGAAAATCTTCGAGGCGAACATGGCGACCCTGGACGAGTTGGGTATCGAGGGCTGGAAGAGATTGTTTCCGCAAGGGTGAGCCAGCGGGCGTCTCCCCCTGTGGAGATCCCCCTGTGGACATCCCCCCCTGTGGAGATCCCCACTGCACTGTGGGAGCCGCTTCAGCGGCGATGCTCTTCCTCCGGCGGGAACCGAAACAAGCAACCTCGAGGGCGCAGCGGCGCCGCGGGAATATTCACTATTCGCCGATGAATCGGCTCCCACCCCGCCTATGCTCGGGAAAGGCAGTCCGCAGGAATAGGCAGAGGCCTCACCATACGCTGCAGTGTGGAAAGTCGCGATCTCCAGCGATCTACGGCGAACTTCACCGAACTGGACAAGTGGGGATGACAGGCGCACACTGCGCGGCGTTCCGGAACCCCGGACCCAAGGCACAGGTGAACAGTGGCCAGGATCCTCGTCCTGCACGGACCCAACCTCAATCTGCTCGGCGTGCGCGAACCGTCGCTCTATGGGCATGAAACGCTCGCCGACATCAATGTCTCGCTCCAGGCCCGCGCCCAGGCGGCCGGTCATGAGTTGAGCTGGTTCCAGTCCAACGCCGAGCATGAACTGATCGCGCGGATCCATCAGGCCCGCGACGAAGGCGTCGCCTGGATCCTGATCAACCCCGCCGCCTTCACCCATACCTCCATCGCCATTCGTGACGCCCTGGCTGGCGTGTCGATCCCGTTCATCGAGATCCACCTGTCCAACCCGCACGCGCGTGAGGCCTTCCGGCATCACTCCTATATGTCCGACCTGGCCGCGGGCGTGATCTGCGGCTTCGGCGGCGACAGCTACCGCCTCGCACTCGAAGCCGCCCTGCTGCGCCTCGCGGTGCCCGCGGCCTGAACCCCCATTGGCGGCCCGCCCCACCGGCGTGTCGCATCCACCACCAGAAGGTTTGTCCCATGGACCTGCGCAAGATCAAGAAGCTCATCGACCTGCTCGAGGAATCGAACCTCGCCGAGCTGGAAATCAAGGAAGGCGAAGAAGTGGTGCGCCTGTCGCGCGTGCCCAAGGGTACCGCCGCGCCGCAGATGTACGCCGCTCCGATGCAGGCCGCGCCGGCCGCCGCCGCTCCCGCAGCAGCCGCACCCGCCGCCCCTGCCGCTGCCGCGGCACCGGTCGAGTCCGGCCTGCCGGCCGGTCACGTGACCAAGGCGCCGATGGTCGGCACCTTCTATGCGTCGTCCACGCCGGGCGCCCCGGCGTTCGCGACCGTCGGCAAGCAGGTCAAGGCCGGTGAAACGCTGGGCATCATCGAAGCGATGAAGATGTTCAACCAGATCGAGGCAGACGTCTCGGGCACCGTCGTCGCCGTCCTGGTCGAGAACGGCCAGCCGGTCGAATTCGACGAACCCATGTTCGTCATCGCCTGAGGCCTCACGTCATGCTCGAGAAGGTAGTCATCGCCAACCGCGGCGAAATCGCGCTGCGGGTGTTGCGCGCGTGCCACGCGCTCGGCATCAAGACGGTCGCGGTGCACTCCACCGTGGACCGCAACCTCAAGCACGTCGGCCTGGCCGACGAATCGGTGTGCATCGGCCCGGGTCCCTCGGCCGAAAGCTACCTCAATATTCCAGCGATCATCGCCGCCGCCGAGATCACCGATGCCCAGGCCATCCATCCGGGCTACGGTTTCCTCTCCGAGAACGCGAACTTCGCCGAGCAGGTCGAGAAGTCGGGCTTCGTCTTCATTGGCCCTACCGCCGACGTGATCCGCCTGATGGGCGACAAGGTCGAAGCGATCCGCGCCATGAAGGCCGCCGGCGTGCCATGCGTGCCCGGCTCGGGTGGCCCGCTGGGCGACGACAACGATGAGAACCTGCGCATTGCCCGCGAGATCGGCTATCCGGTCATCATCAAGGCGGCGGGCGGCGGCGGCGGCCGCGGTATGCGTGTCGTGCGTACCGAGGCACACCTTGCCAACTCCATCGTCATGACCAAGCAGGAAGCGAAAGCCGCTTTCAGCAACGATCAGGTCTATATGGAGAAGTTCCTGGAAAATCCGCGCCACGTGGAAATCCAGGTGCTGGCCGACGGCCAGGGCAACGCCATCCACCTCGGTGAACGCGACTGCTCCATGCAGCGCCGCCACCAGAAGGTGGTCGAGGAAGCACCGGCGCCGGGCATTACGCCGGAGCTGCGCGCCGAAATCGGCAAGGTCTGCGTCGACGCCTGTGTGCGTATCGGTTATCGCGGCGCGGGCACGTTCGAGTTCCTGTTCGAAAACGGCCGTTTCTATTTCATCGAGATGAACACCCGTATCCAGGTGGAGCACCCGGTGACCGAACTGGTGACGGGCATCGACCTCGTTCGCGAGCAGCTGCTCATCGCCGGCGGCGAGAAGCTTTCCCTCCGCCAGGAAGACATCGTGCTCACCGGTCATGCGATCGAGTGCCGCGTGAATGCCGAGGATCCCGACACCTTCATGCCGAGTCCCGGCACGGTGAAGCGTTTCGAGGCACCGGGTGGCCCGGGTGTCCGCGTCGACACACACCTGTACGACGGTTACCGCATTCCGCCGAACTACGATTCGATGATCGGCAAGATCATCGTGCATGGTCCCGACCGCGCCACGGCCATCGCGCGCATGCGCATGGCGTTGAACGAGACGGTGATCGAAGGCGTGAAGTGCAACATCCCGCTACAGCAGCGCATCATGGCCGACGTCGGTTTCCAGCAGGGCGGACAGAACATCCACTATCTGGAGAAGCGTATGGCCGAGCAGAAGGAAACGCCGCCTGCGGCGTGATGTTGCGATCGGTGTGATGTTTCGAAACGAGGCCGGAGCTACGCAGTGATCTCGCTGTGTGGCTTCGGCCTTTTCTTGTTGCGGATAGCCTCGTCTACGCGCGGCGACGCCCGCTGATGCGCACCCAGTCTTCCAGCGTGCGCACTTCGAGGTCTTCGAACCAGTTCGCATAGCGCACGAGGAGCTCCTCGTGCTGGCCGTGCAGAATGCCCGACAGGGCAAACGGCGCGCCCGGCTTTACGGCGGCTGCAAACGTCGGCGCCAGCTCACCTAGCGGGCCGGCGAGAATATTGGCGACGAGTACGTCGGCCAGCTCGGTCGGTGCCTCGCCCGGCAGATAGACCGCCAGATCCGCATGCACGCCGTTGCGTTCCGCGTTGTCGTGCGAAGAAATCAACGCCTGCGGATCGTTGTCGATGCCGACGGCGCGGGACGCGCCCAGTTTCAGCGCGGCGATCGCGAGGATGCCCGAGCCGCAGCCGTAGTCGAGGACCAGCTTGCCGGCCATCTGCTGGCCATCGAGCCACTCCAGGCACATCGCGGTGGTCGGGTGGGTGCCCGTACCGAACGCGAGGCCCGGGTCGAGCCGCACGACGACGATGTCGCCCTCCACCGGAGGCTCGATATTCCAGGGATAGACCCAGAGGCGCCGGCCGAACGGCATCGGCTTGAACTGGTCCATCCAGGCGCGCGTCCAGTCCTGGTCGTCGACCACGCGCCAGGTGATCTGCGCCGGCTCGATAAAGGGCAGGTCGTCGGCGATGGCCTCCGTGAGTCCACGTTTGTCGGCATCGGCGTCGAACAAGGCGTTCAGAACGATCTGGTTCCACAGGGGAAGCTCGCCCACGCCCGGCTCGAAAATCGCTTCCTCGTCGGGCGTCTCGGCGTCCGCATCTTGCAGGGTGATCGAGAGTGCGCCCAGGTCTTCGAGGGCGGTTTCGACCCGCGGCTGCTCGGCGGCGCGGATCGTCAGGGAGAGTTCGAGCCAGGGCATCGGGACGGCCATTCGGTGAGCGGGTAGACGATTCTACCGGTCGCGCACGTTATGATCGAACGATGTATACGCAGTGTCCCGAGTGCCTGACGGTCTACAAACTGGAAGCGGAGCTGCTGGTCCCGGCCTGCGGCTGCGTGCGCTGCGGTCATTGTGCGACCGTGTTCAACGCCCTCGGCACGCTGGCCGCGCAACTGCCGCCCGAGCCTTTCACGCGGCTGCCCGAACGCGCACTCGACCAGGATCCCCCACTGGCGGACGTCGCGGTGTTCCGGCCGCGGCCGATGCCGCATGCGTCCGGCGAAGAGACCGGCGGCGAGGCCGCCCCTGTCGACGACACCGCCGACGACTTCTCCCAACTGACCTTCACGCCGAAGTTCGCCAAGACCCGGCGGCGCTCCTGGCACGGTGCCGCATGGACCACGGTCTGCGTCGCACTCATCCTCGGCCTCGGCGCCCAGCTCGCCTGGGCCAAGCGCGATTCGCTCATCGCCGATCCGACCATCGGCCCTGCCTTGCAGGCCGGCTGCTCCGTTCTCGGCTGCCGGCTTCCACTCGTCGCCGATCCGGCACGCCTGCGCCTGCTCGCGCGCGATGTCGAGCAGCACCCAGCCGTGCGTGACGGACTGCTCATTACCGCGAGCGTGCGAAACGATGCGTCGTTCGCGCAGCCCTATCCGGTCGTCACCATCGTGCTTTCGGATGCCAATGGCCAGCGCCTGGCCATGCGCCGGTTCGAACCCGCCGACTATGTGGGCGACCCCGCCGTGCGCGCACACGGGCTGGACGGCGGCGCGACCACCGCCATGGTCTTCGAGGTGCAAGACCCGGGCCAGCGGGCGGTCGCCTTCGCATTCAGCTTCGACTGACCGTTCGATAAAATTTCTTTTTACAAGCCTGCACATCGTTCCCCGGGACGAGTACACTCGATTCCCTTCGCGACGCTCGACCCCCCTCTACGGTGTGGCCGTGTCGCAATCCAAGCGACCATACCGAAAGAACCGACCGGGAACTCGTGTCCCGGCCTGCGAGAGGGGAATGCCTTGAACGCTGTGAGACTAACTGCCGGTGAGGCCGCCAACGAGACCTCCATGCAGAGTGCCCTCAGCGAATGTGTCAGCCGTACCGTCCGCCGCTACCTGGCAGACATCGGCGACACGGAAGGCGGCGAAGGCCTCCACGCCCTGGTGATCCGCGAAGTCGAAGGCCCCCTGCTGCGTGAAGTGCTGGCCTTCCACGAAGGCAACCAGAGCCGCGCCGCCGTCGCCCTCGGCATCAACCGTGCCACGCTGCGCAAGAAGCTGGCGGCCCACGGCATTTCCTAAAGGGCGGCTATAATGGAGCGCTTTCCTCCCCGGAAGTGCCCATGCCCACGCCCGATCTCGTTTCCGTCCGCCGCGCGCTCGTCAGCGTTTCCGACAAGCAGGGCCTGACCGAACTCGCCCGGCGCCTCGTCGCGGCCCATGTCGAAATCCTTTCCACGGGCGGCTCGGCGAAAGCACTGCGCGATGCCGGTATTCCGGTGCGCGACGTCGGCGATCTCACCGGCTTCCCCGAAATCATGGACGGCCGTGTGAAGACATTGCACCCCCGTGTGCATGGTGGCCTGCTCGGCCGCCGGGGCATCGACGACGCCGTGATGGCCGACCATGGCATCGTGCCGATCGACCTGCTCGTGTTGAACCTCTATCCCTTCGAGCGCACCGTCGCCGATCCGGCATGTTCGCTTGACGACGCCATCGAGAACATCGACATCGGCGGCCCGGCGATGCTGCGCGCGGCGGCAAAGAACTGGAACGATGTCGGCGTCCTTACGGACCCGGCTCAGTACGAAAGCGCGCTGGCGGAGATCGAGGGCAAGGGTGGCCTCTCGCGCGCGACGCGATTCAAGCTCTCCGTGGCCGCGTTCAATCGCGTGTCGAATTACGACGCGGCGATCAGCGACTACCTCTCTGGCGTCACGCTCGACGAAAGCCACACCGCCATCGCCGGGCGCGCCGAGTTCCCCGAGCAGTCGAACGGCCGTTTCGTGAAGGTGATGGATCTTCGCTATGGCGAGAATCCGCACCAGGCCGGCGCGTTCTATCGCGACCTGTATCCCGCGGCGGGCACGCTGGCCACGTTCCGCCAGTTGCAGGGCAAGGAACTCTCCTTCAACAACATCGCCGACGCCGACGCGGCGTGGGAATGCGTGCGCCAGTTCGATGCACCTGCCTGTGTCATCGTCAAGCACGCGAACCCGTGTGGCGTGGCCGTGGCCGCGAATCCGCTCGACGCCTATGAGCTTGCCTACGCCACCGACCCCACCTCGGCGTTCGGCGGCATCATCGCCTTCAATCGCCCACTCGACGCGGAAACGGCAAAGGCGATCCTCAAGCGCCAGTTCGTCGAGGTCCTGATCGCCCCGGCGGTCGATGCCGGCGCGGTAGACGAAGCGGCGAAGAAAGCCAATGTGCGCGTGCTCGAGATTCCGCCTGGTGACGGGCGCAACACGCACGACGTCAAGCGTGTCGGTTCGGGCCTGCTGGTGCAGACCGCGGACCACCGCCAGGTGCAGCGCGACGAGCTCAAGGTCGTCAGCAAACGCCAGCCGACGCCCGCGGAATTCGACGACCTGCTGTTCGCCTGGCGCGTGGCCAAGATGGTCAAGTCCAATGCCATCGTATACGCCCGCGACAACCGGACGATCGGCATCGGTGCCGGGCAGATGAGCCGCGTGGTCAGCGCGAAGATCGCCGGCCTCAAGGCCGAGGAAGCGGGCCTCGTGGTTCCTGGCAGCGCGATGGCTTCCGATGCGTTCTTCCCGTTCCGCGACGGCATCGACGCGGCCGCCGCCGCCGGCATTCGTGCGGTGATCCAGCCGGGTGGTTCCATGCGCGACAACGAGGTAATCGCTGCCGCGGATGAGCACGATATGGCGATGGTGTTTACTGGCGTTCGTCACTTCCGCCACTAAGGCCAGAGCATCGCCGATGAATCGGCTCCCACACAGAGCCGCCCTCGGCTACCGAGCGGCGGCTGTGGGAGCCGCTCCAGCGGCGATGCTCCATGTGGGAGCCGCTTCAGCGGCGACGCTCCATGCGGAAGCCGCTCCAGCGGCGATGCTCCATGCGGAAGCCGCTCCAGCGGCGACGCTCCATGTGGGAGCCGCTTCAGCGGCGATGGGTGCTCGCGACCAGGTTCGCCGACGCCGCCTCGCGCCTCACCGCATAACGCCGCGCCAGCACCGCGCAGGTCATCAGCTGGATCTGATGGAACAGCATGATCGGAAGCACGATCAGCCCCAGCGGATGCCCGGCGAACAAGACCTTCGCCATCGGCACGCCGGAGGCGAGGCTCTTCTTCGAACCGCAGAAGACGATGGTGATTTCGTCGTCGCGCGAGAAACCGAGCGCCCGGGCACCATACCGCGTGGCCAGCAGCGCACACGCCAGCAGCACCACGTTGACGACCACCAGCCCGCCGAGCACCGGCACCGGCAACTGCTTCCACAGACCCTGCAGCACCGCCGCACTGAAGGCCGTGTACACCACCAGCAGGATCGAGCCACGGTCCACGAAGGTGAGCATCGCCGCGTGCTTGCGTACCCAGCCGCCGATCCAGCGCTGGGCGATCTGACCAGCGAGAAACGGCACGAACAGCTGCAACACGATCGCACCGACGGCGTGCCACGACAGACCGCCCTGCCCGCTGCCGGCGATCAGCGCGCCGACCAGCAGCGGCGTGATGAAGATGCCAAGCATGCTCGATGCGGAGGCCGAGACGATCGCCGCAGGCACGTTACCGCGGGCGATGGACGTGAAGGCGATCGACGACTGCACGGTCGATGGCAAGGTGCACAGGAACAGGATGCCGAGATACAGGTCGGGCGTGACCAGCGGCGAAAGCACTGGCTTCAGCAGCAGCCCTAACAGAGGGAACAACACGAAGGTGCTCGCCAGCACGGTGAGGTGAAGCCGCCAGTGGGTCATCCCGGCGACCACGGCCTCACGCGACAACTTCGCCCCGTGCAGGAAGAACAGCAGGGCGATCGCGATGTCCGTCAATGCACCGAACGCCTCGGCGAACACGCCGCGGCAAGGCAGGAAGCTGGCCAGCAACACAGTGCCGACCAGCGAGAGGGTGAAGCCGTCAGGCAGAAAGCGACGCATGAGCGTATGACCGATGGGAGCGGGATGCGCCTATTCCAGCGCCTGGCGACTGATAAGACAATTCGTTTTATCTTATTCAGTGATACATTAATCGCATGAATGTCTCGATGCGCCAGCTTCGCGCCTTCCTCGCCGTGGCCAGCCACCGACATTTCCGCCGCGCGGCGGAGGCCCTTCACCTCACCCAACCCGCCGTCAGCCGCCTCATCGCCGACCTCGAAGCCGAGCTCGATGTGCGCCTGTTCGACCGCAACACGCGTGAGGTCGTCCCCACCGAAGCGGGGCGCTACCTCGAGCAGGCGGCGTCCCGCGTACTCGACGAACTGGACGGGGTGCTGACGCACGTACGCACCCAGGCCGACCCCCTGCGTGGCCGCGTGCGCGTGGCCGCCGTCCCGACACTGTCGGCCGGCCTGGTACCCCTGTGCATCGCCCGGTCCCTCAGCGAGCATCCGGCGATCGAGATCATCCTGCGCGACCAGAGCCAGGCACAGGTTCTGGATGCCGTACGCGGCGGCGAAGTGGACTTCGGACTGACCGTGGAACCGGCCACGCCGGAGGAGTTCGATGCGGAAACCATCCTGCGCGACCCGTTTCGTCTGGTCTGTCGTGCCGACCATCCGCTCGCATCGAAGCGCCACGCCACCTGGAAGGCCCTCGAGCACGAACCGCTCATCCTTCTCGACTACACCTCCGGATCGCGTCGGCTGATCGACGCGGCCTTCAGCACACGGGGCATTTCGATGCGCGTGGCGCTGGAGGTGGGCCATCCCCACACCGCGTTCCGCATGGTCGAGGCCGGCCTCGGCGTGACGGTGACTCCCGCGCTGTCGCTGGACGCCTTGCGCCCCGGCCTGGTCGTCCTGAATGTCACCCCCGATGTGTATCGCGAGGTCACCCTCCTGCGGCGGCGAGCCCGCTCCCTGTCGCCGCCCGCGCAGACCGTTTGGGACGCCTTTCGCGACATCGCACTCACACTGGCTTGAGTGGCGCCCACGCATGATCGCCACCTTCCGAACGGAGGCATGCGATGAGCTATCGGCTGTACTACTGGACAGGTTTGCAGGGCCGCGGCGAATTCGTGCGGCTATGCCTGGAAGACGCGGGGGCCGAATACACGGATGTCGCGCGCATCGAAGGCGACGAAGTGATGACGCCGTTTCTCGACGGCGAACACGAAGGCGCCGTCCCGTATGCGCCGCCCTTCCTCGCGTCGGGCCGGCTGATCGTGGCGCAGGTGGCCAACATTCTGCAGTACCTCGGGCCCCGTCACGACCTGGTGCCCGAGAACGAGTCGAAGCGCCTCTATGCGCACCAGCTCGAACTCACCATCACCGACCTCGTGGCCGAGGTGCACGACACGCATCACCCGGTCGCCTCGGAGCTCTACTACGAGGACCAGAAGGCCGAGGCGAAGAAGCGCTCGAAGGACTTCCGCGACCATCGCATCCCCAAGTTCCTCGGTTACTTCGAGAAAGCGGTGGAGCGCGGTGGCGGCAAGTTCCCGCTACGCGAACACTCGTATGTCGATCTGTCGCTTTTCCAGATCATGGAAGGCCTGGAATATGCGTTTCCCAAGGCCATGGCGAAACAGAAGGTACCCCTGCTCCGCGACTTGCGCCAGCGCGTGGCCGCACGCCCCAACGTCGCGGCCTACCTGGCCTCGGAACGGCGGATCCCGTTCAATACCTCGGGAATCTTCCGCCATTACCCCGAACTGGACGGCTGATCGTGCCTCAGTTCGAATCGACCGGCTTGGGCGCCGCGCCCCACTCGTAGACCTTGTAATAGACCGGGTCGACCGGGCCGTTCTTCGGGTCGTGGAGCTTGCCGTCGGGGTCGGCCATGTAGGTGTGCGGCACGCCGTTCTTCGGCGTCACCACGATCATGGTCAGCTTGCCGCCCGAGCGATACTCCTGGACCTGGTCGTCGCCCTGCTGGCGAATGGTCACCTGGGGCGGCTCCTGGCCACGCGCGTCGGTGCCACCGTTGTCCTGCATCGAGGGCAAGGCGACCGGCGAGCGCGCCGCACCCTGGGCGTCGGAGGTGGCCGGCGTGGTGCGCCCGTCCTGGGCCTCGTCATAGGGTACCGGGCGCTCGATCGGCTTCAGCCCCGAGCGGTCCGGCTCACCCGCCTTGACGCCCGGATCGTTGAGTGCCGGCGGCGGCGGCAACGGCGTCAGCTTCGGATTCGTGGCGGTCTGGGCGGCCACGGGAAGTGCCAGGGCCAGGGCGAGCGCGGCAACGAGGGCGTGCGTGCGGTTCATGGGGAATCTCCGTGCGGGGTGACGAGGATAGCAAGGCGCATGCCGGTTTCCACGTGAACGAACGGCCCGTCTTCGGCCATGAGAGAATCGGGGGTATGCCTACGCTCACGCTCATCGACGGGTCGTCGTACCTGTATCGCGCGTTCCACGCGCTGCCTCCCCTGACCAATGCCTTCGGCGAGCCGACCGGCGCGTTGTTCGGCATCGTCAACATGCTGCGGACAACGATGAAGGCCGGCTCCGATTACGTGGCCTTCGTCTGCGACGCGCCGGGACGCACCTTCCGCGACGACCTGTACCCCGACTACAAGGCCAACCGTCCGTCGATGCCGGACGACCTCCGCGCCCAGGTCGATCCGATGATGAAGATCGTCGCCGCGCTCGGCTTTCCGATCCTGTGCATTCCCGGCGTGGAAGCCGACGACGTGATCGGCACCCTCTCGCGCCAGGCGGCCGAGGAAGGCATCCACACGGTCATCTCGACCGGCGACAAGGATTTCGCGCAGATGGTCGGCCCGCATACGCTGCTGGTCAATACGATGACCAACACCACGATGGACGTCGACGGCGTGTTCGCCAAGTTCGGCGTGCGCCCCGACCAGATCGTCGATTACCTCACCCTCATGGGCGACAGCATCGACAACGTCCCCGGCGTGGAGAAGTGCGGCCCGAAGACGGCGGCCAAATGGCTGGGCGAGTACCACAATCTCGAGAACCTGCTCGCCAACGCCGACAAGGTCGGCGGGAAGATCGGCGAGAACCTGCGCGCGGCGATCCCGCGCCTGCCGCTGTCGCGTGAGCTGGTCACCATCCGCACCGACGTCCCGCTCGAGTACCGCCCCACCGATCTGGCCATGCGCGAGCGCGATATCGAGGCCTTGCGCGAGCTGTATGCCCGCTATGACTTCAAGGCCGCGTTGAAGGATCTCGACAGCGTGGGCACGCCGACGGCCGCAACCGCGCCTGCCGCCGCGACTCCGGCCGTCGCGCATACGCCGCCGGACGCGTCGTTCTCGGCCGAGGGCGACTACGAACTCATCGTGACCGAAGACCGCTTCGCCGCATGGCTGGAGAAACTCGAAACCGCGCCGCTGATCGCCTTCGATACCGAGACCACCAGCATCGACGCGATGATGGCCGATATCGTCGGTGTGTCCCTGGCCGTCGAACCGGGCAAGGCCGCGTACATCCCGCTGGGGCACGACTATCCCGGCGCCCCGGTGCAGCTGCCGCGCGACCACGTGCTGGGCGCGTTGAAGCCGATCTTCGAGGATGCCGCTCGCCCGAAGGTGGGCCAGCATGGCAAGTACGACATCAACATCCTCGCGCATTACGGTATCGAGGTGAAAGGCCTGGTGCACGACACCATGCTGGAGTCGTACATCTACAACGCAACGGCGACACGCCACGACATGGACTCGCTGGCCACCCGTTACCTCGGCTACACCACCATCAAGTACGAACAGGTCGCCGGCAAGGGCGCCAAGCAGATTTCGTTCTCGCAGGTGGACCTCGACACGGCGTGCCGTTACGCCGCGGAAGATGCCGACGTGACACTCCGTCTGCACCACGCACTCTGGCCGAAGCTGGAAGCCGAACCTTCCCTGCGCGAGGTCTATACGAACATCGAGATCCCGCTGGTACCGGTTCTGGCCAGGATGGAACGGACCGGCGTGCTCATCGACGCCGGCGTGCTCCGCCTGCAGAGCCAGCAGTTGGGCAAGCGCATGGTCGAACTGCAGCAGCTCGCTCACGCGTCCGCCGGTCACGAGTTCAACATGGACTCGCCCAAGCAGTTGCAGGCGGTACTGTTCGACGAACTCGGGCTCGCGGCGAAGATCAAGACACCGACAGGCCAGCCGTCGACCAACGAAGAAGCGCTCGAGGCCATTGCCGAAACCCACGAGCTGCCGCGCCTGATCCTCGAGTACCGTGGCCTGGCGAAGCTGCGTTCGACCTACACCGACAAGCTTGCGGGCATCGTCAATCCGCGCACCGGACGCGTGCACACCAGCTATCACCAGGGTGCCGTGGCGACAGGCCGCATCAGTTCGTCCGACCCGAACCTGCAGAACATTCCCGTACGCACCGAAGAGGGTCGCCGTATCCGCCAGGCCTTCATCGCGCCGGAGGGCTGGCGCATCGTGGCCGCCGACTATTCGCAGATCGAGCTGCGCATCATGGCCCACCTTTCCAACGACGAAGGCCTCGTGCGCGCCTTCAAGGAAGGCGGCGATGTGCATCGCGCCACGGCGGCGGAAGTCTTCGGCGTGCCGGCCGCCGAGGTCACCACCAACCAGCGTCGCGCGGCCAAGGCGATCAACTTCGGGCTGATGTACGGCATGAGCGCGTTCGGCCTGGCCAAACAGCTCGGCGTGGACCGTGGCGAAGCGTCCGACTACATGGGCCGCTACTTCTCGCGTTATCCAGGCGTGCGCGCGTTCATGGACAGCACGCGCGAACAGGCCCATCGCGACGGCTTCGTGCAGACGCTGTTCGGTCGCCGGCTCTATCTGGAAAACCTCAACTCGCGTAACCAGGCGTTCCGCGCCGGCGCGGAGCGCGCCGCGATCAATGCGCCCATGCAAGGCACGGCGGCGGACATCATCAAGCGTGCCATGATCGCCGTCTCGGCCTGGATCGAGCCGCGCGACGACGTGCGCATGCTGATGCAGGTGCACGATGAACTGGTCTTCGAGGTCCGCGCCGACGCCGTCGACGAAGTCCGCGCAGGCATCGAGCGGCACATGACCGATGCTGCCTCGCTCAGCGTGCCGCTTCAGGTGGATATCGGCGTCGGCGCGAACTGGGACGAGGCGCACTGAGGTCCGGATACTAAGTAACGACTAAGCATTCCCGGCGCACCGGGGCTGCCCGTACGTAAGTTTTCCGTTTAGTCGTACATTTCGACACACCCAAGTGATTGAAAAATCAGCCCATGAACACGGGCTGATTTTTTTTGCCTCCGCGTTGCAACTTTGCGTCGTTCCGGACGTCTATATATTCGGACGCACGCAACGGCGTCCCATCGGTGGGTCTCGCCTCCCTGAGACCCCCTCAAGGTGGACCGGTTCTTCCCCTGGTTCCGGTCTTCCACCCCGCCCCGAGAGCTCCCCTGGCTCTCGGGGTTTTTTTTGCCCACAGAACCTGCACATCCGCCCCCGCATTCTCAGCCCCACTTAGAACGGGAGGAATCACTATGCGCGCAGGTCTCATCGTCGTCGGCGTCATCCTTATCGGGCTCGGCCTCTGGGTCACCCTGGGCAATGGCAGCTACCAGAAGACCGACACGGTCGCCTCGATCGGCTCGGCCAAGATCGAGGCCACGCACGACAAGTCCATTCCGCAGTGGGTGGGCATCGCCGGCATCGTCATCGGCGGCATCGTCGCCGTCGCCGGCATCGCCCGGAAGAACTGAGCCCCAGCCGGTACAATGGGGGGATGGATGTTTCCCATCTCCTCGATTCCCTCAACGACGCCCAGCGCGAGGCCGTCAGTGCCCCGCCCGGGCATTATCTGATCCTCGCCGGTGCCGGCTCCGGCAAGACCCGGGTCCTGATCAACCGCATCGGTTGGCTGACCCAGGTCGAGCGGGTCCCGCCGTGGGCGATCCTCGCCGTGACCTTCACCAACAAGGCCGCCGGCGAGATGCGTACCCGCCTGGACGGAATCATTCCCGGGGGGACGCAAGGGCTCACGGTCGGCACCTTCCATGGCATCGCCCACCGTCTCCTGCGCCGTCACTGGCGCGAGGCGGGACTGGTCGAGGGTTTCCAGATTCTCGACTCGGACGACCAGCAGCGGCTGATCAAGCGGATCGTCGCGGGCCTCGGCCTGGACGAAGCCCGGTTCCCGCCGCGCCAGGCCAGCTGGCAGATCAACAACTGGAAGGACGAGGGCAAGCGGCCCGACGCGATCGAGCATCGCGATCATCCGGTCACGCGCACCTTCGTCGAGATCTACAAGGCCTACGAACAGCAGTGCCAGCGCGCCGGCCTGGTCGACTTCGCCGAACTGCTGCTGCGTGCGCACGAGCTCTGGCTGAAGGATCCCCAGGTGCTCAAGCACTATCAGGATCGCTGGCGCTACCTGCTGATCGACGAATTCCAGGACACCAACACGCTTCAGTACGCGTGGATCCGCGTGCTCGCCGGCAGCACCGGCCAGGCCTTCGTGGTCGGCGACGACGACCAGGCCATTTATGGCTGGCGCGGCGCGAAGGTCGAGAACGTGCAGCAGTTCCTCAACGACTTCCCCGGCGCGAAGACGATCCGCCTGGAGCAGAACTATCGCTCCACCTCGACGATCCTCAACGCCGCCAACGCGGTCATTTCGCGCAACGGCGGCCGTCTCGGCAAGCAACTGTGGACCGACGGCGGCGAAGGCGAACGCATCGCGTTGTATGCCGCTTACAACGAACAGGACGAGGCGCGTTTCGTCATCGAACGGATTCGCGAGCACATCGCCGAAACCGGCAATGCGCGCGACTGCGCCATCCTCTACCGCTCGAACGCGCAATCGCGCAACTTCGAAGAACAGCTGATCCAGCGCGACCTGCCGTATCGCGTCTATGGCGGCCTGCGCTTCTTCGAGCGCGCCGAAATCAAGGATGCCCTTGCCTATCTCCGCCTGGCGTCCAACCGGCATGACGATGCGGCCTTCGAGCGCGCCGTGAACACCCCTCCGCGAGGCATCGGCGACCGCACCCTCGACGAGCTTCGCCGGCGCGCACGATCGGACAGCAGTTCGATGTGGGAAGCCATGCTGACGGAAGCCTCGATCGGCGGCCTCGCCGGGCGCGCGAAGAACGCGCTCAAGGGCTTCATCGGTCTCATCGACAACCTCGCGCGCACGTTCGGCGGCCACGACCGCCTGGACAGCGACGAAGAGCCGACCGCGCTCAACCTCGCCGAGCAGATCGAACACGCCATCCTGCACACCGGCCTGCGCGACTTCTACGAGAACGACAAGCGTGGCAACGGCGAGGCGCGTGTCGAGAACCTCGACGAGCTGGTCAATGTCGCCAGCCGCTTCGAGATGACCCCGGAAGATGTGGATGCCGGCCTCAACGAACTCTCGGCCTTCCTTTCCCATGCCTCGCTGGAAGCCGGTGAAGGCCAGGGCGAGGCATGGGACGACTGTGTCCAGCTCATGACCCTGCATTCGGCCAAGGGGCTCGAGTTCCCGATCGTCTTCCTGGTCGGTATGGAAGAAGGCCTGTTCCCGAGCCAGCGCTCCACCGAGGAAGAGAACCGCCTCGAGGAAGAGCGCCGTCTGGCCTATGTCGGCATCACCCGTGCCCGCGAGCGCCTGTATGTCTCGCATGCCGAGTCGCGGCGCATGCACGGTACCGAGATGCTCGCCCGGCCGTCCCGCTTCCTGGGTGAGATCCCGCCGGAGTTGATCGACGAACTGCGTCCACGCGTGCAGGTGTCGCGGCCTGCGTATGCCGACCGCTTCTCCGGCGGCGGTGGCGGCAGTTCGCTCGTCGAAGCGTCGCCGATCGCGCTCGGCCAGCGGGTCAGCCACCCCAAGTTCGGCGAAGGTACCGTGGTCAGTGCCGAAGGTGCCGGTGCCCATATGCGGCTCCAGGTGAACTTCGAGGATGCCGGGAGCAAGTGGTTGGTTTACGCTTACGCGAATCTGACCGCGTTGTAAGGGGCTCCAACGCGCCACGCTCCCCCTTCCGTGGGAGCGTCGTGGCGTGCCCTGCGAGCCGCGGCGCGAACGCAGCAGGGAACAGACCGATGATCGTGGGGATCGACCTAGGCACCACCAACAGCCTCGTCGCGGCATGGATCGATGGCGCGCCGCGCCTCATCCCCAACGCGCTGGGCACGATGCTCACGCCCTCCTGCGTCGGTATCGACCAGGACGGTAGTGTGCTGGTGGGCGAGGCCGCTCGCGAACGCCTGCAGACCCACCCGGCGCAGACCGCTTCCCTGTTCAAGCGCTACATGGGGAGCGCCAGGACGGTGCGTCTTGGCGACCGCGACTATCGGGCCGAGGAGCTTTCGGCACTGGTGCTCCGCGCGTTGAAGGCGGATGCGGAAGCCGTGCTCGGCATGCCTGTCAGCGAAGCGATCGTCACGGTTCCCGCCTATTTTTCCGATGCACAGCGCAAGGCCACCCGTGTCGCCGGCGAACTGGCCGGACTGCGGGTCGAACGATTGCTCAACGAACCGACCGCCGCCGCGCTGGCCTACGGCCTGCACGACGCCCCTGGCGAGACGCAGTTCCTCGTTTTCGACCTCGGTGGCGGCACGTTCGACGTGTCGATTCTCGAGATGTTCGAGGGTGTGATGGAAGTGCGCGCCAGCGCCGGAGACAACATGCTGGGCGGCGAGGACTTCGTCACGCTGATCGCCGACCTCGCCTTCCGGCACGGCATTCCCGCGGCGGCGCGTGCGGATGAGATCTTCATGCAACGCCTCATCGCGCGTGCCGAGACGGCCAAGCGCCAGCTCGGCACCCAGGGCACCGCTGCCTTCGAGATCGCCTGGCGCGGCAGCGAAGCCCGCGTCGTACTGGACACGGACGCTTTCGAGAAATTGTCGCAGCCGCTGCTCATGCGCCTGTGGCGGCCCATCGAACGAGCCCTGCGCGATGCGCGCATCCGCGCCGCGGACCTCGACAACGTGGTCCTCGCGGGTGGAGCGACACGCATGCCGATGATCCGCTCGCTTGCCACGCGCATGTTTGGACGTTTCCCCGCCATGGGACCGAACCCGGATGAAGTCGTCGCACTCGGCGCCGCGGTGCAGGCCGGCCTGAAGATGAAGGACAAGGCGCTCGACGACATGGTGATGACGGATGTCTGTCCGTACACCCTCGGCACGGCCATCTCGCGACGTATGGAAGGCGGCGCGCGTGCGGACGGCCTGTACTCGCCCATCATCCAGCGCAATACCGTCGTGCCGGTCAGCCGCGTGCAGCGCTATGTGCCGATCGAGCCGGGGCAGTCGTCGATTCGCATCGACGTCTACCAGGGCGAATCGCGCCTGGTTCGCGACAACATCCTGCTCGGCGAAGTGACCGTTCCGCTCACGGCAGGCCCCGGCCACGCGGAGGGTGTCGATGTGCGCTTCACCTACGACGTCAACGGTCTGCTGGAGGTCGAAGTGACCGTCGTCGCGACCGCGGAAACACGTCGCCTCGTCATCGAGGGCAACGAAGGCAGCCTGGGCGCCGAGGAAGTCGCCCGACGGCTCGACGCGCTGGCGGCGCTCAAGGTGCATCCGCGTGACACGCTCGAGAACCGAACGCTGCTCGCGCGTGCCGAACGCCTCTACGAGCAGTTGCTCGGCCAGGGCCGGGACCATCTCGGGCAAATGATCCTGCGCTTCGAACAGGTGCTCGCAACCCAGGATCCACGCCTCATCGCACGCGATGCCCCACTCTTTCGCGAGGCATTGCAAAGCATCGAGTCGAGCGACCACTTCGCCCCCGACCTGGCGGACTGAGGAAGCCCGCATGTCCCTGCCCTGGTTCCTGGAACTGTTGGCGCTTCCTCCCCACGCCGACGAGCGCGCGGTGCGGCGCGCCTATGCGGCACGTATCAAAGCGATCGACCCGGCTATCGATGCGGCCGGTTTTGCCCGCCTGCGCGAAGCCTATGAAGCAGCGCGCGCCTGGGCGGCGGACGAGGATCACGCGATCCTCGAGGAACTCTCGCCATCGACGTCTCGCGATGAGCAAGGCGCCGCGCTCACGGATGGCGTCGCCGACCAGGCCCCCATGCAACCGGGCATGGCGGCGGTCAACTCCCAGGAACAGGCGGCGCGCCTTGTCGACCGCTTCGCCGAGCGCATCGGACCGGGCATGGTCCTGGACATTCGGGCGGAACTGGAAGCATGTACGGCCGAACTGCGGCTGCAATACATCGATGCGCCGGGCATGTTCGAAGAAGTCCTCATCGACCGTCTCGCCAAAGGCGACATCGAAAGGCGCGCTCGGGTCTTCACCCTCGCCTCGGAGCACTTTCATTGGCAGGAGATAGGCCATGTCGCCTCGCTCGGCCCGAAAGGCAGGTGGATCGAAGCCGTGGAATCCCAGCGCATGGCGTGGGACGGCCTGCCGTCCCACGCCTGCTCCAGGCGCCTTTCGCTGATCGAACGCGTCGCCGCGACGAAAGGCGATTTGCCGAACGAGATCGCTCGGCGCTGGATCGACGTTCGCGAGGACTTCCGGCGCTTTCCCGCCTACCTTGGCCTGTACCTGGCACCGCTCCGGCAACTGGAATGGGCGGCTTGCTACGGCGCCTTGCCTGCCGCGCAAAGGCAGGCCCTCGAGGCGCCCGCGAAGCCGCGTCGCTGGCGATGGCCCAGCCGCGACGCGATGTACCGCGCATGGGGCTTTCTATTCATCGCCCTCGTCGGCGGCCTGATCTATGTCCTCGAATCGGCTGCCCCGATCCCGACGGCGGACGGCCCGGCGTCGCTCGCGAGCCTGCACGCCGCCGCCGGTCGGGCGAGCGGCCTGGCGGTCGTCGTCAGGGAGTCGTCCGGGCCGACCGGCAAGGGCTGGATCGAGGTCACGCTGACCAACCACGGTCACGCCACCGTGTATCTGGCAAAGTCGCGAACCCCGCCGATGACGCCGGGAGAACGCCTTGCCAGCCCGCTGTTCACCGTGATCGATCGACACGGCATGCCGATGTCGTTCCTGCATCGCGACGTGCCGATGGAACCGGTGGAAGCGGACGATCCGGACACGTTCTATCTTCGGCTGGAGCCGGGACAGACGCTCTCGAACCGGATCGATCTCGGCAGCTATTACGACCTGGCGCCGGGGGCCTCGTACCTGGTCGCGTACCGTCAGCCGGTGACGCGGAGCGTCCGTTTCGATGCCCATGGCCGGCCCCAGGACGAAGGCGGCTACGTCGACAGCATCGCCTTGTCCATGACCGCCGGCGGTCCGGGCGATAGAGTCACGGAGAAAGCCGCGGCACCCCGTGCTGATCGCGTTCCTCGACCGCCGTGACCCGCGTGTCGATGCGATGGTTGCGCGACTCCGGCAGTGCTTCGGTCGCTTCGCCACGGGCAAGCGCCAGCGCGTTGCGATAGCAACGCTGGGCAAGCTCGGGATGCGCTTCGCCCACGTAGACATCCCCCAGGGCTTCCCACGCATCGGCGTTCGGCTCGATCGCGAGCGCCCGCTCGAGGAAGGGTTTTGCCTTGCCCCACAGCCGCGCACGCACGCACATGCGACCGACCGCGGTCAGCAGGGCCGGATCGTTCGGATGCGTATCGACCCAGGCTTCGGCACGACGCAGGCGCTGCTCGAGGTCTTCCGCACCCATGCCGCCATAGGTGGCGACGAGTGGCGACGACCATTCGCGGCGGAGCGCCGTCTCGATCTCGTCCATCGCCGCCATGCTCTGGCCGAAGCCGGATGCCCGACGCGCGTATGCATCGACCGCCGCCGGCAGGCGGCGCTGGCCTTTGGGCAACTGCGACCACAACGTCGAAAGCGATGCGCCATCGGGCGCACTGGCGATGTACGCCGCGACGGTGCGGCTTTCAAGATCGGCAAAGGCACGGGCGCCGAGTTCGCCACTTTTTTGCAGCGGCTCGAGCGCGCGCGCGGCGCTGCGGGCATCACGAGATTCCAATGATGCCTCGGCGTACTCGACCCAGCCCGAAGGCGTAAGCGACCCGCTGTTGGCTTCCGGTGCCAGCAGTGCCGCCGCCTCGGTGGCGCGACCGGCGCGACGAAGAAGGCGCGCACGCAGCACGCGCGCGGCGCGGGGTGTTTCCTGGGCGGCGAGATCGAGGGTTTCCAGCGCACGCGTGGATTCGCCGTGGCGTTCGGCGGCCTCCGCGGCAGCGAGCAGGGCCGGACCGCGAACCGACGGATAGCGCGCCGCCCGGTTGAGGTCGCGCTCGGCTTCACCGTGACGACCTTCGATCAAGGCGACGAGACCGTCGGCGAGGCGACGGCGGCTGAGCCGGCGATGCCGGCGGTTCAATGCGCCGAACGGCCAGCGGATAAGCGTGACGAGCGCAGCGACCACCGCCCAGGCAAGCAGCAGGATGACCACCGCGCTGACCACGGTCAGTTGCAAGGTGGTGCCGCGCAGGTGAATCAACACGTAGCCCGGGTCGTCCGCGACCCAGTGCCAGGCGAACGCCGCGATGACCGCGACGAGGATGAGGCCGACGATCCAGCGCCAGAGCTTCATGGCGTGGCCTTCGAGGCAGCCGTGGAAGCGGGTGCCGGCACAGGCGCCCCAGCCGGCGCGACAGGGGCGGAACCGGCCTGCAACGCATGCACCGAGCGCAGGTTGCGCAGTTCGGTCAGCGCGGCGCCGAGCTTCGGCTCCGTGCCCTTGGCCTGGCTCGCCAGCAGCGCGGCGACGCGCGCACGCGCGGCCTGTACGGCCGGCGCATTCGGCTTGAAACGTGCAGCCAGCGTGGCATCGACTCGCTTGAGGGCCGCGGCCCGGCCCAGGTCGTCGTAGGCCAGCACCGCGGCTTCGGCATGCGCGACATCCAGCGCGGCGAGTTCGCGGGCGAGTCGATCGTCGGCGAGGCCCATCGGCGTGCCGTCGTCGTGACTGACCTTGACGATGCTGCCGAGCGCATCGCCGGCGCGCTGCCAGAAGGTGCGCGATTCGTTCTCGCCTGCGGGCGCGTCGAGATCCTTCAGCGGCAGCGTGGGCAACTGGGCGCGCAGGTCGGCCAGCGTGTCGAGATCGCTCGCTCGCGCGGACGGCGCGACGGCCGCCAGGGCTTCACGCTCGGCGGTCAGGTTCTGGCGAACGGCCGCAAACGCGCTGTCGTTTACGCCGGCCAGTGTCTTGTCGGCAAGGTCATACGCGGACAGTGCGCCACTGGCGTCGCCGAACAGCGCGAAACGTTCCTTGGCCATGCGCAGCAGGGATTCCGCCTCGTCCAGGAGCATCGCGTCATGACCGCTGAGGCTGCGTTCGGACAGATTGGCGACCGCGTCTTCAAGATTTTTCGTACGTTCGGAGACACCGAGCATCTCTTCGCGGGCCGAGCGGTTCACGCCATCGGCATCGCTGACGCGGCGGCGCAGGTTGGCGTTGTCGTCGCGCAGGCCGTCCACCGTGCCCTGCAGCGTGTCGACCTGGCCACGGAGACCGTTCGCCGCGCCCAGATCCTGGCGCATGCTCCAGACGGTGTACGCCGTGTAGCCCGCGGCACCCAGGGCGGCCAGCGAGATGAGGATGGCCACGGCAAGGGCTCCGCCGCCGCGGCGGGGTGCCGGATCGGCAGGCCGACGAGGGGTGGCGGAAGCGGCCGCGGCGGCCGGGGCCGGCGTCGCCGGGATGGGTGCGGTCGGTGGGGTCTCGGTCGTCATGCGAGGCATGCTAGCAGGCCATACGCCAACGCATGGAATACATCCATCAACGGCGGGTGAACGAGACCTCGGCCGCCGCCGCGAGCAAGTCCCCCGGAAGGGCCGATCGCGCCACGACGACGCGCTCGAATCCGGTCGCCAGGGCGATGTCCCTGAGCCGTTCGCTGCTGACCACGGCGACCGCCTGGACCAGCCGTCGCCAGGCTGGCGCGATCAGCGCGCGATGCAGGTGATCGAGGGCTTCCGCGCTGGACAGGAGTACGGCGGAGCGACGACCCAGCTTCAACAGCGGATCGATATGGCGGCGATCGATGCGCGGGGCCACGCGGTGGTAGACATGCACCTCGTCCAGGCGGGCGCCGCGCGCGACGAGCTGTTCGCGCAGCAGGCCGCGGCCGCCGGGGGCCCCGATCAGCGCGACGCGCTTGCCCGCCACGGCGGCCAGTTCGGGCAGGCCGAGCACACCCTCGCTATCCTGCGAGGTCTCGGGAAAGCGCACGTCGGTGAGTTTGGCGGTGCGCAGGGCCCGCGCGGTGCCGCGGCCGACGGCGATCACCGTGGCGCGGGTGGCCAGCGGCAGCACGTCGGCAGCGAAACGCACCGCGGCGGGGCTGGTAAAGACCAGTACGTCGCCCTCCAGCGCGCCACGCAACGCGGTGTCCACCGCCGATGCGTCCTCGATGGCGCGGAGCGACAGCCCTGGCACGCTGACCGGAATGCCACCCAGCTTGCGTACCCGGCGGGAAAGCGGTCCGGCGGTGCCCGCGGGGCGGGTAATGACGACGGTGACGTTGCGAAGGGGGTGGCTACGGCTCACGGAAGCATCCTGCTACTGAGGGCCCAGAATAGGAAGAAGCCGACCGGCGGACCAATGCCGAAGGTCGTGGTCCGGCCATACGGGTGCGAACGGTTTGCCTTGCCTCGTAGACTCGCCTGCTTATGACTCCCAACGACATCTCCCTCGCCGATCTCGAGCGCTTCATCCTCGATGGCATTCCCCTCGCGCGGGCCATGGCGGTAAGCATCGACAGCTTCGATGGCATGCGTCTGGTCATGACGGCACCGTTGCTGCCCAACATCAACGACAAGGCCTGCGCCTTCGGCGGCAGCATCGTCGCGCTGATGACGTTGACCTGCTGGGCGCTGGTCGAAGCGGTGCTGCGCGAACGCGGGGAGGACTGTGACGTCTTCGTCGCCGATTCCACCGTGCGCTACCTGGACCCCATCTGGGACGATCTCCGCGCCGAGGCCACCCTGGCTCCGGGAGCCAACTGGAAGGGCTTCTTCGGCATGCTGAAGGCCCGCGGACGGGCGCGCGGCGACTTCACCTGCGTGGTGCCTGGCGCGGACGGCAAGCCGATGGCCAGCCTGGATGCGCGTTTCGTCGCCAAACGCCGGGCATAATGCCTGCCGACGCCACGATGGAACCCGCCATGCGCCGTATCGCCCTGCTCGCCCCCGCTCTTTTCGTCACGCTGCTGTCCGGCTGCGCGAGCGATGTACGTAACGAAGCGCTGACCCGCACCACCAACGGTTATGCGTCGTCGGTCCGCTGGAACGACTGGGAAAGCGCGCAAAGCTTCCTCGACAAGGACTACGTGGTCGAACACCCGCTCAACTCCGTCGAGCAGGGGCGCCTTGGCCAGCTTCGCGTCACCGGCTACGACGACGGCGCCGGCCCGCGGGCCGATGGCGAGGACGACGCGGTCCAGATCGTCCAGATCAACGTGGTCAACATCAACACCCAGGCCGAGCGCACCGTGATCGACCGCCAGCGCTGGCACTACGACCGGGAAAAGAAGAAGTGGTGGCTAATGACCGGCCTGCCCGACTTCTCGCCGAAGTAAAGCCTATATAATCGGCCGTTTATCCCCACTGGGACGCGCAAGAACCCGATGAACGACGTACTGCACAAGTTGCCCGAATTCGCGAGCAACCATCTGGCGCTTGTCGCGCTGTTCGTGGCGATCCTGGTCGCCCTGATCGGTGGCGAAGTGATGACCCTCTTCCGCAAATGGAAGACCCTCACCCCCGCCGGCCTGACCCAGCTGATCAACCGCGATACGCCGCTGATCATCGACCTCTCGGCCAGCGCCGACTTCGAGAAGGCCCACGTGCCCGGCGCGAAGAACGTGGCCATGAGCCAGTTCGACCCGGAAACGCAGAAGGACCTCAGCAAGGCCAAGGATCTCCCGGTCGTGCTCATCGACAAGGACGGCCGCGGCGTCGGCAAGGCCGCCAACCGCCTGATCAAGGCCGGCTTCCAGAAGGTCTTCGTCCTCGACGGCGGCACCTACGCCTGGCAGACCGCACAGCTTCCCGTCGCCAAGGGTAAGAAGTAGCGTCTCGCGGCGCGGCGCAAGAGCCGGCGGGTAGGTCTTCGTTCGACGCGATAGGGACTGCCCCTAGACGTTACAAGGACGGTGTTGTGGGAGCCGATTCATCGGCGATGTTGTGGGAGCCGATTCATCGGCGATCCCGCGGCAGCGGGCCAGGGTGCGGCAAGCA
This sequence comes from Luteibacter sp., assembly GCF_035539195.1. GTDB lineage: Bacteria > Pseudomonadota > Gammaproteobacteria > Xanthomonadales > Rhodanobacteraceae > Luteibacter. Next base: position 30,209 of record NZ_DATLIW010000017.1, read on the forward strand.
CCCATCGCCGCTGAAGCGGCTCCCACAGTAAAAGCGCCCCAGGTCGGAGCCCCCGCCTGCGCTAATCGCCCCGAGGGTGAGACCCGCCGACTCTTCCGGACGAGGACGATGTTGTGGGAGCCGATTCATCGGCGATGTTGTGGGAGCCGATTCATCGGCGATCCCGCGGCAGCGGGCCAGGGTGCGGCAAGCTCCCATCGCCGCTGAAGCGGCTCCCACAGTAAAAGCGCCCCAGGTCAGAGCCCGCCCCCCATCCCCCCAGCAGGCGCAAACACCCCCCTCAGAACCCGTGAATTCCCGCCCGTCCCCGCAGGATCGCATCCAGCACGTCGGGCGCCACGTCGAACGAATCGAAGTACAGCCGGTCTTCCGGAAGGTTCGCGTCGATGAACAGCTGGCGCCCGGCTGCGATCATGGCCGGTGGCCCGCTCATGTAGAGGTCGAAGGCACTGAGGTCCGGATGGTCCTCGAGCAAGGCCTCATGGACGAGACCTTCGCGCAGGCCACTGGCATGTGCGGCTTCCGGGTCGGACAGCACCGGCGTGAACGTGATCGTGGGAATCTCGGCCGCCCAGCCTCGTGCGAGGTCGGCAAGATAGAGGTCTTCCGCGATCCTCGCGCCCCAGTAGATATGCATGGGCCGACGCGTGCCCAGCGCGATGAAATGCTCGACGATCGCCTTGACCGGGGCGAAGCCGGTACCGCCCGCCATGAACAGCATCGGCCGCTCGGAATCCTCGCGCGGTACGAAAGTACCCAAGGGCGCCTCGATGGTCAGCCTGTCGCCCACCTTCAGCGATTCGTACACCCAGGAGGTGAACCCCCCGCCGGGCACGTGTCGCACGTGCAGCTCGATCGCGCCATCGGCACGTGGGCCGCTGGCGATCGAAAACGGGCGGTGCTTGCCATCGTCGAGGATCACATCGAGGTACTGGCCGGGAAGCCAGTTGAGTCGGTCGTCGCCGACCGGCTTCAGCCAGATGCCGACGACATCGGGCGCGAGCATGCGGCGCTCGATCGCCACGGTCTCCGCGCGACGGTGCGGAATGTCTTCCACCGACGCGATCTCGCGCGCCTGGATAGCGATATCGCCACAGGGAACGGCCTGGCAAAGCAGGATCGCGCGACGTGTGCGCGCCGGGCCGGAGAGCGCCATCGGGGGGTTGCGTGGGTAGCTGCATTCCCCTTCGACCAGGGTAGCCTTGCAACTTCCGCACACGCCGCCGCGGCACGAATACGGGAGGGCGATTCCCGCGCGCTGAGCGGCTTCGAGCACGGTTTCGTCGGCAGCGGCGTCGAATCGCTTACCGGACGATGTCAGGGTTACGGTGGGCACCCGCGCATTGTAGGACAATGACGGCTTGCCCATTAGACGACACGTAGCCATGGCCATCTGGAAGCAACCCATCGACCTCGCGCGGATCAACGGCTGGAGCCGCGGCACGATGATGGAGACGCTCGATATCCGCTTCACCGAGGCCGGCGACGACTGGATTCGCGGCACGATGCCCGTCGACCACCGCACGCAGCAGCCGTTCGGTCTGCTTCATGGTGGCGCGTCGGTCGTACTGGCCGAGACGCTTGGCAGCACGGCCGCCCTGCTCACGCTCGATGTGGAAAAGGAAATCGCCGTGGGCCTGGACATCAACGCGAATCACATCCGCGGCGCGCGTAGCGGCATCGTCACCGGTACGGCCAGGGCCATCCACCTGGGACGCACCACCCAGGTCTGGGAGATCCGCATCGAAGAGGAAGCCGGCAAGCTGGTCTGCCTCTCGCGCCTGACCATGGCCGTCATCCCGTCTCCGGGCGGCGCTCCGGGAAATCTTCGCTCGTGAGTGAGGGCGCGCCGTATGCGGCGCTGTCGCCCGACGTGGTGCTCGCCGCCGTAGATGCGGCCGGCACCTGGAGCGACGGCCGCCTGCTGACGCTCAACAGCTACGAGAACCGGGTCTTCCAGGTCGGCCTCGAGGACGGCGGTTTCGTCGTTGCGAAGTTCTATCGACCCGGCCGATGGACAGACGCCGCGATCGAGGAAGAGCACGCCTTTGCCCTCGAGCTGGCCGCCGCCGAATTACCGATGGTGGCCCCGCTCGCTTTCGACGGTCAGACGCTTTTGCGCCACGCCGGTTATCGCTATGCGCTGTACCCGCGGCGTGGCGGCCGCGCGCCCTCGCTGGAATCGCCCGACCAGCTGGAATGGCTGGGCCGCCTTCTCGCCCGCATGCATGGCATCGGTGCGCGCGAGCGTTTCCAGGCCCGCGGCACGCTCGATCGCGCGACGATGATCGAAGCGCCGATGCGGGCGACGCTCGGATCCGCGCTGCTGCCCGCGCACCTGTTCGACGCTTACCGTTTCGCGGCGGGCCGCGTCGATGCCGCCGTCGCCGACCGTATCGAGGCGGTCGGCCCCGTGCAGCGCATCCGCCTGCACGGCGACTGCCACCCGGGCAACGTGCTATGGACCGACGCCGGCCCGCACTTCGTCGATCTCGACGATGCACGCACCGGTCCGGCCGTGCAGGATCTGTGGATGCTCGCAGGCGACGACGCCATGATGAAAGCCCTGCTCGAAGGCTACGGGCAGTTCCGCGATTTCGATCCTACCGAACTGGCCCTGATTCCCGTGCTGCGGGCGATGCGTCAGGTGCATTACGCGGGATGGATCGCCGAGCGCTGGCACGATCCCGCCTTCCCCACCGCGTTTCCCTTCGCCGCCGAGGCGCGCTGGTGGGAGCAGCACATCGCCGATCTCCATGAGATCGCCGACGACCTCTAAACCACGGAGACCCCATGCATTCCTTTTTTACCCGCGTCATCGCTGTCTTTGAAATCGCCGGCGGCCTGTTCGGCCTGGTCCATCAGTTCGACCGCCTCCTCGGCGGGCGTTTCAGTGGCGTGGATGCGATCGTCGCCGTGCTTGGCGTGCTGCTGTTCGCCTTCATCCTCGTCGCCGGCGTCCTGTTGGCGAGCAACGACGGGCGCGGCACGCAGATGTCGATCTGGGCCCAGTTCCTCCAGGCGCCCCTGATCGCGACACCCGTGTTCAGCTACGCGCTGTCGAGCGGGGCCTTCGCCAATCTCTTCATCACCCTTCAGCATGCCCCGCGACTCGGTTTCGACTGGTCCATCGCCACCCACGGCTGGCTGCTGGCGCTCGGCGGACCCTCGCCCTCGCACCTGGGTATCAACCTGCTGGCCCTGGTTTCCTGGCTGATCCTGCGCTTCGGCCGCTGAGCCCCGGTATCATTCGCCGATGAATAGCCCTGTCCTGCCCAGCATCCGCCTGAAAACCGACCGCGTCCCCGGCCACCCGTGGGTCTGGTCGGCCCAGATCGTCAAGCCCGAAGAACGCCTGCCGCCCGGGAGCGTCGTCGATGTCCTCGATGCCAAGGGTCGCTTCGTCGGCCGCGGCTTCTGGAACGGTCATGCGCGTGTCGCGCTGCGCCTGCTCACCACCGACGCGGACCAGGCCATCGACAACGGCTGGATCGCCGAGCGCATCGCCAGGGCGGTGGAACTTCGGCGCGAACTGCTCCGCCTGGACGAGGTGAGCGACGCCTGGCGCGTCGTCCACAGCGAAGGCGACGGCCTTTCCGGCCTGGTCGTCGACCGCTATGCGAATCATCTCGTCGTGGAGTATTTCGCCGCCGGCATGTGGCGTTTTCGCGACGCCATCCACGCCGAACTCGAGCGTCACTTCCCGGGCGCCTCGCTCTACTGGTTCGCCGAGGATCACGTGCAGCGTCAGGAGTCGTTCGACGTGCGCTCCAACGACGCGCCGGCGGCAGTCGACGTGCACGAGCACGGACTGGCGTTCCATGCCGCGCCGGGCCTCGGCCACAAGACCGGCTTCTTTGCCGACCAACGCGACAACCGGCGCCGTTTCGCCCAACTGGCGCGCGGGCGTCGTGTGCTCGACCTCTGCTGCAACGCCGGCGGCTTCGCCGTCCATGCGATGAAAGCCGGTGCGCGCGACGCCATGGGCGTGGACGCGGACGCGGCCATCCTGGAGGTCGCCCGCGAGAACGCCCGCTTGAACGGTGTCGAGGCGACGTTCGAGCAAGGTGACGTCTTCGAGTGGCTACGCGCGGCGATCGCCCGTGGCGAGACCTGGGACGCCGTCGTCCTCGACCCACCCAAGCTCACGCGCGACCGCAACCAGGTGGTCAACGCGCTGAAGAAATACTTCGCCATGAACCGCACGGCGCTCGACGTGATCGCGCCGGGCGGCATCCTGCTGACCTGCTCGTGCACGGGTCTGGTCGGCGAGGAGGATTTCCTCGAAATGATCCGGCGTGTCGCCCTCAACGCCGGTCGCAACATCCAGATCCTTCACGTGGATGGTGCCGGTGCCGACCACCCGGTGGCGAGCAACGTGCCCGAGAACCGCTACCTCAAGGCCGTTTACTGCCGCGTCGACTGACGTCGCGTTCACCGAGTCTTGATCGCTGGCCGGCTCACACTGCCGGCCATGTCCAGGAAACCGCCAGACGACGCCCTCGTGGTGCCAGATGCAGAACGAGCCCACGCAAAGGCGGCAGGGCTCGTCTATGTCTGCGACACGGATGCCGGCATCACCCGGTGCAAAAGAGGGCAGTCGTTCCATTACCTGGATGTCGACGGTCGGCGGATCACCGACGAGGGCGTGCTTGCGCGTATTCGAGCCCTCGCCATTCCGCCGGCCTATACGAAGGTATGGATCTGCCGCAACGAGCGCGGCCACCTTCAGGCCACCGGACGCGATGCACGGCTGCGCAAGCAATACCGATATCACGCAAAGTGGCGCAGCGTACGCGACCGCGACAAGTTCGAACGCATCCTGGAGTTCGGCGAAGCGCTTCCACGGTTGCGCCGTCGCCTGCGCAAGGACCTCGCCCTGCCCGGCCTGCCGCGCGACAAGGTGCTGGCCCTCGTGGTGAGCCTGCTGGAAGAGACCATGATCCGCGTGGGTAACGATGCCTACGCGAAACAGAACAACTCGTTCGGCCTGACCACCCTGCGCTCGCGTCATGTCGCTGCGCGCCAGGGACGCATCGAGTTCCACTTTCGCGGCAAGAGCGGTCAATGGCGCGATGTGACGCTCGACGACCGCCGCCTGGTGAAAGTCGTGCGCCGAGTCCAGGAACTGCCGGGCCAGCGACTCTTCCAGTACCTGGACGACGACGGCCAGCGCCAGCCCGTCGACTCCGGCATGGTCAACGATTACCTGCGCGAGGTTACCGGGGGCGAGTTCACCGCAAAGGACTTCCGTACCTGGGGAGGCACCATCCACGCGGTCGCCGTGCTGGCTGCGACGTCCCTGCCCGCCGAAGGCGGCGAACGCGCCGTAAAAGCGACCCTGGCAGCAGCGGTCAAGGAAGTCGCCGGGATACTCGGCAACACGCCAGCCGTGTGTCGTGCGTCCTATATCCACCCCGAAGTGTTCGCCGGTTGGCTCGACGGCGAACTGCACCGTCGCGTACCCGGAGCCGGTGTGTCGTACCCGCGCAAATTGGAAGCGTTGACCCTGGCTTTTCTGCGTCGTCGGCTCCATGTATCGCGACGCTCCCCCTGAGACGAACGGATGGCTATAGTGCTCACACGGGGTTCGCGTTCGATTTTCCAGGGGTTGCGTTGACGATGTTGCGGTGGAAGGTGATTCCCGTCCTGTTCGGCCTGACGGCAGGCCTGGGCGCGCATGCGCAGGAGGCACCGGCGGCACCGCCGTTCGCCCTGCCAAACGAGGGAGCCCATCGCGGCGTGGTGGACGACACCTGGATCATCGCGTCCAAACGATTGCGCGACGCCACGCTCAGTGCGGTCAAGAACTACGCCGATGAAGGCGATATCGCGGCGGGTGTTTCGCTGCGTTACCGCGTCGATCGTGCGGAGTGGATCATCGCGGACGTCTTCATCTATCCGGCAGGGGAAGGCGACAGCGCGAAGATGCTGCACCAGGCGACGGAGGATTTCCGCGAGTCGGTGGCATATGCCGAACGCCAGGAGATCTATCGCAATGTCTGGTGGGGTGACGAATCCGCCTACACCGCGTCCCTGGCCGGCGGTAAGAAAGCGGAGGGTCGCTTCCTGCCCATCGTCTTCGATGCGCAGCAGGACATGCTGACCTCGCGCACCTACCTGTTCTACCGCAAGTTGTATTACGTGAAGATACGACTCACCACCACGGTCGACGCCGTCGACTCGCTTGCGGAGAACGCCGATCCGTTTGTCGGCGCGCTTCTGGACGGTGTCGAGATCGTCAGCGCCGGAACCTGCGGACGCAAGATGGAAGTCTTGGCCCTGCAACCGGGCGAGGCACTGCCGGGAGACCTTCCCGATGGCGTCAGCGCCGACGGGTTCCGCATGGCCCTCAAACTCACTCGCGCCGGAACGCCGGCGTACGGTGCGCAGATGGCGAAGGCGATGTCGCTGGCGTCCAAGCGACAACTGGCCGGCGGGTGCACGACGCTCGACTACCATCCGCCGCTGGAAGACGGCACACGTACCGTGCTGCACCTGTCGTTCACGCCCGAGGACTGGGGCGCGGCGCCCAAACCCTGAGAAGAAACGACCGGGGACGCGTCCCACGCCCCGGCCGCTGCCGTGCCTATGCCACGGGGAACCCGCTGATAGGCGCGACCGGTGCATGATGCGGGAGCCGATCGCTTCCGCCCATGGAAGGATTCTGAAAAGACAGCCTTATTTCAGATGGGGCGCCAGCAAGGGCATGTCCGCCGGGCCGAGGCGATCCGACGCCGTCATCAACTGGTGCCAATACGGATAAAGCACTGGCGGCGAACTGACCTCGTCCAGGCGCTGACGCTCCTCGGCCGTGAGCTTCAGCTCGGCGGCGGCCAGGTTGTCCTTGAACTGCGCTTCCGTACGCCCACCGATGACCAGCGACGTCACCGCGGGACGCTCGAGCAGCCAGGCCAGGGCGACCTGCGCGCCGGACACACCACGCGTCTCGGCAATCTCGACCAATACGTCGACGATGCGCCACAGGCGCTCTTCATCGCGGATCGGCGGTTCGGTCCAACCGGCCAGTTGGCGCGAGCCCTCGGGAGCCTTGGCGTCCCGGCGATGCTTGCCCGAGAGCAGACCGCCGGCAAGCGGGCTCCACACGAGCACGCCCAGTCCCTGGTCGATCGAGATGGGCAGCAGTTCGTACTCGGCCTCGCGCGCTTCCAGCGTGTAATGGATCTGCTGGCTGACGAAACGCTGGCGATGCTCGCGCTCGCTGATGCCCAACGCCTTCATCAGGTGCCAAGCGGAGTAATTGGAACACCCGAGGTAACGCACCTTGCCGTCGCGGACCAGGGTGTCGAGCGCCTCGAGGGTTTCTTCCAGGGGCGTCAGGCCGTCCCATTGGTGCACCTGGTAGAGATCGATCACGTCCGTGCGCAGGCGCTTAAGGCTGGCTTCGCACTCGCGAATGAGGTGATAGCGCGACAGGCCGCCGTTGTTGGGACCATCGCCCATCGGGAAACGCGCCTTGGTGGCGATCAGTACATCCTTCGGACGCTTGCCGGCGAGCACCTCGCCGATGATCTCTTCCGAGCGACCATCGGAATAAACGTTGGCCGTGTCGATGAGATTCACGCCGGCCTCGATGCACATGTCGATCAGGCGGCGCGCCTCGTCGACACCGGAGCTGCCGACCGAGGCGAACTTGCCCTGGCCGCCGAAGGTCATCGTGCCCATCGTCAGGGTGGAGACTTTGAGGCCGGAGCGGCCAAGCAATCGGTATTCCATGGGGATTCCTTGTGGGGAGTGAACCGACCCACGTTAGCCTTCCGACCATTGATCTGTAAAATGGAAAATTCTGATTGCATTTAGCACCCAACAAACTCAATCGCCATGGACCTCAAGCAACTCGAGTATTTCGTCGCCGTCGCCGAGGAGCGCCACTTCACGCGCGCCGCGCAGCGTCTCAACGTGGTCCAGTCGGGTCTGTCGCAGACCATCCGCAGCCTGGAAGAGGAACTGGGTGGGCCGCTCTTCGTCCGCACCACGCGCAGCGTGGCGCTCACCGCCGCAGGCGGGGTATTGCTCGAAGAGGCGCATCGCGTGCTCGATGCCGCGCGTTCGGCGCGCATGGCCGTGACCCAGGTGCATGGCCTCGCGCGCGGAAGGTTGCGCATCGGCGCCATCCAGAGCCTCGCCCCCTTCATCGACCTTCCCGCGACGCTCGGACGATTCCGCGAAGCCTTCGGCGGCATCGACATCGAGCTTCGCTTCGATGGCTCGGCCAACCTGCTCGAGGAGGTGCGCGACGGCCATCTGGATATCGCCTTCGCCCAGCCACCGACGGTACCCGTCGCCGACGTGGTCACGAAGTTGCTGGTCTGCGAGGGGCTGGTCGCCGTCTGTCCCCCCAAGCACCGATTGGCCGGTGCCCATGATGTCACCCTGCGCGACCTGTCCGAGGAGAGCTACGTGGACCTGCGTGCCGACTGGGTGATGCGCCAACTCATCGACGCCGCCTTCGCGGAAGCGGGACTGGCCCGGCGCATCCGCTTCGAGGTGAACGACATGAGCATGCTGCTCGAACTGGCGGCACAGGACCTGGGCATCGCGCTGGTGCCGGAATCGATCGCGAAGATACGCCGCGACGATCGCCACGCCCGACCGATCGCCTTCGCCGATATCGCCGAAGCCGAAGAGCCGTGCTGGGAAATCGTGGTCGGCTACCGCGCTGCCAACGGGAAGGCCCCGGGCCGGCTCGCCCAGGCCTTTCTCGATGTACTCGTGCAGCCGGCGGGTGCGCTCTAGGGCTCGCCGTCCCGGCAAGCTCTTTTGCACGATCGGCCATGGTTACGGTCCTTACGCGATGGCGTCAGGCATCCGCTAGTGCACCGTCGGACGACATTCCGCGACGCCACGCGCGCAAGCCGAACCCGGCCAGGATGACGAAGCCCGCGTAAAGCACGGCCGTTATCGGCAAGGACTTGTACACATACTCGCCGACGTAAATGACGTCGACCGCGATCCACAGCCACCACGCGGCAGCGTGGCGGCGTGCCTGCCACCATTGGGCGACGAGACTGAAGGCGGTGAGCGCCGCGTCGAGCCACGGCAACGACGCGTCGGTGTAGCGGTGCATCGCATAGCCGAGCGCCAGCGCCGCGGCCGTGCCGATGGCGAGGTGCTGGATCGCGCTGCGTGCATCCAGCGTCGCCACCCGAACATGCCCGCTACCGTCGAGGTTCCTCGACCAGCGCTGCCAGCCATACAGAATCAGCACGGCGAAGATCACCTGCAACACGGTGTCCGAATACAGCTTGGCATCGACGAAGATCCACGCGTACGCGATCACCGAGACCAGGCCCACCGGCCAGCACCATGGACTGCGTCGTGCGGTCAGCCACACGCCGGCCGCGCTGACCAGCGCGGCGGACAGTTCGAACAGCGACAGTTCAAAAGTCATAGGTCATCGACAGGCGAGCCAGTCGCGGCATGCCGGGGAAGAGATAGCTGTCGCCACCGGAGGTTCCGGTGTCGCGCCAGTAGAAGTGATTGAACACGTTGTCCACGTTGAGGCGCCAGGTCATCGCGTGGCCCTTGAGCGCCGTCACGAAGCGCAGGCCGGCGTCGAACACATGGTAAGCCGGCACGCGCGTCTCCCCATTCGGCGTCGCGACATTGGTACCGACGTAACGCCAGCCACCGAGGACGGCCAGCCGAGGGGCGAATGGCAGCGTGTAGTCGGCATAGACAGCCGTGCGCCAACGCGGCACGTTGACGACCTGGTGGCCCTCGTAGTCCGGTGCACCGGTGTTCTCGGCACGCGCGCGGATCACATTCGCGCTGGCGGTAAGGCGCAGGTTGTCGGTGACCCGCCCGGCCAGGTTCAGCTCGACGCCGGTGTGAACCTCCTGCCCCTGCTGGACGAACGTAAAGCCTTCCGCCGTGTCGTCGGGGCGGGCGAACTGATAGGCCTGGCGAATGCGGTAGACCGCCGCCTGCAGGTCGAGCGCATCGCTCACCGCATACTTCACGCCGGCTTCGACCTGGCGCGACTGCAACGGCGCGAGCGTGGTGCCGCCGTTGGACGTCCAGTACGGTGCCTCTCGCCCGAGCGAAAGACCTTCGCCGTAGCTGACGTAGGTGGTCAAGGGCGCCGTGGGCTGCCACAGCACGGCGGCCTGCGGCAGCGTCTTCGTCATCCGCGTAGCCCGCTCGAGGGTACCCGTGTCGTCGTAGGCGCGCTCGTCGAGCCTGACCAGGCGCGCACCGGCGAGCACCTGCCAGGTGTCTCCGAGGTGGATACGGTCGATCGCGAACAGCGTGCGCTGCCAGCTGGTGAGGCGTCGCTCCGAGGGGCCCGGCTCGTTCGGCGACGGGTCGAAGTACGGCGGCACGCGATCGTCGATATTCGCCGTACCGACATAGTCATACACGTAGGCGCGCTGGTCCATGGTGCGGCGGAACGCGCTGGCACCCACGTTGACTTCGTGGTCGATCGATCCCGTCGCGAACGTACCGGTGAGGACCGCACGCACTTCGTCGTTCTGCCGCGTGTCGTCCGGGCTACGGAAGTCGTAGACGTCGTAGTCGCCGTTGGGCGCGAAGAAGTAGCCTGGCGTCGCGCCGGACGCGCACGATGCCGCATAGAAGCAACCATAGGCGAAGGCGACGTTGTCGTCGATCACCGTGTGGCTGTGTCCGGCCGAGATCTGCGCGTTCCAACTGTCGTTGAAGCGGTAGTCGAAGCGCAGCGACGTGTTGCTCGAATGGATGCCGACCGGACGCTGCCACGGCTCGTAGCCCAATAGCCGGGTCCGACTGGGGTGCTCGGGAATCTGCGTGCCGCCCAACAACTGATAGCCCGATGCGGAGCGCTGGCCGCTGGTCTGGTAGTCGGTATCGAGCTGCAGGGTCGCCTGGTCGGTGATCTTCCAGTCGGCCCCGAGGGATACGAAGCTCCGTCGGCCATCGGTATGTTCGATGGCGGCATGGGTTTTTTCGTTGGCGGCATTCACGCGCAGGCCGAACGAAGGCGTGAACCATCCACCCAGATCCACAGCCTCGTAGTTGGAGCCGTGCGAGTCCGTTCCGATCGTCACCGTATGGACGTCCGAGGGACGCTTGCTCACGTAGTTGATCAAGCCACCCGGTTCGACCACGCCCGCTTCCAGCCCGCCGAGTCCCTTCAATACCTCGACGCGCTCCTTGCCTTCGAGCCCGGGCAGCTGCTCCGCCGACATGATCATGCCGTTGAAGCGAAACCCGGTGGCAAGGTCCAGCGGAAAACCGCGAATGGAGACATCCTGGTAATAGCCCGCCGGCGCGTAGTTGTCGTTGATCGCCGAATCGCCGCGCACCAGTTCGCTGAGCGTGCGCGGCTGACGGTCGTCGATCTGCGCACGCGTGATCACGGTGATCGCTGCCGGCGTGTCGTGCAACGGGGCGTTGCCGAAGCTGCCGAAGGTATCGAGCTGCGAATCCGCGGCCTGGTAACCGGTGGCCGTCGTGGCGTTGACGTCCACGGTCGACAGCGTGCGTGCTTTCTGTGCCGCCGTGTCGTCGGCGGCATGCGCCACGCCGAGCATCGAGAGTAAGGCCAGGGCCAGCGGGGTACGGGAAAAAGTCATCGTCGTCTTCAGGTTCACGGACGAAGCGACGGCGAGCCACGCCGTCCTGGAACGTCCGTGGCTCTGCAAGCTCCCTACGCCGGTACTAACCGGGTCAGGTTCCAAGGGACTCTCTCAGCCTGGCAACGCCAGGCACCCCCGCTTCTAGAACCGCTATTGAACCACGAATTGGCCGGCGGCGTGACGGATGGCGTCCAGCAACGCCTGCCCATGCCTTCCGGTGAACCAGGCGGCGTGGCCCCGCAGAAACGTGTGGTAAGCCACGTCGGCGTGGTCGCGGCGACGGGTCACACCCTCGAAGTACTCGACTTCGGACAGGGCGAAATCCAGGTGCACGATCGGCAGCAGATCGGCCAGCAGGACGAGGTCGGCCCCGGCCAGCGGGCGAATGCCGCGATAGCCGTCGATCAGGGCCAGCGCCAGGTCGGTGCGACCGATATCGCCTTGCGCGATGTCCAGCCACGCGATCGCGTTGCGTTCGATCGCCGTGGCGAGGTCGAACAGCGCGAATGTGGCAGCCGAGAGCCCAAGATCGAGGACATCGGTGATGCGTGCATGGTCGCTGGCGTCGCTCCAGCACAGGTTAGAGACGTGCCAATCGCCGTGGGTCCACAGGCGCGGTTGTCGCGCGATGCCTTCGAAGGCACGCGCATGCCAGGGCATGATGGCCTCGCCGATGTCGGCGCGCCAGTCGCGCTCCCCTAGATACACGCCCAGCGCCTGCCGCGAGGAAAGCGACGTCGCGATCGCATCCAGCGGATCGCGCGACGACAGGATGTCCGCACGCGCGACCAGAATGTGCGTGGTCCTTTGTGGTGCTGCGTAATCGAAGGCCGCCATGTGCAACCTTGCCAACATCGCGCCGGCAGCCCGTGCATGGGCCACACCCCCGATCGGCGACCACGAAAAGGCATCGCGATAGACGTCGGTGCCCCGTGCCGGCTCGTGTACCTCGTAGACCCACTCATCGAGGGCGATGGCGGATGCGCCATCGACGTCCAGCAGCACGCGCGGCAGCGGAATGGCACGGTCGCGCAGGTGCGCGCCGAGACGATGCTCCTCGGCAAGCGTCGCCGGCGAACGCACGCTTCGATGGTGCCGCTTCACGAACGCCGCGCCTGCGGACGTCTGCACGAGCGCCGCCGCCGACAAGGGCCGCGGACTGTGCCAGGACAATGCTTCGACCGCGCCCAGGGAAGGGAAACGACGCAGCAGTGCGCTGACTTCCGCCAGCGTCAGTGGCGGCCAGTCCGGGGGTAGTTCGTCCCCCGCGAGACCATGGGCGAGGTGGGCATCGTCAGTCATCGGCGCAGTCTAACCGTTGTGTCAGAAAGCGAGGTTCAGGCCGATCGTCGCCCATCGCGATGTCGGCAAGGCACGTGCGCGCGCACGTCCCACGACGAAATCGACGCTATCGCCATCGTCCTTGCCGAAATAGAACCGCGCGCCAGCCTGCGTCGTCTGCGAAAGACGCGCCGTCCACAGGCGCTCGACCAGCAAGGCCAGGTCTTTCGTCACTGCGAACTCGAAGCCGACGCCCGTCAGGCGACGCCACGCACCATCCCTGGCCTGGGTCATGCCGAGGTTCACGTTGGCCATCAGCCGACGCCCATCGTCGATACCGAAGTTGCTTGCGGCATAGGCATTGGTGCCGATGCGACGACCGTTCTGTAACGTCGTATCCGTGGCGAGAGCGAAGCCGATGCCGGCATCGTCGCCATTGCGCAGCTGCCACTTGATCGAGGGATTCTGCATGTTCTGTCCCGGGTGGGACTGACCACCCAGACCGATCCCGAACTCCACCGGGCCGACGCCGCAGGCCGGCACGGTCCACCCTGTATGCGTGCCAGCGCGAAATACCTGCAGCCAGCTTTCCAGCTGGCAACGGCCGGGCGTGGCCGTGGATGCGTCGTCGACCAGGTAGCTACCGCCCGAGGCCAGCGCCGGCGAGATGACCACGACGAGAATCGCCGTAAAGGCAAGGATGAAAACAGTGCGCATGCTGCAAACCTCCCCGCCGGAGATGTGCAGGTCTGGAAGTGAGCGGATTGTCGTTGCGCCTGCCGACGGGGTCAACCTCCCGCCGCCTCGAACGGCCCTTATCCCTGCCGGAGCCGCAGGACCAGCCCGTCCCCTATCCAGGCCCGGAGAAGCCTCCCGGCCTCGGGCGCCGTCGAGGCGTGGCCATGCCATCGAGTGATCTGTTCACAGATTTCAGCAAACGTGGCGCCCGCCAAAGCCAGGTCGAGGCAGGCGCATTCGTGCGCATCCATGCTGGCGAACTGGGGGGAGAGCCCCCGACGCCAAACGCGGACGCCTCCGTCGGCATCGAGGCGCGCTGCCCCGGGAGGCATGGACTCGTCGGCCAGGGCCTTCCAGACGGCCACGGCATTGCTGCGCAACCGCCGGAATCGCAATGTCGGCACGAATACGAACTCGACGCGGTCCCAGTCGTCGGCGCCCAGGGCATCGAGTTCGAGAGCCACGGCATCGGGCCCGCTGAAGGCCCGGCGAAGCGTGCCATCCAGCCACGCCAGTTCGCTGACGTCCGGGTCGTTCGGGTACTCGGCCTCGAGCATGTCCGCGAAATCGTGGCCATAGTCATCCAGGGTCCATGACGATGGGGCGTGCGCGTCGACGTAGCGCGCCGCCACACCGTCGAAATCGTCGTCGCCCAGCCATGCCCTCGTCTTCGCATAGGTGTCGCCGAGCGCGGCGATGAGCTGACCGCGGTAGTTGTTCGCGTAGACACGCATACCACGCTCGTCGAACTCGCCCGACCCACCGAGACCGGTCAGCGAGGCGGCGAAGCGTCGTTGCAGCGCATCGAGCTTCATGCGGGGCACGGTTCCGGCGACGAGGCGATCGCGCGCGCGTGCTGCAGCTCCGTGAGCAGCTCGCCCAGCGGGGGAATATGGTCGTCGCGCTCGATCATGGTGGCCACCCTGCCCAGCCGGGAGGCGAAGCGTGCGTACAGTTGCCAGACTGGGTCGGGAACGGGCGCATCGTGGGTATCGATCAACATGTCGCGCCCCTGGCTGTGGCCGGCGAGGTGTACCTGTCGAACGCGTTCGAGCGGCAGGCCATCCAACCAGTCGTCGGGATTCAGTCCATGATTCGTGGCACTGACATAGACGTTGTTGACGTCCAGCAGGAGGTAGCAACCGGTTCGCTCGCACAAGGCCGCGAGAAAGCCGGCCTCGGTCATCGACGAGCCCGCGAACGCGATGTAGGTCGATGGATTCTCGAGCACCAGGGCACGCCCGAGCACGTCCTGCGCGATCGCGACGTTCGTCGCAAGCACATCGAGCGATTCTTCCGTATAAGGCAGCGGCAACAGATCGTGCGAGTTGAAACCGTCGATGCCCGTCCAGCTGACGTGATCGGATACCCACAAGGGATCGACGCGTTCGGCCAGCCGACGAAGGCGCCGAAGGTAGAGCGTATCGACCTCGTCGACCGAGCCCAGATTCATCGACACGCCGTGAAGAGCCACACGGTAACGTTCACGAACGCGGTCGATGATGTCGAGCGGACGACCGCCCTCGACCATGAAGTTCTCGGAGACCACTTCGACGAAATCGACCGGCTGTTGCGTGGCGACGAAATCGGCGTAGTGAGGAATGCGCAGGCCAAGACCGAAGCCATGGAATGCCGGCGGCGACTGAACAGGCATGGCGTACTCCAGGAGAAGCCCGGTCGCCGTGGCGACCGGGCGAGGGCCGATTACTGGGCAGGCGGTGTGGTGCTGCCACCCTGGGCCGAGCATTCCTTCATCGAAACGGCCTTGAAGCCCTGGCCCTTGCAGTCGTTCTGGCCCTTGCAGGCATGGTTGCCGGACTTGCAGTCCGATGTGCCCTTACAGCTGTTGATGCCGTAGCAATGAACGGTCTTGCCGGCAGCCGGCTCGGCGGCCTGGGCCGGCGCGGAGATGGCGGCGGCGGACACGGCGAAGATGGCGGCGGCAGCGGCGATGCTATGGGTGGCGGTGTGCATGGTCGTTCTCCGGAAGATGGGATTTGCCGTTGTGGCATGGTGTGATTCGTGAGACCGGGTCGATCGGTTACACGAGGGGACGAACAATTTCAACGCACGCCGATGGCATGGTCGACCGACAGCCGGCCACCACCCCGAGCGATGAGATACAGCAGGATGGCCGCCCACGACAAGTGGGTGGGCCACGCATCGGGATAGACGAAGATTTCGATGATCGTCGTCATGCCGAGCAGTACGAAGGCCGACAGCCGCGTCGCCAGCCCGAGCACGAGCAACATCGGCACGAAGGTTTCGACATACGCCGACATATGCGCAGCGATCTCCGGGGGAACAAGCGGCAATTTGTATTCGGTTTCGAACAACTCGTACGTACCCGCGGTAATCGTCAGGAAGCCTTCGACCTTGGTTCTTCCGGACTGGAAGAAGATCGCGGCGATGGACCACCGGGCCACCAGGGCAAGGAACGAATGGCCGACGAATACGCCCAGGCGATCCGCAAGAGCGTTCCAGCGGGACACGAGGGTAGGACGAGGCGACAGCGGTTGGGCAAGCGAGTCCATGGCGGATCCTTCAGGTAGCGAAAGCGCCGGCCTGCAACAGGTCGGCCAGGAGAAGATCGATGCGAGCATCGGGCGAGTGGCTCAGCGTCGATTGCGCAGCGTCGGCCAGCGAAGCGCCAGCGTCGATGGTGGCGAGTAGATGCACGGCTGCCACATCAAGCGGGGCGATACGTACGCCATGGTCGACGCGGGTGACGATGGCGGACTCGGCTCTCCACACCAGGCCGGCATCGACCGCGATGCCGGCACGGCTCGCCTCCCAGATCGATACAGCAGGCTGTGACGAGGTAAAGGAACGCGTGGCCGGGTGGACCCGGAGCCTGAGCGACGCGATGGCATCCGGCTCGAGGGTGACCATGGTCGCCGCGGTGAGCGTGACCGCATCGGCAGCCACGAGGCTCTCGGACCAGAGGCGGTCCAGGCGCGCGACGTCCGCGAGGTACGGTAGCTCGCCCGCCGGCTCGAAGGCCGCGAGGAAGCTGGCGAACGTATCGCCGTAGTCGCTCAGCCGCGGGTCGCGTGGGGGCGACTGCGAGACATAGATCGCCGCGGCGGCGCGAAACCATTCGCGACCGACCAGACAGGCCACCGCGGGGTAGTTCGCTTCCAGCGCATCGAGGCAGGCACGCAGGGCCGTGTTGCGGTAGACCGCGAAGGCGGCCTGGTTCGCCGCCGCGAAGGTGGCGACGTCGCCGTGCAGCGCGTGGGCGAAGCCGGCCTGGAATCGTGCAAGCGCACTCATGCGGCCACCCGCTCGACGTCCAGCAGCGCGTGAGCACGATCGCGCTCCGTGAGCAGGGTGGCGAAGGACGGTACGTCACCATCGCGTTCGATAAGTGTCGGTCGTGCGCCGCCACGCAAGAGCACGTGGTCATAGAGCGACCAGACCGAGTCGGCGACCGCCGAGTCGTGCGAATCGATGAGCAGCGTCGCGTCGTTATCGTCCGCCGCATGGCCGGCGAGATGGATCTCGGTCACCGCCGGGAGCGGAAAGGCATCCAGGTAGTCGAGCGGATCGTGACCGAGGTTATGCGCGCTGACGTAGACGTTGTTGATGTCGAGCAGGAGGCCACAGCCACTGCGACGGGCCAGTTCGGCGAGGAAGTCGGTTTCGCTCCAGTCGTGCCCCTCGAGCCGCAGGTAGTGCGACGGGTTTTCCAGCGAGATACGCCGCCCCAGCCGCTCCTGGGTGTGCGTCACATTGCGCACGAGATGTTCCAGCGCCTCGTGCGTCCGCGGAAAGGGCAAGAGATCCGGAATATAACGGCCGCCCCACGCCGACCAGGCCATGTGCTCGGAGACCAGTACGGGCCGTATCCGGTCGATGAGCACGCGCAGTCGCCGCAACTGCGTCGCATCGGGCAGGTCGGCGGCCGCCAGGGAGAGCGAGACGCCATGCAGGGACAGCGGAAAGCGCTCGGCCAGCGCATCGAGCATCGCCAGCCGCGGGCCGCCATCCACCATGTAGTTTTCGGGATGAACCTCGAACCACAAGCCGCTCGCACGACTGCGCATGGCAGCGTCGAAATGCGGGGGCTTGAAGCCGATCCCTGCGGCTGGCGTCATGCTCATGGCGTCGACTCAGCCGATCTTGCTCAACGAACCGTGGCCCTTGGGCGTCTGGATCGCGGTGCAGGTTCCGGCCGGCACGTTCTTCCATGCATTTTTCTGATAGTCCGCCTTGGCCGTACCGGCGCAGGTGGTACCCGGGCCAGCGGCGCAATCGTTCTGGCCGGCCTTGGCGACACCCCAGCATTTTTCGACGGCAGGCTTGCCGGCATCCTTCTGGGCGTCGGCGTGGGCGACACCGGCGACCAGGGCGGCGAGGGTGAAGGCGACGGAGGCGACGTGACGATGGTTCATGGAAACTCCTTTCGGGGAGGGACGGACGGGATGCCCGGCTTCACCCATGAGTTCGCCACGCCGGGTGGTTCGGTTACATGGCCGCGATGAAATCTTCTTCGCTCGCGTTGTAACCGGATCCCGCGTGCGAACGAACTGATCTCCATGTGCCCCATGTCGTCATCGCCAGGCTCGGCTCGCGGCGCTTGCGATAGCGAGCCCGGCGTGGCTATATCCCTGTCCATGGTCAGCCCGGCAAGTACAGCGACATCCCCTATGGATCGGGCGACGGAGGGACTCTCGGCGCCGGAGTTCCATCTGCGCGACTGTTTCATTCGCGGCCTGGCTGGCGATGCCGTGCAGTACCGGCGCTTTCTCGACGGCCTCGGCTCGCATCTTCGCGCGTACCTGCGCCGTCGCCTGCCCCGCGCGCAGGCCGATGTCGAGGACATCCTCCAGGAGACCCTGCTCGCCGTGCACAATGCTCGCCACACCTACCGCGACGACCAGCCGCTCACCGCCTGGGTGCATGCGATCGCCCGTTACAAGCTGATGGACTTCTTTCGTGCGCATGCGCGCCGCGAGTCCCTCCACGAGCCGTTCGAGGACGATGGCAGCCTCTTCGTCCAGTCCGATGTGGAACCCGCCGATGCACGCCGCGATGTCGGCCGCCTGCTCGAGGCACTGCCGGACCGGCACCGCCTGCCGATCGTCTTCGTGAAGCTGCAGGGATTGTCCGTGGCCGAGGCGGCGCAACGCTGCGGCATTTCCGAATCCGCGGTGAAAGTAGGCGTGCATCGAGGCCTGAAAGCGTTGGCCGCCAGAATTCGGGGCAGCGCATGAAGACCGACGACTTCATCGCCATGCTCGCAAACGAGGTTCCGCCGGTGGACCGGCGCGCGCCCGGACGCCGCTTTGCCTTGGCGCTGCTGCTTGGTTTCGCCTCGGCGACACTATTGATGGCAGCGGGATTGGGCGTGCGCCCGGATCTGGCCGAGGCGATTCACCTGCCGATGTTCTGGGCGCGCCTGGCTTTCGCCGCCGGCATCGGCGGCGCGGCCTTGTGGCTTACGCTGCGGCTGTCTCGCCCCGGTGTCCGCATCGGCGCTCGCTGGGCGGGGCTGGCCGCACCGGTCGCCATCGCCTGGACCGGTATGGCCATCGTGCTGGCCCAGGCGCCAGCCGGCGCACGGGTGGCCTTGCTGCTCGGCCACACCTGGCACGTCTGCGCGATCCTCATCGCCCTGCTCTCGACGCCGACCTTCGCGGCCATGCTCTGGGCCGTTCGCGGCATGGCGCCGGTGCGACCTCGCGTCACCGGAGCCGCCGTGGGCCTGCTCGCCGGCGCCACGGCGACCATGGCCTATTGCCTGCACTGTCCGGAAATGTCGCCGGCGTTCTGGTCCACCTGGTACCTGCTCGGCATGGCCATCCCCGCGGCGGTCGGTGCGCTGATCGGTCCCCGCGCGCTTCGGTGGTAGCCGACGCGTCGTAGCGATGTCCCGCTGCTCCCGGCGATCCGGGGGCGGATTCGGCAAAGCTCCGCGCCAACCCTGTATTCGATAGCAGCCCGGTCGCTAACCCATCAAACTAGGCACTTTGGTGCAAAGGGGCGACATGAGCTCAAGCAGCAGGAATCTGGCAGTCTGGGGACGGTATCTCGCCGTCGCCGGGGCTTATGCCGCCTGCTACGAGCTCACCCGCAACGTCTCGTTTTCGCACTGGATGCTGCCTGCCGGCCTGCGCATGGCGTGCCTCTTCCTCGTACCACGCCGTTACTGGGTGGCCCTGGCGGTGGGTGAGACCCTCCCCATTGCCGAGATGGCCGCGCTTCACGCCTCCGCGTTCGGCACGCTCTGGGCACTCGTCGTTTCGTTCCCGCCGATCGCGCTGATGATGCCGGTGGTTGGCTGGATGCGCGGTCGATTTGGTCTGTTCCGCGGCGACGGTCAGATCCACATGGGCATGATCATGTCCGCGACCATGATCTGCGCCGCGATCAATGGCGTTGCCAACGGCGCCGCGCTTGCCAATGTATCGATGCGCGATGGTTCCGAACCGCCCGCCGTGACGATCCCCCTCTTCCTGGCCTGGTTCCTCGGCGCTTATCTCGGCGCCCTGACGCTCACCCCGATGATCCTCGCCCTGCGCGAGCGCCTGGCCTCGCAGCCCGGGCGCGTAGTGACCTTGAAGTCGATATGGCAGAGCACACTGACGCGCGACGCGCTACTCATCGCCGTCCCTGCGCTCGCCTTGCTCATGGCCATGGCTTCGGTGCTGGACGGCGCGGCGCAGCAATGCGCACGCATGGCCATGGCGATGCCGGTGGTCATGCTGACGTTGCGTCACGGCTGGCACGGCACCGCCATCGGCGGCATGCTGGCGAGCATCGCGCTGGCCTCGACCTCGTTCGTCCTTCGCGATCCCGCCATGATCCAGGCACAGGTTGTCCTCGCCTTCGTCATCTCGACCTCGCTGTTGTTCGGTGTCAGGGTGGCGCGCCGCCTCGCCGCCAGCCACACACTGGTCCCACACGCAGGCTCCCACCGCCGCGGCTGACTCGATGAGAGCGCCGGGCAAGCGCCCAGCGCTCTTCATGACTCAGGGGCCGTGCGTACTGCATTCGCTCGGATCCTTGCAGTCGCCGATCAGCAGGTTGATCTGCATCGTGCCATTGGGCTGCGGCGCCACGAACACGTGCGTCGATCCATCCGTATAGACCGTCTCGCCCGTGGTCACCGCGGGTGGGGGCAGCGGCTCGTCCGGTGTGGCGAGCCGGCTGGCATCCGAACCGACCGGCAACCCGACCGCCTTGTATGCGGTAACTGCAAAGGCACCGCGCACGGCACCGCTGGCGTCGTTGATCTGGATATAACGGGTACCGCCGCGAGTAAACACATAGACGTGATAGTTCGAACTAGTGCTGACGTCACCAACGGCAGTGGTCGTCGCTTGTCCCAGAGAAAGGGCGGTTTGTGCATGCACGACGGTCACGCCCAGCGGCAGCACGAGGAGGGTGGCAAGCAGAAAGCGGGTCGAAGTACGCATGTCGGATGTCCCTTGGGAGGTTGACGAGCCCGCGCGACCGTCGCGCCGGACCGGCATCTCGACCCTGGGCCGTCCAGGGCCGGGCAGCCCATGGTCGATCACCTCACTTTCCCTCATCCGTGCGGCTGCCGCGGGCAGCCTGCCGAATCCGCTCAATGCTGCCTTTGCTGGAAACGGGGTTCATTTGCGCTAGAAAAGTTGGCTAGGTTCAACGGCTCATGCCGCGGCGGGCTCGGACGTGGCGGCGCAGAGCCTTCGGTGCCCACCCTCGCTGCTCAGACAGGTCCTCCGCGTTCGGTGCGGAAGGTGCGGAACTCGCCTCGAGGGTGGGCACCGAAGACTCTCCCGAACCGGGAGGCTCGCGTGGGTCGAGCCAAAGCCGCCACGGCATCGCCGGCAGGCACGCCGACACAGGCGCGAGGAAGGTATTGGCAACCGGGTACCAGCAACCGCGTCCGCTTCGCCCGGATGTTCCGGGCGCGGCCGGGGCCGGGCCGGGGCCGACGACAGCATCCCGCAGCGGCTCTCCTTCCACTCGACCGTCCGGTAATCCGCGAAGAACCAAAAAAAAAGCCCTGCGTGAGCAGGGCTTTTTCGTTTGGCTGGGAGACTAGGATTCGAACCTAGATAAACGGAGTCAGAGTCCGTTGTCCTACCGTTAGACGATCTCCCAATAAACCGGGGTTCGACGCGCTCTGACCGTGGTGCGTCGAACTCTGAAGCGCGATTAGCGCTTCGAGAACTGCGTTGCGCGGCGGGCCTTGTGCAGACCGACCTTCTTACGCTCGACTTCGCGGGCGTCGCGGGTCATGAAACCGGCCTTGCGCAGCGGCGACTTCAGCGCTTCGTCGTATTCGACGAGGGCGCGGGAGATACCGAGGCGAATGGCGCCGGCCTGGCCCGTGATGCCGCCACCGGCGACCGTCACCATGATGTCGAACTTGTCGACGTTCTCGGTGAGTTCGAGCGGCTGGCGCACGATCATGCGCGAGGTCTCGCGACCGAAGAACTGATCAAGCGGCTTGCCGTTGACCACGATGCCACCGGTGCCCTTGCGGAGGAACACGCGGGCGGCGGAGGTCTTGCGGCGGCCGGTACCGTAATTCTGCTGGGTAGCCATGTGAATTCCTTAGATTTCCAACGCCTGGGGCATCTGCGCGGTGTGCGGGTGCTCGGCACCGCCGTACACCTTGAGCTTGCGGTACATGGCACGACCCAGCGGGTTCTTCGGCAGCATGCCCTTGACGGCGATCTCGATCACGCGCTCCGGATGGGTAGCGAGCAGATCCTTGAGACTCGTGGTCTTCAGGTTGCCGACGTAGCCGGTGAAGCGGTGGTACATCTTGTCGTCCAGCTTGGCACCGGTCACGGCCACCTTCTCGGCGTTGATCACGACGATGTAGTCGCCGGTGTCGACGTGCGGGGTGAACTCGGGCTTGTGCTTGCCGCGGAGGCGACGCGCGACCTCGGTCGAGAGACGACCCAGGGTCTTGTTCGTGGCATCAACCACGAACCAATCGCGCTTGACGCTTTCCGGCTTGGCGGTGAACGTTTTCATTTCTAATACCTGGTTTGCCGCCGAATGAGGCGGAACACGGAATCGGTGAAAGCAAAGGCGCGAGAGAATAGCGGACTTTTCCCTCATCGCGCAAGCCCACCGTGCAGGTGAGCTTCGGGCCGACAATCATAATTGATCACGGGGCCCGTTCACAAGCGGTCCCGGTTCCTGAGCGGCTACCGCGACAAGCGGCCGCAGCGTCTTCATCTGGATTCGGGAGTCGCCCATTATAACCTGCGTGGTATCCGTACGTAAGGAGTCCTTCATGACCGTTCGCACCCTGAGCCCCCTCGACCGCCTCCTCAGCGGCCTGGAACGCGCCATGGAGGCCGTCGCCGGCTCGCCCGAGGCCACTCGCCGCTCGCCGGGCGACGCCGTCCCGGATGCGCCCATGGACGACGCCGAACGGCGGCACGCGGCGGGCCTGATGCGGATCAACCATGTCGGCGAGGTCTGCGCGCAGGCGCTTTACGTCGGCCAGGCCGCCCTCGCCCGCACCGACGACACACGCGAGCACCTCATGCACGCCGCCCAGGAAGAAACCGACCACCTTGCCTGGTGCGCCGAGCGGCTCAAGCAGCTCGACAGCCGCCCCAGTCTGCTCAACCCGCTGTGGTACGCCGGCAGTTATGCCATCGGCGTCGCCGCGGCGGCGGTGGGCGATCCGATCAGTCTCGGCTTCGTCGTAGAGACCGAACGCCAGGTGGAGGCGCACCTGGCCGAGCATCTGGAGCGTTTGCCCGTGCAGGACGAGCGCAGCCGCGCCATCCTGCGCCAGATGCAGGCCGACGAGATCCGCCATGCCAATGCGGCCGAGGCACGCGGCGGCATCGACCTGCCGTGGCCTCTCCCGCGACTCATGCACGCGGCATCGACGGTGATGAAAGCGGTGGCGTACCGGATCTGACGACAGCGGCGGAATCAGCCCGCGCGCTCGCTCGCGATGCCATCGAGTTCGGCGATCGCGCCGTCCGGAAGCCGCAGCGACGCCGCGGCCAGGTTCTCGCGAAGATGCCCCAGCGAGGACGTGCCCGGAATGAGCAGGATGTTGGGAGAACGATGCAGCAGCCACGCCAACGCCACCTGCATGGGTGTGGCATCGAGACGCTGCGCGACCTGCGACAGCGCCGAGGATTGCAACGGACTGAAGCCACCGAGCGGGAAGAACGGCACGTAAGCCGTGCCTTCGCGCGCGAGATCGTCGATGAGTGCGTCATCTTCCCGATGCGCCAGGTTGTACTGGTTCTGCACGCCCACGATCGTCGTGATCCTGCGGCCCTCGGCGATCTGCGTCGCGGTGACGTTGCTCAGCCCGATATGACGGATCAGTCCCTGCCGCTGCAGTTCGGCCAGGGTTGAAAGCGGCGCCTCGATCGAACCCTCCGCGGGCCCGTGCACATCGAACATGGCACGCAGATTGACTACGTCGAGCACGTCCTTGCCCAGGTTTCGCAGGTTGTCGTGCACGGCGCGCGTCAGGTCGTCGGCGGAGAACGCCGGGTGCCACTCGCCTTTGGAACCACGCACCGCGCCGACCTTGGTCACGATGACGAGGCCCTCACGATACGGGTGCAGGGCCTCGCGGATCAGCTGATTGGTCACGTGCGGACCGTAGAAGTCGCTGGTATCGATGTGATCGACACCGCTTTCCACGGCCTCGCGGAGAACGGCAAGGGCCGCGCCGCGGTCGTTCGGCGGACCGAAGACGCCTTTGCCGGCGAGCTGCATGGCACCGTATCCGAGCCGCTTCACGGTGTGGCTGCCGAGGTTGAACGTACCGGATGCATGGATCTGGGACATGAGGATTCTCCGTGGAGGATGCGGGGTGAAAACGCATCCTAGGCGCTGGGCGATGCCACGATAACCGTGCACAATCGGCACAGGTCGTGCGCCTTTCCGCACAATGTCCCGGGAGAATCGTCATGGTCGACCTTGCGGACCTGAGCGCCTTCGTCGCCGTGGCGCGCGCCCGCGGCTTCCGCGAGGCTGCCCGCCTGAGCGGCGGCAGTGCGTCCGCCCTGAGCGAGGCCGTCCGCCGCCTGGAAAGCCAGCTTGGCGTGAGGTTGCTCAACCGCACGACACGCAGCGTCGTGCCCACCGAAGTCGGTGAGGGCCTGCTCCTGCGACTCGGGCCCGCACTGACCGAGGTCGATGCCGCGATCGACGTAGTGAACGGATTCCGCGACCGCCCGGCAGGCACGCTACGCCTGAACGTACCGGTGAGCGCAGCCCGACTGGTCCTGCCGTCCATCGTGCCGGCGTTTCTCGCCGCCTATCCCGACATCCGGCTGGACATCATCACGGAAGAGAGCTTCGTCGACGTGCTCGCCGCCGGCTGCGATGCGGGCATCCGTTACGACGAGCGCCTGGAACAGGACATGATCGCGGTGCCGATCGGACCGCGCGTCCAACGCTTCGCCGCGGCGGCCTCGCCCGCCTATCTCGACCGCCGTGGGCGCCCCGACCATCCGCGCGACCTCCTCGATCATGCCTGCCTGCGCGGTCGCTTTCCGAGCGGCAGCACACCACCGTGGGAGTTCGAACGCGACGGGGAAGACGTCGCCGTCGACCCGACGGGGCCGATGATCGTTCGGATCGGCGGCGGCATCGACCTGACCGTGGATGTCGCTGTGGGTGGAACAGGCATCGTTTACCTGTTCGAAGACTGGCTGCGCCCTTACTTCGAACGGGGCGTTCTCGAGCCGGTACTCGAGCCATGGTGGCCGAGCTTTCCAGGTCCATTCCTCTACTACCCGGGGAGACGCCTCGTGCCGGCGCCGTTGCGCGCCTTCATCGAGTTCATCAAGGCCAACCCGGCGACCTGAGCACCGCAAGAAAAACCCCGCTTTCGCGGGGTTCGTCGTCACATCAGGTTGCGGCCGTGGAACAGTTCCTCGATCTCGCGGCGGAGCAGCGACTCGATGCGCTGACGCTCCTTGAACGAGAGGTCGTCGGCCTGGGCCTCGAAGAGATAGGTATCGAGGTCGAAGTCCTTGATGTGCATCTTCGTGTGGAAGATGTTTTCCTGGTACACGTTCACGTCGAACATCTCGTACTTCTGACGGATGTGCTTGGCCAGGTAATCCTGCACCGAATTGATCTTGTGATCGATGAAGTGCTTCTTGCCCTTCACGTCGCGCGTGAAACCGCGAACGCGGTAGTCGGCGATGACGATGTCCGACTCGAAGCTGTCGATCAGGTAGTTCAGCGCCTTCAGCGGCGAGATGACGCCGCAGGTGGCGACATCGATATCGGCACGGAACGTGGCGATGCCGTTGTGCGGATGCGTTTCCGGATAGGTATGGACGGTGATGTGGCTCTTGTCCATGTGCGCCACGACGGCGCCCGAAATCGTGTCGCGCCCGAGCTTCTCGACCACCGGCTCCTCGGAAATGAGGATGGTGACCGACGCGCCCTGCGGATCGTAATCCTGGCGCGCGATGTTCAGGATGTTCGCACCGATGATCTCGGCGACGTCGGTCAGGATCTGGGTCAGGCGATCGGCGTCGTACTGCTCATCGATGTACTCGATGTAGTTCTGACGCTGCTGCTCCGAGACGGCGTAGCAGATATCGTAGATGTTGAAGCTCAGCGCCTTGGTGAGGTTGTTGAAACCTTGCAGGCGAAGGCGGGGAAGCGGTTTGACCACAGCGACTCTCCGAGGCCGGGGGATGAACGGCCAGCAGTAGACGCGGGTTAGCAGCTAGGGTCCCCGCAAAGAAGAAAGAGAACAGGCAAACCCGAAGTCTGCCTTCCCCTTATGAACGGCGTAAGACAAGGGGTCCGACGCCGAGGGGGTGAAATTATGAGGCAAGATGGCGAAAATTTGAACACGCCGGCCACCTTTCACGTAATAATCCGCCGGGGACATGGCGAGTCAACGACACCTGACGGAATTCCGTCGGCCAGTCGGTGAAGGGGACGCCATGCCAGTGAGACTCAACGGAATCTGCTGTGGCTCAACTTAAATATCTGTTGCAACAGGCATTCGAACGGTCCCAGGCACCACTGGGCTTCGCGCCCGACCCGGCCTCGATGGGCCGTTTCCTGGATGCCTGCCACCGCCGTCGCTATCCGGGGAAAACGGCGATCATCCGACCGGGTGATCCTGCCAACACGCTCTATTACGTGGTCGAGGGCTCGCTCGCCGTCTGCACCGAGGACGAGGAAGGCCGCGAGCTGATCCTCGCCTACATCAACCGCGGCCAGTTCATTGGCGAGATGGGGTTGTTCGTCGAGCAGGCCCAGCGCGAATCGCTCGTACGCACCCGTACGCCCGTGGAAATGGCCGAGATCAGCTACGAGCGCCTGTTCCAGCTGCTGGAGGGCCCGCTCTCGGCCGAATGCCCCAAGCTACTGTTCGCGATCGGCTCCCAGCTGACCCAGCGTCTGCTGCGCACGTCCCGTCAGGTCAGCCGCATGGCCTTCATGGATGTGACCAACCGCGTCTCGCGCACCCTCCTGGATCTGTGCCAGGAGCCCGACGCGATGACTCACCCGGATGGCACGCAGATCCGTATCTCTCGGCAGGAAGTCAGCCGGATCGTCGGCTGCTCGCGGGAAATGGTCGGCCGCGTGCTCAAGCAGCTCGAGGAAGAGCGCATGATCGACGTGGCCGGCAAGACGATCGTGGTACGCGGTACTCGCTGAGTTCTCAGGGCGCCTCGTAGATCATGTAGACATCCGCCCGCTCGTAATGTGAGCCAGGGCGGATGGCTGGCTGGCGCACGAAGCCAGCCCGCTCGTACATGCCGACCGCCCGGGCCAGCTTGCTGTTCGACTCGAGGAACAGATGCGACCCGCCGCGTCGATGGTATTCGCCGATCGCCGCATCGAGCAGCTTGCGGCCGGCTCCCAGCCCGCGGTAGTTCTCGTCCACGCCCATCTTGGACAGCTCGTACACCCCCTCGCCTTCGCACAGGAGAGCGCAGGTACCGATCACCTCGCCGGCGTACAACGCAAAGAAGATCGCTCCACCGCGCGCGAGCACCATGCCCTCGGGGTCCGCGAAGAGGCTCGTGTCCACGTCCTCGACGCGGAAATACCGCTCCAGCCACGCCTGGTTGAGGCGACGAAAATGCTCGCGCAGCGCCGGCTCGAACGGCACCACCTCGACCTGCTCCGCCGAGAGCGCGGCGCGCTGGGTCAGGATCGCCTCGACCAGGGGACGCTCCGCCAAGGCCTGCTCGCAGCCATCGATGGCGTCCAGAAGAGCGAGGCCACGCGGCCCCATCGACTCCGCCATACCCCGACGAATCGCCAACCAGACCGGACCGAGCGCACCGAGGGCACGCTCACCCGCATCGGTCAGGGCGAGCACGCTACGGCGGCCGTCCTGGGGATCGCGCTGGCGTACCACCATCCCCGCCTCGACCAGCCGGTCGGCAAGCTGGCTCACGGCGGAATGGGTCTGCCCGATGGCGCTCGCCATGTCGGTGACCGTGGTCGGGCCGACGTCACGGAGAAAGCGCAGGACCGGAAACCAGCGCGACTCGATATCCGCCCCGCAGGCCCGGTAGACCTCGTCCACGGCCTGGTAGAAGTAGTCGCTCAGCGCCTTGAGGCGACTGCCGAGGGCGAGCTCGCGCAGGGAAGACAGGTACATCGTTGATCCGGGAACGGGGACGGATAACGAGGCTAGCGGCGGCAGGATGCCCTGCGCAAGCGGCGAAGCGGCACTAGTACCAGTAAAGCACTTCGAGCTTGTCGCCGAGAGCGCGCATGGCCTTCTTGCCAACCTTCGGGCTGGGATTGATCAGCTTCGCCTCGTCGGCGGCGCGCAACATCGGCAGGTCCGACAGCGAATCGCTGTAAGCGATGGCCCAGGGCCGCGGCACCCCCGCGCGGTCGAGCGTCGAGACCTTCACGCCATCCACGTTGTGCCGGGTGAAGTGGACGCCGAACAGGCCACCCCGCGTCTGCGAGGCGATCAGCTCGTACCCGGTCAGGTTCACCTCGTCGAGGATGGCCTCGACCATGGTCAGGTCGTTGCCACTGATGACGATCACCCGGTCGCCGGCGTCCACGTGTCGGCGCAGGGCCGCCACCGCGTCGCGCAGGAAGACCCCGGGCCGCCGTGCGTAAGTGCGCGCATAGGCGGCAACCTGCTGTCGATACGTCGCTTCGCGGCGGCCGAAGGTCACCACACGAAGGAAGACGCGCCCGAGCAAGCGGTTTCCGGCCACCGTGCCGATCAGCAGCGGAATGAACGGCCATAGCGGCAGCGCCAGCAGCAGGCGCCAGCGACCGAGGCCGGAAAGACGCTCGCGAAAGAACAGCTCCAGCGTCTGGTGACGGACGATGACACCGTCGAAATCGAACAAGACGACGCGTCGTGCGTCAGCGGCGGTGTCATCGACGACCGCCGTTTCAATCCCCTGGTTCATTCGGCTTCTAGTGTTTGTGCGACGGGCTGGGCGGTGACGTACCGAACAGCTTCTGCAGTTCGGCACCGGGATCGGCGGCGCGCATGAACGCTTCGCCGACGAGGAACGTATGGATGCCCGCGGCACGCAGTTTGCGTACGTCTTCGAGCGTGTGGATGCCGGACTCGGCAACGATGGCGGTCTCCGGACCGACCCGGTCTTTCAGCGTGAGCGACGTTCCCAGCGATGTCTCGAACGTGCGCAGGTTGCGGTTGTTCACGCCGATCAGCGGCGCTGGAAGATCCAGGGCAACCTCGAGCTCGTCTTCGTTGTGCACTTCCACCAGCACGTCGAGATCGAGCTCCGCGGCCAGCATGGAGAGTTCCAGCAGCGCGGCGTCGTCATAGATGACGTCATCGCCCTGCTTGCTGGCGAAGGCCGCCACGATCAGCAGGATGCAGTCCGCCCCGATGACGCGGGACTCGTACACCTGGTATTCGTCGACGATGAAATCCTTGCGCAGGATCGGCAGCGAGCAGGCTTCGCGCGCTTCGCGCAGGAAGTCTTCGTGACCCTGGAAGAAATCGGCATCGGTCAGCACGGACAGGCAGGTCGCGCCACCCTTTTCGTAGCTGCGGGCGATCTCGGCGGGATTGAAGTCGGCGCGGATCAGTCCCTTGCTCGGGCTTGCCTTCTTGATCTCCGCGATCACCGCAGGCTGGTCGGCGTGCAGCCTGGCATCGATCTCGGCGACGAAGCCGCGGGTGGGCTTCAGGTCCGCCACGAGAGCGGCAAGGTCGTCCAGCGACCGCTTGCGCTTGCGCTCGGCAACTTCTTCCGCCTTGCGGTGGAGAATGCGATGGAGAATGTCGGGCATCGAAGCGCTTCCTTGGGTAAGGACGGGGTGGGGAACCCCGACGATATCAGGCGCCGAGCCGCTGCGTCGCGGCCACGAACGTGTCCATTTTTGCACGAGCGGCACCGCTTGCGATGATCGACCGTGCCAGATCGATACCCGCCCGAATGGAGGGCGCCACATCGGCCGTGTATAGCGCCGCCCCGGCGTTCAGGCAGACGATGTCGTGCGGAACGCCCGGGACGCCGGAAATCGCATCCAGCAGCATGGCTTTCGATTCGTCCGCGTTGTCCACGCGGAGGTTGCGGCTGGAGGCCATGGGCAGGCCGAAATCCTCTGGCTCCACCTCGTATTCGCGCACCACGCCGTCGCGCAGTTCGCCCACCAGCGTGGCCGCACCCAGCGAGATCTCGTCCATGTTGTCGCGCCCCCAGACCACCAGCGCGTGCTTCGCTCCCAGGGCCTGCAGGGCGCGCACCTGGATACCGACGAGGTCGGGATGGAACACGCCCATGAGGATATTCGGCGCACCTGCCGGATTGGTCAGCGGGCCGAGGATGTTGAAAAGCGTGCGCACGCCCATTTCCTTGCGCACCGGCGCGACGACCTTCATCGCCGGGTGATGGTTGGGTGCAAACATGAAGCCGATGTCGGTCTCGTCCATGCAAACGGCCACCTGGGCCGGCAGCAGGTCGATGCGTGCACCGAGTGCCTCGAGCACATCGGCGCTGCCCGACTTCGACGACACGCTGCGCCCACCGTGCTTGGCCACGCGAGCGCCCGCCGCCGCGGCAACGAACATCGACGCCGTGGAGATGTTGAACGACGACGCGCCGTCGCCGCCGGTGCCGACGATATCGACGAAATGAGGGTGCGGACCGACCTCGACCTTGGCCGACAGGTCGCGCATGACACGCGCGGCACCGGTGATCTCGCCGACGGTTTCCTTCTTCACCCGCAGGCCGGTGAGGATCGCCGCCGTCATCAGCGGGCTCACGTCGCCACGCATGATCTGGTGCATCAGCTCGATCATCTCGTCGTGGAATATCTCGCGGTGCTCGATCGTGCGCTGCAGCGCCTCGGAGGGAGTCATCGGCATGGAACGGGGATCCTTTCTTACGCGGCGAGCGGCAACGGCATGCCGAGGAAGTTACGCAGCAGGTCGTGACCGTGCTGGGTCAGGATCGATTCCGGGTGGAACTGCACCCCTTCGATATCCAGCGTGCGATGGCGCAGGCCCATGATCTCGTCGAGCGAGCCGTCTTCGCGCTCCGTCCAGGCGGTGACCTCGAGGCAATCGGGTACGGAATCCTTCTCGACCACCAGCGAGTGGTAACGGGTGGCCTCGAAGGGATTCGGCAGGCCGGCGAAGACGCCCTGCCCGCGATGCTTCACCGGCGAGGTCTTGCCGTGCATGATCTCGCGCGCCCGGATCACCTTGCCGCCGAACACCTGGCCGATGGCCTGGTGCCCGAGGCAGACGCCGAAGATCGGCAGCTCGCCGGCCATCTCGCGAAGGATGTCGACCGACACGCCCGAATCGTCTGGCGTGCCGGGCCCCGGCGAAATCATGATGCGCGAGGGCGCCATGGCGCGGATGTCCGCGACGGTGAGGGCGTCGTTACGCACCACCTTGACCTCCTGACCCAGCTCGCCCAGGTACTGGACGAGGTTGAAGGTAAAGCTGTCGTAGTTGTCGATCATCAAGAGCATAAACGGCCTAAGCTGTTGATTTTGAGGAAGGTCTTAGACCATTCTCGCTAAATACCCCTAAATGTACCCCCATTCACTTCCGACTGGGGACGCACAGGCTGTAGCGATTCGACCATTGTAGCGGCAGGCCGGCATCTACCGAGATCCGCGCGATGTCAAGCGTGCTGCGCAAGAACCTGCTGCCGATATAGACCCATCCCCTAAGTCCGCCACGGAGCGCACGATGACCAATCCCCCCCATCCCCCTTCCCTCGACCATCGAAGACGTCGCTGAACTCGGTTCGCGCATTGGCGCGCTTGGCTCCCTCGGTACCGGCTTTGCCGCTGCGCTACACGTGGGAACAATCGATCACCACGCCGTCGCCATCCTGCTCGACGGTTAAGCCAGCAGCCTAGTCGCACTGCAGAAGAAGATCGCTGCAGACCTGGGCGACCACGTAGACGCGGCGGCCGACGTCGACACAAGCGTGCGTGGCCAACGCGTTGCTGGCTGGCGCGTGCCGGTTCAACAGACCGAGTGCGCTGATAGCAATGCAACGAGGAAGGCGGCTGCAGCAGCGTAAGCCAGTGAGCGCGATCGAGGATCGCCTCCTGCACGTATACCCGCCACAATGTGTGGCCGCGTGGGAACGAGGTAATTTTGGCAATTCGGGTAGCGACGAAGCCAGATTTTTTAATATATACAGATACTTATAAGGTTTTTTCAACAGTAATTTATTGGTAACCCGAGGGTGGTTCGATTACACTAGGGGGAGGTAATTTTTCGCCGTGTAGGTGACTGATTTAACTGCATGTTTTCAGATGGGTAGTTTAGATCACCGCGACATTGCCATTTCCCGAAATGGGTACGCCCGTTGGGGCGCAAGGCCTTCGGGACCCCGTGGGGGTATTGGTTACCTTCATTACCTTTTCCCGACCCCAAGCGGCCAGCGGCCGCTCCGTGTCCAGCTAGGCCTACAAGGGAAGGTTCAAGCGCCCACCGCCGGCGAGCTCACAAGGGCGCCGCCTAGACCCGAGCTGCTGCTACTCAGCGAGCGAGAAATGGACCAGAATGGGACACGTAACAACCGAGCCCACCGGGACCACGATGGCAAAGCACATCGAGAAGATCGCGC
Source organism: Luteibacter sp. (assembly GCF_035539195.1). Taxonomy (GTDB): domain Bacteria; phylum Pseudomonadota; class Gammaproteobacteria; order Xanthomonadales; family Rhodanobacteraceae; genus Luteibacter. Next base: position 62,841 of record NZ_DATLIW010000017.1, read on the forward strand.
GCGCTGCAGAGTCGCTTTTCAAAGGGAAGGCGGCGAGCGGCGACCTTGCGCGTGCCATCGGCGCTATTGCGAAGCGAAGCGCGGACCACGAGAGGGAAATGGATCGCGTTAAGGGAGATATGGCACGTGGCGCACGAGCAGGAAAAGGTCGATTCCGTATTTGATTTTCTTTACGTAGACCGGGCTAGGCTCGGCTCTCTGCTGGCCCAGTTAAGCGACGACGGCGTTGTCACTACAGCCAAGCGAACATCCTCCCATAGCGGAACAAACAACGGCAAAGTCATGATCACCGCCGCGGTTGTGACGGCCGATGGCAGCGTCACCGACACCGCAAGCGAAGGCTTAGAGCGATCCTTCGATGCGAGCTGGCTGTTGCCGATCAATGCTCTGACCGTTCTACAAGAATCGGGAATGCTTCATGAGGGCCTCGTAGCCCCGCTGGGAAGTCTGGTGCACGTCAAGGGCCGCATCAGCATCCGCGATCTAGAGCTGACGAGGCGTTTATGGGAACCTCTGACAAAAGCGATGATCAGCAGTTTCCCGCCGAACCAGCAGAAGGAACAGCGGGGACAGATCGATGTTGCCGGAAAGATCATCAATCAAATGCCGCCGTCTACGCACCTCTTCATGGATACCGACCAAGGTGACGAGGTCTGGGGCCTACTAGTTGAAAACGATCCTATATTCAGCACGCACGCATTGGGCCTGAAGTTTGGTTCCACAGTTCAAGGCGAATGGCACGTAATCGCTATCATGGACGCTCAGCCCGACGACGATGATCAACCGCAGGTCGGAGCTTCCGGCTTGCTGTCGATGCTTGCTCCGGTGATCGATGAATTTCGCAACCTGATGGGTCGTCCGAAGACAGCTTATGGAATCACGCCCCTCGCTGTTTTCCGGCCTTGCAGAGCTATCGAGCTCGATGACGTCTGAAGGATGATCCCGGAATGAAAGCCCTGAGCAAACTTGTGGGCGACCTTACTTCGAGTAAAAGTCTTCAAAGCGCGCTTTATAAGGCGCTCGCCATTGCGGAACGACTCGGTGATCCTGAGTTGAGGGCGTGAGTCGAGGCTGAAATTTCCGGATACCCCGACGCTGTCTCTCCGGCTTATCGACGCGCCCCTCAAGCCGTCATTGGGAACCGTTACGAACGGACACTGTGTCCACAACTATCATCTCATCACGTTGACGCAGTTGCACGCGCACGTCAAAATCTGAGGCCCCAGCTCTGTGTCAGTTCGCGTTATAGCCTCGATCTAGTTTCGACGGCTTGGCGACAACCATTGGTGGTGACCCCGCTCGCGATATTCCAGCTCGTCAACTCGGCGAAAAGCTCGGCGGATCGCCAGCGCGATGGTCGCGACCTGCCCCCAGGCATCCCCCTAAAAGCGCTTCGCCAACATGGCTATTTCCCTTGCTGCCTTCGCTTCGACGGTATTGTCGCCGCTACGCCAGTAGGGAACTCCGTCCAGATAAGAGAGATCGCGTTGAGGCGGGATTGAAATGACCAGCAACCCGTACCCGAAGTAGCTGCTGTAGTCCATGCTCGAAAGGACCGACGCCTTCAGTTCGTCCGAAAGGCTGGAGTCCTTGATCCAGTTGCGCCACTTCGCGTAATAGTCCTCGATACTGATACCGAGCGCCTTTGCCTCACGGTCAACACCCACAATCCAGCGACGACCAACCTTCTTCGGCTCAATGGCAAACATTTCCTTGATACGTTGGGCATCAGCGTCCTTGTCAGTGACACCGACGATAATTTTTCCGGAACACCCTGCGCCGTTGTTCGCAATGGCGCATATAGTCTTTAGGACCTTCTCTCTAACGCCGTCATCAATTCGCCGCTTACCGTCTAGCAGCAGAATGCCCTGCTTGAGCTCGAAGTTGGGAAGCTCGACTTCGGAACGACGTATCGAAGCATCAATATCCGTCGTGCTGTGGCTCGCGTAGATCTCTTTATGCACAGTCGCGTCCGCAACGTAGTACTGAGACACAATGCCCTTTACGACATCTATATTCTTTCGCCGCTCCACGGGATTGGTGGAGCGACGCGTCGTGATGATATGGTTATCGAGATCCGTCAATGCCTTCTTAATTGCGGCGTAGTCGGTAGCACGCTGAGTGCCCTGGACGACTACCTCATGCATCGCAATCATTACCGTGGTAAATACGTTCGGGAACGGATTCGTCGTGTTCTTTGTAAAAAGAATCGAACGCAATTTGTCTTTCTTGCCGCCTCCAGCGCAAATGCGTAACACCTCGTCCACGCAGTACTTAAATTCTTCTTCGAACTTCGTTGCGCCATATACGTCGACGGCGTCAAGCACGCGGTCGCCCTCGACGCTATCGCTGAAAATTAAGTCGAGCGCGTCCTTTGACCTCTCAATTATTGTCCCTCCAACGATGCAAGCTGCAATGTCGGCTATGCACTGCTCATCCATGCTATCGCGCAGGTCCGTCGACCGAAGGACACCCTCTACGACCCAGAACACTTCGTCTGCCTGGACCTCGTAGCCGTGCTTCGACATCGGCAGGTCAATGCTGATCGACGGCATATCCTCAAGACCGAGCACGTCGGACGAAACGTCGCCCCGCACCGTGCACGCAATGCGTCGAACCATGTCTGAGAATTCGTTTCGCACGCCCGCCTGGCGTCGCTCCTGGTCGCTGAGGCGATGCCCGTAGGTATTAATCCGGCTAAATACGTCGTTGACCTCCGCCTCAGAGGCATTACGCATGATCGAGAGAGCAAACGTATAGTCTAGAAAGGTCGAGACATCCTTTTGGCTGAGCGCATTCCCCTCTTGTGGAATGAAACGCCCCTCGTCTGCGCGGCTCTGCGCGGACGGATAGTGCTTCAGGGCGAACACTTCATCCTCCAGGGTAGGAAATGCCGTCTCAATAAATGAAACAATCGCATGAAGTCTTTGCAGACCGTCAATTATTTCGTATGTTCCCGGCGACTCTTCCCTTTCAGCCACGATAATTGCCGGAATAGGAAACTTGTTTAATATGGATTCGATCAGCCGTTGTTTCTCGTCAAGCGTCCAAACCAGCTTTCGCTGGTAGCGACGATTGACGAACAACTTGTTGTCGCGAAACCACGCGTACAACGACTGGACCGATGTTGGCTGCGAGTTAAGTTCAAGCATCCCTGACGCCCTCCTGTGGAACGAGGAGCCTACCATGCCGACAAGACCGTAGAACGGCCGCCTGGGTGCATCAAAGTGCGTCAGCCATGCTCCATAGGTCATCTTGTTATAGCCCTTGGCGTGCCTGGCTTTGAGGTCATGCATCACCTGCATCAGGAACCGGGGGACAAGCGCGTAGGCGAGGTGGGGGGACGACCGCGCGCGCAGACGTCTGACAGGCGCCGAAGTGGTCGCTTTCTGACCACCCGCGCCACGCCTCGCAGGAGCGCGCGTGCGCGCGCCTGCCTCGCCCCACACCCACGCCGGCCGCAGGCAACACGCGAAAGGAACGCTGCTGGAGCAAGACCACGGTCGGCCACGTCGTGAACGTCATTGCGAGCGAAAATGGATTGACGCCGCGCGTGTCGCGGAAGCTCGCCGCGACCGAAGTCATGCAGATCGACCAGGCCAAGAGCGATATCGCCCTGTTAAAGCGGATCGGCAGGATGGGGGGTGCGGTCGCAACGGTGAAGGCGGGGAACCCGGTCGTCGGCCCCATCGACGGTGAGCGGGAAGGCGCTGGCGAAGATCCGCCTCGTTCGTGCGACCGGCGACCGCCATCGCTATCACCAGGCGAAGCGAGACGCGTACACGGGTGTGCGGGCCAAGTGGCACGACGTCGACGCGGCGACTGATTCAGGATCAAATCAAGGGGAACTCGACATAGGAGCTTCATATGAATCGGAAGGCACGCGCGAAATACCTAATCATCCTATGTGCCAGTGTTCTGACATATAGCCACATCGTCACGGCTCAGGATTCACCGCAAGTCGTCCTATCGAAGCCAGCGGATCCGGGTCTGGCGGAACGGGGCGTCATCACGCTGTCGATAACCAACCCGACCGACGATCGCGTTGCGATTGTCTCGTTTGAAACACCGTTTGCTACTGACGGTGATCGCCTGGCGAACGTCGAGTTCCAGGTGTCGGATTCGACCAACAAAGATCTCCCTTATCGAGGGCGCAACGTGTATTTCGGACCGCCCGATTCGTCATCATTTCTGATGCTCGAGCCGCACGAGACTGTGAGAAAGAACGTCGATATCGTAAAAGAGTATGGTATTGCGGAGGGTGGCGCCTACAAGATCACTTATGTCAAAAACATTCGGATATTACGCTCATCTAGCGTCCTTCGTGTCGCTTCAATAAAGCCTGGAGACGAAATTCCCCTAGAGGCGATTCGTAGTAATACATTGACTGTCTGGGTTAACGATGCACGGATCAAGGCGCAACGCGCTACGACTCACCAGCAAGCCGAAGTGGACGCCGCAGCCAGATCGACGTGCACCGCAAGTCAGACGTCTACGTTAAGCAATGATGTGTCGGCCAACAAACCTAACGGACGATCCCGTTGCGATCGTGTCGTTTGGAACACCGTTTGCCACTGGTGCTGGTCGCTTGGCGAACGTCGAGTTCCGGTGTCGGATTCCACTGACAAGGATCTCCCTTACCGGGGACGCAACGTGTATGTCGGGGCGCCCGATTTGTCATAGCCCGAACACTCACGACCACCACCTCCAGCTACCAGGCGCCGACTTCACCCAGCACGCTACGCAGGTGGTCGAGCGTCAGCGCGAGCGCATCGTGCGAGCCCTGCATCGCCGCACCTTCCGCCGCGCCACGGGCCGCCTCGACCACACGTTCGAACATGTCGTTCTCGAACGCCGCGACGGCGTCATCCCAGTCGAGCGTGCCGACCAGGCGAGCGGCCAGTTCCGCCGCATCGCGCATGGCGGTATTGACGCCTTCGCCGCCGAACGGCGACATCGCATGGGCGGCATCGCCCAATAGCGTCAGGCCGCGTCGATGCACCCAGCGGTGTCCCACCGGCAAGGCGAACAGCGGCCGGGCGACGAGACGGTCGTTGCCGGCGCGAATCAGCTCGAGCACGTCTTCACTCCACCCGGCGAACTCTGCGACCAGGGCATCGCGAAACGATGCCGGCGACGACATGTCGAAGCGCCGCTCCACCCAGTCCATCGGTACGCGGAAAATGGCGTACCCGCGAACATGGGAATTCGCGTTGCGCTGGGCGACGATGAGCCTGCCCTCGCCCACGATATCGACCTTCCCCGCTCCGACCAGCGTCGCCAATGCCGGATGCGACCGGTCGATGTCGTCGATACCGAATTCGATGAAGGTCAGGCCGATGTACTCCGGCCGATACGACGACAGCAGCGGACGCACGCGCGACCATGTGCCATCCGCGCCGACGACGAGGTCGTGATTGGCGACCGAGCCATCGTCGAAATGCAGGTCCCAGGTGAGATCGTCGCGTGGGCTTGCGCTCTCCACAGCGTGACCCCAGCGAACCGCATCGGCCGGTAGCGACCCAAGCAACATGTCACGCAAGGCGGTGCGATCGACCTCCGGCCGATCGCCATCGGTCGGGTCCGCGTCTTCGAACAGCACGCGTCCATCGCGATCGAGCACCCGGGTGCCTTGGTCTTCATACCGCGCGATGCGACGAAAGGCCTCGCCAAGTCGGGCTTGCGCCAGGGCGTACTGACCGGACTCGGCGTGAAGATCCAGCGTTCCACCCTGCGGGCGCTCGAGCGCGTGCCGCTCGCGCTCGTAGACGGTGGCGCGGATGCCATGCACGTGAAGGATCCGGGCCAGCGTCAGCCCACCAGGACCGGCGCCGACGATGGCGATGCGTGGAGGGGTGCTCATGATGGCCTCGATGGATTAACATAGGTGCCTATCCATTAAACATAGCCACCTATGAATCGTCAAGCCATCGATGCGTCCGGCGCACCCACTGGCGCGCTCGCCCTGGTCGGGCGGATAAGCCGCGGCTTCGCCCGACTGTATGAGCCGAAGTTACGCGAACAGGGGTTGTCCCTTGGCCAGGTGCCGGTTTTCGTCATGCTCAAGGGCGGCAAGGCGATGTCGCAGAGCGATCTCGCCCGGCTCGTTCGCGTGGAGCAACCGACCATGGCCCAACTGCTGGCCCGCATGGAACGCGACGGCAACATCGTACGCACGGCGGATCCGCAAGACGGTCGCAGCAAGCTTATCTCCCTCACCGCCGATGCGGAAAAACGCATGCCGGCGGCGAAGAAGATCCTGTTCTCTGGCGAGGCCGTCGCACTCGCCGGTTTCAGCGACGCGGAGAAGAACACCCTCGTCGCCCTGCTCGAGCGGCTCAGCGCCAATCTCGACAGGGCGGCGGAGGAAGGCTGATCGTCAGCCGATCGCCTTGAGCAGGTCCGCCGTCGTCGTCGTTTCGGCGATGCGCGGGAAGATCGTGTTGACGCTGTTGTCGTGGGCGCTGGCGACCATGTCGGTCATCGCGTCGGACACGATCACGACGTGATAACCGTGCTCGCTGGCGAAGCGCGCGGTGGACTCGACGCCGATGCTGGTCGCCACACCGACCAGCACCACCTGCTCGACGCCTTTCCCGCGCAGCCAGCTGTCGAGGTCGGTGCCGTGAAACGCACCCCATCGCTTCTTCTCGACGACGTGATCGGAGGGTGCCTGCTCGATCTCGGGCACGAATTCGAAGAACGATGGATCGGTCGGCATCGCGCGCGATCCGGCATCCGTGCGACCAGGCGCGGCGCCCGTGACATGGACGAGAACCACAGGGCGAGCCGAGGCACGGAAGGCGCGGGCGATCGCCGCGGAACGCGCGACGATATCCGCCGTGTCGTGCGCCGTCGGCAGCGCGACGATGCCCTTTTGCAGGTCGACGACGATCAGGGCGGCATTCGCATCGAGTTGGCTGAGCGGCATGGTGCAATCCTCAAGGATGATTCATTGGGTGTCGCGCGTGCTCGAATCGGCAAGGCGACGGATCACGGCGGCGGCCGTGAGAAGGTCACGCTGCTCGTCCGCGGTGAGTGTGGCAACGGCGCCGGCCAGCCACGTCTGCTTAGCCGCACGGACGCGCCGACGCGCTTCGACGCCGGCAACGGTCAAGGCGAAGAGGAACTGGCGGCCATCCGTCGGATGCGGCCTGCGCTCGAGCAAACCCTCATCTTCCATCACCGAAAGCGTCACGCCCATTGACTGCGGCTTGACCGACTCGGCACGCGCCATATCCGCGATCGACATCGGGCCGGCGGACTCGAGGCGCGCCAGCACGGCCATCTGCGACCAGCTCAATTCCTGATTGTTTGTCTCGGCCCTGAGCCGTCGAACAAGTTGGCCGCAGGCGGTCAGCAGATCCGCGGCAGCGATGTCGACGCCAGGGAAATCGGAAGGTGGCTTGGGCATGCCCATACGCTAAGGGCGCTTGCACCAACTTACAAGGCAAACTTGCAAGTTTGCCTTCGAAAGTTCCTGCGACTTCCTGTGGCGTCGCGATGCGGGAACTATGCATTGATCCATAGTTTGGCGGCGCCGCCACACTATGGATGAATTGGCGCGAAGTTTGGCGCCCCGGTGGCGACAAAGCCATCTATACTATTGATATCTATCACTAAATTGATGCATTCGTCACGGATGCGCAAACTATGAGCGAATCCACGCGGGTCGCCACAGAGCACCATTCAGCGGCGTGTAAAATCCGTCATTTGAAGGATTCGCAGGGATGGCGCCGCCCCGCTCATGCGACACGGCGCTGGCTGCGATCGCGTCTAATCCCTCTTTCGAGTGGGCCGGCATGTCCGGCTTATTCGTCGCCCCTGCTTTTTGGAACCTTTGGTGACAAACAGAGGCACCTGTGCCAACCCTTTAGGCCAACACTTCGCCATTAGAGGCGCCAATTTGGAAATGCCGAGATAGTTGGTGCCCGGTCTACCGCTTATGCAGACTCGCATCGGCCCCTATTATGCCGACATTCCATGATGGCGCCCTGACGAACGGCCATACCTTCGGATGACCATGAAACTCTCAGGCATCTGCGACGAGGCACATCGCGGACGCCCAACTATAGTCGTGCACGTGTTCGACTTTGACTGCACGAAAGCCCGCTGACGTGAGTTCGTCAAGCCACGCACTTGCTGGCTGCTCCCAGTTGGACGGCGTCGCGGCACGAAGCTGTCCGAGCAACATCGGCACAAGAAAGCCCGATGCAACCAGGTCGGCATTCTCTTCCTGTTCGCTCGCGGCACATTCGTACCTCGTGGCAAGCGATTCATGGAGGTCGCGACTACCAAGGGGGAGGTCCGGCACATCGAACTCTATGACAACCAGCCTATCGACATGGCGTGCAAGCCTGCGGAGGGCTTTGGTCCTGGCGCTAGGAGGTATCGATTGCAACGCGAAGCTCGATTGCGCCATATCCCAATGATTCTTCTGAGCTAGGTCCTCGGCGAAGGCCTCAAAACCTTGGGTGTAGCCGGCATGGACCGACAGTGATCCAATCAGCTTTTCGAACATCTGCTCGCTGGGCTCAATAACATCGATCTCTCGCGGTACGTGCGTCGCCTCGGCTATGGCCGGCAAGAGCGCCATGCCGTCACCCGTGCCAATGTCCAGAAGCCTGTGAGGTCGATAGTGGTCATACAGGCGAGCCAGCGTCGAACTAACCGCGCCGTACAAGGCGATGTTTCCGCGGCTTCGGATAAACGCCTCGAAGGCCGACGGCGCATCATAAGCATTGGCTAGTGAGCCGCTGCTTAAAGCGAGTGCAAGAGCCCGAGCCATAACCGATTCATCCTTCATGCGCGACAGCGCATGCCGCGCCTCGTCGTCCTTGCCCGCAGCGAGGGAGGACAGAGCGCCACCTAATGGGGTATGCCTCACGGCCATCACCGTCCCTCTCTGTTGCCGGATTCCGGAGTGGACCTCTGAATCGAGTCTTCGATAAAGGACATGATCGCGCTTGCTGCCGGGCTGACAAGGCGCCCCCCAGTGGGAACCGCCCATATCTCGTCGGTGGGTAACTTCCAGCCCGCAAGGGTGGGACGAAGCGATCCATTCGCCAGCTCCGGTGCAACGTCCCACTCGGAGACAACGGCAATCCCGGCCTGGGCGAGTAAAGCATCGCGCATACCTTCGCGCGAGTCGACTCTCAGCCGCCCCTTGAGTTCGACGCGATGCACGGCATCAGCTTGGCGGAACGACCAAGCGTTCGAATCCCGGTCGACAGACCATGTGACCACCTGGTGCGCCGATATGTCACGGGGTGATTCGGGTTCGCCGTGGCGCTCGAAGTACTCGGGAGATCCCACAAGCAGGCGACGTGCCATACCGATGCGCCTGCTTCCAGGGATCTTCGTCACGGGCTCACCGTGGCGGAGGCAGAGGTCAATACGGGCCTCAACTCGATCAATGACTGCATCGTCCATGACGACCTCGACTTCCAGTCCAGGATGTCGATCGAGGAACCGGGGCAGCTCCGACACGACGTGTTGGCGCGCAAAGCCAACTGGGGCCGCAATCCTGATCTTTCCGGTCAGCTGTTTTGCTTCGGATCGCGCGGCGCCCAAGGCCATGTCGAGTTGCGCGAGCGCCGACTTGGCGTGCTCGTACAGTCGCCGCCCAGCATCTGTTGTGCTCAGGCTCCTAGTCGACCGGTGCAGGAGCCTGACGCCCAAGTCGGCTTCCAGACGAGCCATTGCCTTGGATGCCCCAGATTGACTCATCCCCAGACGTCTGGCGGCCGCCGAGAACGACCCCGAATCCACGATCCGTACAAACGTCTCGAGCGCGGCGAATTGTTCCATCACTCGCTCCTCAACGGGTCGCGACCGGTTTGACGTTCGCCGTGTCGTCCCAACCGCCGCCAAGTGCGCGAATCAGGTTCACCGTGGCGATGGCTTGAAGCCCTTGCAACTGCACAGCGTCACGACGCGCGTTGAGAACGGTCCGCTGGGCGTCGAGCACGTCGAGGTAGTTCGTCTGACCCTCGTCGTACTGGATCCGCAAGAGCGACGCAGCCTTCGAAGCAGATGCCACCGCCTTATCCTGGGTCTGCGTCTGGTTTTCGAGGATGCGTAACGTGGACAGGTTGTCTTCCACTTCACGGAACGCCGAAAGTACCTGCTGCTGGTAAGTAGCCGCCTGCTCCTCGAGCGTTGCCTTCGCGTTGGCAAGGTCGCCCCGGCGCTTCCCGCCGTCGAAGATCGGCAGGCTGAGGGCGGTTCCCGTCAATGGCCCGAGCAGGAAAGATCGGCTACTCCACCTGAACAGGTTGCCGAATGACGAGGACTCGAACCCACCCGTCCCGGTCAGGGACAGCGACGGGAAGAATGCGGACCGCGCCACGCCAATCTGCGCATTGGCCGCCGCCATGGCGCGCTCCGCAGCAGCGATGTCTGGCCGGCGTTCGAGGAGCGACGACGGCAATCCGGCGGGGATTCGCAGGTTGACAGCCTGCAATGGTGATGCAGGCATGGAAAACTCCGCCGGCGTCTTGCCGAGAAGGATGGCGAGGCTATGCTCGGACGCGGCACGCAGCCGCTGTGCCGTCATCGCCGCGGATCGTGCCGTCGAGAGCTCCGTCTCGGCACGGAGTACATCGACTTCCGAGATGTCGCCTTCGGCGTATCGGCTCTTGAGCAGCTTCAGGCCGTCCTCGCGCAGGGCCACGGCATGCGCGTAGACCTCAGCCTCCGCGTCCAGCTCGCGCAGGGCAAAGTAGTTCTGCGCGACATCCGCCTGGAGCGCGAGCTGCACCGAGCGAAAGAGCGCTTCACTGCGCTGCGTGTTTGCCTTTGCGACATCTACACCCGAAGCAACGCGGCCAAAGAGGTCGACCTCATAGGAAACGCTCGATTGCGCGCGGTAAACGGTGGACGGCTGGACCCGCGCACCGTCCGGCAGGCCTTGTGAAGCTGCCGACGGCTGCTGACGCGTGGCACCGAGACCCGCATCGACGTTCGGGAAGAAGGCCGACCGGGCGACCTGGTTGAGCGCGCGTGCCTCCTTCACGCGCGCTGCCGCGGCCTTCAGGTCCTGGTTCGCCTCGAGTGCTTGGCGCTCGAAGTTGTCCAGGACAGCGTCGTTGAAAATCTTCCACCATTCCCCGCGTGCCGACTCCTCGGAAGGCGTGGCCGCCTTCCAAGTGCTTCCGTCGAGTGCCGTGGCGGTCTCCTGCGACCAGGAGGGAGACGCCTCTTTGAAGGCTGCATCCTCGGGAGCAGCCGGCACCTTGTATGCGGGGGCCAATGAGCAGGCAGCGAGGATCAGGGTGGCTGCCACCGCGGCGGCACCTTTGAACAGACGGCCCATGAAAACGGTTTTCATGACGTACTCCTCAATGTTCTGACGCAGCATCGAGCTGCATGTGCGTATGGGTGCCGTGCTTGTCGACCAGCGGCTTGCTACCGGCAAGCTTGCGCAACAGCACGTAGAAGACGGGCGTGAGCATCAGGCCGAACAGGGTGACGCCGAGCATGCCGAAGAACACCGCGATACCCATGGCGTGGCGCATCTCCGCGCCGGCACCGCTTGAGGTCACCAGGGGAATCACACCCATGATGAAAGCGAACGAGGTCATGAGGATCGGACGCAGGCGCAGCCGGCTCGCTTCGATGGCTGCCTCGACGATGCCGCGGCCATCCATCTCTAGCTCTCGGGCGAACTCGACGATCAGAATCGCGTTCTTCGCCGAAAGCCCGACCAGCACCATCAACCCGATCTGGGTGAAGATGTTGTTGTCGCCTCCGGTCAGCCACACACCGAACAGTGCAGACAGGATGCTCATGGGAACGATGAGCAGGATCGCCAGCGGCAGGGTGAGGCTTTCGTACATCGCGGCCAGCACGAGGAACACGAGCAGGATGCTGATCGGGAAGACCCACATGGCCGAGTTGCCGGCAATGATCTGCTGGTAGGTCAGATCGGTCCATTCGAAGCGAATGCCGCGCGGCAGCGTTTCGGCGGCGATCCGCTCGATCGCAGCCTGTGCCTGGCCAGAGGAATACCCCGGCGCAGGACCACCGTTGATGTCAGCCGCCGTGAACCCGTTGTAGCGCACGACGGTGTCCGGACCGTAGGTGGGTTTGACCGTCACCAACGACGACAGCGGAATCATCTGGCCGTTCGCGTTGCGCGTCTTGAGCTGGCCAATGGCATCGGCGTTCATGCGGAAGGGCGCGTCCGCTTGCGCACGAACCTGGTAGACGCGGCCGAACTGGTTGAAGTCGTTGACGTATAGCGAGCCAAGGTAAATCTGCATCGTGTCGAACACGTCCGTCACGGACACATCGAGTTGCTTGGCCTTGACGCGATCGAGGTCGACGTCGAGCTGCGGAACATTAATCTGGTAGCTGCTGAACATGGGGCCGAGCTCGGGAGCCTCCGATGCCCTCTTCATGAACGCCTGCACGGCATCGTTCAGAGCCTCATAGCCGAGAGCACCACGGTCTTCGATCTGCAGCTTGAAGCCACCCAATGCACCCAGGCCCGACACCGGCGGCGGCGGGAAGGTGGCGATCTGCGTGCCTTTGATCTTCGCGTACTTCGCATTCAGCGATGCGGCGATCTTGTCGGCAGAGAGGGCCTCCCCACGCTCCTTCGACGGAGCGAGCACTGGAAACACCAGGCCGGCGGATGACGAGTTCGCGAAGCCTGCCACCGACAGACCGGGGAACGACGGGACGGCGACGACACCGGGTTCCTTCAGGGCGATGGCAGTCATCTGTTCGATGACTTCGTCGGTCCGCTCCAGCGAGGAGCCGGCGGGCAGCTGGGCAATACTCACCAGGTAGTCCTTGTCTTGTGCCGGAACGAAGCCGCCCGGTACGACCTTGCCCAGCACGCCGGCGGCGGCGAGCAACACCACATAGACGCCGATCATGAGGGCCTTGCGGCCCACTGCACGACGTACGCCCTTGCCATAGGCATCCGAGCCGCGGCTGAAGAGTCGATTGAAGCTGGCGAAGAATCGTCCGAACACGCGATCCATGCCGCGGGTCAGCCAGTCCTTGGGAGCGTCGTGGCCCTTGAGGAGAATGGCTGCAAGTGCCGGCGACAGGGTCAGCGAATTAAAGGCCGAGATCACCGTCGAGATAGCGATGGTCATGGCGAACTGCTGGTAGAACTGACCGGTGAGGCCGGACATGAAGGCCAGCGGCACGAAAACAGCAACGAGGGTCAAGGCAATGGCGACGATCGGCCCGCTCACCTCGCGCATGGCTTGGTAGGTGGCATCCCGTGGACTCAAACCTGCGGCGATGTTTCGCTCGACATTTTCCACAACAACGATCGCATCGTCGACGACGATACCAATGGCCAGCACCATGCCGAACAACGAAAGCGCGTTAATGGTGTAGCCGAAGGCGAGCATCAGCGAGAACGTGCCGACAATGGAAACGGGTACGGCAAGCAGGGGGATAAGCGACGCGCGCCAGGTCTGCAGGAAGACGATCACCACGAGTACCACGAGAATGATGGCCTCGAACAGCGTGTGGATGACGGCGTCGATGCTCTCACGGACGAACTGTGTGGGATCGTATTTCACTGCGTAATCCACACCCTCAGGCATATCCTTCTTGATGTCGGCCATGACGGCACGGACGTCATCCGAGATCTGAAGCGAATTTGCGCCGGGCTGCTGGAAGATGATCAGCTGCACGGCTTCCTTGTTATCGAGGCGCGCACGCAGGGCGAACTCCGAGGATTCCAGCGAAACGCGGGCAACGTCGGATAGATGGGTGATGCCGCCGTCAGCGTTCTTCTTGACGATAATGTCGCGGAACTGCTGCTCGGTCTTCAGGCGGCCCTGCGCGTTGACCGAGAGCTGGAGCGGCACGTCCTTCGACATGGGTGCTCCGCCGACAATGCCCGCCGCCACCTGCACGTTCTGCTCGCGGATGGCAGCGACCACGTCGGACGCCGTCATGTTCTTGCCGGCGACTTTCTGCGGATCAAGCCACACGCGCATGGCGTAGTCGCCTGCACCCCACATCACCACCTCGCCGACGCCGGGCACGCGTGCGAGGCGGTCCTTGACGTTGATCAGCGCGTAGTTACGGAGGTAGGTAAGGTCGTACTTCCCGCTAGGCGACGTGACGCTCACGCCCATCGTCAGCGTGGGCGACGACTTCACCGTCGTCACGCCGAGGCGCTGCACGTCCTCGGGCAGGCGGGGCAATGCCTGCGCCACGCGGTTCTGGACAAGTTGTGCAGCCTTGTCTGGATCGGTACCCAGCTTGAAGGTCACAGTGGTCGCGGTATTGCCGTCGGCATTCGCCTGCGACTGCATGTACAGCATGTCCTCCACGCCGTTGATCTGCTCCTCGATCGGCGCGGAGACGGTCTCCGCGATGACCTTGGGGTTCGCGCCGGGGTACTGCGCGCGAACGACGACGGAGGGCGGCGCCACTTCGGGGTATTCCGCCGTCGGAAGCTTGGTGAGCGAGATGATGCCTGCGAGCAGGATCACCGCACTCAGCACGCCCGCGAAGATCGGCCGGTCGATGAAAAATTTCGAGATGTTCATGGGGAGAGGCTCCGGTTAGTCGGCAGCCTGGGCCGTCGCTAGTGCGGCGCCCATGTCGACGGGGGTGGGCTTGACGACATCGCTGGGGTGCACGCGCTGTACGCCATGTACGACGATTCGGTCGCCGGCATTCAGACCGGCGGTCACGATGCGCAGGCCGTCGTGCAGGTCGCCGATTTTCACTTCGCGGTACTGCACCTTGTTGTCGGTTCCGACGACCAGGACGTACTTCTTCGACTGGTCCGTGCCGATGGCGGCATCTTCGATGAGGACAGCGTCGTGTGGCGTGCCGGCTCCGACTTTCAGGCGCGCGTACAGGCCGGGCACCAGCGAGCCGTCGACATTGTCGAAACGGGCGCGAACACGGATCGTGCCGGACGTGGTGTCGAGCTGGTTATCGATCGAATCGATCACTCCACGCTGCGAGTAGCCCGCTTCATTGGCGAGGCCGAGCGCGACGGGGATTTTAGTGCCGTCACGGCCGCGAAGGTTGCTCAGGTACGTCTGCTCATCCACTTCGAACGTCGCGTAGATCGGCGACACGGAGACGATCGTGGTAAGGACCGGGCCGCTTGCGCCGGCATTGACGACGTTGCCCACCGTCAACTCGGCGCGCGATACGCGGCCGGACACCGGAGCGACGACGTCGGTGTAAGCGAGGTTGATCCGCGCTGCCGATAAGGCGGCGCGTGCCCCCTTGAGATTGGCCAGTGCTTCGCGCGACGCATTCATCTTCTCGTCATAGTCGCGACGCGCAATGGCGTTGCTCCCGATCAAGCGGTCGGCGCGGGCCGCGTCCGACGTCGCGTATGCGGCCCGCGCTTCGGCGGCGGCAACCTGCGCCGCGGCACGCTCGACTTCTGCCTGATAGGGCTGCGGGTCGATCGTAAGCAGCTTGTCGCCCTTCTTTACGAGCGACCCATCGCGGAAGTTGACCGCAACGATCTTGCCGGAGACCAGGGGACGAATGTCGACGCGGTCGACCGCCTGCAGTCGGCCCGAGTAGCCTTGCCACTGAGTAATGCTGCGCGCTATGACGGGCGCAACATCGACCTCGGTCGCCGGCGCCACCGTGTCCGCGTGAGCGACAGCGACAGCCTCGTGGCCGTGGTAGGTGGCAATGCCGGCGGCGCCGCCGACGACAAGCAGGGCGCCGAGCGCAACGGAAAGTCGTTTGCGGGTAGTGGTCATGAAATGTCTCCTGAAGCGTGTTTGAAAGAGGGGGGAGCTCGTGTCGGTCAGGGCCGGAGGGGGGCGCGGGAAGCGCGCGGGCATGACGTTCATGACTCACGGTGCATAGATTGGCTTTCGCCGCTTGCGGAATAAATCCGGCTAATTGCGTTTCTTTGGCGCCACGCCGGCGACAATCGCCTGCGTGGCCCCTCAGCGCAGCAGCGTCTTTACGGCTGAGGCGAGCGCGTGGACATAGGCGTCCGCCGCCTTGGCCGCAGCCAGTTCGTCATCGAGGCGGAGTACGTACTCGGCGTTGCTGCCGTATGGACCGCTGGCCATTGCAACGAGGGGTGCGACGGTTGCGACGGAGGAATCCTGCGCGTGCATCGGGTGGTTTGCGTTGGCGGCAAATACGAGAGATGTAACCTGCCTGCCATCATCGAGTACGGCTTTCTCCCACGTAGGCAGATAGGCGCCGGTCGGCATTTCGCGACGCCACAGCAGGCGTAGCTCGTCCTGGACATGGGTACCGGATACGCGCAGCGCGACACCGCGGAGGGAGCCGCCAGGCTGGACGCCAAGCATTCGGCCCGGATGCTCCGGCGATCCCCTCCCCGCCACCATGCCGAGGCTGAAGCTGCGGCGCCACCCGGGCAGTGTGGCCCAGTGGCGCTCGTCGAAACACAGCATGGGATTCCAGATCAGCGAGCCGTAGCCGAAGACCCAGATATCGGCGTCCCGCGCGGGCGCGGCTGCCATCGTCTCGGCAATCGAGCGCGCCTGCCGTTCGTCGTCCCAACAGATCGCGGGGTCGAGGCCGCGAAAGTGATCAAGGTACGCACCGGATTCAATGAGCTTTCTCGTCAGCATTGAGAAATTTTGATCTGCGCCGATTGACGGATAAATCCGGCAAGCGAATACTCTTTGGCGCCCAGGGGGACACAATGACCGAGCGCGCCGATGCATCCGTACCCGAGATCGTGGCCTTCACGGCTGTTGCCCAGACGGGCAGCTTCACGCGGGCGGCAGAGAACCTTGGGACAAGCAAATCCAACGTCGGCAAGGCGGTCCAACGGCTCGAGAGCCGTCTCGGTACCAAGTTGTTCCAGCGCACGACACGCGCCGTGCGCCTTACCGAAGACGGGGAAATCTACCTCCAGGCTTCGCAAGCCGCCCTGGCGGGATTGCGTGATGCCGAGCAGGCGCTGGCCGCCAGGCGTGCCGAACCCATCGGCAAGGTGCGCATCGATCTTCCAGCAGGCTTTGGCCGGCTGTTCCTGCCGACGCTTGCTGCCCTACGCGATACGTATCCGAAAATCGCGCTCGAGCTTGCCTTCGTCGATCGCATCTCCGATCCGGTCGTGGAGGGATGGGACCTAGTCGTGCGTATCGGTGAGTTGCCTCCGGATAGCGACATGTCGGTACGCAAACTGTGCACGCTGCGGAATGGGCTCTATGCCTCGCCGGGGTACCTCGCGCGCAAACCGACCATTGCCTCGATCGCAGACCTCAGTGTCCACGATGCCGCGATCTTCCGCGCGTCGTCCGGTCGCTTGCGGCCCTGGACGGTGCAGGACGGGGACGCGACGCGGGACATCGTGCCTGCGCCTGTGCTCGTCTTATCCGACGGACAGGCGCTCATCGATGCGACGGTTCATGGGTTTGGCATCTCGCAGTTGTTCGATCGTGTCGCTCGACCGCTTGTCGCATCCGGCGCGCTCGTCCACGTGCTTCCGGAAGCCGACATTCCTGGTCCGCCGGTCCATGCGCTTATCCCGCTGGGCCACCGCATGCCGTCGCGCACGCGGATCGTGCTCGAAGCGCTTGCGGAGTTCCTTCGTTAGGCCGTCTCGGCTTCCAGCGCTGCACGGACTGCGGGACGTTCGGCGATGCGCGCCTGGAAACGCGGGAGGGCTGGCCACTCCGAAAGGTCGATGGCAAACCGGTGGGGCCAGCGAAGCAGGTTGAACAGGTACTCATCGGCAACGCTATAGCCCGCGGTCGCGAGATAGTCCTGGACACTCAGGATGGCTTCGAGCGAACCCAGGCGCCGAAAAAGACGCGCCCGGGCGACCGCTTTAGCTTCTTCGGGCACGGCCTTGTTGAACAGCGGGCTCATGGCGCAGTTGAGTTCGCACGAGAGGAAGCTCAACCTTTCGCGCATGCGCACACGCTCCCAGCTTCCCTGGGGTGGAGCGAGACCGGCGTCTGGCTTCAGGTCGGCGAGAAATTCCAGGATAACCGAGGTTTCGGTCAGGACCTCACCGTTGTCGAGTTTCAGCGCGGCGACGTATCCATGCGGATTGACCGCCATATAGTCCTCGCCATCCGACGTTGTCTTCGTAGGCTGGTCGACCTTGGCCAGCGCGAACGGGAGGCCGAGTTCGCGCAGCACGATGTGCGGAGCGAGGGAGCACGCATCAGGTGTGTAATAGAGCTTCATCGCGGCCTCGACACATGATCGGAGCGGTCTGAGAAGGTAAGCAGAACGGCGATGCGTCGGCTTGTTGATTCGCGCCCACCGATTGTCGCTCCACCAGAGACGCGCTGTAGCGAGGCAGACCGTTTATCCCGGCAGCGCGCGCGACCAGACTGTGCGCCTACTCGCTGTTGCCGTGGAAGACGCGCGATGAACCGCAGGAAATTACGGGGGGCCCTCGGCAAACACTTGCCTGGGTCGCTGCGTACCGCTGTCGGCGCCTTTGTTGGCATCGCGTCGCTAGGAGCCGTTTCCGCGACGCTTGGGCCCGATGCCGGCACCTCGCCATTGCTCATCGCGCCGCTCGGTGCAACGGCGATGATCCTGTTTGCAAAACCCGGTCGGCCAGCGGCACGCCCCTATGTCGTGCTTGTCGGAAATACCGCCGGCGCACTAACGGGCTTGCTCTTTGCGCAGTTGGCATCTACGGGCATGCTCGCCGTTGCTCTGGCGCTGGCCACCGCCGTCCTTGTCATGACCCTGTTGCGCGCCGTGCATCCACCCGGCGCGGGTATCGCGCTCGTGGCCGCGCTCGCGGGAACGCAGCCGTGGGCCGACGCGCTTCGCTTCTTGCTTGCCAATGTGCTGCTGAGTTCGTCGATCCTCGTTGGCGTCGCCCTTGCTTGGGATTCGCTGGCGTTGCGTCTGTCCCGCCATTTCCAGTTCTAGCGTTACCTTTGCGCAAGCGAAAAAAGCCCCCGGCGGCCCTTAGCCGCCGGGGGCTTTCGCGTCGCGGTGCTTAAGCAGCCGCCAGCGACTCGTGGAGAGCCACCACGTCAGCTTCGTCCTGCAGCGCCTTGCGCACTGAGGGCCGCGCGTCGACGCGCGCCTTCCATGCCATGAGGTGCTCGAGGTGCTCGATACGTGCACCGCTGCGCTCGTGCCACATGGTTGCCCAGACGTAGGCGTCCGCCACGGTGAAGTTGTCGCCGGTGAGCCAGGGCCTGCCATCGGCGAGTTGCTTGTCAAGAACGGCGTAGGCGCTGACGATCTTGTTACGGGTCCACTCCGTCCCTTCGGTAGTCATCAACTTGCGCATGAGCGGAATGTGCTTCTGCGCGATTTCGGTCGCGGTAAAGGTCAGGAGCTGATCGAAACGGACGCGCTCGAACGTACCGGGCGCCGGAATAAGGCCCGACCCTGGGTGCTGGTCCGCGAGGTAGGACACCACCACAATGGTTTCGGAAAGCTGGTCCCGGGCGGGATTGTCGAGGACGAGGACCGGAACGTAACCGAGCGGATTAACGCGCCCGAAGTCGTCGCCGTTCGAGGTGCTCTTGTCGAACACGTTGTAGTGAATGAGTTCCGGCGTGAGGCCAAGCTCGTTCGCCGTAATCTGGACGGCCTGCGAGCAGGTCTGGTTAGCAATGTAAAGCTTGGACATGGCGCTTTCCTCAACGGTGAAAGGGTGGGTGCGGTCCTGTTTGAACCGTCAAGCACAGTTTGAAGATCGCCGATTGAGAGATAAACCAACATAAAAGATCATGTCTGTAGCTGATCTGGCGACAATGTCAGGATCCAACCGCCTGACAGCAACCGAGGCCCATGTGGGCCTCGGCTGCATGGAACGCTTCGTCGATCGCTTACGTCGCGACGTTGACGCTTGCGCCATCCGCTTCTTCAACTATCGGCGTTCGGCTTAGGAAGGCAAAAACCGTGACAGCAGAGAGCACCGTTATGCCAGTGAGGATATGCAGCAGGGCGCGGAATGCCTCCTCATAGCTGCTCTGTAACTGCTCATGCGTTACAGCTGGCAGCGTCGCAACGGCACGCGTGATGTCGCCGGTCGCCAGACGCTGGGCGGCTTCCGCAACGTCGCGCCCACCGTCGGGCAAGAGATGGCCAAGATTAGCTGCAGCAAGGCCCGCCAGCACGGCACTAACGATGGCAAGGGTGATGCCTTCGCCGGCAACTCGCGCCGTGTTGAAGATGCCGGCAGCCATGCCGGCGCGCTCCTTCGGAACAACGCTGATCGAAAGGCCGTCCATCAGACCCCACGGCATCCCGGCACCGATGCCTGTCAGCACCATCGGAGCCAGCAACGAGAACATCGAGTCGCCAACCGTGTAGAGGCTCAGCCAGTGCAGGCCGACGGCTGCGATGAGGAACCCAATGCCGGAGAGGATCCCCGCGGGAATCCAGCGCGTGAGCGACGCGACCGTGATCGGAACGACGAGCATCGGAGCCGAGAGCGCAATCATCAGCATGCCCGCCTGGATCTCGCTCACGCCCTCGACGCCGATGAAGCGTAGCGGCAACATCACCACCAGGACGATGTAGCAGTAGCAGGTCCCGATCGGCAGGATCTGCACGCCGACGAAGCGCGGAACGCGAAACAGGCTCAAATCCAGCATGGGTCGTTCGACGCGATTCTCGATTACAACGAACGCAATGAGGCTGATGACCGAGCCCGCGAGCATGAGGACGACGTATGCGCTCGACCAACCGCTCTCCGGCGCCTGGATCACCGCGGACGTGAACAGGACCAGCGTCGCCGTGAACGACAGGGCACCTGGCCAGTCGAGCCCCTTCGCGCCCGGATCGCGCGTTTCGCGCATGCGCGGCACACCAAACACCATCGCAATCGCACCAAGTACCGCCGTCAGCACAAAAACGGACCGCCAACCGAATGCATCGATCAAGGTGCCGGCGATGAGCGGACCGAATGCCAGACCGATCCCGAACGTCGTGCCAAGCATGCTGAATGCGCGCGTCCGCGCATGCCCATCGAACTCCTGCGCCAGTGCGGCTGTGCCGCTTGCCAGCGCTGCAGCGGCGGCAATGCCCTGCACCGCCCGCAGGATGTCCAGCCAGCCGACCGTAGGCGCGAACGCAAGCGCAAGCGAGAGCAGGCTGTAGAGCGAAATACCTGCCGCGAACATTCGCTTGCGGCCGAACTGATCGGCGAGAGCACCAGCAGCCATGAGGAGGCTGCCGAAGGTAAGCATGAAGGCGTTCGTGATCCACGTCAGGCCCGTCGGGCTGCCGCCCAGCTCACGGCCGATCGCAGGCGTTGCGACGGCTCCTCCCGTGAAACTCAGCGGGAGCACCAACGCCGAGAGACAGATGGCTGCAAGGATAAGTGGGCTCCCGCCGGACGAGGTTGCACCCCCGCGGACGGGAACGATTTCCTTCGGTTTCATGAAAGCGACCAACATGAGAATGAGGCCGGCGACTATCGGCCCCTGGCGTCTACCGACCAACCCCGAGATCCGCGATGCTGTGTCGCTTAAAAAGCGACAGTCGGGTTTCGGTTGCTACCGGAACGGCGGCGGCAGGACCGATGGCTGAGACGCGCCCGCTGGCGTCGCGTTTCAGGTGGAGCTGGAAGGCCGTAGCGTGATATCGGTCAGCGCACAGTTCGCATCGTAGGCACGGGTTCCTTTGCTTCCGCCAAACCATTGAGGTCGGCTAGCCATCGCACGTCTGACAGCTCGTCGCAGGAACTCTCCTACAGACACGTTACCCGTCGCGCGGCACCATTGGTCCCATCGCCTCTAAGTGAACCTGCGTATGGTCGACGTCCCCCCAGATTTGAGTAGCGGCCCGGTTTCGAGTCCAATCCCCCACGAGAAGGAGATTGGACGTGAAGAAGCGTTTTTCCGAAGGACAGATCATTGGCTTCCTGCGTGAGTTCGAGGCCGGCATGCCGGTCAAGGACCTGTGCCGCAAGCACGGTTTCAGCGAGGCCTCTTAACTACCTGTGGCGGAGCAAGTTCGGTGGCATGAGCGTGCCGGAGGCCAAGCGACTGAAGGACCTTGAGACCGAGAACGGTCGGCTGAAGAAGCTGCTGGCCGAGCAGCTTTTGGAAAACGAGGTCATTCGAGACGCTCTGC
>NZ_DATLIW010000018.1:0-63164 GCF_035539195.1 Luteibacter sp.
TTGGCGTCCACCCTCGAGGCGAGTTCCGCACAAGTGAGCGGCCGTAGGCCATATAGAACCATGGGCCGCGCAGCGGCCTTCCGCACCGAACGCGGAGGACCTGTCTGAGCAGCGAGGGTGGGCGCCAAGGTCTCCCCGCGAGACGCCCAAGTGTAGAGAACGATGGCGCAGCCGAGCCCGCGATGCCGAAGGCGAGCCCTCGGCGAAGTGCGAGGTGCGAACGAAGGCCCGGCATGCCGAGCGCCCGCCCGCCCCGGCAATCCGTGAAGAACCGTAAAAAAGCCGCCTTCAAGGCGGCTTTTTTATGGGTGTGGAAGCCGGGCTCGTCGCGCTCAGCGTCCCTGCCCGCGCAGTTTCACATCGCCGCTGAAGGACTCGACGTGGATGTTGCCGCTGCCGCCACCGATGGTGGTCTTCAGTTGCTTGCCTGGGCCATCCTCGCCGCTGGACGGGCTGCCGAAATCGCTGCGGATGCTGCCGCTGAAGGTCGAGGCATTCAGTTTGGCGGAGACATCGGCGGGCAGCTGGAGCTGCACGTCGCCGCTCATCGAGTCGACATCGATCTTGCCGTCCCGCGAAGGGCCGCCGTTGATCTGCGTGTCGCCGGAAACCGTGCTGAAGCTGGCCTGCTTCCACGGGCCGCCGCCTATCGTCATGCGACCGGAAACCGTCTGCGCTTCGACGCGTTCGGTCACGCTCGGCGCGGTGATATCGCCGGAGACGGTCTGCAACTCGGCCTTGGTCGCGCTGCCGGCGAGATCGATACTGCCGCTGACCGTCTGCAGGTTGATGTCGGGCGAGCGCAGGTTGCCACGGATGCGCCCGCTTACCGAATTGATCTCGACCTTGCCGCCGTCGAGCCCGTCGATGCTTACCGGTGCGCTGACCACGTTGATCTCGACGCTGACGGCCTTCGGCACACGCACGTTGAGCACCGTGGGCTGCATGCGCGTGTCGCTGCCCCAGTTGAAGACAGAGTGCACCTTCGAGTCGGTATCCACGTGGATTTCCACGCTGCGGTCGTTGCCTTCGATCTCCAGCGGGCGGGCGCCGTCGCCCAGGGTGCCGGAGACCTGGATCTGGTTCTTGTCCCAGGCGGTCACCGTGACTTCGCCCTTGACGTTGTCGATGCTGACTTTTGCATCGGACCGGATGTCTTTCGACAGGTTGATCGGCGTCGAGGCGAATGCCTGTCCGATCGAGAGCGCCAGCAGCAGGGGAGTGATATAGAGCGTTTTCATGTGTGGGGTCCTGGCTGTTCGCGTGTTAGCCGGCTTGCTTTTCGAGGTTGCGCAGACGGTCGCGCTGGCGCTCGGTCTTCAGCAGCAGGCGCTGCAGGGCGGCCGAATCGGGGGAGTCCTGCATGGCCTGGGTCAGCTCCATGCGCGCGGCGTCGAGTTCCACCGCGGCTCCGGAGAGGCGCGGGTCGGTCGGTTTCCAGCGGGATACGCTGGCAAGCCCATCGCTGCCGGGCGGCGCGACGAGATGAAGGCCAAGGCCCCCGCCGAGGACCGCCACACCGGCGATCGCCGCGGCCATCAACCAGGGTTGCGCGCGTCGGCGGCGGGGTGCGGCAGCGGCGGGTGCCTCGTCGAGGCGGGCCTCGATCCCGGCCCAGAGGTCGCGACGGGGCGCAACCGGCCGGTTGAGGGAGCGCATCTGGCGCAGGTAGTCGAGTTCGTTCATGGCTTATCTCCCAGTGCGCGGCGGAGCAGTCCGCGTGCACGGTGTAACTGCGCTTTCGAGGAGCCGACCGCCATCCCGAGTTCGATGGCGATCTCCTCGTGTTTCCAGCCTTCCACGTCGTAGAGAATGAGGACGGCACGGGCCCGCGGCGGCAATGCCGCAATGGCCTTTTCCAGCTCGTCGCGCTCCACGGCGCGGACGGGATTATCGAGGTCGGCGATGTCCGGCAGATGTTCATCGTCGACAATGCTGACTGGGTCGGCGTTGCGGGCACGTATGGACATGAGCGCCACGTTCACCGCCAGCCGGTACACCCAGGTGCCGAATGCGCTTTCGAAGCGGAAGCCGTCGAGCTTCTGCCAGGCGCGGATGAAGGCTTCCTGGGTCAGGTCTTCCGCACGGGCATGATCGAAGGCGGCCAGGCGCAGGATGGCGCCATAGACCCGGTCCGAATGCTTGCGATAGAGCTGCTCGAACGCTTTCCGGTCGCCGCCGACGGCCGCTCGCACCACATCGTCATCGGACGCGGCGACGGGCAGCTCAGGCTGCATGAAGGAAGTGGCGGCGAGGCATAGTGCATTCATCTTGCCAGCTTGGATGCCGGCAAGGTGAGAAGCGTTTAAGCGAGAGGGAAATGTGGGAGCGTTTAAGCGAGAGGGAAATGTGGGAGCCGCTTCAGCGGCGAAAAACCAACGGAGCGGTTTAGCCGCCAGGCCAATCGCCGATGTGCGGCTCCCACACTGAGCCGCCGTCAGGCGACGTTGGCGGCCCGGCGTTCGATAGCCGCTTCCAGCGCCTTGCTCACGCGAACGCGCTCGGCTTTCAGGCGTTCGGGCATGCGCGCGCCGAAGCCTTCGAGATAGAGCCCGATGGCGTTGAGTTCTTCGGTCCAGCCTTCGACGTCGACGTGGAGCAGTTCGTCGAGCGCGCCCGGCTTGAGCGACAGCCCCTCGGCATTGAGCTCGCCCTTGGCCGGGACCACGCCGATGGGGGTTTCCATGCCCTCGGCCTTGCCCGCCACGCGCTGGATCATCCAGTCGAGGACACGGAGGTTCTCACCATAGCCTGGCCACATGAAGCGACCGTCGGCGTCCTTGCGGAACCAGTTCACGTGGAAGATCCGCGGCAGCTTGGCGCCGGGCTTGTCGAAGGACAGCCAGTGGGCGAAGTAGTCGGCGAAGTTGTAGCCGCAGAACGGCTTCATGGCCATCGAGTCGCGGCGAAGCACGCCAACGGCGCCGGTAGCCGCCGCGGTGGTCTCCGAGCCCATGGCGGCACCGACGAGGACGCCATGCGCCCAGTCCTTGGCCTCGAACACCAGTGGCACCAGCGACGGGCGACGACCGCCAAAGACGATCGCCGAGATCGGTACGCCCGCGGCGTCTTCGGATTCCGGCGCCCAGCTCGGGCACTGTTTCGCGCTGACGGTGAAGCGTGAATTCGGGTGCGCGGCCGGGCCGTTGGCGGCATCGTACGGGCGGCCCTGCCAATCGGTCACCGGCTCGCCTTCGCCGAGCCCTTCCCACCACGGGCGCGCATCGGCGGTAACGGCGACGTTGGTAAAGATGGCATCGTGGCCGAGCGTGGCCAGGGCGGTCGGGTTGGTGTTCGCGCCCGTGCCCGGGGCAACGCCGAAGTAGCCCGCTTCCGGGTTGATCGCCCAGAGGCGACCGTCTTCGCCCGGCGTCATCCAGCAGATATCGTCGCCCACGGTCCAGACCTTCCAGCCCGCCTTGCGGTAGCCCTCGGTCGGAATGAGCATGGCCAGGTTGGTCTTGCCGCACGCCGAGGGAAACGCCGCGGCGATGTAGTGCTTTTCGCCCTGCGGATTCTCGATGCCGACGATCAGCATGTGTTCGGCCAGCCAGCCCTCGCGACGCGCCTGGTGGCTGGCGATACGCAAGGCGTGGCACTTCTTGCCGAGCAGGGCATTGCCGCCGTAGCCGGAGCCGATCGACTTGATCGAAAGCTCCTCGGGAAAGTGCATGATGAAGCGACGCTCGGGATCGAGGTCGCCAGTGGAATGCAGTCCCTTGACGAACTGGCCTTCGCGCTCGATGCGGGCGAGGGCAGGGGCTCCCATGCGCGTCATGATGCGCATGTTGGCGACCACGTAGGGGCTGTCGGTGATCTCGACGCCACAACGCGATAGCGGCGAATCGATCGGACCCATGCAGTACGGGATGACGTACATGGTGCGGCCGCGCATGGCCCCGGCGAACAGGGCGTCGATCTTGGCATGGGCCTCGGCGGGCGCCATCCAGTGATTGTTCGGGCCCGCTTCGTCTTCCTCGGGCGTGCAGACGAAGGTCAGGTGCTCGACGCGAGCGACATCCGAAGGATTCGAGCGGTGCAGGTAGCTGCGCGGGTTGGTCTCCTCGTTCAGCGGGAGGAGATCGCCACTGGCGAGCATCGTCTGGACGAGTTCCGCGTACTCCGCGTCCGAGCCGTCGCACCAGCGAATCGTGGCGGGCTCGGTCAGTCGGGCGACATCGTCAACCCATCGATTCAATGCTTCCAAGGAACTGCCGTACGAACGCATCCGTTGTGGTCTCCAGTTAAACGCCTGTGGAGACAGTAGTTTGCGAGCGTTGGTATTGGCAAGGCACGGCGCAGCAAAATGCGCCGTGCCGTTCAGCTCACGCGGCGGGCTTGGCCGGCGTCAGCGTAAAGATCACATGCTCGACATAGGCGTCGAACTCGTCGTGGCTCAGGCGTGGCAGGCCGAGCGTGAAGTTCAGCTGCAGGAAGCCCACGTACGCGGCATAGGTAAGGCGTGCCCGATGCAGCGCGACTACGGGCTCGAGGCCGGCTTCCTTGTACATCGTGGTGAGGAACTCGATGCGCCGCTGCGATACCCGCGCCATCACCGGCACGACCTGCGGATGGTCCAGCGCCTTGAGCAGGGCGGCGTAGACGCGGTGCGCCTGCAATTCGTGGGCGACACGACGGAACAATTCGGGCAACCGCTTGCGCGGATCGGCGATGCGCTCGATTTCACCGAGGACTTCGCGTTCGCCGTATTCTTCCCACCGTTCCAGCGAGGCCTGGAGCAGGGCCTCGCGTGTGCGGAAGTGCCAGTAGAAGCTGCCCTTGGTCACCCCCAGGCGACGCGCAAGCGCCTCCACGGCAAGGGCGCCGACGCCTTGTTCGGCGATAAGGGCTAGGGCGCCGTCTTCCCAGTCTTCGGCTGAGAGGCGGACTCGTTCGTTCTTGGCACCGTCGGTCATCGACGCATGGTAGCCGAGACGCCACCGTTTGCAATCCGGCAGGCTCCCGGCGTGTTGCATAAGACCTTGACTTGGTTGCCATTGCGTGACCGTACGCAGGCGTATTGACGCACCTCTCCCGGCACTACATACTCGGCCGTATGGTTGCCCATCCCTCGCCCCTGTCGTCCGCTACCTCGAGCCTGGTCTCGATGGATGGCCTCGTGCTCGCCACGCAGCACTGGGCGGGCGAGCGCTCGCCCTCGCTGGTCTTCGCGCATGGCTTCGGGCAGACGCGTCACGCCTGGAACGGCGCGGCGCGCGCCCTGGCGGAGCAGGGCTTCGATGCCACGACCTTCGATGCCCGCGGCCACGGCGAAAGCGAACGCGTGCCACGCGGCGAGTACCACATGGAGCAGTTCGTCCATGATCTGCTCGCGGTAGCGGCCGAGGCCAGGTCCCCCGACGGCCGGCCGCCGGTGTTGGTGGGCGCCTCGATGGGTGGCTTGCTCGGCCTGATGGCCGCCGGTGAAGCGGAGCAGGGTCGACCGCCCTTCTCGGCGCTGATCCTGGTCGACATCACCCCGCGCTGGGAAACCGCCGGTGTCGAACGTATCCTCGGCTTCATGCGCGCGCACCCGGACGGTTTCGCGAGTTACGAGGAGGCGGCCTCCGCGATCGAGGCGTACCTGCCGCATCGCCGCGAGCGCAAATCCGAAGCCCAGCTCAAACCCCTGCTGCGCCAGGACCATCAGGGCCGCCTTCGCTGGCACTGGGATCCCGCCTTGCTCGACGGCCTGGTCCAGGAGAGCGAGCGTTACCAGCCCCGCCTGTTCGCCGCCGCCGCGCGCGTCGAGGTGCCGGTGTTGCTCCTGTCCGGCAGCCGCAGCGACGTCGTCTCCAGCCAGACCGTCGAAGAATTTCTCCATCTCGTGCCGCATGCGCGCCACGTCGCCCTTGCCGATGCCACGCATATGGTGGCCGGCGACGCCAACGATGCGTTTACGCGCGAGATCGCAACGTTCATGCAATCGCTCTGATCCACCCGCTCTAACCGACTCACGACGAGGTAACACCGATGTCTGCACTCCTGGTTGTACTGGCGGCACTGATTGCCTCCGGTGCCTGCGCCTACCACCGCACGTCGCTCCGCACGTGGGCCATCGCGACCGCGGTGACGACCCTCGTCGTCGGCCTGCTCGCCCGTGCGCCGGTGACCACGGTCATCGTGCTGATCCTGCTGGCCGTCGTCGCCGCACCGTTGTTGATGGTCGACTTCCGCCGGAAGAAGATCAGCGCGCCGTTGCTGTCGATCTTCGCCAAGGTGACGCCGAAGCTGTCCGAGACCGAGCAGACCGCCCTCGAGGCCGGTACCGTCGGTTTCGAAGGCCAGCTGTTCTCCGGCAAGCCGGAATGGTCCGAACTGTTGCGCCAGCCCAAGCCGGAACTCTCGGTGGAAGAGCAGGCCTTCCTCGACGGCCCCGTCGAGGAGCTGTGCAGCATGATCGACGACTGGCAGATCACCCACGAGCTCGCCGACCTCCCGCCGAACGTCTGGGAGTTCATCAAGAAGAACAAGTTCTTCGGCATGATCATCCCGAAGAGCTACGGCGGCCTCGGTTTCTCGGCGCTGGCTCACTCCGCGGTGCTGCAGAAGCTCTCGAGCATGTCGCAGACGGTCGCCTCCACCGTCGCCGTGCCGAATTCGCTCGGGCCGGGCGAACTCCTCATGCACTACGGCAGCGACGAGCAGAAGAACCACTACCTGCCGCGCCTGGCCGATGGCCGCGAGATCCCGTGCTTCGCCCTGACCGGTCCCTATGCCGGTTCCGACGCTACCTCGATTCCCGACTTCGGCATCGTCACCAAGGGCATGTGGAATGGCGAAGAGACCGTCGGTATCCGCCTGACCTTCGACAAGCGCTACATCACGCTCGCGCCGGTCGCGACCATCGTTGGCCTCGCCTTCCGCATGTACGACCCGGACAAGCTGCTGGGTGAGAAGGAAGATCTCGGTATCACCCTGGCGCTGCTCCCGCGCGAGACCCCGGGGATGGAAATCGGTCGTCGGCACTTCCCGCTGAACACCCCGTTCCAGAACGGCCCGGTGCACGCCAAGGATATGTTCGTGCCGCTGTCCGTGCTGATCGGTGGCCCGCACATGGCCGGCCAGGGCTGGCGCATGCTGGTCGAGTGCCTCTCGGTCGGTCGCGCGATCTCGCTGCCGTCCAACGCGACCGGCGCTTCGCGCATGGCCGTCTCGGCTACCGGTTCGTATGCGCGCATGCGCAAGCAGTTCGGCCTGGCCATCGGTCGTTTCGAGGGCGTGGAAGAAGCGCTGGCCCGTATCGGCGGTCTGACCTACGCCATGCAGGCACTCTCGCGTGCCACCGCCGCCGCGGTCGATCGCGGCGAAAAGCCGGCCGTGCCGTCCGCCATCGCCAAGTATCACGCCACCGAATGGTGCCGCCAGATCGCCTCGGACGCGATGGACGTGCACGGCGGCAAGGGCGTCATTCTCGGCCCGAAGAACTACATGGGCCGCGGCTGGCAGTCCGTGCCGATCGCCATCACGGTGGAAGGCGCGAACATCATGACGCGCAGCCTGATGATCTTTGGCCAGGGTGCGATTCGCTGCCATCCTTATGTCCTGAAGGAAATGCAGGCCTTGGGTATCGCTGACTACCGCGAGCGCCTGAAGACCTTCGACAAGGCGCTGTTCGGTCACATCGGCTTCGGCTTCTCCAACGCCGTGCGCAGCTTCGTCCTCGGCGTCACCGCGGCGAAGATCGGCGAGACCGCCGGCGACGCGTACACCCGCCGTTATTACCGCAAGCTCAACCGTTACTCCGCGGCGCTGGCACTGTGCGCCGACGTGGCCATGGGCGTGCTCGGCGGCAAGCTGAAGTTCAAGGAAAAGCTCTCGGCCCGTCTGGGCGACGTGCTTTCGTACCTGTACATCGCCAGCGCGATGCTCAAGCGCTACGAAGACACCGGCCGTCCGGAAGCGGATCGTCCGTTGCTGGCCTGGGCGTTCCACCAGTGCGTTTGGAACATGCAGATGGCGCTGGACGGCGTGATCCGCAACTTCCCGGTGCGCCCGGTGGCCTGGCTGCTGCGTGCCCTGGTGTTCCCGTTCGGTCGCCGCGAAGTGCCGCCGTCGGATCGCCTCGGCCGCCGTGTCGCCGCGCTGATCACCGCACCCAGCGAAGCCCGCGATCGCCTGACCACGTGGACGTATCTCACCCCGACGGCGAACAACACGGTGGGCCGCATGAACGCGCTCCTGCCCGACGTGATCGCCGCGGAGCCGGTGGAGCGCAAGTTCCTCAAGGCGTTCAAGGGCGGCCAGCTGAAGTCGCACACGTACAACGAGCAGCTCGCCGAAGCCGAGAAGCTCGGCGCCATCACCACCGCCGAGCGCGACCTGCTCCAGCGCGTGCGTGACGGCGTCGCCGAGTTCATCTCCGTCGACGACTTCGACAGCGAAGAGCTGCAGGCTGGCGTGAAGCGCAATGCCGAAACCATGCAAAAGGTGCGCGCCGCGTAAGCCGCCTCGTACTTTGCGAACCGAAACGGCCGCAATACATGCGGCCGTTTTGCTTCCTGTAGGAGCCGCTTAAGCGGCGAACCCTCAGCGTCGAATCCGCGAATGAAGCATCGGATAGCCGAAGCAGGGTGAAATCACCCCGGATTGTCGCTCACCGCAGTGAGCACCGGTACGTCGGCATAAACGGAAGAAGCAACATGGCGGTGAGTTCGGGCGCCTGCCCAAACGCCACAAGGCCTCGTTCGCCTAAACGACAGCCCGAGGGTTCGCCGCTGAAGCGGCTCCCACAAGAATCGAAGCGAGGCGTCAGGCGCAGTTGTCCTGGCGGGCGACAACTTCGAGCAAACGCGCCTCCACCTCATCCCGCGAATGCGCACGGAACAATCGCGGCGCCGCACGACGAAGCGCGCGGCAATCGAGCGTGGTGAGGCGGTCACGCACCTGGAGCAACTGCCCCGGGTGCATGCTGAATTCCTCCAGGCCCATGGCCAGGAGCAGTGCCGTGAACTGCGTATCGCCGGCGATCTCGCCACACAGGCTCACCGGCTTCTTCGCCCGGCGTGCGCTTGCGATCACGTGCGCGATGAGCCGCAGGAACGCCGGCTGCAACGGGTCGTAGATGCCTTCGAGCGCGTCGTTGTTGCGATCGGCCGCGAGTACGTACTGCGCAAGATCGTTCGTGCCGATGGCGAGGAAGTCGGCCTTCTCGAGGATCGATGTCACGCCGATCGCCGCCGCCGGCACTTCGATCATCGCGCCCACATCCAGTCGCTCGGGCAACTCCTGGCCTTCGCGCGCGAGGTCCTCGCGGGCTTTCTTGATCAGGCGCCGCACGTCGGTCATTTCGCCCAGATGGGTAATCATCGGGACGAGGATGCGCACCGGCCCATAGCAGGCGGCACGAAGAATGGCGCGCAACTGCACGCTGAAGATGTCGGGGTAACGCAGGGACAGACGAATGCCGCGTACGCCCAGCGCGGGATTGTCTTCCCCGCGAATGGCCAGGCCGGCGGCGTCGGCCTTGTCGGCGCCGAGATCGAGGGTGCGGATGGTGACGGGCAGGCCGCCCATGCCGAGCACGACATCGCGATAGGCGACGAACTGCTCTTCTTCCGAGGGCAGGCCGCGCTGGCGCAGGAACAGGAATTCGGAGCGATACAGGCCGACGCCATCCGCGCCGCGGGCGCGGGCCAGCGTGATGTCGCCGATCAGTTCGGCATTGGCGTAGAGGCGCACATGGGCGCCGTCCTTGGTCAGTGTCGGCGCGGAAGCAAGCGCAGCCAGACGACGGCCCTCCGCCGCGGCCTGCCGCTGCCACTGGCGGTAGCGGGCAAGATCCTGGGCGGTGGGATGCACGATGACTTCGCCGTGCTCCGCGTCGATCAGGACGAGGTCGTCGTCGTTGATCGTGGCCAGTGCGTCCTTGGTGCCGACCAGCATGGGCAGGTTGAAACTGCGCGCGAGGATGGCGCTGTGCGAGTAGATGCTGCCGGCGCTTGCGATGACGCCCAGCATGCCTTGGCCGGCCATGCTGGCCATGTCCGCGGGAGCCACGGTATCGCTGACGACGATCTCGCCGACGCGCGCGGCGAGCTTGCGCTCCTCACGGCTGGATTGCTGGAGCAGGGCGGACATGACGCGGCCGATCACCTGGTCGATGTCTTCGCCGCGACTCTTCAGGTAGGGATCGTTCATGGCGTCGAACACGGCGGCGAGCCGGTCGCGCTGCATCTTCAGCGCCGCGCTGGCCGTGTAGTGGCCGACGGCGACGAGTTCGTCCAGGCCGCGCAGCAGCTCTTCGTCGTCGAGGAGCAGGCTGTGGGCGTCGATGAAGTCGCCCACCTCGCGCGCGAGCGCGCCATGCAACTTGCCGCGCAACTCACGCAGCTCCGTGCGGGCGCTGTCGATGGCTTTGTGCAGGCGCTCGATCTCGGGTGCGATCTCCGCGTCGTCGAGCATGCGGGTGTCGACCGCGTAGATGCTCGGCTGGACCAGGCGTGCGCGACCGAGGGCCATGCCCCGGGCGGCTTGCGTGCCGGTCAGCACGACTCTCATCGGTCAGGCACCCTCGTCGAACTTGCGGTCGAACAAGGCGACCACGGCGTCCAGGGCGGCTGCCTCGTCGTCGCCCTCGGCGCGCACGCTCAAGGCGGTGCCCATGCCGGCGGCCAGCATCATCACGCCCATGATGCTCTGGGCATTCACCTCGCGACCCTTGCTGATGATCCAGACGGTCGACTTGAACCCGGAAACCAGTTGGACGAGCTTGGCCGAGGCGCGTGCGTGCAGGCCCAGCCGGTTGGATACCACGATGTCTCGTTCAAGCATGGTCGATGAAGATCCCTCCGCGACCGCCACTGGCCGCGATCTCGGTCAGTTCGGTCAGCGATTTGTCCGAGTAGTTGAGTACGCGCAGCAGCATCGGCAGGTTCAGGCCCGAAACGCAGCGCAGGTGCACGCCCAGTTCGCTCAGGGAAAGACCGATGTTGCAGGGCGTGGCGCCGTAAAGGTCGGCGAGGACGAGTACGCCGTCGCCGTGGTCGAGGTCGCGTGCATGCTTGGCGGTGAGCGTGCGCATGACGTCGGGATCGGCGCTGGGCGGCACTTCCACGGCATCCACGTCCATCGGCAGCTTGGGCATGACGTGGCGCGCGGCGGAGATCAGCGCCTTGCCGACCGCTTCGTGGGTCATGAGGAGGACGCCGACGCTCATCGCCCGGACTCTCGGTATGGCTTGGGCTGGGTCATGGCGTTATTCGAGCTCACGATGAAATGTCAGTACGTTGCCGCGTTCCGAGCGGAAATGCTGGGCCAGCTTCTCGACGAGGTAGACCGAGCGATGACGCCCGCCCGTACAGCCGATCGAAACGGTGACGTAGCTGCGATCCTCGCCCTCGAACCGTGGCAACCACGTTTCGAGCCAGCGAGTCACGTCGGCATAGTATTCGCCTACCAGGGGGTTCGCGTCGAGGAATTCCCTGACCGGCTGGTCCTTGCCCGAGAACGGACGCAGTCGCGGGTCCCAGTGCGGGTTGGGCAGGCAGCGGGCATCGAAGACGAAATCGGCGTCCGAGGGCAGCCCCCGGCGATACGCGAAGGACTCGAAGAGCAGGGTGGTGCCGTCGGACGCGGCCGCGTAGCCGGTGGCGAACAGGCGGCGCAGCTGGTGCACGTTGAGGTCGCTGGAGTCGATCACCTTCTCGGCGATGGAGATCAGCGGGCGCAGCAGCTTGCGTTCCTGGGCGATCGAATCGGCCAGCGAGAGCTTCTCGGCGGCCAGCGGGTGGCGCCGGCGGGTCTCCGAGTAGCGCTTGATCAGCACGTCGTCGCGGCTGTCCAGGAAAATCAGGTGCACGTGCACCCCGGCCATGGACAGCTCGGAGAGCACGTGGGGCATGCGGGAAAGGTCGACGCGACGGTTGCGAACGTCCACGCCCACGGCGATGCGGCGTCGCGGGCCGTGCTCGCCCTGGCTCACGGCCGCCACCAGCTGCGGGATGAGTTCCGCGGGCATGTTGTCCACGCAATAGAACTCGAGATCCTCGAGCGCGCGCAGCGCGACGGTCTTGCCACCACCGGACATACCGGTGAGAACGATGAGGTGGATCGCGTCGGGGTCGACGATCGGGTTCATGACTTCATCGATCACGGGGGTCACCACGGTGGCAGTCGGCGCATCTGGTGCGCCTGGCGGTCGATGAAGGTCTGCGCGGGGTCGATGCCCTTGCTCTTGAGCACATGGCTGCGCACTGCGGCCTCGACCAGTACCGCGAGGTTGCGGCCGGGCGCGACCGGAATGGTGATCTTGGGGACGTCCACGTCGAGCACGTTGCGCCGGCTGACGTCGCCGGTGAGGCGGGTCATCGCGTCGGTCTCCTCGCCGACCAGCATCGGCTTGAGGTGGATCACCAGGCGCAGGTATTTCGAGGGCTTCACGGCGGTGTGGCCGAACATTTCGCGGATGTTCAGCACGCCCAGGCCGCGCACTTCGAGCAGGTCCTGGAGCAGGTCGGGGCAGGCGCCGTCGATGACGTCGGGCGCGATGAGCGTGAATTCGGTGGCATCGTCGGCGACCAGGCGGTGACCGCGGCTGACCAGTTCCAGCGCCAGTTCGCTCTTGCCCGAGCCGGGTTCGCCGGTGATGAGTACGCCGATCGAGAACACCTCCAGGAACACGCCGTGCAAGGTGACCCGCGGCGCCAGCGTGCGTGCCAGGTGGTATTGCAGGTAGGTCAGCAGTTCATGGCCGCGACGCGTGCTCTGCCACAACGGCGTGTCGGTTTCCTCGGCCACTTCGCGCAGGTCCGAAGGGATCGCCTGGTCCTTGGTGACGATGAGGGCGGCCGGCTGGTAGGCGGCGATCTTGTGGATCGCTTCCCAGCGCTGGCGTGGTTCCAGTCCGTCGAGGAAGTTGAGTTCCTCGGTGCCGATGATCTGCACCTTGTTCGGGTAGATCACGTTCAGGTAGCCGACCAGCGAGGGGCGGCGGCTCTGCTTGGCGTTCGGCTCGAGCACGCGCGACTCGCCACGCATGCCCGCGGCCCAGCGCAGCGCCATGCGCTCGTGTACTCCGTCGAAGAGTTGTCTGGCGGTCAGCCGGTCCACGCTTGGATCCCTTGAAATGGCGAAGCCGGCGCGAAGGCGCCGGCCAGGGCTATTGTGCCATCAAGCGTGGACGGGGGTTCAGGGACTGGCGACGCGGGCGTCGCGGCCCTCGGCATTGTGGTGATCCTTGAGCTTTTCCTTGTGCTTCTTCAGCTGGTCGGCAAGCTTGGCGATCATCGCGTCGATGGCGTTGTAGAGGGTGTCCCCCTTCTTGTCGTCTTCCAGCCGGGCCACGCCTTCGGCATGGAGACGGGTGCCGGCGCAATGCAGGGTACCGCCGGCCTTGTGTTCGTTCTTGTCGACGGAAAGGACCACGTCAAGGGCTTTGATGTTGTCGAAAAGGCGTTCGAAGCGGCCGATTTGCTGTTCCACGCGCTCGCGCAGAGCGGGGGTGATATGGATGTGCTGGCCGCTGATCTGGATTTGCATGACGCCTCCTTCTTGCTGAGGGTGCCGCCTTGGCGGCGACGAGTGCGGAACGACGGGGTGCCGTTCCTCAAGCCTGAAATAGTCGGACCGTGGACCTCCGTGAGGGTTCCCCGCGCTTAACTGGCGCGGACACGTTCGCTGGAACTGGGAATGCGCAGGGCTTCCCGGTACTTGGCCACCGTACGACGGGCCACCTGAATTCCGCGTCGATGAAGTTCCTCGGCCAGGGCCTGGTCGGACAGGGGCCGCCGCGCGTCCTCCCCCGTGATGAGCTTGCGGAGCATGGCCTGGATCGCGGTGGCCGAGGCGCTGCCGCCGTCCTCCGTGGCCACGCCACTGGAGAAGAAGTGCTTCAACTCGAAGGTACCGCGCGGCGTGTGCATGTACTTGCGCGTGGTTACCCGGGAAATCGTCGATTCGTGCATGCCGACCTCTTCGGCCACCTCGCGCAGCACCAGCGGATGCATCGCCTCCGGGCCGTAGTCGAGGAAGGCGCTCTGTCGGCGCACGATCACGTCGGCCACCTTGGTCAGCGTCTCGGCGCGTGACTGCAGGCTCTTGAGCAGCCAGCGGGCTTCCTGGAGCTGGCCTTTCATCCAGGTGGCGTCGTCGCCACGGGCGCGGGCGATCAGGTTGCAGTAGTGCTGGTTGAGGCCCAGGCGCGGCTGGGCGTCGGGATTGAGGCTGACGGTCCAGCGGCCGTTGTCGCGGCGAGCGTAGACATCCGGGGCGACGTACTCCACCGGCGTGGCGTCGAGGGCGGAGCCGGGGCGCGGGTCGAGGCTGCGGATCAGGGCGGCGGCCGCGGCCACGTCCTCTTCGGCCGCCTTGAGCTTGCGGGCGATCTTGGCGGCATCGTTACGGGCCAGCAACTCGAGCTCGTCGGTGACCACGCGGATGGCCAGGTCGCGGTGCGGGGTGTCCAGCGAGAACTGCGACAGCTGGCAGAGCAGGCAGTCGCGCAGGTCCAGGCTGGCAATGCCGGTGGGGTCGAAGCGCTGCACACGCTGGCGCACGCCCTCGATCTCCGCCGCGCTGGCATGCAGTTCGGCGGGCAATGCCGCCT
The DNA here is from genome assembly GCF_035539195.1 of Luteibacter sp. Taxonomy (GTDB): domain Bacteria; phylum Pseudomonadota; class Gammaproteobacteria; order Xanthomonadales; family Rhodanobacteraceae; genus Luteibacter. The sequence continues at coordinate 14,546 of NZ_DATLIW010000018.1, forward strand.
CGACCGCTTCGACGCCGTCGCGGAGGTAGCCGTCCTCGTCCAGCGCATGGATGATCGCGGTGGCGATCGCATGGTCGCGCGGCGAGAACTGGGACAGGTTGAGCTGCCATTCCAGATGCTGCTGAAGGCTTTCCGGTGCCGCGTTCTGGGGCTCGAAGCCGTCTTCGTCGCCGCTGCCGGAGCGTGAGGGCGCCCCGGCATAGTCACCGGCTTCGCCGTGGAAGCGGTCGTCGTCCCATTCGGGGGCGAGCTCTTCCGAGGGGGTGGCCGTGGACTCTTCCTCGGCTTTGGATACCTTGGCGGGGACCTCGTCGCGGGCCGGGAAGTCGGGACCGTCGTAGTCGCCTTCTTCGGGCGGATCGGGTTCGGCCTCGGCGTCCTCGGCGAACTCGAGCAAGGGGTTGCTTTCCGCGATCTGGCGGAGTTCGGCCTCGAGCTCCAGCTGCGACAACTGCAGCAGGCGGATGGCCTGCTGCAACTGGGGCGTCAGCGTGAGCTGCTGATGCAGGCGAAACTGGAGTCCGGGTTTCATGCCTTCGATGCGTGAGGTGTCGAATCCATCGTAACCCCTTGCGACCTTCTCAAACCAGCATTCCGGCGAACTATGCCCACCGACCGAAGCGGCAGGGCGTCAGATCCGGAATTCGCGGCCCAGATACACCTCGCGTACCTTCTCGTCGGCGAGGATGTGCTGTGGCGTGCCGCGGGAGAGGACTTCGCCGTCGTTGAGGATATAAGCGCGGTCGCAGATGCCGAGCGTCTCACGGACGTTGTGATCGGTGATCAGCACGCCGATGCCGCGTTCCTTCAGGTGACGGACGATGCGCTGGATCTCGCCGACCGAAATCGGATCGACGCCGGCGAAGGGCTCGTCCAGCAGCATGTAGCGCGGGCGCGCGGCCAGGGCACGGGCGATCTCGACGCGGCGACGCTCGCCGCCGGAGAGGCTGATGCCCTTTTGCTCGGCGATGTGCGCGATCTTCAGTTCGTCGAGCAGGCTTTCCAGCTCGTCCTCGCGCTGTTTCGTGGTCATGTTGTCGCGCAGTTCGAGCACGGCCATGATGTTGTCCGACACGCTCAGGCGGCGGAACACCGAGGCTTCCTGGGGCAGGTAGCCGATGCCCAGCTTGGCGCGGGCATGCATGGGCAGGCCGGTGATGTCCTGCTGGTCGAGCTTGATCGAGCCGGCATCGGCCTGGATGAGGCCGACCACCATGTAGAAGCAGGTGGTCTTGCCGGCACCGTTGGGGCCGAGCAGGCCGACCACTTCACCCTCGCGGATCGAGAAGGCGAAATCGCGGACTACCTGGCGCGCGCGAAAGCGCTTCTGCAGGCCTTGGGCTGAAAGCATCGGGTCAGGGCTTCTTCGGCTGGGTCGGCTTGGCGGCCGGCGGTGTGGCGGACTTTGCCGGAGCCGCGCCCGGGGGCGGGTTCTTCGGCTGGAAGGTCATGTGCACGGGTTCCGGACCATTGCTCTCGCCGGTCATGGTGCTGTTCGTCGTGTTGTAGGTGATCTTGTCGCCGTCGCTCTGGTTGAGCTTGCTCTTGTCGGACGCGTCGACCTGCTTGTCCACGTGCGCCTTGCCGGTAAGCACGGCGATGCCGTCGCTGCCATTGGCGGCATCGTCGGGCTTGTAGTCGATGTTGCTGGCGTGGCCGCGCATCAACAGGTCCTGCTCGTCCAGCTGCTGCACGGTGGCCGGGCTGCCGTCCACGATGACGCGCGTGATCTGGTTCTGATCGTCGAGGAAACCGGTGGCCTTGCTGCCGGTGATCTTCAGCGTGCCCTGCGTGAGCACCACGTTGCCTGTCCAGATCACCTTGCCCGGCTGCGTGCTGTTCGCCTGCTGCTGGGTGCCGTCGAACGAGGTCGAGGTGATGTTGGTCGGCTGGTCGCGGTCGGATTTCTTGGCGATGGCCGGCGTGCTCGCCGCGAGCGCCACGCCGAGTACCGCAAGGAGGGCCTTAGCGCTTGCGCGGCAGGTAGACGGAGTGGACTGCATCGAGAAGCTCCAAATGCTTGGTGTCGAGATTGGCGCGCATGCCAACGCCATCCATTGTAGAGGTTCCCTGAACGATCCGGGCCGCCTCCGCGGTCTCAAGGCGGTTCTCCTTGGGCCACGCCGTGACCTCGGAGGTGTCGATGCTGGCTGGCGGCGTCTGCGCGAAGGCGACGCGATCCATATGCACCTTGCCCTGCAGCTTGAGCAGGCTGCCGTCCTTGTTCACCCAGCCGTACTGGGAGTGCCCTTTCCACGGCGGCGTGGTGAGGTCCTTGGTCGGCGGCAGGACGAAATCGGGCGCATTGATGTATAGCGAGTCGTCGCCCTCGCGGCGTTCGAGGTGGGGCGCGATCAGCTTGAATGCCGGTTGCCCGACATCGTTGTAGGAGTCCAGATCGAAGTTGGTCAGCACGTAGCCCGAGCGCGGCGGTCCGACGAAGTCGTTGGCTTCCTTCGCCGGCGCGACCCAGTAGTAGAGCAGCACACTGGCGCCGAGCAAGGCGGCGAGTACGCCGGCCATGCCCGCGGCACTGCGGTCCTTGAACAGGAGCATGAGGTTCACAGCCAGCGATCCCGCTCGGCCTCGGCCTTGCCCTGGGCGGCAAGGATCAGGTCGGCGACCTCACGGGCGGCCCCGTAGCCGCCCGACAGGCGAGTCCGGACATGGGCTCGTTCGGCGACCCAGGGGTGGGCGTTGGCCACGGCCACGGCGAGCCCGGCGATGCCCATGGCGGCCAGGTCGGGCAGGTCGTCGCCGACGAAGGCCGATGCTTCGGGTGCCAGGCGCATGGCGTCCAACAGTTCGGTCAGGCAGGCCCGCTTGTCCTTCTGGCCCTGGTAGACGTGCTGAATGCCCAGTTCCTCCGCACGCAGCGACACCGGGTGACTGATGCGCGCGGTGATGATGGCGACCTTGACGCCATTTTCCTGCAGGCGCTTCAGCCCGAGGCCGTCGTGCACATGGAAGACCTTGGTCTCGCGGCCGTCTTCGGCGTACCAGAGGCGGCCGTCGGTGAGCGTACCGTCCACGTCGAACACGACCACGCGTACTTTGGCTGCGCGCTCGGCGACGTCGGCGGAAATCTCGGTGTAATGCGTGTAGGCCATGGGCTTCTGGTCAGGAGCGTCAAACGACGCGGGCGCGGAGCAGGTCGTGGATGTTGAGCGCGCCGACCACACGCCCGTCGGCATCGGTGACCAGCAGGGCGTTGATCTGGTGCTTTTCCATCAGCTGCGCGGCTTCCACGGCGAGCTTGTCGGAGCCGATGGTCTTCGGTCCGCGGGTCATCAGTTGGTCGACCGTGGCGTTGCGCAGGTCGATGCCGTCGTCGTCGAGGCAGCGACGCAGGTCGCCGTCGGTGAAAACGCCCAGGAGGAGGCCGTCGTCGCCGACCACGGCGGTCATGCCCAGGTGCTTGCGACTCATCTCGACCAGCGCCTCGCTCAGGGTGGCGCCGAGGGGCACGCGAGGCACGTCGTCACCCGCGTGCATGACATCGGCGATATGCAACAGCAGGCGGCGGCCGAGGCTGCCGGCCGGATGCGAACGGGCGAAGTCGTCCGGGGTGAAGCCGCGGGCTTCGAGCAGGGCCACCGCGAGCGCATCGCCCATGACCAGCGCGGCCGTGGTGCTGGCGGTCGGTGCCAGGCCGTGCGGGCAGGCTTCCGAACTGACGTTCGCATCGATGTTGACGTTGGCCTGCCTGGCCAGCGAAGACTTCGGGTTGCCCGTGATCGAGATCAGGGGAATGCCCTGCCGCTTGATCGCGGGGAGGATGAAAAGGAGTTCGTCGGTCTCGCCGGAGTAGGAGATCCCGAGGAGGATGTCGTCCGGCTGGATCATGCCCAGGTCGCCGTGGCTGGCCTCCCCGGGGTGGACGAAGAACGACGGGGTGCCGGTGGAGGCGAAGGTCGCCGCGATCTTCCGGGCGATGTGCCCACTCTTGCCCATGCCCGAGACCACCACGCGGCCCTTGCAGGCCAGGATCAGCTGGCAGGCTTCGACGAAGGACGCATCGACGTTCTTTTCCAGCGCGCGGATGGCGGCCGCCTCGGTGGCGATCACGGTACGCGCGCTACGGACAACGATATCGGCATTCACGAGCGGGTGATCGGCAGGCGGGGCGGTGCGGGCGTTCATGCGGCCTCGGGGGTCCGGGTTGGGGCGTTGACCCGGGATGTCCATTTCTGCGACACCGGATTTCCATTACCATTACATATTCTCATTTTATCGTCGCCGCCATCGAACAGTGGTTCAGGGTCCGTTTCGGAACCCCACGGCCTGGCGACCCCTTTCCAACGGAGAATCCATGGACGCTGCACGCATCCAGGCATTGATCGAAGCCGGCTTGCCCGGCGCCCTGGTGAACGTTCGCGGCGACGACGGCGTGCACTTCGAGGCTGATGTCATCTCGGACCAATTCGCCGGCAAGCTCCCCCTTGCCCGGCACCGCCTTGTCTACGCCACGCTGGGCGACCTCATGGGCGGTGCGATCCACGCCCTGGGCCTGAAGACCCTTACTCCCGAAGAGGCCGCCGGCCGCCGCTGACCGGCGCCGCGACCTTCTTCGTACGATCCCACTTTCCAGGTATTCGAATTCCATGGCCAAGATCCTGATCACCGGGGGCAACCCGCTCGTGGGCGACGTGAGCATTTCCGGTGCGAAGAACGCCGTACTGCCCATCCTCGCTTCCTGCCTGCTCGCCGACGAACCGGTAAGCATCGGCAATGTGCCGCATCTGCACGATGTCACCACCTTTATCGAGTTGCTCGGCCGCATGGGCGTGCGTGTGGTGCTGGACGATCGCATGAAAATGCATATCGACCCGCGCCCGGAGAATTCCTGCGTCGCGCCGTACGAGCTGGTCCGCACCATGCGAGCGTCGATCCTCGTGCTCGGTCCGCTGGTCGCCCGCTTCGGCAAGGCCGAGGTTTCGCTTCCCGGCGGTTGCGCGATCGGCTCGCGCCCGGTCGACCAGCACATCCGTGGCCTCCAGGCACTCGGTGCCGAAATCACGGTGGAGAACGGTTTCATCAAGGCGAAGGCCGGTCGACTGAAGGGCGCCCGCATCGTCATGGACATGGTCACCGTCACCGGTACCGAAAACATCCTGATGGCCGCCACTCTTGCCTCTGGCACGACGATCATCGAGAACGCCGCGCAGGAACCGGAAGTGGTGGATCTCGCTCACTGCCTGATGGCGATGGGCGCGAAGATCGACGGCGTCGGCACGTCCACGCTCATCGTCGAAGGCGTGGAGCGCCTGCATGGTGCGCACTACGAAGTGCTCCCGGACCGCATTGAAACCGGCACCTTCCTCGTCGGCGCCGCGATGACCGGTGGCAAGGTGCGCGCGCGTGGCGCGCGCGCCGACACCCTGGACGCCGTGCTGCAAAAGCTCGAAGAGGCCGGTGCGCACATCAGCACGGGCAAGGACTGGATCGAGCTCGACATGGGCGGCCGCCGGCCCAAGGCGGTCAATCTCGTCACCGCGCCGTACCCGGCATTTCCGACCGACATGCAGGCGCAGTTCACCGCGCTCAACTGCGTCGCCGAAGGCGTGGGCGTGATCACCGAGACGGTGTTCGAGAACCGCTTCATGCATGCGCTGGAACTGCAGCGCCTGGGCGCCGACATCCGCCTGGAGGGCAACACCGCGATCATCACCGGCGTGCCCAAGATGAGCGGCGCGCCGATCATGGCCACCGACCTTCGCGCCTCGGCCTGCCTGGTGCTCGCCGGCCTGGTCGCCGAAGGCGACACCACGGTCGACCGCGTGTACCACATCGATCGCGGCTACGAGAACATCGAAGAGAAGCTCGGTGTGCTCGGCGCGACGATTCGGCGCGTGCCCGGCTGAACCAGCTGGGTGCCGGGTCATCAGTGCCTTGTGGGAGCCGATTCATCGGCGATCCCGCGGCAGCGGGCCAGGTTGTCGCGGCGCCCATCGCCGCTGAAGCGGCTCCCACAAGGAGCTGACGCAGCGGCTCCCACAAGGAGCTGACGCAGTGGCTTCCGCACGGAGTTGCCGCAGTGGCTTCCACAAGGAGCTGCCACAGTGGCTGGCGGCGAGGGCCGGCCTTGTTACCGGGCCTTGTAGCTCACGAGCTCGAGCGTCAGGTCGCCGCCGTCCTTCTGTGCCAGTTTCACCGGCACGGGGTACTTCGCGGGCACGTACCATGCGCTGAAGGTCGACGCTTCGTCGGAGCGGTCGACGCGCTGTGCATCGAACGAGCCTGCGGGGACCGTGACCTTTTCCTTGCCGGTCACCTTGAACGTCTGGTTCTCCACGGCCTGCTTGACCGCGACCGGGAAGGACGCCTGCTGCTGGCCCGCGGCCAGCGCCACACCCAGGGCGAGCGGCAAGGTATTGCGCTCGACCATGTTCGGCACGGCGGGATACGAGTAAGCCTTCTTGCTGTCCTGGACCTGCACCGTATTGCCCTGGATGGTCAGGTCGCGGGTCTTGCTCTTGAACGAGGAATCCAGCTGGTAGTGGTAGCTCACCGCGGCCGGTACCTTGCCCGACCAGGTGAACTGCGAAACCTCGCTCACGTTCGCGCCGACCGCCGCCGCGAGGCCGCCGGTGCCCTTGGTCTGGTTGCTGTATTCGTACTTGCCGCCACCGACGGATTTCAGGGTGATCGTCGCGTCGCCGAGCGGATCGCCGCCCTGGAGGACGTGGTAGGTCGCGGTGAAGGCCTGCGGAACGTCCGCGGCGATCGCGGCGACAGGCAGGGCGAGGGCCAGCGCAAAGCCGGCGCGGAGCAGGGGAGTCGTCTTCATGCCACCGAGTTTAGCGGCGACGGCTGAATGTGGGACCGTGCCAGGGGCAGCCCGGTAGGAGCCGATTCATCGGCGACGGGCTTGCGAGACCCGGGGCATCGCCGCCGAAGCGGCTCCCGCGGCTCAGCTAGAAGTCCGCGATATCCAGCGGGCTGGCCAACGGAAGGCCGTCGAAGAGGGCGCGGCTTTCCCAGCGCAGTCGCCCGCTGGCGATGGCGCCAACGACGGCGGGCAGCAACCGGTGCTCCTCGACCAGCAGCCGTGAGGCCAGCGAGGCCTCCGTGTCGTCCGGGCCGACCGCGATACGAGCCTGCGCCACGACCGGGCCGCCATCCAGTTCGGCGGTGACGAAGTGCACGCTGGCGCCATGCTCGGTGTCGCCGGCTTCCAGGCAGCGGCGATGCGTATGCAGGCCGCGGTATTTCGGCAGCAGCGAGGGGTGGATGTTGATGGCGCGGCCTTCCCAGTCCGCCACCACGCTCGCATCGATGATCCGCATGAAGCCGGCCAGCACCAGCAGGTCGGCGCCGGCATCGGCGACACGGCCGAACAGCGCGCGATCGAAGTCGGCACGTGTGGCGTAGTCGCGGGGATTCAGGGCGACCGTCGGGATGCCCGCGCTCGCGGCGATCGCCAGCGCACCGGCCGACGCCTTGTCGCTGCCGACCAGTACGATGTCGATCGGCAGGCCGGCGGCGATCAGCGCGGCGAGATTGCTGCCGCGCCCGGAAGCGAGCGCGGCGACACGCAAGGGTCGATCCACGGCCAGGTCAGGCGATGTGGACGCGCTCGTCGCCGCTGGCGGCGACGACCGAGCCGATCGACCAGGAGGCCAGCCCATGAGCGGCCAGCGCGGCCTTTGCGGCCTCGACCTGCGCCTGTGCCAGCAGCACGGTGAAGCCGATGCCGCAGTTGAAGGTGCGCCACATTTCCTCGCGAGCGACCTTGCCTTCGCGCTGCAGCCACTGGAATACCGGCGGCAGTTCCCACGAGGATGCGTCGATGTTCAGGCCGAGACCGTCGGGCACCACGCGGATGATGTTTTCCTTCAGGCCGCCACCGGTGACATGGGCCATGCCGTGCACGTCCACCTTGGACAGCAGGTCGAGGATCGGCTTGACGTAGATGGTGGTGGGCGCCATCAGCGCGTCGCCCAGCTTGACGCCGCCGACATCGGTGTCGAGCGGTGAACCGGCACGTTCGAGGATCTTGCGGATCAGCGAATAGCCGTTGGAATGCGGGCCGGAGGCGGCCACGCCAAGGATGACGTCGCCGGCGACGATCTTCGAGCCGTCGTTCATGGCGGCCTTTTCGACCGCGCCGACGGTGAAGCCGGCAAGGTCGTATTCGCCCGGCGGGTACATGTCCGGCATCTCCGCGGTTTCGCCGCCGATGAGGGCGCAACCGGCGAGTTCGCAGCCACGAGCGATACCGCTGATGACCGCGGCGGCGGTGTCGACGTCCAGCTTGCCGGTGGCGAAATAGTCCAGGAAGAACAGTGGCTCCGCGCCCTGCACGAGCACGTCGTTGACGCACATGCCGACCAGATCGATGCCGATGGTGTCGTGACGGCCGAGGTGCTGGGCGAGCTTGAGCTTGGTGCCCACGCCGTCGGTACCCGAGACCAGGACCGGCTCCTTGTAGCGGCCGGAGAGGTCGAACAGGCCGCCGAAGCCACCCAGTCCGCCCATGACTTCCGGACGGAAGGTCCGCTTGACCATGGGCTTGATGCGTTCCACGAGGGCATTGCCGGCGTCGATGTCGACACCCGCGTCGCGGTAGGTAAGGGAGCCCTGGTCGGAGGACATAAGCGATTCCGGCGCGTATTGGAAACCGTGCATGATAACAGCAAGCGACCCCGCGGCCTTGTCCTGCACACCGTCTGGATGGACGGCATGGCAAGGTTTGGGCAGACTCCCCGTCTTCACAAAGCGACGCCAAAATCATGCGCCCAGTCCGTTTCCTCGCCTTACTGATGCTCTTCCTGCTGTGTTTTGTCGGTACGGCGGCGGCGCAGACCGCGATCTATACGGTGACCGTACCGGTGGCCGACACCTCCGCGGCGGTGCGTGACCAGGCCTTCGCCAACGGTCTCACCCAGGTGCTCGCCAGGGCCTCGAATGGGGCGGATCCCCGTTCCAAGCCGGGCTACGCCGAGGCGATGAAGCAGCCCGGCGGCCTCGTGCAGCAGTATCAGTACGCCCGAACCGGCGGGGCCAACGGTGCGCCGCTGAGCCTGGATATCGTGTTCGACCCGGGCGCCATCCGCCGCGTGCTGGCCGTCGGCGACGCCGCCGTGGCCGCGCCGAAGGCGCCGGTGCTGGTGATCGCCCACGATGCCGGCGGCAAGCCGCTCGGTCAGCAGGACCTGCTGCCGCTGTCGCAGATGGCCGATTCCCGCGGTTACCAGATCGTCCTGCCGAAGCCGGACTCCACCCTGGACGCCAATGCCATCGCCGGGGGCGACGCCGGTGCGATCGCCACCGTGGCGCGCCAATACAACACCGCCGTGATCCTGATCGGCAAGGTCGGCGGCGACCAGACCGACTGGACGCTCGTCTCGGCCGGGCGCGCTTCCAGTTGGAAGGACAGCGGGGAGGCACGTGCCGCGCTGCTTTCCAATGGCGCCAACGCCATGGCCGACAAGCTCGACCGCCAGTTCGCGGCGGCCCAGGGCGGCAGCTCCAGCGGCAAGGTCTGGGTTTCCGGGCTGCGCTCGGCCGCCGACTACGCGGGTCTGCTCTCGACCTTCCAGAACGACCCTTCGGTGAAGTCCGTGGCCCCGATTGGCGCCACCTCGGAGGGCGTCCTGCTGAACGTCAGCGCCACCGCGCCCCTGGCCCGGCTGATCGCCGGCTACGCCTCGGGCGGTCATGTGCTTGCAGCCAACGCCCACGACGGCGCCGACTTCGCCGTTCGCTGGATCCCCTGATCCGCGACAATGGCATCACCACCGCCACGGGACGATGGCGGCATCACCCTTATGCCGACCCTGGAATCGCATGACTCACGACACCTCGCGCCGCTGGCAGATGCTCGCCATCGCCGCCGTCATCATCTTCGTGATCTGGCTGCTCGCGCCGGTGCTGATGCCCTTCGCCATCGCGGCCATGCTGGCCTATCTCGGCGACCCACTGGCTGATCGTCTGCAACGCCTGGGTATGGGGCGGACGTGGGCGGTGAGCATCGTCTTCACCGTCATCGCGCTGATCTTCATCGGTACGCTGCTGCTGCTGGTCCCGCTGATCCAGCATCAGTTCGAGAACCTCGCCGAAAACCTGCCGCGTTACGTCGAATGGGCGCGGAGCACCGCGCTTCCCTGGATCCAGCAGCGGCTGCACCTGGACGCCGACGTTTTCGACAGCGACCGCCTGATCGCGACCATCAAGGAGCACATCGGCTCGGTCAGCAGCGTGCTGGCGACGGCGGTGGCCAAGGTATCGCAGTCCGGCATGGGCATCGTCATGTGGTTGACCAACCTCGTGCTGATCCCGGTGGTGGCGTTCTACCTGCTGCGCGACTGGGACACGATGATCGCGCACATCCAGCGCCTGTTGCCGCGCTCCATCGAGCCGACCGTGGTGCGTCTGTCGCGCGAATCGGACCAGGTGCTTGGCGCCTTCGTTCGTGGTCAGTTGCTGGTGATGCTGGCGCTCGGCCTGTTCTACGGTATCGGGCTGACGCTGTGCGGGATCTCGATCGGTCCGCTCATCGGCATGGTCGCCGGCTTGCTCAGCTTCGTACCTTATCTCGGCTTCATGATCGGTTTCGTCGCCGCCATGATCGCCGCGCTGGTGCAGTACGGCGACTGGACCCACGTGATCCTCGTGGCGGTGGTGTTCACCATCGGCCAGCTGCTCGAGGGCTACGTCCTGGTGCCTCGCCTGGTCGGCGGCAAGATCGGCCTGCATCCGGTGGCGGTGATCTTCGCTGTCCTCGCCGGCGGGCACCTGTTCGGATTCCTCGGCGTTCTGCTCGCCCTGCCGGCGGCTTCGGTCGTGGTGGTGCTGATGCGTTACGTCTTCGCGCGCTATCGCGAGAGCGACCTGTACATGGAGCCTGCGGCGCCGGAAGAGCCGGAGAGGATCGACGTCGACGTCGACGTGGATGTGAGTGTGAGGCCGTCCCGCCCCGCGATTCCAGGTGATGGCGGTCCATGACGACCCAGCTTCCCCTCGCCCTGCGCTGGCCACGTCGCCAGCGCTTCGAGCACTTCCATGCCGGTGAGAATGCCGTCGCGGTCGAAGCGATACAGGCTGCGGCGACCGACGCCACGGCACCCTGGGTCTTCGTCGCCGGACCCCTGGGCAGCGGTCGCACGCACCTGCTCATCGCGGCGTGCCAGGCCGCGATCGACGCCGGACGCACGGCGCAGTACCTGCCGCTGGCAGGCCTGCGCGGATCGCGGGCGGCCGCTGTTCGCGGCATGGCTGGCAGCGATGTGCTGGCGATCGACGACGTCGATTCCATTGCCGGCGAAGCCGACGCCGAGCACGCGCTGTTCGACACCTTCAACCGTTATCGGGCCGACGGCTGCACGCTCCTGTTCGCCGCGGTGGGCGCGCCGGCGTCGCTGGATATCGCGTTGCCCGATCTTCGTTCGCGTCTGGGCTCATTGACCCAGGCCTTGTTGAAGCCCCTGGCGGACGTGGAACGCCGCCAGGTACTTCGCGACCATGCGGCCGGCCGCGGCATCGAGCTCGACGATACCGTGCTCGACTGGCTGTTCGCGCACCATGCGCGGGACCTGGGTGCCTTGCTCGATCTGCTCGATACGCTCGACCGTGCGTCGCTGGCCGCCCAGCGGCGGGTCACCGTGCCGTTCCTGCGCAATCTGCTCAGGAGCGATTGAGGCAACCCGTCGCACGACGGCTCCCGCGTCCTCAGTGATGGCGATGGACGGGGACGGTATCGATCAGTGTCTTTTGTTCGGGCTGGTTGTCGCGAACGCCGTAGACGCGTAGCACGCCTTCGTCGGTATCGTGTTCGACGATCAGGTAGGTACGTTGCGACGCCGAGCCGCTGAGAAAGACCGGGACCTCGCCGATCCGGCCGTAGCGGCCCATGCTCCGGTGCAGGTGACCGGCGAAGATGGCGGCGACATCGGTGTTCGTGACCAGCGTTACGAAGTCGTCCTCGTATCTCGTCGGGTCGTGCATATGGACGATGGCAAGGTCGTACTCGCGATCTTCCCAATCGCCGAAACGCGGCTTTTCCAGCTTGTTCCCGAGCAGGTTGCGCAGCCAGGTCAGCGAGGAGTCGATCTCGTAACGCCCGACGCCGACGCCCTCGACCGATTCGAAAGCGACCTGGTATTCCGGAAAGTTGTTGAGCTGGATGCTCAGTACGCGATCGAGCCCAGGCGCATCCACCGCGTAGGCGAGGCTGCCCTTATAGACGGTCGTGAACACCCCCGGGCTCACGGCGAAGTCGAAGGCGACCTTGCCGGCCTTCTGCGTCACGTGCTTTACAAGAGCCCTGATGCTTTCGCGCGCGCACCAGTTGTTGAAGCACCCCGAGTCGTCGTCCTGACGGATGTTGTTCTGGTAGTCGTGGTTGCCCAGGCCAAGGTGTACGTTGTCGCCGAGGAGGGGAAGCAACCGCTCCATGACGTCGAGCTCCTTGCCGTGCCCATACGCCGTCAGGTCGCCGTTGACGAAGACGGGAATATCCTGGCCCGGCCGCGCCGCCCGATAAGCCGCAATACTGCGGTATTGCTCGGTGATGAGGGCTTCCGATCGGCTATCGCGTTCGCTGTCGCTCTCCGGCACGCGCGCATCGGTACGGTCGGTCCACGGATATTGGGGATCGGAGGTGACGATCATCGTCTGCACTTTGGCGACGGCGTCTCCAGCGAAGGCGAGCAAGCCCATGGCCAGAGCCAGGGCCAGGGTGTGGTGAGTGAGGGGATTCCTTGTCACGTTGTCGTCCTTGTGTCGGTGCGAGAAGCGAACATCCCGTTCGCAAGCACAGATTAACGGCAGGGCAAGCCGGCGCCTGTAGGACGAAGCCAGGGCTGGTTCGGGCTTAGGACGACAGTCAGCCGCGGCGTGCGCCGCTCTTGCGTTTCGCGAAGACCCAACAAAAAAGCGCGCGCCCCGTCAGGGGCGCGCGCTCTTACTCAGGGGGCGGCCGACGTATTCGTCGGCATCGACGAGGCGGTCGCCTACATCATTTGTCGTATCAGACGCCGAGCAAACGTGCCGTGGCGTTGGCCTTGATCACTTCCGTCATCGCGGCGGCCACCTTGTGGTTGCCGGCGATGATGTTGCCGTTTTCCGGCAGGCCCTCGCGGCCGGCGAAGTCGCCATAGACGCCGCCGGCTTCGCGCACGAGCAAGGCCCCCGCGGCGATGTCCCAGATGTTGAGGGCCGGTTCGAAGAACCCATCGACACGGCCCGATGCCACGTAGGCGAGGTCCAGCGCGGCCGATCCCATGCGACGGATGTCTTCGGCCTCGGCGAGCAGGGCGGCGGTCATCGCCAACTGCGGCTCGAGATGGTTGCGCGCGCGGTACGGGTAGCCCGTGGCGATCAGCGCACCGGAGAGACCCTCACGCTTGCCCACGCGGATGCGACGATCGTTGAGGTAAGCGCCATCGCCCTTGCTGGCGGTGAAGAGTTCATCGCGCAGGGGATCGAAAACCACGCCATACACGGGCTCGCCCTTTTCGACCAGGGCGATGGAGACGCAGAAATGAGGAATGCCACGCAGGTAGTTGTGCGTGCCGTCGAGGGGATCGATGACCCAGGTCAGCGGTCCCTTGCCGATCTGCCCCGATTCCTCGCCAAGAATGGCGTGGGTGGGGTAAGCGCGGCGGAGTTCCTTCACGATCTCGGCTTCGGCGAGGCGATCGACTTCGGAAGCGAAGTCCATGCGCTGCTTTTCGACGACCGCAAGGCCCTCGAGGCGATTCATGTAGCGCAGGATGATGTTTCCTGCGGAGCGCGCGGCGCGCGCCGCAACGTTGACGGCGGGTCTGGGCATGGGGATCGACTTGGTAAAAGAACAGGTGAGCGCGGGCGGGCCGCGTCGGTCGGGCAGTTTAACACCGCCTTGCGGCTCACCCAAGTCATTGCCGTTGTAGACTTTCCGGTCCTCCCGTTCAGCCTTCCCACGCCATGGCCCTTTCCGAGCTCAACGACCGCCTCCGTTTCGTCCTCGTCCGCACCTCGCATTCGGGCAACATCGGCTCGGCGGCGCGCGCCATACGGACCATGGGTTTCGACAGGCTCACCCTGGTGGCACCCCATCGTTTCCCCGATCCGGAGGCGACGGCCCTGGCGGCCGGCGCGGACGACGTCCTTGCTCGGGCCTCGGTCCAGGACGACCTGGTGGCCGGCCTGGCCGGCACGACTTTCGCCCTCGGTCTGTCGGCGCGGCGCCGCGGGGTGAACATCCCCGAGCTGGATCCCCGCGAGGGCGTGGCCCAGGCGATCGCCGCCGCGCGCCGCGGCGAGCAGGTCGCCCTGGTCTTCGGCAACGAACGCACCGGGCTGGAGAACGACGAGCTTTCCCGCTGCCACGCGATGATCCGCATCCCCAGCGTGGACGATTTCAGCTCGCTGAACCTCTCGCAGGCGGTGCAGGTCGTTGCCTACGAGTTGCGCACGGCCTTGCTGGCCGACGAGGCCAAGGCGCCGGAGGCCGTGCCGGACCCGGACGAGGTTCCGGCCGATGCCGAACAGCTCGAACGCTTCTTCACCCACCTGGGCCAGACCCTCGACGACATCGAGTTCCACAAGGGTCGCTCTCCGGTCACGATCATGCTCAAGCTGCGCAAGCTGTTCCTCCGCGCACGCCCGGAACTGCGCGAACTGCGCATCCTCCATGGCATCCTCGCCGATGCGCAGCGCATGGCCGAGATGGCACATAAACAGGACTGAGTCGGCGCCTGCCTCGTTCGTCCTTCCGGCCCCTCAGCGGTCGGCGAGCGCCTCGTTCTTGCCGGCGACGCTGACCAGCAGCTTGTCGATGCGTGCGCCATCCATGTCCAGGACTTCGAAACGGATGCCCTGCCAGACGAAGGATTCGCCGGCATGCGGGATGTGTCCGAAGTTGGTGGTGACCATGCCGGCGGCGGTGCGGAAGTCGTGTTCTTCCTCGTTGGGTAGGCGGTCGATCTGCAGCAGTTCACGCAGATCGTCGGCCGGCAGCGTGCCGTCGACGAGCCAGCTGCCGTCTTCGCGACGGACGATGGGACCGTCCTGCGTCGTATCGTCGGCGGAAGGGGCGGTCGCACCGACAACCGCCGACAGGAGGTCATTGAGGGTGACCAGGCCTTCGATGTCGCCGTATTCGTCCACGGCGAGGGCGAGTTGGGTATCGGCGTCGCGGAAGGATTCGAGCAGATCCAGGGCGCGCGCCGTCGCCGGGACGAAGAGCGGGCGGGAAATGTGCTTGAACAGATCCACCTCGCCGCGTTGTAACGAACTGAACAGCGACTTCACTTCGACCGTGCCGATCACCTCGCTCTCGTCGCGACGATAGACCGGGTAGCGCGAATACGGCGTTTCGCGCAGGACCTCGAGGTTGTCCTCCTGCGGTGCGTCCATGTCGAGCCAGGCGATCTTCATTCGTGGGGTCATCACCGAGCCCACCGTACGGTCGCCGAGGCGAAGCACACGGTTGACCATGTTGCGTTCGTCCACGTCGAGGATGCCCTGCTCGGCGCTTTCGGCCACGAGCAGGCGGATCTCCTCTTCCGTGGCAGCCGAGGCATCGCCACGGCGCAGGCGCAGCACGTGGAGGATGCCGCTGGAAAGATGATTGAGCAGCCAGACCATCGGCAGGGTGATGCGCGAGATGACCAGCATCGGCACGGCGATCTGCGAGGCGATGCGCTCGGGCGCCGTGAGGGCGGCGCGCTTGGGCACCAGTTCGCCGATCACGATCTGCACCAGCGACATCAGCAGGAAGCCGAGCAGCCAGCCGATGATCCTGGCGTAGGGTTCCAGCCACGCGGGCTCGCCGTCGTGGAGGAGGGCGGTGAATTGCGCGCCAAGGGTGTCGCCTGCAACGGCGCCGGTCACCAGGATGATCAGGGTCATCCCGACCTGCACGGTGGAGAGGAAGCGCTCGGGAGACTCGGCGAGGCGCAGCGCCACCCCGGCCCGGCGGCTGGTCCGCGCCATCTGCTTGAGCCGGCTCTTGCGCGAGGCCACGACGGACATCTCGGACAGCGCGAAGAAGGCGTTGCCGAGGGACAGGAGGAGGACGAGCAGGATTTCGGAGAGCATCGGGGGGGATATATATCAGACCGGGGGGATTTGGGTCGTGTGGGATTCGGCTTCTGCGCCTTGTTGGCTTTTCGCCGATGAATCGGCTCTCAGATGTCCTGTTCGCCGATGAATCGGCTCCTGGATGTGTCTTCCGGTAACATTAGCGTCACAAATCCCCCAGGTTCCCCCAGGCGACCCCATGTTTTCACTCCAGACGATGTTCGGTAAGGGCGACAAGTTCTACGGCCTGCTCGAGGCCAGCGCGGAAGCCGCCCGCGAAAGCGCCAAGGCGATGCATGAGCTCGTCACCCAGGCCGACCGCAACCCCGTGATGGCCGCTTTCAGCACGGCCCGGGCTCGCGAGAAGGCCCTGCACGGGCAGATCGGCGAAGAACTGGTCAACACCTTCGTGACCGCCCTGGACCGCGAAGACATCGAGGCGCTGAACTCCGCGCTGTACAAGATCCCCAAGACCATCGAGAAGTTCGCCGAGCGCTATGTCATCGTCGCCGAACGGCTCCAGGGCATCGATTTCAGCCAGCGCGCGGCACTGCTCGAGCGCTCGGCCGAGGTCGTCGTCGCCATGATCGGCCAGTTGCGCCATGGTCTGAAGATCGACCCGGTCAAGAAGCTTCGCGACCAGTTGCAGGCGCTCGAATCCGAGGCCGACCGCCTCCTGCTCGACCCCTACCGCACGCTTTACGCCGAAGCCTCCGATCCGCTTCGCGCCATCCTCGCCAAGGATCTGTTCGAGTTGGTGGAGAAGGCGGTGGACAAGTGCCGCGACGTCGGCAACGTCGTCTATTCCATCGTGCTCAAGAACTCCTGAGGGCGGCGGTCCGATGAGCATGGTCATCGCGGTCGTCCTGATCGCTCTCGCCTTCACCTATATCAATGGCTTCCACGACACGGCGAACTCCATCGCCACCGTGGTCGCGACCAAGGTGCTCACCCCCGGCCAGGCCGTCCTGCTGGCGGCGGTCACCAATCTCGCCGGCGCCCTGTGGGGTACCGCCGTGGCGGCGACGATCGCTTCGGGCCTGGTCGACACCGGCGTGGTCGACGTGGGTTCGCAACTGCTGATCAGCGCACTGCTCGGCGCGACCATCTGGAACCTCATCACCTGGTGGATGGGCCTGCCGTCCAGCTCCAGCCACGCCCTCGTCGGCGGCCTCTGTGGCGCCGCGCTGGCGGCCTCCGACGGCAACCTGCATGCGATCATCTGGTGGGAGGGTGGCGCCCACTGGTGGCTGGGCAAGGGCGTGCTGCCCAAGGTCATCCTGCCGATGATCGTCTCGCCCTTCCTCGGCTTCGTGATCGGTTACGCGCTGATGGGTGGCCTGTATGCGTTGCTCGGCTTCTTCTCGAGCCGCAAGGGTGCGCTGCGCCGTTTCGGCCGGACGCCCTTCGTCAACAGCTTCTTCGGCAAGGCGCAGATCGTCTCGGCGAGCGCGATGGGCTTGTCCCACGGCATGAACGACGCGCAGAAGAGCATGGGCATCATCGCGCTGGCGCTGGCCGGTGCGACGGCGGCGGGTAACTTCGACCATCTGCCGACGATCCTGCACTTCCTGCGCATTCCGCACGACCCCGCAGCGCCCGGCGGCTTCCCGATCCCGATCTGGGTCAAGGTGGTCTGCGCGCTGACCATGGCCGCAGGTACCGCGGGCGGTGGCTGGCGCATCATCAAGACGCTGGGCCACAAGATGGTCAAGCTGCACCCGATCAACGGTTTCGCCGCCGAGGGTAGTTCGGCGGCGGTGATCCTCACCGCCTCGCTGCTCGGTGTGCCGGTCTCGACCACGCACAACGTGTCCGCGTCGATCATGGGCGTGGGCGCGGCCAAGCGCTGGAACGCGATCCGCTGGTCCGTCGTCGAGCGGATGGTATGGGCCTGGATCCTCACCCTGCCGATCACGGCGGGGATCGGCTACGGCCTGGTCAAGCTCAGCCGCCTGTTCCTCTGATTCAGAGGGCGTCGGCTTCGCCGTTGACGACTTGTTCGAGCTGGTCGCCTGTGGCGCCAAGCTCCTCGATCAGGCGCGCGAGCTCGCGTTCGTCGAGGTAATCGTAGGGGCGGTTCTCGCACAGGTGCAGGTAGGGCGAGCCGTCGAGGTCGGCCTCGGCGAGGTAGCCCGTGCGCTGCTCCCAGTTGAAGCGGAGGCAGCGACGCGCGTCGACGCCGGCGAGAGGGCCGATCGGGGTCGACAGCCGCAGGAAGCGGAGGCCTTCGGCATCTTCCAGTTCGGCCAGGTAGATGCCCTGGTGGCGCCCGTCCGGCAGTTCCAGGTCGAAGCTGATGACGTAGGGCTCGTTCTGGCGGAGCTTGTGAACGCCGCCGACATGGGAGCGGATTGCCTCGAAGTGTCGCATGGCCGTAGGGAAGGTCCGTCACTGGGGAGGGTCGATGGTACGCTCCCTGCCGTTTCCAGGCATGCATGAAACGACCATGACGGATGAACTCGACGACGACGAGGCCCGCGTGCTCCGCGCGACGCGGATCATCGAAGCGGTAGCGGCGATCCCCCGTGGCCGGGTGGCCAGCTACGGCGCCATCGCGGCACGGGCCGGCTACCCGGGGCGCGCCCGGCTGATCGGCCGCGTGCTGGGCGATGCGCCGAACCGGCTCGACCTTCCCTGGCACCGCGTCCTGCGGGCGGACGGACGCATCGGCATTCCCGCAGGGACGCAGGGCTTCCGCGAGCAATGCCGGCGGCTCAAGGCAGAGGGTGTCACGGTGAAGGATGGCCGCGTGCCCATGAGCGCCTTCGGGCTCGACCACGACCTGGACCGGGCGATCTGGGGATGAGCCGCGGCGACTTCAGCGATAGGTGACGTCGAGCACCTGCCAGCCGGCGGAACGGTCGCGCTGCAACGCGTAGGCGAACAGCTCGACGGGGATCCGGCGCTGAGCGGACGCCAGGTCGAGCGCCTCGACGACGGCTGTCGCATACCGCTCTGGCCCACAATCGAAGGCGCCGTCCCGCAGGGGGCAGCCTGGCTCGGCGATACTTCCGGCGAAGTCGATCCGGCCGGTTTCGGCACGGGCGAATTGGGCGCTCGCAAGCAAGGTGCAGGCGAGGCATACAGCGGCGGGACACGGATTCTTCATTTTCCTTCCCCTTCGAAGGATGCGAACAGCCGACGAGCCACGGATCGGGCTCGCCCCCATTACCTGCTCGTGCGCCGCTAAAGAACATCGCTTTCATCTCAAATCGGCGTAGGCCTACACCTCGTTCAGCTGCCAGTGCATGCCAGATCGGGCCCCCCGTTTGTTAGCATGACGGCATGCAGTCCCAGGCCCACGACCTCCTTCATTCCGTTTTTGGTTACCCCGAGTTCCGCGGCCAGCAACAGGCCATCGTCGAGGAGGTCGCCAACGGCGGCGACGCCCTCGTTCTGATGCCCACCGGTGGCGGCAAATCGTTGTGTTTCCAGATTCCCGCGCTGATACGTCACGGCACGGGTATCGTCGTCTCCCCGCTGATCGCCCTCATGCAGGATCAGGTCGACGCATTGACCGAAGCCGGCGTTCGCGCCCGCTACCTCAACTCCAGCCTGGATTCGGCAACCCAGCGCGAGGTGGAGGAACTGCTCCTCGCCGGCGACCTGGACATGCTCTACGTGGCACCGGAACGACTGCTCACCGGGCGCTTCCTCGGCCTGCTCGATCGCATTCCCATCGCCCTGTTCGCCATCGACGAAGCGCACTGCGTTTCCCAGTGGGGTCACGACTTCCGCCCGGAATACCGCGAGCTGGCGATCCTCCACGAGCGCTTTCCGGAAGTGCCGCGCATCGCCCTCACCGCCACGGCGGACGACCGCACGCGGGAGGAGATCGTCGAACGGCTCGGGCTCCATGCCGCGCGCCGCTTCGTCTCCAGCTTCGACCGGCCGAACATCCGTTACCGGGTGGCCCCGCGACAGAACGCGCGTCGGCAGCTGCTCGACTTCCTCGATGCCCACCGCGGCGAAGCCGGCATCGTCTATTGCCTCAGCCGCCGCAAGGTCGACGAGACGGCGGCGTGGCTGGTCGAGGCCGGCGTGGAAGCCTTGCCATATCACGCCGGACTCGACGGCGAAACGCGCACGCGCCATCAGCAGCGTTTCCTTCGCGAGGACGCCATCGTCATGGTGGCGACCGTCGCTTTCGGCATGGGCATCGACAAGCCCGACGTCCGCTTCGTCGCCCACCTCGACCTGCCGCGCAGCATGGAGGGCTACTACCAGGAAACCGGGCGTGCGGGTCGCGACGGCCTGCCCGCCGAAGCCTGGATGGTCTATGGCCTGGGCGACGTCGTCACCATGAGCCAGATGATTTCGCAGTCCGAGGCGGGTGACGATCGCAAGCGCATCGAACGCCTCAAGCTCGACTCCCTGCTCGGCTTTGCCGAGGCCACGCGATGCCGTCGCCAGTTGCTGCTAGAGGCCTTCGCCGAGGTCTACCCGCAACCCTGCGGCAACTGCGACAACTGCCTGGTTCCTCCGACGACGTGGGACGCGACGCTTGCCGCGCAGAAGGCCATGTCGTGCATTTATCGCAGCGGCCAGCGTTACGGCGCGGGTCATCTCATCGAGATTCTTCGTGGCGAAGCGGGCGAGCGCGTGCGCGACCTGCGCCACGACCAGCTCACGGTGTTCGGCGTGGGTGCCGACATGGACGCCACGCAATGGCGCTCGGTCTTCCGCCAGTTGTTGGCCGCCGGCCTGATCGAAGCCGATCCCGAAGGTTACGGCACGTTGCGTCTGTCGCCGACCAGCGGCCCCGTACTCAAGGGCGAGCGCAAGGTGTGGCTGCGCGAGGACGCACGTCCGGCCAAGGGGCGGCGCAATGCGCGGCCGTCGCCGGCCACCACGGGCGGGTCGCTTGGTATCGAGGAAATCGAGCAGCCGCTATGGAGCGAGCTGCGGCGCGTGCGCTCGGAACTGGCCAAACAGCATGGCGTGCCGGCGTATGTCATCTTCCACGACGCGACCCTGCTTGCGATGCTCCGTGCCTTGCCCGCGAACGAAGACGAACTGGGTTCGATCAGCGGTGTGGGCGAGAACAAACTCAAGCGATATGGCAAGGATTTCCTGGCGGTACTGACGGCGAGCGGAGCTTGAGGTTATTCTCAACTCCGCGTCCCCCATGAAGAAAATGTCCGGTTTCGCTTGCATGCCCATCGTATCGTCCCCAATCTTCAGGGGCTGACCCGACATCGCTACGTTCGCCGGTTCCAGGTGACAAGACGAGGGTGCATGCCGCGACGTCCGGTCGCGGCCAACGACGACTCCAGGAGCCGCCCATGCACGACGCCACGCCACTCATCGCCACCATCGTCGGTGGCCTTGTCCTCGCTTTCATCTTCGGCGCCATCGCCAACCGCCTTCGGCTCCCGGTTCTCGCCGGCTATCTCGTCGCAGGTGTCGTGGCCGGGCCTTTCACGCCGGGCTACGTGGCCGATGCGGGTATCGCGCAGGAACTGGCCGACCTCGGCGTCATCCTGCTGATGTTCGGTGTGGGGCTGCACTTCTCGCTCAAGGACCTGCTCTCGGTCAAGGCGATCTCGATCCCCGGCGCGGCCGTGCAGATGGGCGTCGCCACCGGCCTGGGCATGTTGCTCGGCTGGTGGCTCGACTGGCCGCTCGCCCAGGGATTCGTCTTCGGTCTCGCGCTTTCGGTTGCCAGTACCGTCGTCTTGTTGCGCGCGATGGAGGAGCGCAGGCTGCTCGACAGCGATCGTGGACGTATCGCGGTGGGTTGGCTGATCGTCGAAGACCTCGCCATGGTGCTCGCGCTGGTGCTGCTGCCGGCGATCGGCGGCTTCCTCGGTTCGGAGAAGGGCGGCGCGGCGCCGTCGATGGGCGAACTTTTCGAGACCGTCGCGTGGACCGTCGGCAAGGTGGTGGTCTTCGTCGCGCTGATGCTCATCGTCGGCAAGCGCGTCATCCCGTGGACGCTGCAGGCTGTTTCGGCCACCGGTTCGCGCGAGCTGTTCCGCCTCGCCGTGCTGGCGATGGCGCTGGGCGTGGCCTTCGGTGCCGCGCACCTGTTCGACGTGTCGTTCGAACTCGGTGCCTTTTTCGCCGGCATGATGATGGGCGAATCGAAACTGTCGCAGCAGGCCGCCGAGGAAACCCTGCCGCTGCGCGATGCATTCGCGGTCCTCTTCTTCGTCTCCATCGGTATGCTGTTCAACCCGCATATCCTCGTCGAGCATCCCTGGATCGTGCTGGCCGCCTGCCTGATCATCATCGTCGGCAAGTCGGCTGCCGCGTTCGTCATCGTGCGGGCTTTCGGCCGGCCGGTGAAGACGGCGCTGACCATCGCGACGAGTCTTGCGCAGATCGGCGAATTCTCGTTCATCCTCGCCGCGCTCGGTGTCTCGGTCGGCCTGATCAGCGAGCAGGCGCGCGATGTCATTCTCGCCGCGGCGATCGTCTCCATCCTGGTCAATCCGCTGCTCTTCGTGGCCCTGGACCGCTGGATCGCGAAGCACGACGCCGACGCGCCGGAACCGCATCCGGCAGCCACCGGCGGGCATACGGTGTTGGTCGGTTTCGGCCGCGTCGGTCGCCGCGTCTTCGCGGAGCTGCGTGCGGCCGGTGCGCGCGTGCTGGTCATCGAAACCGACGAGGACGCGGTGCGCGCCCTGCGTGATTCGGGCGACGCCGATGTCGTCATTGGCAACGCCGCCGCGGCGCTCGTCCTCGCCGAGGCCAACCTCGCTGGCGCGCGAGCGCTGATCGTGGCCGTCCCGGATCCGTTCGAAGCCGGGCAGGTGGTGCGGGCGGCACGCCAGTTGCGCGCCGACCTGCCGATCGTGGCTCGCGCCCATTCGCAGGAGTGCATGGACCATCTTGCCGGGCTCGGTGCCAGCGAAGTGATCTACGGAGAGCAGGAACTTGCGCATAGCCTCTTCGAAGCGTCACGTGGCGATCGTGCGCCGGTCGCCGGTTCGGGTCACTGATCGCTACGCGGTTCTAACGTCCCGGCGGCTACCGTTAACGGAATAGCGCCCACGCGACGAGGACTTCATGGCATCCCGGATCGAAGACTACGCAATGCTCGGCAACTGCCGCAGCGCCGCGCTGGTAGCGCGCAACGGTTCCATTGATTGGCTATGCGTACCGCGGTTTGACTCGGCCGCCTGTTTCGCCGCTTTGGTCGGCGACGAAAGCGATGGGCGCTGGCGCATCGCGCCATCCGATCCCGACGCCACCAGCGAACGCCACTACATCGACGGCAGTCTCGTCCTGGAGACCGAATGGCGAACGGCTACGGGCCGCGCCCGCGTCATCGACTTCATGCCGTTTGCCGGGGAGCAGGTGGGCGTGACGCGGATTGTCGAAGGCATCGAAGGTCGCGTGGACTTCAAGAGTGTCCTCACAGTCCGCTTCGACTATGGCAGCGCCGTGCCGTGGGTATCCAGGCTCGACGAGCAGACGATCACCGCGGTCGCCGGGCCCGACCTCCTCGTGGTGCGCAGCCCGATCGCCGTCGAAGGCGAGGGCATGCATAGCGTGGCCCGTTTCGCGGTGAGCGCGGGAGACTCGGTCCCCTTCGTCATGGCCTGGGGGCCATCCCACCTGCCGCCACCCGAAGCGCTCGATGCACGGCAGGAGTTGAAGGATTCGCTGGCCTTCTGGGAAGGCTGGTCCGGTCGTTGCAACGACTCCGGCGAGTGGAGCGACATCGTGCGTCGCTCACTCATCGTGCTCAAGGGCCTGAGCTACCTGCCCACCGGCGGTATCGTGGCGGCGCCGACCACCTCCCTGCCCGAACAGCTGGGCGGCGAACGGAACTGGGATTACCGCTTCTGCTGGGCCCGTGACGCCACGTTCGTCCTCTCTGCGCTGGTCAACGCCGGCTACCACGACGAAGCCAGCGCCTGGCGAGAATGGGTGCGTCGCGCCGTCGCCGGCTCCCCCGACCAACTGCAGGTGCTCTATGGCCTGGCCGGCGAGCGTCGGCTCGAAGAGTATGAATTGCCGTGGTTGTCCGGTTACGAAGGGGCCAAGCCCGTCCGTGTGGGCAATGCGGCGTCCGCCCAGTTCCAGCTGGATATCTTCGGCGAGCTGGTCGGTGCCTTCGCCCACGCGGTGCGCCATGGCGTCGCCCTGCAGCCCGATGCCGATGACGTGCAGTCGGTGTTCCTGGAGCACCTCGAAAGCATCTGGCGCCAGCCGGATGAAGGCATCTGGGAGATCCGGGGCGAGCCCCGCCACTTCGTCCATTCGAAAGTCATGGCCTGGCTGGCGTTCCAGCGTGCGGCCGAGCAGGACCGTGACGGCCGCGACCCGGATTTCGTCCGGCGTTGGCGCGGGGTCGCCGACGAGATCAAGGCCGATATCCTGGCCAAGGGCGTGGACCCGGTGCGTGGCTGCTTCACGCAGTCCTATGGTTCGACCGAACTCGATGCCAGCCTGCTGCTGGTGACGCTCACCGATTTCCTTCCCCCGGACGATCCGCGCATCGTCGCCACGGTCCGGGCGATCGAGGAGGAGTTGCTCGTGGAGGGGTTCGTCCGCCGCTACGACACACGCAGTGGCGTCGACGGCCTGCCGCCCGGCGAAGGCGAGTTCCTGCCATGCAGCTTCTGGCTGGTGGAAAACTACGTGCTGTTGGGCCGGCTGGACGAAGCGAGGGCGCTTTTCACCCGGCTGGTCGCTCTTTCGAACGACCTCGGATTGCTCGCAGAGGAGTACGATCCACGGTCGAAACGACTGCTGGGCAATTTCCCACAAGCCTTTTCCCACGTAGCGTTGGTTAATGCCGCTTTCAGTCTCGCGCATGGTTACAGCGCGACTGCCGACAGCCACGCTTCCCCTAATACCACCGATCCCCAAGGAGTCCGTGCATGAGCCAAGCCCAATCGAAGCGCGTCACCTCGCGCGCTCACCCGGCCGACCCGTGTACCGTCGTGATTTTCGGCGCTGCCGGCGACCTCACCAGCCGCCTCGTGGTTCCCGCCCTGTACAACATGCGTCGCACCGGCCTGTTGTCCGACAACTTTTCCGTGATCGGTTTCAATCACGGAAAGATGGCCGACAACGCCTGGAAGAAGAGCCTGCACACGGCGCTCGAGCGCTACGTAGGCAACTCGGGCGCGAAGCTCGACGAAGAGGCCTGGGGCTGGCTGAGTAGCCAGATGAGCTACCACGCCGGCGATTTCGACGACCTCAGCGCGTTCCAGAGCCTCGCCACCAAGCTCAAGGATGCCGAGCGCCGTCGCGGCACCCAGGGCAACGTGCTCTTCTACCTGGCTACCCCGGAGCGCTTCTTCGGTGACGTGATCGAACAGCTCAAGCATGCGGGCCTGGTCGACGACGGTGGCGCGGACGGCCGCTTCTGGCGTCGCGTGATCATCGAGAAGCCGTTCGGCCACGACCTCGCTTCGGCGCATGCGTTGAACGAGCGCATCCTCAAGGTGCTTCGCGAAGACCAGATCTATCGCATCGACCATTTCCTCGGCAAGGAAACGGTGCAGAACATCATGGCCTTCCGTTTTGCCAACGGCCTGTTCGAGCCGATCTGGAATCGCGACCGCATCGACCACGTGCAGATCACCGTGGCCGAAACCGTCGGCGTGGAGCGCCGCGGCTCGTTCTACGAGCAGACCGGCGCGCTGCGCGACATGGTGCCGAACCATCTGTTCCAGTTGCTGGCGATGGTGGCCATGGAGCCACCGACCTCGTTCGATGCCGAAGCCGTGCGTACGCGCAAGGCCGAGACGATCGAGGCGATCCGCCCCATCCAGCCCGAAGACGCCGTGCGCGGCCAGTACGGCCCCGGCGCGGTCAACAACGAACTGGCGACCTCCTACCGCGACGAGCCGAACGTGGCCTCGGACTCGGTCACCGAGACGTTCGTCGCGCTGAAGCTGTCGATCGATACCTGGCGCTGGTCGGGCGTGCCGTTCTACCTGCGCACCGGCAAGCACATGGGACGGCGTACGACGGAGATCGCGATCCGCTTCAAGTCCGCGCCATTCGCTCCGTTCCGTGGCACCGGCATGGACGCGTTCGGTCCGGACTGGCTGGTCCTGCAGATCCAGCCGGACGAGGGTATCTCGCTGCAGTTTGACGTGAAGCGTCCTGGTCCGCGTGTGGAGCTCGCGCCGGTGCGCATGGATTTCAAGTACGCCGACTGGTTCCGTGCCGAGCCGAACGTGGGCTACGAAACGCTGCTCTACGATTGCATGACCGGTGACGCAACGCTGTTCCAGCGCGCCGACATGGTCGAGGCCTGCTGGCGTGCCGTGCAGCCGATCCTCGACGACTGGGCGCAGCGCACCCCGGCGGACTTCCCGAACTATGCGTCGGGCAGCGCGGGCCCGGCCTCTGCCGACACGCTGCTGGCCCTCGGTGGCCGCTCGTGGCGTCCGCTGAACTCGGCGGCGGAACTCAATGCTCGGCGTACCGCGAAGCCCAAGGTGGATCCGTCGGCGAGCGTCGAGAAGAAGCCGGCCACCCGGAAGACTGCCAAGCGGGCCGTCGCGAAGAAGACGGCGCGCGTCGCCGCGACGAAGAAGGCCGCGCCGGCTCGCAAGTCCGCGGTGAAGAAGGCGGCTCCGAAGAAGGCGACCGTGAAGAAGGTTGCCGCGGCACGCAAGGCCGCGCCGGTGAAGAAGGCGACGGTTGCCGTGAAGAAGACGGCGGTAGCGAAGCGCGCGCGCAAGAAGTAACCGCTACGTAGCTCGTTGCAATGCAAGGGCCCGGCTTTTTGCCGGGCTCTTTTTTGGTTCTTCGCGGATTGCCGGTGGCGGGTGCTGGGCATGCCAGCCTTCGTTCGCACCTTGCGCCTCGCTCGCCTTCGGCCTCGCGGGGCTCGGCTTCGCCATCGCTTTGTACACTTGGGCGTTTCGCAGGGAGACCTTGGCGCCCACCCTCGCTGCTCAGACAGGTCCTCCGCGTTCGGTGCGGAAGGCCGCTGCGCGGCCTATGTATCTATATGGCCTACGGCCGCTCACTTGTGCGGAACTCGCCTCGAGGGTGGACGCCAAGGTCTCTCACGACGATACGGTCAGCTGGCAGGAGAGCCGTTGTGTGGTGCCGTCGTCGGCCCCGGCCGTGCCCGGAACTCCGGGTCGATGCGGAAGCGGTTGCTGGTATCCGGTTGTCCACCACCTTCGTCGCGCTTGTGTCGGCTTGCCGGCGATGCCGTGGCGGCTTTGGCTCGACCCACGCGAACCTCACGGTCCGGGAGAGTCTTCGGTGCCCACCCTCGAGGCGAGTTCCGCACAAGTGAGCGGCCGCAGGCCATATAAGACACCGGCCGCGCAGCGGCCTTCCGCACCGAACGCGGAGGACCTGTCTGAGCAGCGAGGGTGGGCACCGAAGGCTCTGCGCCGTAACGTCCGCGCTCGCCGCGGCATCAGCCGCTGAGTGAACCGATGCCTTCGGCGTCCCCGGACTTCCGCGATGAATCTTTTTTTTGGTGTGAGAGCCGCTTCAGCGGCGATCGCCAGGTTACCGAGGGATGCCCGACGTCAGGCAGCGAGCTATCCGCCGAGCCGCTCGCTACACTGCGAAGCAATGATCGAGACCGACCGACTCACTCGTTGTTATGGGCCGCTGACCGCGGTGGATGCCCTGACCCTGCGCGCCGAGCCGGGGCAGGTGCTTGGCTTGCTCGGGCCCAACGGGGCGGGCAAATCGACCGCCATGCGGATGATTGCCGGGTTCCTCGCGCCCACGTCAGGCACGGCCCGGGTCTGCGGACACGATGTGCGCAAGGAACCCCTCGCCGCCAAGCGGGCGCTGGGTTACCTGCCCGAGGGTGCGCCCAGCTACGGCGAAATGACCATCCGGGAATTCCTGGTCTTCATGGTCCGCGTGCGTGGACTGGACCGGGACATCGCCTTTCGTCGGTTCGACGAAGTGGTGATGCGGCTCGAGCTGGAAGATGTGCTCGAGCAGACCATCGGTACCCTGTCGAAGGGACTGCGCCGGCGCGTGGGCCTCGCGCAGGCGATCCTGCACGATCCGCCGGTGCTGATGCTGGACGAACCCACGGACGGCCTCGATCCGAACCAGAAGCACTCGGTACGCATGCTCATCGACGCGATGGCGCGCGAACGCACCATCCTGATCTCCACCCATCTGCTCGAAGAGGTACACGCGCTGTGCAATCGCGTGGCCATCATTGCTAACGGTCGCCTTCTCGCCGACGCGACCCCGGCCGAGCTGGAAGCACGCTCGCGCTACCACGGCGCGGTGTCGTTCAGCGCGCCCGGGAGCGGCGTGTCTCGCGAGATGCTGGCCCGCATTCCCAACGTCGCATCGGTGGAAGTGGATCCCCTCGACGGCCGCGTCACGGTGTTTCCCCGTAACGGCCAACCCATCCTCGACGAGGTGCAGGCTTTGCTGCGTACGCAGAATCTCGAGGTTTCGGAAATCCAGCTCGAGCAGGGACGCCTCGACGAGGTGTTCCGCCAGATCACCACACAGTCGCGCGGAGCGCAGGCATGAGCGGCGTGACGGCGATCATGCGTCGCGAGCTATGGAGCTATTTCGTCACGCCGGTGGCGTATGTGTTCATGGTGATCTTCCTGGTCATGGCCGGCGTGCTGACGTTCTATACGGGCGACTTCTACGATCGCGGCCTGGCCGATCTGCAACCCTTTTTCGACATGCACCCTTGGCTCTACCTGGTGCTGGTTCCCGCGGTGACCATGTCCATGTGGGCGGAAGAGCGCGCCTCGGGCACGCTGGAATTGCTGTTCTCGCTGCCGGTATCGATCTCGCAGGCCGTGCTCGGCAAGTTCCTCGCCGCCTGGGCCTTCATCGGCATCTGCCTGGTCCTGACCTTCCCGATCTGGATCACCGTGAACTACCTCGGGGACCCCGACAACGGGGTGATCCTCGCCGGTTACGTCGGCAGCTGGCTGATGGCCGGGGCCTTCATCGCCATCGGCACGTGCATGTCCACGGCGACGCGCAGCCAGATCATCGCCTTCATCCTCACCGCGGCGGTGTGCTTCCTGCTCTTGCTCGCCGGACAGCCGCAGGTGCTCGACTTTTTCCAGGACGCGGTGCCGCCGAAGGTCATCGGCGCGCTCGGCCAGCTGAGCATCGCGCGTCACGCCAACGCGATCGCCCGCGGTGTGCTCGATCTGCGTGACCTGGTGTACTTCTTCGCCACGATCGTGGCCTGGCTGGCAGCGAGCGTTGTCGTCCTCGACCTGAAGAGGACGCGATGAGCATGCCACGACACCTGCACCTGACACGCCCCTTCCTGCTGCGGCTCTCCTTGCTCGGCATCCTGGTCCTGTTCCTGGTCACGATCGCCTTCAGTTCGCTGTCACTGCGTACCGCGCGCGTGGATCTCACTTCGGACCGGATCTATACGCTCACGCCCGGTACGCTCGACATCGTCGATGGCCTGAACAAGCCGCTGACGCTCACGCTGTATTTTTCCGACCATGCCACGCGCGACCTGGCCCAGCTACGTAGCTACGAGCAGCGCGTACACGAGATGTTGCGCGAGATCGCCGTCCGCGCGCATGGACGGATCCGCCTGCGTGTCATCGATCCCGTGCCGTATTCGGACGACGAAGATGCCGCCGAAAGCTATGGCCTGACGCCGGCCAGCGGCGGCAGCAACGGTGAGCGGGTCTTCTTCGGTCTGGTCGGCAGCAGCGGCCCGGGCGATACCGTACCGCAAGCCATTCCGTTCTTCGATCCGGCCCGCGAGGCCTTTGTCGAGTACGACATCGCCAAGCTGCTCTATGAAGTGGGGATGCCGAAGAAACCACGGCTGGGTGTGATGAGCTCCCTGCCGGTCGACGGCAACCTGGTGATCGGCGAGCCGGCCTGGACGCTGATGCGCCAGCTCGAGCAGCTGGCCGAGGTCACCACGATCGATCCGGATGGAGCCAAGCGGATCGATCCGGCGATCAGCGTGCTGCTGCTCATCCACCCGAAGCACCTGTCGGACGACGCGCAGTACGCGATCGACCAGTTCGTGCTGCGCGGGGGGCATCTCGTCGTTTTCGTCGATCCGGACGCGGAGATGGATACGGCACCGATGGTGGACTCGCACGGCACGGTCGACGATCACGACTCGAACCTGCCACGCCTGTTCCGGGCCTGGGGCGTGGTGTTCGATCCGACGCGTGTGGTGCTCGATCGCTCGCAGGCCCTGACCATCGAACTCAACGGCAACAGCATCGGCCACCCGGCCATGCTCGGCCTGGGTGCGCAGGAGCTCAACCACGACGACGTCGTCACGGCCAGCCTGCAGCGAATCAACTTTTCGACCGCGGGTTTCTTCGAGCTCGCGCAGGATACGAAGGCGCGCCTCATCCCGCTGGTGCAGACCTCGGACGAAGCGGCGATCGTGCCTGCCCAGCGCGTACGCGATTCGGCGGGCGATCCGACCAGCCTGCTCGACAACTACGAACCGACGCACGAACGCTACCTGCTGGCGGCCCGCCTGCGCGATACCTTCCGCACGGCGTTCCCCGAGCGCACGGAGAAAGGACACCTCGCCGTCGCCAGTGGTCCGGGCGAGATCGTCCTGGTAGCCGACACGGATCTGCTGTCGGATCGCTTGTGGATCGACGTGCAGCCCCTGCTCGGTCAGCAGCAGCTCACCCCGTTCGCCAACAACGGGGATTTCGTGGCGAACCTCGTCGACAACCTGGGCGGCTCGACCGCCTTGCTGTCGATCCGCGGCAGGGTGAATTCGCAGCGGCCGTTCACCCGGGTGAAGGCCTTGCAGGCTGCGGCCGACCGCAAGTTCCTGGTCAAGAAACGCGAACTCGAGAACGAACTCTATGAGACCCAGCGGCGCCTTGCGGAATTGCAACCGGCCAAGGGCGTGACGGGTCCGGCGACCGCGACGGCGGAGCAGCGCCGCGAGGTGGAGCAGTACCTGCAGCGCAAGCTCGCGATCGGCAAGGAGCTGCGCGACGTGCAACACCAGCTCAATGCCGAGATCGACGCGCTGGGCCTGCGCCTGAAGTTCATCAATATCGTGCTGGTGCCGGGGTTGGTCGCGTTGCTTGGCCTGATCTACGGCTGGCGTCGCACGCGTCGCGCCCGTCGCGTCGTCTGAGCGGATGGGTGCCGACGTCATGAAGTGGATCGTGCCCTGGGAGTTCTCCTGGGTGTTCCTCGTCGTGTTCCTTGCCACGTCCGCCGCGTATCTCGCCGGCAGCCGGCGCCTGCCGGTCGCTCCGCTGCGCCAGGCGGCGTTCTGGACGGGCATGGGGATCGTCTACGTGGCGCTGCACACGTATTTCGATTACTACGCCGAGCATGAGTTCTTCATGCACCGCATTCAGCAGGTGCTGTTGCATCACCTGGCTCCGCTACTGGTGATCGCCGCGTATCCGGGCACGGTGCTCCGTGCGGGCCTGCCCTTGTGGTTACGCGTCCGCCTGCGTCGCGCCGGGCGATCCGCGGCCTGGCGTGTGTGCGCGGCGTGCCTGTTCAACCCCGCTTTCGTCACCGCGTTCTTCGTCGCCCTGATCCTGGTCTGGCTCATCCCCGACATGCAGACCATGGCGATGCTGGACTGGCGGATCTACCGCGCGATGAACTGGTCGATGGTGCTCTCGGGGCTGGCCTACTGGTCGATCGTCCTCGATCACCGCCCGAAGCCGCCGGGAAGGATGTCCCCGGGCATCCGCGTGCTGTCGCCGGCGATCACCATGACCCCGCAGATCGTCGCCGGCGCGATCGTCACCTTTTCGAAGACCGACCTCTATCCGATCTTCGAGATCTGCGGGCGCGCCTTCACCCTCAACGTGCTCACCGGTCAGCTGATCGGTGGCGTGATCATGTGGGTGCCCGCGGCGATGATCGAATCGGCCGGCGGTCTGCTGGCGCTGCGCCAGTGGCTGAGGCTGTCGCGCAACGGGCGCCTGCCGAAACGCAAGGCGCCGGTGCGTCGTACCGCCGCGCGTCAATAGACCTTCGGCACCTTTTCCGCCTTGGCGGTGACCTTGTCTTTCTTCGGCTTGTTCTTCAGCGGCGGCAGGTCGAATGGCTTGTCCGGCGTGAACTTGTCGGGCACCTGGTCGAGCAGATGGCGGATCAGGTTCAACCGGCCTTCTTTCTGGTTGTTGAAGTCGGCGACGAACCAGGGTGCATCGGCGGTGTGCGTGTGCTGGATCATCGCATCACGCAGGTCGCCCATCTCGACGTACTTCTCGCGGGCCTTGAGGTCCACGGGGGAGAGCTTCCAGCGCTTGAGCGGATCGGCCGCGCGTTCGGCGAAGCGCTTCTCCTGGGGTTCCTGGTCGACCGACAGCCAGTATTTGACCAGGATGATGCCGTCGTCGGTGAGGAGCTTCTCGAACGCCGGGCAGGCCTTCATGAAGCTGTCGTACTGATCCTCCGTGCAGAAGCCCATGGCGGGTTCGACGACGGCGCGGTTGTACCAGCTGCGATCGAACAGCACGAGCTCGCCGGCCGTGGGTAGTTCGGTGACATAGCGCTGGAAGTACCACTGGCCTTCCTCGGTATGCGACGGCTTGCCCAGCGCGACCACGCGCGCGGCCCGGGTGTCGAGCTTGTCCGTGATCGCCTTGATGGTGCCGCCCTTGCCCGCGGCGTCGCGTCCTTCGAGGATCACCAGCATGCGTTTGCCGGTGGCCCGCAACCAGCGCGTCAGGCCGACCAGCTCGATTTGCAGGGCCTCGAGGTCATGCTCGTAGGTTTTCTTTTTCTTCTTGCCCATCGGTTCGGTTCCGTTCCACGGGGAGGTGACCGGCATTGTGGGCCAGAAAATGTAAGTTTGGCGCGAGCACCCATCGCCGATGAATCGGCTCCCACATGGGGCGTCGCCGCTGAAGCGGCTCCCACATGGGGCGTCGCCGATGAATCGGCTCCCACAGGGGGCATCGCCGGTGGATCGGCATCCACACGGGGCGTGGCTTTTTGTGGGAGCCGCTTCAGCGGCGATGCCCTTCAGGTTGCCGCGATCAGGTTCTGCAGCTCATCCGCCTGGTGCTCGCGGGTCAGCGTGTCGATCAGCTCGTCCAGGTCGCCCTGCATCGTCTCCAGCAGGCGATACAAGGTGAGGTTGATCCGATGATCGGTGATCCGGCCCTGCGGATAGCTATACGTGCGGATGCGCTGGCTGCGATCGCCCGAGCCGACCTGCAGGCGCCGGGACTCGGCCTGCACGGCGCTCTGCTTGCTCCGTTCCGCGTCCAGCAACCTGGCCTTGAGCAGGCTCATCGCGCGGGCGCGGTTCTTGTGCTGGCTGCGTTCGTCCTGGCATTCGACCACGGTGCCGGTGGGCAGGTGCGTGATGCGGATGGCCGAATCGGTCTTGTTGACGTGCTGGCCACCGGCACCGGAGGCGCGGAAGGTGTCGATCTTGAGGTCGCCATCGCGGATTTCGATGTCATCGATCTCGTCCTGCTCGGGCAGGATCGCGACCGTGGCGGCCGAGGTATGGATGCGACCCTGCGATTCCGTTTCCGGGACGCGCTGCACGCGGTGCGTGCCGGACTCGAACTTCAGTTTCGAGTAGGCGCCACGACCTTCGACGCGCGCGACCACTTCCTTGTAGCCGCCGTGCTCGCCTTCGTTGGCATGCAGGATTTCCACGTGCCAGCGCTGACGCTCGGCATAACGCACGTACATGCGGAAGAGGTCGCCGGCGAAGATGGCGGCCTCGTCGCCACCGGTGCCGGCACGGACCTCGAGGAAGAGATTGCCGTCGTCGCGTGGATCCTTGGGCAGCAGCAACACCTGCAGGTCGGCATCGAGATCGCGCAAGCGGCTTTCGACCCGTGCGATATCGTCGGCGGCCATCTCGCGCATTTCAGGGTCGTCGAGCATGGCCCTCGACTCGGTCAGTTCGCGTTCGGCGGTGTCGTGTTCCCTCAGCGACAGCGTGACCGGCTCGAGCTGCGCGTATTCGCGCGAGAGGTCGCGGAAGCGTTGGCTGTCGGCGAGGACGTCCGGCTGGGCGAGCAGCCGCCCGATTTCTTCGTGCCGTTCGGCAAGGGCTTCGAGTTTGCGACGGATCGAGGGGGTCATTCGGAGCACGCGGTGTGGCAGGAGCCGCACATCATGCGGAAACGTCGTCGTCCGGGTCCAGTCCGTACAGTCGGCCGGCCGCGTGGAGAAGGTCGAGATCGCCGGAAAGCGCGGCGTCGCGCAGGCGGGCGCTGGGCGCGTGGAGCAGTTTGTTGGTCAGCGTATTGGCCAGGAAGGCGAGTGCTTCGTCGGCGGAGCGGCCCCTGAGCAGCATTGCCTGGGCCTTAGCCAGGACCTCGTCGCGCTGGGCCTCGGCAGCGACGCGCATGTCCACGGCAGGATTGCGCAGGCTCAAGGCGCGGCGCCAGGCCATATAGCGGTCCACCTGGAGGTCGATGATCGCATCGGCCTCGCGGGCGGCCAGCTCGCGGGAACGGCGGTTCTCGTCGATGACCTGCTTGAGGTCGTCGATGCCGTAGAGGTACACGTCGTCGAGCTGGGCCACTTCCGGCTCGATATCCCTAGGTACGGCGATGTCGACCATGAACATGGGGCGGCGGCGGCGGGCGCTGATGGCATCGGCCACCATCTGCTTCGTCACCACCGGCAGTCGCGAGGCCGTCGAGGTGATGACGATATCGGCTTCGGCGAGGTGGCGGGGCAGGTCGGACAGGGCGATGGCGTATCCGCTGTAACGGCCGGCCAGTTCCTGGGCGTTCTCGAGGGTGCGGTTGGCCACGATGAGCCGGCGCAGCTTCTTGTCGCTCAGGTGTCGGGCAGCCAGTTCGATCGTCTCGCCGGCCCCGATCAGCAGCACGCAGGCCTGGCGCAGGTCGGTGAACACCTGCTCGGCAAGGCGCACGGCGGTGTATGCCACGGAAACGGTGTGAGCGCCGATGCGGGTGTCCGTGCGGACCCGCTTGGCGACGGCGAATGTGTGCTGGAGCAGGCGCTCCATCGGTGCGCGCAGGCTCTGCGCCGAACGCGCCTGCTGGTAGGCGTCCTTCACCTGGCCGAGGATCTGTGGCTCGCCCAGGACCATGGAGTCCAGGCCGGTGGCGACGCGGAACATGTGGCGCACCGCGTCCTGCTCGTCGTGGCGGTAAAGGAACTCGTCGAGGCGTTGCGGGGTCAATCGATGCTGACGCGACAGCCACTGCCCCGGTACGCCTTCGAAACCCTCGGTCACGCTGCAGTACAGCTCGGTGCGATTGCAGGTGGAGAGGATCATCGCCTCTTCCACGCCCGGCTGGCGGACAAGGTCGTCCAGTGCCTGCGGCGCCACCGCGGCATCGAATGCCACCTGCTCGCGCAGGCTGACCGGCGCGGTGAGGTGATTGAGCCCGAGGGCGATGAGTGGCATGACGGGCGTGGGTCGGCTTCGGTGGCGTCGGCTAAGCTAAGAGCGCATTGTGCGCTCACGAGGTGCGTGGCTCTTGTAGCGCCCTATCGATTATGACGGAGATTAGTGTGCTGAGCGGTCGGTCCAAGTTCAAGCAAGTGCGGCATTTTGTGGCCATGGTCGGTTTGACGGCCCTCGCGGCCGGGTGCGCGGTCGCCCCGCACGAGGCGCCCAGGGCAACCCGCACCGGCGTCCAGCCACTGGATCGGCTCCAGGTGGCCACCCTGCCTCCCGAGCGCGACGTCCAGGCCCAGCTGATGGCCGGTGACTTTGCGTTGGCGGCCAACGATCTCAAGGCTGCCTCGGCGGCTTATGGCAACGCGGCGCAATTGAGCGACGATCCCCGGGTCGCCGGGCGGGCCACCGAACTGGCCTTGGCGGTACACGACCAGGCGGCTGCCACCAAGGCGCTCGACCGTTGGGCGGCCCTCCACGGCAAGCCGCTCGATCTCTCCGAGGGCAGGGCGCGGGTGGCCCTGGACCGTGGCGACACCACGGAGGCGGAGCGCCAGCTCAACGCCATGATTGCCACCGGCGATCCGGATGCCTGGCGCGAGATCGGCCGAACCCTGATGAGCGCGCGCGACGCCGCGCAGGCAGGCGTCTTGCTGGAGCGCGTCGCCACCCCGCAACGTTTGCCCAACGATTCGACCGCCTGGCTGGCGATGAGCGAACTGGGCGAGAACCTCGGACGCCACGACTATGCGAAGACCATCGGCGACGGCGCCATAGCCCGCTTTCATGACGGCACCACGTACGGGTGGGCGGCCCAGCAGAAGTTCCGTGCCGGCGACAAGGAGGCCGCGAAGAAGCTCTTCGCCAAGGCCGTCGCCAAGGATCCGAAAAACACGCACCTGCGCCTGGCGTATGCCAGCGTGCTGGCCCAGGGAGGCGACGAGAAAGCCGCCTCGAAGCTCCTTGCCGGCGGCCCCCAGGACAGCGATACCTACACGATGCGGATGACGCTGGCCGCCCGCGCCAACGACAAAACGGCCGTGGGCCGGCTGTACGAAGAGATCCGTCACCAGCCCGACCATGTGCAGTCCGAAAATGCGTTCACCCTGGGCCAGATGGCCGAATTGCTCGGCAAACAGGAGGACGCGCTGGACTGGTACGCCGCCGTCGGCGACGACGATCCACACATCTACGACGCCTCGGTGCGCAGTGCCGTGGTGCTTCACGTGCAAGGCAAGGACGACGACGCCCACGAGATCGTCGCCGAACTGCAGACCACCTATGCGGATCGCCCCGAGCAGTTGCTCAAGGCATTCGCCCTCGATGGCGAGCTCTACATGGATGCCCGTCAGTTCGACGCCGCTGCCGCTTCGTATGGCAAGGCGCTGCGCGTCAAGGCCGATGACACCGACATGCTCTATGGCCGCGGTCTGGCCTATGCCGAGGCCGGAAAGATCGACCTGGCCGTGGCCGACTTTCGTAAAGTGCTCGAGATCAAGCCGGGCGACATCGAGGCGAGCAACGCCCTCGGTTACACGCTGGCCGATAACGACCGCGATCTCGGCGAGGCGCAGAGCCTGATCGAAGCCGCCCGTAGCGCACGCCCGGACGACCCGTCCGTCGCCGACTCCTGGGGCTGGCTGAAATTCCGCCAGGGCCAGCTGGACCAGGCGGAGCGTACCCTGCGCAGTGCCTGGCTCAAGCGCAAGGACGCCGACATCGGCGTGCACCTGGCCGAAGTCCTGTGGAACCGAGGCGAGCACGACGAAGCCCGCAAAGTGCTGAACGAGGTGCGCCGCATCGATCCGAAGAACGCTTCCCTGGAGCGGACCGAGCGGAAGTTCAAGCCTTGATGCGCCTTCCCGTGAAAGCCCTGCCGAGGCCCCCCGCAGGCATTCCTGCGAGAGCCGCCCCAGCGGCACCCCCCCCTGTGGGAGCCGTGATCCCTCCTGTGGGAGCCGCAATCCCTCCTGTGGGAGCCGCAATCCCTCCTGTGGGAGCCGCTTCAGCGGCGATGTCCGCGCCGCACGGCGCGGACGATCACCCCGACCGCAAGCACCCTTCGCCGATGAATCGGCTCCCACACAAAGCGCTTTTCGCCTCAGCGGCAATCCCTCCCGTGGGAGCGGCGATCCCCCCTGTGGGAGCGGCGATCCCCCCTGTGGGAGCAGCAATCCCTCCTGTGGGAGCCGCTTCAGCGGCGATCCCCGCGCCGCACGGCGCGGACCATCACCTCGACCGCAAGCGCCCTTCGCCGATGAATCGGCTCCCACACAAAGCGCTTTTCGCCTCCCTTCCCGTGCTGCTGCTTGCCGCCTGCGCCACCACGAAAGCCCCTGTGCGCCTGCAAGGCGACGCCGCCACCCTCGGCCTGCAGGAGCAGCGCGAGCGAAGCCTCGCCGATACCGATCATTGGACCCTCGAGGGAAAGCTGTCTGTCAGCGACGGCAAGGACAACAATTCCGGCACGCTCACTTGGCGGCAGGACGGCGACCGCTATGACTTCACGGTTCGCGGCCCGATCACCGGCCGAACGTTCCGGCTGACCGGCGGCCCTGGCGGGGCCGACCTCGAGGGCCTCGACGGCGGGCCGCGCCATGGTGCCGACGCGGAGTCGCTGATGGCGAACACCGTCGGCTGGAACATTCCCCTGGCCGAACTGAAACGCTGGGCGCTGGGCCTGCGTGCCGACACCGGTCCGGCGGACATCGCCTTCGGTGCCGACCGGCTGCCCTCACGCCTGGTCCAGGACGGCTGGACCGTCGACTACAAGCAATGGGACGCCACGCGAACGCCGGCCATGCCTACGCGCGTTTTCGCGGAAAAGGCGCCATACAAGGTCAGGCTGTCGGTGGAGAACTGGTCGTTCGACCGGTAAGGCGCCGCTATACTCCGCCCCTGTCGATGCACCCCGGTCCATGATGAACTTCCAGATCTCCCGCGCCCATGCGGACGACGCCGAGCGCCTCTGTGCCATCGAGCGGGCGGCCGTCGAACTGTTTCGCGGGCACGAGGCGTGGCGCTCGTATTCGTCGATGGCGCTTCCGGGCGACATCGTTCGCGAGCTGATCGTCCGCGGGCTGGCCTGGGTCGCCACGGTGGAGGAGGACATCGTCGGTTTCGTCTGCCTCGATACCGAGGGCCCGGCCGACACGATCGGGATCGCCGAAATCGACGTGCTTCCCGAATTCGGTGGGAAGGGCATCGGCGCGGCACTGCTCGAACATGCCTGCCGTTGGGCGCGCGAGGCCGGGTATCGCCGTGTCGACCTCGGTACGCTGGCCGACGTGCCGTGGAATGCGCCGTTCTACGCGAAACATGGATTCAGCGTCGTCGACAAGCACGCGCCGGCGTTCGCCAGGGCGCTCGAGCGCGATCGCGAGAACGGATTTCCCGACCACTTGCGCGTCTTCATGAGCCGCCCGCTGGCGCCGTTGGACGAAGGCGACTGGACCGTGTGGCCCGCCCCGGCCAAGCTCAACCTCTTCCTTCGCATCGTCGGTCGCCGCGAGGATGGCTACCACGAGCTGCAGACCGTGTTCCGCCTGCTCGACTGGGGCGACGAAGTGCGCCTGCGCATCCGTGGCGATGGCGTCATCGCTCGCCCGACGCCGATCAGTGGGGTTCCCGAAGAGACGGACCTGACCGTGCGCGCCGCCCGTCTCCTGGCAGCTGAGACGCGAACCGAGCTTGGCGCGGATATCGAGGTCGCCAAGCGCATTCCGATGGGCGGCGGCCTTGGCGGAGGCAGCTCCGACGCCGCGTCGGTCCTGGTAGGGCTGAATGTCCTATGGGGCACCGGCTTGAGCGAAGACGCCCTGGCCGCCCTGGGCGTGCGGCTCGGCGCGGACGTACCGGTTTTCGTCCGGGGCCGGTCGGCCTGGGCAGAGGGCGTGGGCGAGCAACTGACGCCGCTGCGCCTGCCGCGGCGCTGGTATGTCGTCGTCGACCCTCGGGAAAACGTGCCCACGGCAGCGCTTTTCCGTGCCGTCGAATTGACACGAAATGCGCCGCGGGCGACAATTTCATCCTTTGTTTCCGGGGATTCCGCGGAGAACGCCTTCGAGCCTGTGGTTCGCGCGCGTCACCCGCGGGTGGTGGCTGCACTGGACTGGCTGGGTGGCTTCGGCCACGCGCGGCTGTCGGGTAGCGGCGGTTGCATCTTTTTGGAAACGAGAACCCACGAGGCGGCCCTTGCGGTCGCTTCGCGCTGTCCCGCAGGCTTTCGGGCCCACGTGGCGGCGGGTATCGATCCCTCGCCGCTGCATATCGCGCGGCAACGGATCGAATCGTCGGGCATCGTGACGTAAGGACGGGAAGGGCCGCGGGCTGCGGCAAAACCAAGGCAGGCCGGAAGGCTTGCCGGAACGAATTGTTGGGGCGTCGCCAAGCTGGTTAAGGCACGGGATTTTGATTCCCGCATGCGCAGGTTCGAATCCTGCCGCCCCAGCCACCGTTCGCGGTGGCAAAGCCGATCCAACCCTCTCTCACGCCAGGAGTTCCTACGTGGATACGTCCACCCCGATGTTGTTCAGTGGTAACGCGCACCGTCTGCTCGCCGACGATGTCGCCGCCCGTCTCGGCATTCCGCTCGGCAAGGCCCTCATCGGCCGGTTCAGCGATGGCGAGGCGCAGATCGAGATCGAGGAAAACGTTCGCAAGCAGGAAGTGTTCGTCATCCAGCCGACGGGTGCGCCCAGCGCGGAGAACCTGTTCGACCTGCTGGTGCTGATCGACGCGCTCAAGCGCGCATCGGCCGGCAGCGTGACCGCGGTGATGCCGTATTTCGGCTATGCCCGCCAGGATCGTCGCCCGCGCTCGGCGCGTGTACCGATCACGGCGAAGCTGGCCGCCAAGATGATCGCCACGGCCGGTGCCGACCGCGTCCTGACGATCGACCTGCACGCCGACCAGATCCAGGGCTTTTTCGATATCCCGGTCGACAACGTGTACGCCTCGCCGGTGCTCCTGGCCGACATCTGGCGCCACCACAGCATGGACGACCTGATCGTGGTCAGCCCCGACGTCGGTGGTGTGGTGCGCGCCCGCGCGCTCGCCAAGCGTCTGGACGACGCGGATCTGGCGATCATCGACAAGCGCCGTCCGAAGGCGAACGTGGCCACGGTCATGAACATCATCGGCGACGTCGAAGGCAAGACCTGCGTGCTGGTGGACGACATCGTCGACACCGCCGGCACGCTCTGCGCCGCCGCGGCGGCGCTGAAGGACAAAGGCGCCCGCAAGGTCGTCGCTTACTGCGTCCACCCGGTGCTGTCGGGTGCCGCGATCCAGAACATCGAAGGCTCCCAGCTCGACCAGCTGGTGGTCACCAATACGCTGCCGTTGCGCGACAACGCCCGCGACTGTGCGAAAATTCGCCAGTTGTCGGTGGCGGAACTGCTCGCGGAGACGATCCGCCGCATCGCCTTTGGCGAGTCGGTGAGCTCGCTCTACATCGACTGACGTATCGTTTTTCGGGCTCCCCTGGTCGCGGAGGAGCCCATTACCAGTCGCCGGAAGGCGGCTTTCAACACTGAGGCAACACCATGTCAACGAATCACAAGCTCACGGCTACCAGCCGCAAGGTCGAGGGGAAGGGTGCGAGCCGCCGCCTCCGCCTGTCTGGCTACGTACCGGCTGTCATCTATGGCGGCAACGAGGCGCCGCAGCCCGTTCAGGTCCTGCATAACGATGTGCTGCTCGGCTCGCGCTTCGAGTCCTTCTACTCGTCGGTCATCGACCTGACGGTCGACGGCAAGCTGCAGAAGATCCTGATCAAGGACTGGCAGAAGCACCCGTTCAAGCAGCTCATGCTGCACATGGACTTCCAGCGCGTCAACGAGAACGAAGTCCTCAAGGTCGCCGTTCCGGTGCACTTCCTGAATCAGGAAAAATCGCCCGCCGGCAAGACCGCCGGTCTGGTCATTTCGCACAACCTGACGGAAGTCACCGTCTGGTGCCTGCCGAAGGACCTCCCGGAGTTCATCGAACTCGACCTCGCCAAGCTGTCCGCCGGCGACATCGTCCACCTGTCCGACCTCAAGCTGCCGGCCGGTGTGGAAATCCCGGAACTGGGCCTGGGCAAGGAACACGACGTCGCCGTCGTGACCGTGGCCTCGGTCCAGGAAGAAGTCGATCCGGAACCGGTTGCAGGCGCGGAAGTGCCGGCGACCGAAGAAAAGCCGGCCGACAAGAAGTAATCGGCGATTAGGCCAATGTGGGAGCCGATTCATCGGCGAAAAGCCAACGGAGCGGCGATGCCGATTCGCCCAATCGCCGCTGAAGCGGCTCCCACACAAGCCTGATGAAACAATGGCGACACTACGTCTCATCGTCGGCCTCGGTAACCCCGGGGCCGAATACGTCAGGACCCGGCACAATGCCGGGTTCTGGTGTGTCGACGCCCTGGCCATGGACCAGGGAGAGCGTTGGACCTTCGACGGCAAGCTGCACGGCGAAACCTGCAAGCTGCGCCTCGGTGGCGAGACCGTCTGGCTGCTCAAGCCCGCGACATTCATGAACAAGTCTGGCATCGCCGTCGCTTCGGCGTTGCGCTACTACAAGATCGCGCCGGAAGAGTGTCTCGTCGCCCACGACGAACTCGACCTCCCGCCCGGCACCGTTCGCATGAAGTTCGATGGCGGCCACGGCGGCCAGAACGGATTGCGCGACATCGTGGCCCATCTCGGCCACGGCAAGTTCCATCGCCTGCGGATCGGCATCGGCCATCCGGGGCACAAGGACAAGGTCACCCCGTGGGTGCTCGGCCGCCCCAATGCGGCCGACGAAGACGCCATCATGCACGGCATCGGGCGCGCGTTCGACGTGCTGCCGCTGGCGCTGGATGGCAAGTTCGAAGAGGCGATGAAACGCCTGCACACGGTCGCCTGACCGCACCAATCACTTCTACCGGACTACTATCGCCATGGGCATCAAATGCGGCATCGTCGGCTTGCCTAACGTCGGCAAGTCCACCCTGTTCAACGCGCTGACGAAGGCGGGCATCGCCGCGGCGAATTTCCCCTTCTGCACCATCGAGCCGAACACCGGCATCGTTCCCGTACCCGACCTGCGCCTGACCCAGCTCGCGGATATCGTGAAGCCGCAGCGCGTGATTCCGACCACGATGGAATTCGTCGACATCGCGGGCCTCGTCGCCGGGGCGTCGAAGGGCGAAGGTCTCGGTAACAAGTTCCTCGCGCACATTCGCGAGACCGACGCCATCGCGCACGTGGTCCGCTGCTTCGAAGACGGCAACGTCATCCACGTGGCCAACAAGGTGGATCCGATCGCCGATATCGAAACCATCGACACCGAGCTGGCGCTGGCCGACCTCGAAGCCGTGCTGAAGGCCCTGGACCGCGCGACGCGCGCGGCCAAGGCCAACGACAAGGAAGCGACGGCGAAGAAGCCCGTCCTGGAGAAACTTCGCGTCGCCCTCGACCAGGGCAAGTCGGCGCGCTCCGCCGGCCTGGATGCGGAAGAGAAAGCGCTCGTCCGTGACATGTTCCTGATCACGATGAAGCCGCTGATGTATATCGCCAACGTCGCCGAAGACGGCTTCGAGAACAACCCGCACCTGGACGCCGTGCGTGCCCATGCGGCGCAGGAAGGTGCCGAAGTGGTGCCGGTCTGCGCGGCTATCGAGGAAGAGCTCGGCCAGCTCGAGGACGCCGACCGCGACGAGTTCCTCAAGGATCTCGGCTTCGAAGAGCCGGGCCTCAACCGGGTCATCCGCGCCGGCTACCGCCTGCTCGGCCTGCAGACCTATTTCACCGCCGGCGAGAAGGAGGTCCGCGCCTGGCAGGTCCGCGCCGGTTCCACCGCGCCGCAGGCTGCCGCCGTCATCCACACCGATTTCGAGCGCGGTTTCATCCGCGCCGAGACGGTGGCCTTCGACGACTTCATCAAGTTCAAGGGTGAGCAGGGTGCCAAGGAAGCCGGTCGCCTGCGTCTCGAAGGCAAGGATTACCTGGTCAAAGAAGGCGATGTCCTGCACTTCCGCTTTAACGTCTGAGATAGTCTAGGCATCCGCCGGCACGGGCATCCCGCGACATTGGCTGTCGGACTGGGAGAAGTGACCTCGCCGATCCCTTCTCCCAAATCCGCGAGCAATACGATACCCCCAAAGGTATCAACGACAGTCCGCAGACGGCGCCGAGCAAGCGCCGTCTGTCGCTGCACGCCGGGTACGACAAGATTTGGAACGGTTCGCTGGCGGCGATCGATATCGGACTCGAGGTGCTTAGAGCCGAATGCCCGTTGTTCAACGGCTGGCTGTGCTCCCTCGAGCAGCTTTCTGACATGCGACGCCGTAATGGTTGGAAAAGATAGGGCGTAGATGCGCGCTGACTGGGTTGGACCGGCGCTTTGTCCGATGAGCTAGTCGCGAGACCTCGACGTAACCTTCGCCAGCCGCTTCCACGCGACCAGCGCGGTCGGCACTCCCAGCGACCACCAAAGGCCCAGGCTATCGAGGAAGGCGCCGTGTACGAGTGCGCGAGCGGCGGGCCCGTTGCCCATGTCGACCGAGGCGTGGCAGGCCATGAGGCCCTGCACGATCAGAAAGCCCAGGAGGAAGATCAGGGTGTACGGAATGACGCGGATGGCATCGCCGATCGCCCCGAGAACGTCCGCGACCCACGTCGATGTGAGGAAGTCCCAAAGGTGACCCAGAATCACGCGTCGCTCCCGATTCGCCGTGAGTCCATCATACGAAGTCTCCCCGCGGCCGTGCAGCAACGCAATTCAATCGCTTGCAATCCAATATCTACGACCCTACATTCGAGTCATGAGCAAGAACGCCCTCCCGTCAGGTATCGAAGCGCCGCGTACCCTCGACGGGCAGCTGTGCTTCGCGCTGTATTCGGCCAACCTGGCGATGGGTAAGCTCTACCGGCAGTTGCTGGCGGACCTGGATCTGACCTATCCGCAATATCTGGTCATGCTGGTGCTGTGG
This sequence comes from Luteibacter sp., assembly GCF_035539195.1. Classification (GTDB taxonomy): domain Bacteria; phylum Pseudomonadota; class Gammaproteobacteria; order Xanthomonadales; family Rhodanobacteraceae; genus Luteibacter. The sequence continues at coordinate 58,801 of NZ_DATLIW010000018.1, forward strand.
GAGGGTGACGGCATCACGGTGTCGGAACTCGGCGAGCGCCTGTTCCTCGATTCCGCCACGCTCACGCCCCTGCTCAAGCGGTTGCAGACGGCCGGGCTGGTCCAGCGCACCCGTGGCACGCGCGACGAACGCCAGGTCATCGTCACCTTGACGGACCAGGGCAGGGCGCTACGCGAGAAGGCTGGCCAGGTTCCCGTGGATGTGTTCTGCGCGACAGGCTGCGAGATCGATGAGGTGGTCGGCCTGAAGAGCCAGCTGGAAAAGCTGCGCGCCGGCCTCATCGACACGAACAGCGCCTGACGCCACGCCTGACCGATACGCCGGCGCTCAGCCGGTGATCTGCCGCTGCATGTGATCGAGGTACTGGTCCAGCTCCGTCACGCTGGCGAACACTTCGGCCACGGGCACGGCCTTCACGATCTCGAAGACCTTTTTCACCTGTGGTTGGGGGTTGAGCAGCAGCGTGCGGCTGTCGCGGTCATGCATGTGCCTGCGTAACTGCGCGAGACTGCGCAGGCCGGCACTGCTTATGTACTCCAGCCCGGAAAGATCGATCACCAGCGTGCCGCCATTGTCGACAAGCGGCGTGATGTCGCGCAGGGCCTCGTCGAGATCGCCGAAGGTCGCCGCGTCGAGCCGTCCCTCGAGCCAGACGGTGGTGCGTGCAGGGGTGGGGCTTTCGCTGCGAACGATCAGGGTCATGGGGAGGACTCGTCGGACAGGGATGGATCGAAGCGGATAACGACACGATTGCCGTGTGTGTCGCGTGCATATTCGAATTCGCTGGCGATGTTGCGCGCCAGGTGCAGGCCCAGGCCGCCGATCTCGCGATCGGCGAGGTCGCCGGGCAGGTCGGGTGGTACGTGCTGGAGTGGATCGAACGCCTCTGCATCGTCGCGTAGTTCCAGGCGCACGATGTCCGGGCGTATCTCGAGGTGGATGTCGATCTGGCCCTCGCGGCCGTCCGGATAGCCGTGGCGAACGGTGTTCACCAGCAGCTCCTCGAGTACGAGGCGCACGTCGGCGCGGCATGCATGATCGATGGCCGCGCGGTCGAGGGCGAGTTCCGCGCGGTCCAGGGCGAGGAACACGTCCTCCAGCCGGTTAGGAATGCGCAGCCGCATCGACACGGACTCCCTTGGCCCCGGTGTCGTGCCATGTGAGGGCGAGCAGGGCGATATCGTCATAGGCGACGGCGCCGTCGACATAGGCGTCGACATCGTGCAGTACGCGATCCACGAAGGCTTCCGGTGTCGCGCCTTCCTCGATGCGCGACACGCTGTCGAGCAGTGCGTGGGCGCCGTAGAGCTTCTGGTTCGCCGCATGCGCCTCGCTGACGCCGTCGGTATACATGAGCACCGTATCGCCCCCAAGCAGCGTGAGTACCCGCACAGGGTAGCGTGCTTCGCGGTCGAGGCCGAGCGCGGGGCCGGTTTCCACGTCGACGAGGATGGCGCTGCCACCGGCATGCAGCACGGGTTGTTCGTGCCCCGCGCTGGCCAGCGCCAGCAGGCCGGTCTCGGTCTCGACGACGCCGCAGAGCAGGGTGACGAACATGCAGGTGTCGTTGCCCTTGCACAGCTCGCGGTTGAGTGCGCCAAGGATGTCGCTGGGCGATCGAGCGTGGGTCGCGATGGTGCGTGCGAGTGTGATCGTGCGGGCCATGAACAGGGCGGCGGGAATGCCCTTGTCGGACACGTCGCCGACCATGACGCAGACGTGTCGCGCGCCGAGCGCGAAGTACGTGTAGAGATCGCCGCCCACGGCGCTGGCCGGGCGCAGTGCCGCGTGCAGTTCCAGCCGGCCGTCGTCGGCCATCCAGTGCGCTTCGGGGATCAGCGCGAGCTGGATCTGTCGCGCGATCTCCAGTTCGCTCGCCATGCGTTCCTGTTCGCGTGCCGTGCGCTTGGCGGTATCGATGTGTCCGGCCAGCTGGTGGCGCATCTGGTCGAACGCGCGGGTGAGGCGGCCGACTTCGTCGTTGCGACGAACGACGGGCAGCGCGAAGTCGAGGTCGCCACGCGACACGTTCTCCGCGCGCTCGGCGAGCACCCCCAGCGGTGCCATCAGGCGGCGCGTCACGATCAGGGTGATCAGCGATACGCCGGCCAGGGCGAGCACGCCGAGCATGATGTCGATCAGGTAGGTGCGCCGCAGGTCGGCCAGCACCTGGCGTTCGGGCATGCTGAGGCCGAAGGTCCAGCGCGTGCCCCTGATCGGCACGAAGTAGACCCAGACCGGCTCGCTGACCCGGCCGCCTTCCTCGGGTGTGATGCGCACCGGATTGCGGTTCTCGGCCACCGCGGAAAGCAATGGGTGGCTAGCCCGTGTGCCGATGTACGAGAGCCAGTCATGGGCGAGGAACTCGCCGTTGGTGTCCAGCACGAAGGCCGATGCATGGTCCGGCTTGGTCAGCCCGCCGAGCAGCTTCTGCAGCCAGTCCAGACTGATCGTGGCGTCGGCGACGCCGATCACCGGGAGGTTTTTCCCCGGGATGGCCATGGAGTAGCCGACCAGGGTCTCGTTGCGTTCGGTGGAGCGGAAGGGCGGCTGCCAGCAACCCTTCTCGCAATTCAGGCCACGGATGAACCAGGGCGAGCTCCAGTAGGGCTCGGGGTCGCTGAGACGGCTGCCCATGACGATGCCACCGTCCTGCTTGCGCCGCGCCACCGGGGCGTCGTCTTCACGCAAGGCGGTGTGGTCGCGGGGTACGAAGGCGGCGCTGATATCGCCGATCTCGGGGTTGGCCGCGAGGATGTCGCGGATGATCGCCGGCGCCTGGTCCCGGCGCGAGCTGAGCAGGCCGGCAAGGACCTGGTCGACCTTGGCGACTCCGTCGATGCGCGCCTGGATGCGGTTGGCGGCGGAGGAGGCGATGGCCGAGGCCTCGCGCTCGGTCTGCCGGAGGGTCTGTTCACGGGTATGCGACAGCAGCAGGCCGCCCGTGACGATCAGGACGATCGCCGACCCCAGCAGGACGGCCAGGGCGAGTCGGGAAGCGACGCTGCGAAGGACCATCGGGTACCCCACGGGTATAGAGAGCCGAATCTATGCCGGCCGGGACGGCCGGACAAGCGGTCTAGAGGCCATAATGCGACTTTTCAAAGCAAGGTAATGGCATGCCCGGCACGCAGCGTGAGGTCGAATTCCGTTTCCTGGCCCAGCCGACCGACGTGAATTTCGGTGGGAAGGTCCATGGCGGCATGGCGATGAAGTGGCTCGACCAGGCCGGTTACGCCTGTGCCGTGGGCTGGAGCGGCGCGTATTGCGTCACGGCGTCGGTCAGCGGAATCCAGTTCCTCGCCCCCATCCTGATCGGCGACCTGGTCACCGTGCGCGCCCGCCTCATCCATACCGGGACCTCGAGCATGCACCTGTCGGTCGACGTCCTGGCCCGCGACCTGCGCAGTGGCGAGGAGCGCCTGGCGACCAGCTGCGTCATGGTTTTCGTGGCGCTGGACAAGCCCGATGGCGGCAAGCCGACGCCCGTGCCGCCGTGGAAACCGGTGGAGGGGAGGGACCTTCGTCTCCAGGAGTACGCCCTGAAGCTGATGGAGATGTCGCGCGCGATGGAGCCGCTGGTGCTCGCTACCCGCGAGGCGTAAAAACGCTTCCCTTCACAAGGGCACCTCGCTACACTTCGCGGCCCACCCGTCGACGGCCCGTATCGACGGGGTGTCCGGGCATCCGGAACCGGTCATTGCACGCTGATTCGCCTGCAGAAGTTATTGACAGTTTCCGGGGCGCTCGCGACAATAGGCGTTCTATGTTGGAGGAATACCCAAGCGGCCAACGGGGGCAGACTGTAAATCTGCTGGCTTACGCCTTCGGTGGTTCGAATCCACCTTCCTCCACCAGACGAGTTCCGCGCAGTGCGGGAGTAGTTCAATGGTAGAACTTCAGCCTTCCAAGCTGATTGTGCGGGTTCGATTCCCGTCTCCCGCTCCATTGTAACTTCGCGCGCTGCGTTATCGTGCTCATGTAGCTCAGTCGGTAGAGCACTTCCTTGGTAAGGAAGAGGTCGCTGGTTCGATTCCAGTCATGAGCACCATCTTCGTCGTCCGCGGCGGTTCCTTTTTTTACTATCTCATTGGCTCCAGCGGAGTTTAGCGCTCATGGCAAAGGGTAAGTTCGAACGTAAGAAGCCGCACGTCAACGTCGGCACCATCGGTCACGTCGATCACGGCAAGACCACGCTGACCGCTGCGCTGACCAAGATCGGCGCCGAGCGTTTCGGCGGCGAATTCAAGGACTACGGTTCGATCGACGCTGCGCCGGAAGAGAAGGCTCGCGGCATCACGATTTCGACCGCCCACGTCGAATACGAGTCGCCGCTGCGCCACTACGGCCACGTCGATTGCCCG
>NZ_DATLIW010000019.1:0-20094 GCF_035539195.1 Luteibacter sp.
CTTCCGCACCGAACGCGGAGGACCTGTCTGAGCAGCGAGGGTGGGCACCGAAGGCTCTGCGCCGCCACGTCTGCGCTCGCCGCGGCATCAGCCGCTGAGTGAACCGATGCCTTCGGCGTCCCCGGACTTCCGCGATGAATCAAAAAAAAGGCCACCCGAAGGTGGCCTTTTCTGCGATCCGGGTCGCCAGCCCGCAGGCTGGCGACTTACGATCCGACTTCGAAGGATCAGAAGTCGTACGTGATGCCGAAGCGAGCGTAGCGCGGGGTCGACGAGTACAAGGTGGCCTTGTAGTTCGACTCGACACCACCGGTGTTGCCTGCACTCGGATAAATCTGCAGGGTCTCGCGGCTGTTGAACACGTTGAACACCGTGATGTTGAAGGCCAGCTTCTTGTCGGCCCAGACCGGACGGTATTCGGCGCTCAGGTCGAACAGGTACAGCCACGGGGTGTGGCCCATGGAGCCCGGGGGCGACGGCTGACCATAGCAGTAGTGGTAGCTGTCCTGATAACCAACCGGGTCGGACTCGTCCGCACCGAAATAGCCAAGGCACGACTTCGGAGCACCCGACGAAACCGAGAGGTTACCGGAGACCATCCACTCATCGGCCAGCTGGTAGGAGCCGTATGCCTTCAGCACGTGCCTGCGGCTGTTAGCCAGTTCGCCGCCCGAATACTGCATCAGCTGCGGGAAATCCCAGTCGACCGTAGCCGACACGTCCTTCTGGCCGATGTCGGAGCGAACCTGGCCTTCCGAGTTGCCGTAGCTCTTCGAGTAGACGTAGTCGACCTTACCGTACCACTTACCATCAAACGGATGCTCGAGGTACATCTCGAGACCGTAGTAGTCGCGCTTCAGGTGCGGGAAGCCAAAGTCGGCATTCGTCACGTTGGCCGTGTAGTAGCCGCCATTGGTGTTCGGCACCAGGAACTGCGAGGCGCGGCCCGGGTTGAACAGGTAGCTGCCCTGGATCGGACCGATCGTCGCCGGATCCACGCCCTGATTGACGAGGGTCTGACGGATGATGTCGGAAGCCCCCGTGTCATCGATGGCGTTACGCAGCTTGCGCACCGTGGCCTTCGCACCGTAGACCCACTTGTCGCCGAGGGTCTTGTCGAAGCCGAGGATGAACTCATCCTGGTATTCCGACTTCAGGCTGCGCGAAGCGGCAGTGTTCGGATCGCGCTGGATGCCGTACTCGCTGTTGGCCGAGATCGGACCGCCCGTTGCGCTCTGGATCGGGGTAAGGCCGGTCGGCTGACCGAGCGAATCGATACCCGTGTAGGTGAAGTACTCGCGGGTGTAGAGCGACTTGCCAGCCGAACGCAGGGCGACCGACGCCGGCAGCGCGAGGTAGTAACGACCTGCGTTGGCGTAGATCTTCAGGCTGGAATCGCCGTTGACGTCCCAGGTGGCACCGAGGCGCGGGGCCCACTGCGGGCTACGCAGACGCAGGTAAGCCGAACCGGTGGTGTCGTAGTTGGTGAACTGGTCGTTACGCAGACCGATCTTCACCAGCCAGCGGTCGTCGACCTGCCAGGAGTCCTCGATGTACTGAGCACGCTGCGTCGTACGGACCGAAGCGGTGGTGTTGTACTTGTACTTGTCGACGTAATAACCGCCGGGGCCCGGCGGACCGACAAAGTCGCTCGAACCCGGCGAACCCTGGATCGGCGCACCCTCGACGACCTGACCGTACTCCCACGCATAGCCGGGGCCGGTGGTGAACTGACCGTCGTCCTTGTCGCGGATGTTCTGGTTATCGATACCCGCGGTGATGGTGTGATCACCGATGTGGTAGCTCAGGTCGACGCGCAGGTTGGTGTTGGTCGACTTGTGTTGCGGCGTGTAAGCAGCCGTCGACGGATTGTCGTTGGTGATCGGGCTACCGCCGTTCAGGTCCGGATTCTGGTTGCTCGGTCCGATGATGTGCGGGTTGGTCGACGAGGGCGTGTCGCTGTAGTACGTGCCCTTCATCTTGCCGTACAGGGCGGTCAGGGTCAGATCGTCGGTGATGTAGCTCGTGAACTTGGCCGTATAAAGGTCCGCGCCCGTCTTGTTCAGCGGGTTACCCGACGTATCCTTGCCGATGTACGCACCGCGCTGCAGCGTGCCGTAATTGAAACGGTACTGCGAGGCGTCGTAGTTCTGCTTGTTCGACGCACCAGTGACTTCAAGGATGTTGCTGTCGTTGATGTTCCAGTCGAGCTTCGCGTAGTACTTCGGATTGCGATAGCTGGTGGACTGGTAGGTCGGCGAATCCTGCGACTTGACGAGGGTACCTTCGGTACGCTCCTGCTCAGCGGCAAGGAAGATGTACAGCTTGTCCTTGATCAGCGGGCCACCGACGTAAGCGGACTCGACGGTGCGGGTCTGCTTGTCGCGCTGGTTGTAGTTGTACAGGTCGCCAACGGAGTGGTTGGAGCTGTCGACCTTGTAGTGGTCGTTACCCGGTGCCGAGGCGGCGCCGTTCGGCTCCCACAGGACCTGCGCACCGAAGTGCCACTCGTTCGTGCCGCGCTTACCGACCTGGCTGATCACGCCGCCGGCCGAACGACCGTAGGCCGCACCGTAACCGCCGGCGAGGATTTCCTGCTGGTCGATCGCGCCGTACGGCAGGGTGATGCCGCCGAAGCCGCTGAGCGGATCCGTCGTGTTGAAGCCGTTGATGTAGTACGCGTTCTCGGTGACCGAGCCGCCACCGATCGAGACCAGGTTGTTACCGGTCGGACCCTTGAAGTAACCGCTGCCGCCGATAGCACCCGGCGCCAGCAGGGCGATCGATTCGGCGGTACGGGCCAGCGGAAGCTTGGCCAGCTGCTCGGAGGTGATGACCGTGCGCGAGTCGACCGTCGACACGTCGACCGGCGGCAGGCTGTTCGCGGTGACCGTGACCGAGTCGAGCGACTGCGCGGAAGCGGCGGTCGCGGCGGCGGCGAACGAGACGTCCGAACCCTTGCCGACCGTCAGGCTGACGTTCTTGCGGGAATCGACGACGGCGCCGTTGCGCTTCAGGTCAACCTGGTACGTACCGACCGGCACGTTGCTGATCTGGAAGCGGCCCGAGGCGTCAACCGGGATTTCGCGGTTGAAGCCGGTGTTGCCGGTGATCTGAACGGTGTCGCCCGGCTGGGCGGTACCGAAGATGTTACCGGTGGTGGACTGAGCGAGGACGACGCCCGTGCCGCCCAGACCGACAGCGAGGGCGATAGCCAACGCCGAGTGACGCAGGACGGAACCCTGCCGGATGATGCGAGAACTCATGTGCAAATCTCCCCAGATCGGCCCAACCGGGCCTGAAAACGAGCAAAACCGACGCCAGGCCGGAAAAAGGTTGGCCTCGTCGGTGCTCGCTTTTGGGGATGGAATCACCGTCACTCCTCCCAGAGTGACAAGCGCCCCCATAAAACTGCTCCCGACAAGTCCTACGACTCTTACTGAACGGGAGCAGCATCACGGTTTGTGAATGCCCCGCCCAGATTCGTCGATGCCGAACATAGGCTTAGGGGGCTTGTCGTGTCAACAAATTATTTACAACGGTTCACTGTCTACGTAACGCTTGGGAGAGCGCCATCTAGCCATGAAATCCTTATCTGACAAGCACCTGACCCAAAAAGGCCACCGGGAGGCCCGGTGGCATCTGGGGAGACGCTTGGCGTTCCATCCGTGGATGCTTTGTTCTGATTGCTCGTTTGTTCTGTTCAGGTGAAGCCACCGGGGTGGATCGCCCCGGTGGCGCCGTCATCAGAAGTCGTAGGAGATACCGAACCGCGCGTAACGCGGGGTGGTCTGGTAGAGCGGCACGCCGTAACGCGTGTTCGGGCCAGCCGCCGCATTGGTGTTACCCAGGAGCGGGTAGGTCTGCGTGCGGTCGCGCTGGTTGAGGATGTTGAACACGGTCACGTTGAAGGCCAGCTTCTTGTCGGCCCACTCCGGACGGTATTCCACCGAACCGGTGATGATGTAGGTCCACGGGTTGTGGCCCGCATCGCCAGGACGGGACACTTCGCCGGCGCACCAGTGGTAGTACGAACCGTAGCCGAGGCTCGGGTTCGTCTGCCCGGGGCCGAAGTAACCAAGGCAGCTCTTCGGCGTACCCGAGGCGATCAGCATGTTGGCCGAAACCATCCATTCCGACGCCAGCTGGTACGAACCGTAGATCTTCAGCTGGTGCTTGCGGCTGTTGGCCAGCTCGCCACCGGCGTACTGCATGACCTGCCAGTAATCCCAGTCGACCGTGGCCGAGACGGTGTCCTGACGGATATCCGAACGGACCTGGCCTTCCGAGTTGCCGTAGCTCTTCGAGTACAAGTAGTCGAACTTGACCTGGTACTTGCCGTCCCACGCGTGGTCGAGGTACAGGTCGAGACCGTAGTAGTTGCGCTTCGACTTCGGCATGTGGAAGTCGTCGTTGGTCATGTTGACGCTGTAGTAGCCGCCGTTGGTGTTCGGAATCAGGAACGTGTTGGCGCGACCCGGGTTGAACAGGTAGCTACCCTGGATAGCGCCGATCGTCGCCGGATCGATACCCGAGGCGACCATCTTGTCTTCGATCGCCTGGCCGTCGCCGACGTCGTCGATCGAGTTGCGCAGCTTGCGCACCGTGGCCTTGGCGCCGTAGGTCCAGCCAGCCCATGCCTGGGCGTCGAAGCCGAGGATGAACTCGTCCTGGTACTGCGAACGGATATTGGTTGCGGCGGCGGTCTTCGGGTCACGCGGAATGCCGTACTCGTTGTTGGCCGAGATCGGACCGCCGGTGCTGCTGAAGATCGGCGCCAGGCCCTGCGGGATGCCCTGGGCGTCGATACCGGTGTAGGTGAAGTACTCGCGGGTGTAGAGCGAGGCGCCTGCCGAACGCAGGGCAACCGTCGACGGCAGCGCAAGGTAGTAGCGACCCGCGTTGGCGTAGATCTTCAGGCTGGAGTCGCCATTGACGTCCCAGCTGACACCCAGGCGCGGGGCCCACTGCGGCTTCTTCAGGCGCAGGTACGGATCGCCGTCCTGGTTGTAGTTGGTGAACTGGTCGTTACGCAGGCCGACCTTCACCAGCCAGCGATCGTTTACCTGCCAGGTGTCTTCGATGTACTGGGCACGCTGGGTGGTCCGGACCGAGGCCGCGGTGTTGTACTTGTAACGCGCAACGTAGTAGCCGTTGCCCGGCGGTGGCGCGACGTACGCCGCATCCGTCGGCAGCGTGCCGATGATCGGGGTGGCGGAGTCGCCCTGGGCGTATTCCCAGGCATAACCCGGACCCGAGGTGCTTACGCCGTCGTTGTTATCGCGGACATTCTGGTTATCGATACCGGCGACGACGGTGTGGTCGCCGATGTGCCAGCTGAGGTCCAGACGCAGGTTCGTGTTGGTCGACTTGTGTTCCGGGTTGTTGACCTGCGCGCTCGGATTGCCGTTGGTGATGAAGCCGTTCGGCGTGTAGGCGGGATTCTCGTCGGTCGCACCCAGGATCGAAGGCACGGTGTTGTCGCCGCCCGGAGCCGTGTAGTACGTGCCCTTCATCTTGCCGTACAGCGCGGTCAGCGTGATGTCGTCGGTGATATAGCTGGTGAACTTGGCCGTATAGACATCGGCACCGGACTTGTTCAGCGGGTCGCCTGCGACGTCCGGACCGACGAACGCACCCTTGGTCTTGGTGGCGTAGTCGAAGTTGTAGATCGAAGCGTTGTATTCCTGCTTGTTCGACGCACCGGTGACTTCAAGAATGTTGCTGTCGGTGATGTTCCAATCGATCTTGCCGTACAGCTTCGGATTCTTATACGTCTGCTGGTAGGTAAACGGCGCGGCCACGCTGGTGGTCTGCGCACCCTCGCGACGCTCCTGCTCGGCGGCAAGGAAGATGTACAGGGTGTCCTTGATCAGCGGGCCACCGGCGTACGCGGAGTACGTCGTGCGCCACAGTTTGTCGTTCCTGTTCTCGTCGTAGATCTTGCCGGCATTCGAACCGACCGTGCTGTAGTAATTGAAGTTGTCGGCCTTGGTGCCCTTCGGCTCCCAGAGCACCTGGGCACCGAAATGCCACTCGTTGGTGCCGCGCTTACCGACCTGGCTGATGACGCCACCCGAGGAGCGACCGTAAGCCGCGCCGTAACCACCGGCGAGGATTTCCTGCTGGTCGATCGCGCCGTACGGCAGGGTGATACCACCGAAGCCGCTGAGCGGATCGGTCGTGTTGAAGCCGTTGATGTAGTACGCGTTCTCGGTGACGGCGCTGCCGGCGATCGAGACCAGGGCGTTACCGGTCGGACCGGTGAAGAACGAGCTACCGGCGACGGCGCCCGGAGCGAGCAGTGCGATCGCTTCGGCGGTGCGGGCCAGCGGCAGCTTGGCCAGCTGCTCGGAGGTGATGACGGTACGCGAGTCGACCGCGCTGACGTCGATCGACGGCAGGGCGTTGGCCGAGACGGTGACGCCTTCGAGGCTGGTGGACGCGGCGGTCGAGGCGGCGCCGACGAAGGCGACTTCCGTACCGGCGCCGACGCGAAGGGTGACGTTGGAACGCGAATCGACGGCGGCACCGTCGCGGTTCAAGGTCACTTTGTAGTTACCCAGCGGCAACGAGCCGATGGTGTAACGGCCTTGCGAATCGACGTTGACAGTGCGGCTGACGCCGGTGTCGCTGGTGACGGTGACGGTCTGGCCAGCGCCCTCGGGGGCCTGGCCGAAGATGGAGCCGGTAGTCGCCTGGGCGAAAACAGCACCCGACACGGAACCCAGGCCGATGGCCAGGGCAAGCGCGGTGCGACGTCCCAGTGACGCTGCGCGGTATTGACGCGAATTCATTGAATGCCTCTCCCCGTTAAAATTCGCTATCGCAGAATGCTGCGATGAGCGACAAGCCGACCCCGGCCCGGCATACGCCAGGCTCTGGTTTGTATCGGCGTTAAAATTCCCCACGAAACGGCGCGATCCAACCAACAATCACGCTTCCCGAAACGTCACCTGTAGGGCGACGTTGCAGATATACGTAAGGATTCACGGGTAAGCAATGCGAAATTTTTACATTCGGATTGCATGCTAGGGCAGCAATTTACGCGACAGGTATACGCCGTCAAAAAAATCTTCGCTGCGACAGCAGCTTACGCTGGCATTTCTTAAACCCGCGCCAGCGTTAGGAATTTTGCCTAGGAAACATTCTTAGCCCAAGTGGCGCATTTTCACGGCGCGCCAAAAGGCTCGGCGCGGACGAATCGGCATCCGACGTCGCCCTATACCGCTCACAAAGTTACGAAACTTCTCAGCCGACCGGCTGACCTAAAAAAGGCCACCGGGAGGCCCGGTGGCATCTGGGGAGACGCTTGCGTTCCAGTCCGTGGATGCTTTGTTCTGATTGTTCGGTTTGTTCTTTCAGGCTAAGGCCACCGGGGCGGCTCGCCCCGGTGGCACCGTCATCAGAAGTCGTAGGAAATGCCGAAGCGGGCGTAGCGCGGCGTGGTCTGGTAATACGGAACCCCGTAGCGCGGGTTCACTGCCGTCGAAGCGCCGTAGCGGCTATAGATCTGAGTTTCCTTACGCTGGTCGAGCAGGTTGAATACCGTGACATTGAAGGCAAGCTTCTTGTCGGCCCACTCCGGGCGGTACTCGATGCTGCCGGTAAGGGTGTACTGCCAAGGCGTGTGACCGGCATCGCCAGGACGCGACGGCACGCCACCGCACCAGTGATAGACCGAGGCGTAACCGAGGCCCGGAGCGTCCTGCGCCGTGCCGTAACCGCCCAGGCAGCTGATCGGCGTACCGGACGCTATGAGGACGTTGGCGGAAGCCAGCCATTCCGGAGCGATCTGGTACGAACCGTAGACCTTGAACTGGTGCTTGCGGCTGTTGGCGAGCTCGCCGCCGGCGTACTGCATGACGTACGAGTAATCCCAGTCGACCGTGGCCGACACGTCCGTCTGGCCGATGTCCGAACGGACCTGGCCTTCCGAGTTGCCGTAGCTCTTCGAGTACAGGTAGTCGAACTTCACCTGGTACTTGCCGTCCCACGCGTGATCGAGGTACAGCTCGAGGCCGTAGTAGTTACGCTTGGACTTCGGGAAGCCGAAATCGTTGTTGGTCACTTCGACGTTGTAGTAGCCGCCGTTCGTGTTCGGGATCACGAAGGTATTGGCGCGACCCGGATTGAACAGGTAGCTGCCCTGGATGGCGCCGATGGTGGCCGGATCGATACCCGACGCGACGGCCTTGTTGAAGATGGCATCGCCATCGCCGACGTCGTCGATCGAATTGCGCAGCTTGCGCACCGTGGCCTTGGCGCCGTAGGTCCAGCCGGCCCATGCCTGGGCATCGAAACCGAGGATGAACTCATCCTGGTACTCCGACTTGATGTTCTTCGACGCCGCCGTCTTCGGATCGCGAGGAATGCCGTATTCACGGTTGGTCGAAATCGGGCCGCCGGTGCTGCTGGCGATCGGGGCCAGGCCCTGCGGGATACCGTTGGCGTCGATGCCCGTGTAGGTGAAGTACTCGCGGGTGTACAGCGAGGCACCAGCGGAGCGCAGCGCGACGGTCGACGGCAGCGCGAGGTAGTAACGACCGGCGTTGGCGTAGATCTTCAGGCTGGAGTCGCCATTGACGTCCCAGCTGACACCCAGACGCGGGGCCCACTGCGGCTTCGTCAGACGGAGATATGCTTCGCCGCCCTGGTTGTAGTTGGTGAACTGGTCGTTACGAATACCGGCCTTCACCATCCAGCGGTCGTTTACCTGCCAGGTGTCTTCGATGTACTGCGCGCGCTGCGAGGTGCGGACGGAAGCCTGCGTGCTGTAGACGTAGCGCGCCACGTAGTAGCCCTGGCCGCCCGGCGGAGCGACATAGGCCGAATCGGTCGGCACCTTGCCGATGATCGGCGTGTTCGCCGGGCCCTTGTTGTATTCCCAGGCATAGCCCGGACCGGACGTCGTCACGCCATCGTGGTTGTCGCGAACGTTCTGGTTGTCCATACCGGCGACGACCGTGTGGTCGCCAATGTGCCAGCTCAGGTCGACGCGGAAGTTCGTATTGGTCGACTTGTGCTCCGGATCGTTGACCTGGGCGCTCGGATTGCCGTTGGTGATCAGACCGCCCGGCGTGAATGCCGGATTCTGGAACTGCGGGGTCAGGATCGAAGGCTGCGAGACGTCGCCACCGGGGGCGGTGTAATACGTGCCCTTCATCTTGCCGTACAGCGCCGTCACGGTGATGTCGTCCGTGATGTAGCTGGTGAACTTGGCGGTGTAGAGATCGGCACCGGTCTTGTTCAGCGGATTACCCGCGACGTCCCGACCGACATAGGCACCCTCGGTCTTGGTCGCGTAGTTGTACTTGTAGATCGGAGCGTTGTATTCCTGCTTGTTCGACGCACCGGTGACTTCAAGAATGTTGCTGTCGGTGATGTTCCAGTCGAGCTTGCCGTAGAGCTTCGGGTTCTTGTAGCTGCGGTGATAGACGAAGGGCGAAGCAACGCTGGTGGTCGCGTCGCCCGAGCGACGATCCTGCTCGCCGGCAAGGAAGATGTACAGGGTGTCCTTGATCAGCGGGCCGCCGACATATGCCGCGTACGTCTGGCGATCGAGCTTGTCGTTCCGGTTTTCGTCGTACAACTGGCCGGCGAGGGCACCGACCTTACGGTAGTAGTTGAACTGGTCGGCCTTGAGACCCTTCGGCTCCCAGAGCACCTGGGCACCGAAATGCCATTCGTTGGTGCCGCGCTTGCCGACCTGGCTGATGACACCACCGGAGGAACGACCGTAAGCCGCGCCGTAACCGCCAGCGAGGATTTCCTGCTGGTCGATCGCGCCGTACGGCAGGGTGATGCCGCCGAAGCCGCTGAGCGGATCCGTCGTGTTGAAGCCGTTGATGTAGTACGCGTTCTCGGTGACCGCCGAACCGGCGATGGACACGAGGGCGTTGCCGGTCGGCCCCTGGAAGAACGAGCTGCCGGCGACGGCGCCCGGAGCGAGCAGTGCGATCGCTTCGGCGGTGCGCGCCAGCGGCAGCTTGGCCAGCTGCTCGGAGGTGATGACGGTACGCGAGTCGACCGCGCTGACGTCGATCGACGGCAGGGCGTTGGCCGAAACCGTGACGCCCTCGAGGCTGGCGGCCTGCGCAGCGGCGGCGGTCGCGCCGGCAAAGGCGACTTCCGTACCTGCGCCGACGCGCAGGGTCACGTTCGAACGCGAGTCGACGGCGGCACCGTCGCGGTTCAGGGTGACCTTATAGTTGCCCAGGGGCAGCGAGCCGACGGTGTAACGGCCCTGCGAATCGACGTTGACGGTGCGGCTGACGCCGGTGTCACTGGTGACAGTGACGGTCTGGCCGGCGCCTTCAGGAGCCTGACCGAAGATCGAGCCGGTGGTCGCCTGGGCGAACACGGCACCCGATGCCGAGCCCAGGGTGATCGCCACTGCGAGTGCGGTGCGACGTCCCAGTGACGCTGCGCGGTAATGACGCGAATTCATTAAATGCCTCTCCCCGTTAAAATCCGCTATCGCAGGAACCTGCGGCTAGCGACAAGCCGATCCTGGCCCGGCGTGTGCCAGGCTCTGCTTGGAATCGGCGGTAAAGTCCCCTCAAACAACGTAATCCGACGAACGGCTACGTTCCCCAAAACATCACCTTCGACGGCGACGGTGAAGATATACGTAAGGTTTCACGAGTAATCAACACCAAATTTTTACATCGCGGTTGCTTGTCGTAGCAATACATTACGCGGCAGCAGTCTGACATCGAAAAATCCTGCGCTACGACAGCAAGTTACGCGAGCATTGTGCGAAACGTGCGTCACTCCTAGGACTTCTGCCTAGGAAAAATTCCTATCAAAAATGACCGATGAAGTGACGTCTCAAGATCTTGCAACATCATCTTGCAAGGCGGGAACGGGGACTCGCGGCGTTAGCTGGACCGCGCGGCACCAGGTCGAGCCGGAGGAGGATTACGAAACTTCTCACCTGAAAGGATTTCGAAGGGCAATCGCTGTACACCGATTGTGAGGTTCGCGCGTTTGTTCGCGAAATCGCCGGGGGGCGGCCTGTAGAAAACAACGAGGTTCCAAGCGCATGAATGACAATTCGAGGGGATCCGTCCTGGCCGACGCCGCCATGGGCGGCCTGGATAACAGCCGTGGAGATGCCAGCGTTCCGGCCTCTTCATTCGCCAGCCGCGTTCGCGCGGTCATCAAGATCTCGGGTAGTGTCAGCGAGATCGCTCGTCGCTGCGGGTTTTCGGAGGGTGTCGTGCGCAGTTGGCGCGACGGCAACACCGATCCGTCGCGCGGCCGCTGCGTCACCATGGCCAAGACGCTCGGCCTGTCGCTGGTGTGGCTGGCGGCCGGCGAGGGCCCGATGATGCTGGACGGTTCGGGCGACGACCCGGCGACCCGCACCGAGACCTCGGAATCGATCCGCAGCCGCGACGGCAGCCACGAGACCCACGGCCAACCCGCCGCCGTTCTCGACGCGTCCCGCCTCGCGGCGGCGATGAAGCTCCTGCAGTCGGATATCGAGATGACGGGAAGCCGCTTCTCGCCCGTACGTCACGCCGACCTGGTCGCCGAGATGTACACGATTCTCGCCCGTTCCAACGAGGGCGACTACGCCGATCGCATGATCGCTTTCCGCCGCACCCTGATGTCGCGCATTCAGGACGACAAGGGCGCCGTGGCGGCCTGATCGTCCGATCGCGGGCGGGCGTGGTCCGCTCGCCCGCGCATGCTCCCGATCAGAGGCGGGAAATATCGGCGATGGCGCCGAAGGTCGCTTTCAGCTGCGCGAGCAGCGCGAGGCGATTGGCTCGCACCGCCGGATCCTCGGCGTTGACGAGCACGTCGTCGAAGAACCGGTCCACCGGCGCCTGGAGCGCCGCCAGCCGCGCAAGGGTTCCGGTGTAGTCACCCGCCGCCAACAACCCTTGCGACTCCGCCCGCGCCGCGGCCAGCGCGGCATGCAGTTCACGCTCGGCGTCGAACTCGAAATGCGCCGGGTCGACCGATGCCGGAATCGGCGCGGCATCCGCTTCTTCCGCCTGCTTGCGCAGGATGTTGGCGACACGCTTGTTCGCCGCAGCCAGGCTCGCCGCTTCACTGCGACGCGCAAACTCACCCACGGCACGAAGGCGCCGGTCGAAATCGGGCAGCGTCGCCGGACCCACGGCCAGCACCGCCTCGAACTGATCGGTCGAAAAGCCCTGGTCGGCGTAATAGCCGCGCAGGCGCTCGAGCACGAAGGCGTGGACGTCGTCGCCCAGTTCCCGACGCCGCGCGCCGAGATCGAACGCGGGGACCTTGCCGTCCTTGCCCGGCTTGACGCCCGCCACCAGCGCCGCCTCCGGAATCATTTCCAGGGCTTCGGTAAGGGTGGCGCGCAGTTCGATATCCAGCTCACCTTCGATCAGGGTGCGGGCCAGACCCAGGGCTGCGCGGCGCAGGGCGAACGGATCCTTGTTGCCGCTGGGCTTGAGGCCCACGGCGAAGATGCCGGCCAGCGTGTCCAGGCGTTCGGCCACGGCCAGCACCTGGCCGACCTTGCCCGCGGCGATGGCGTCGCCGCCAAAGCGCGGCTGGTAGAAGCTGTCCAGCGCTTCGGCCACGTTCGCGTCGATACCCTGGCGCGAGGCGTAGTAACGCCCCATCACGCCCTGCAGCTCGGGGAACTCACCGACCATACGGGTCAGCAGGTCGCATTTGGACAGGGCCGCGGCGTGCGTCGCCTGCCCGGCGTCCACACCCACGCGGTTGGCGATGACGCGGGCCAGCTCGGCGACACGAACGGTCTTGTCCCAGAGGCTGCCCAGCGACTGCTGGTAGGTGACGCTCTTCAGGCCTTCCTGGTAGTCCGCCAGCGGCGACTTCAGGTCTTCGTCCCAGAAGAACTTGGCGTCCGCGAAGCGCGGGCGGATGACCCGCTCGTAGCCCTTGCGGATCTCCGCCGGGTCCTTGCTCTCGATATTGGCCACGCCGATGAAGTGCTCGGTGAGCCGCCCTTCGCTGTCGAACACCGGCACGAACTTCTGGTTGGTCTCCATCGTGGTGACCAGGGCTTCCGGCGGGACGTCGAGGAAAGCGCGCTCGAACGTGCAGGCGATCGCGACCGGCCATTCCGTCAGGTTGGCGATTTCGTCGAGCAGGCCCTCCGAGAGGCTGGGTACGCCACCGGTGGCGACGCGAGCGACTTCATCGCGCACCCGCTGGCGACGCTCGACGGGATCGGCCAGGACGTGGGCATGGCGCAGCGCATCCAGCCAGCTGTCCGCGTCGGCGACGTGGACCGGTTTGGGATGATGGAAGCGATGGCCGTTGCTGAGGCGACCGCTGGTCAGTCCGAGGATCTGGCCGTCGACGATATCGGCGCCGTGCAGCATCAGCAGGGTGTGTACCGGGCGGACGAAACTGTCGTCGCGATCGCCCCAGCGCATGGCCTTGGGAATCGGCAGTGCCTTCAAGGACTCGGCGACGATCTCCGGCAGGAGCGCGGCGGTCGGCTGCCCCGGCTTGACGGCGCGGAAGACGAACCAGGCGCCCTTGTCGGTCTCGAGTTTCTCCAGCGCGGAGACATCGACACCGCAGGACTGCGCGAAGCCGACCAGCGCCTTGCTCGGCTCGCCATCGGCACCGAGGCTGGCTGCGACGGCCGGACCGCGGCGCTCGATGGTCTGTTCCGGCTGGGCCACGGCGACGTCCGCGATGTACACGGCAAGACGGCGGGGCGACGCATAGGCCTTGACCGACGCGTAATCGGCCGTCACGCCACGTTTTTCCAGGCCTTCGGCGACGCCGCGCGCAAATGCATTCGCGAGATCGTCGAGCGCCTTCGGCGGCAGTTCTTCGGTGCCGAGCTCGATGACGAGCGGCAAGCGCTTATCGGCCATGGACGGCCTCCTTGTCTTTCTTCAGGCCGGGGAAACCGAGTTTTTCGCGCTGTGCGACGTAAGCCTCGGCCACGGCGCGCGCCAGTGTACGGACGCGCAAGATGTAGCGCTGACGCTCGGTCACGCTGATGGCGCGGCGAGCATCCAGCAGGTTGAAGGCATGGCTGGCCTTGCACACCTGCTCGTAACCCGGCAGCGGCAGGCCTGCGGCGATCAGCTTGGCGGCTTCGCCCTCGCATACGTCGAACCAATGGAACAGCTCGGCCACATTGGCGTATTCGAAGTTGTAGGTGCTCTGCTCCACTTCGTTCTGGTGGAACACATCGCCGTAGGTCACGACGCCGTGCGGCGCGTGCGTCCAGACGATGTCGTAGATGCTGTCGACGTTCTGCAGGTACATCACCAGGCGCTCGAGGCCATAGGTGATCTCACCGGTGACCGGGCGGCATTCCAGACCGCCGGCCTGCTGGAAGTAGGTGAACTGGGTCACTTCCATGCCGTTCAACCAGACCTCCCAACCGAGGCCCCAGGCGCCGAGGGTCGGCGATTCCCAGTTGTCTTCGACGAAGCGCAGATCGTGGACCAGCGGATCGATGCCGAGCGCTTTGAGCGAGCCGATGTAGCGCTCGAGGATGTCGTCCGGGTTCGGTTTGAGCACTACCTGGTATTGGTAGTAGTGCTGCAGACGGTTCGGGTTGTCGCCATAGCGACCATCCGTGGGCCGACGGCAGGGCTGCACGTAGGCGGCCGCCCAGGGCTCGGGTCCGAGAGCGCGAAGAAAGGTCGCCGGGTGGAAGGTTCCCGCGCCGACTTCGGTATCGAGGGGCTGGACCAGCACACAGCCCTGGTCCGCCCAATAGCGGTTCAGGGTCTGGATCACGTCTTGGAATGTGGGCGCGGACATGGTTCCCGAGTCCTTGATAAAGCGGGCTAGTATAGCGGCGTGGGATTCACACGGGGTCGCAAGTCATGGCAGTCAATCCGCAACACGGCGCACTCCTCGGACGCCGTGGCCGGCTGGAACTCGACGAGGTACTCGCCTCCCTCGTCGTCGACGGATACCTGACCGGGGAGGACGCCAAACGGGTCCGCATGGGGTCGAGGAGCGGCAAGACAGCCATCGAGCTCCACCCCCTCGTCGTGATCGCCAACGCGAAGCCGGAAAACCGCAGGGAAGCCGGCCGCCCCCTCAGTCTCGAGGGTCTCATGGAGTGGCTCGCCGGCAAGGCCGACCTGCCCTACCTGAAGATCGACCCGATGAAGGTCAACGTGGCGCAAGTCACCCAGGTGGTCAGCAGCGCCTACGCACAGCGGCATCGCATCCTGCCGGTGTCCGCCACATCCAGCGAGGTCGTGTTCGCCACGGCCGAGCCGTTCGACGCCGGCTGGGCGACCGACCTCGCCCACATGATTCGCCGCGATGTGCGTCGCGTCGTCTCCAGTCCTATCGACATCAATCGCTACCTGCTCGAATTTTACGGCGTGCAGCGGTCGATCCAGCTGGCCCAGGATGCCAAGGGCATCGGCGACACCTCCAAGATCATCAACTTCGAACAGTTGGTCGAACTGGGCAAGGGTGGCGAGCTGGGCGCCGACGACCGGCATGTCGTGCACATCGTCGATTGGCTCCTGCAGTACGCCTTCGAGCAGCGCGCTTCGGACATCCACCTCGAGCCCCGCCGCGATGCCGGCCAGATGCGCTTTCGCATCGACGGTGTAATGCAGAAAGTGTTCGAGCTCCCGCCACCGGTGATGACCGCGGTCACCTCGCGCATCAAGATCCTCGCCCGCATGGACGTCGCCGAAAAGCGCCGCCCCCAGGATGGGCGCATCAAGACGCGCTCGGCCGGCGGACGCGAGGTCGAGCTGCGTATCTCGAGCATGCCGACCGCGTTCGGCGAGAAGATCGTGATGCGTATCTTCGATCCCGACCTGGTCATGAAGGATTTCGCGCAGCTCGGTTTCTCCGACGAAGAGGGCCTGCTCTGGCGCGGCATGGTCGAGCGCCCACACGGCATCGTTCTCGTCACCGGGCCGACCGGTTCCGGCAAGACCACCACGCTGTACTCGACACTCAAGCATCTGGCAAAGCCAGAGCTCAACGTGTGCACCGTGGAAGACCCGATCGAAATGATCTCGCCGGAACTGAACCAGATGCAGGTCCAGGCGTCGATCGACCTGGACTTCGCCGCGGGCGTCCGGACCCTGCTTCGCCAGGATCCGGACATCATCATGATCGGTGAGATCCGCGATCTCGAAACCGCGCAGATGGCGGTGCAAGCATCGCTTACCGGTCATCTGGTGCTCTCGACGCTGCATACCAACGATTCACCGAGCGCGGTCACCCGCTTGCTCGACCTTGGCGTGCCGCATTACCTCATTCAGTCCACCCTGACCGGTGTGGTCGCGCAACGCCTCGTGCGCACGCTCTGCCCTCACTGCAAGCGCGCGACGACGCAGGATGCCGACGAATGGCGCGTCGTTACCCACGGCTGGGACATTCCCGTGCCGGAACGCGTGTTCGAAGCAGTCGGCTGCCTGGAGTGTCGCAAGACGGGCTTCCTCGGTCGTACCGGCATCTACGAAATGATGCCCATGTCGTCCCGCTTGCGTGCACTCATCTCCGCCGAACTGGATCTCTCGCGCCTTGGCGCCGCGGCGCTCCGCGACGGCATGAAGCCCCTGCGCATTTCGGCCGCCGCGCAGGTCGCCGCGGGCGTGACCACGGCGCGCGAAGTGCTCAACGTCCTTCCTCCCACCGATATCGACGATACGATTTCTCCATGAAACCTCTACTCATCGTGCGCACAGGTCGCGCGCCGGACGTCATCAGCGCACGCCACGGCGACTTCCCCCGTTGGTTCCGTCTCGGCCTGCGCCTGCCGTCACCGCGTGTGCGCATTGTCGATGTCGAACAAGGTGACCCGCTGCCCGATCCCGACGAATGCGCAGGCGCGGTCATTACCGGCTCCGCCTCGATGGTGACCGAACGGCTGCCCTGGAGTGAACGCACCGCCGGGTGGATCCGCGACGCCATGGATGTCGACCTGCCGCTGCTGGGCGTTTGCTACGGGCACCAGCTCATGTCACACGCGCTGGGTGGCCGCGTCGACTATCTTCCCGGCGGCCGCGAAATGGGAACCGTGGGTCTGACCACTGCCGTGGAGCACGCCGGCGACGATGTACTCGGCGCATCGCTTCCCGACCGTTTCCATGCCCACGCGACGCATGAGCAGAGCGTCCTGGAACTTCCGGCGGGCGCCGTCGCGCTGGCTCGCTCGGAGCGTGATCCACACCACCTGGTGCGCTACGGCAGAAACGCGATCAGCACGCAGTTCCACCCCGAGTTTTCCGCCGAAGTGATGCGCGCCTACATCCGGCGCAAGCATGACGTGCTACGCGAGGAAGGCCACGCGCCGGACGAGATGCTCGCCGCGGTCGTGGCGACGCCGGCCGCCACGGGACTGCTGCGCCACTTCGTGCGCGAGCACCTGCATGGCCGCCGCGACATGTCAGCCGCGTAAGCGGCGCACGATCGCGCCACGCGAGAAGAACGCGAAGACGATACCGAAGACGAAGCCGCCGATGTGGGTCCACCACACGACGGCGCCATAGCTCGCGCCGGCGACACTGAAAAGCAGCTGCACCAAGGCCCAGATGCCGATGAGCAGGAACGCCGGCACGCGCACGAATTCGAGGAAGAGGCCCAGCGGGAGCACAAGCCCTAGCTTCGCCCGTGGGAACAGCGTGACATACGCTCCCACCACGGCGGACACCGCGCCGCTACAGCCGATGATCGGCACGCCGGCACCGGTCAGCGAAATGGCGCCGATCAGGTTTGCGACCACCCCGCCGAGCAGGAAGAGCAAGAGGAAGCGCGGCGAGCCGAGGCTTCGCTCGGCCGGCAGACTGAAAATGACGAGAAAGAGCAGATTGCTCACCAGGTGCAACCAGCCACCGTGGATGAAGATCGCCGTGAGCAGCCGCAGCAAGGCGGGATCCCTGATCTGTTGCCAGAACGGCAAGCCGGTGCTGAACAGGTGCGCCGGCACGGTCCCCCAACGCCGCATGATCGCCTGGCGCTCGTCGTAGCCGCTCAGGGCGAGCGCGACGAAGCAAACGACGCACACGATGACGATGACGATCGTTGCCCAGCACAGCCTCGAGCGGCGCCGCGTATCGACGTGGACAAACATGCTCAAGGCACGCCGCGGGCGAGGTGCGGGCCGTCGGTTTCCAGCGAAGACAAGGCGAACATAGTCTCCGGGCCGACCACGCCATCGGCGGCGATGCCGAAGCGCTGTTGCAGGCTACGCACCCGTGTCTCGACGGTCCGATCGAAGGTCGATGGCCCCGTGCTGCCGGACGGAGCGGTGTCCGGCGGCAGTCGGGCGAGCAGCCAGCGCATGCCCTCTCCGGCATCGCCTCGGGCCAGCTTGCCCGGCATGGCGGGATCGACGCGGAACACCGCATAGAACCGCCCGTTCCAGACATGTTCGAAGACGTCACGCGTCAATTCGACGTACTTGCCGCCAAGATAGAGACGAATCGCCTGATCGCCCGCGCCGACCATGAGCACCTGTTGCCGTGCGTGAGCCTCGTCGAGTTCGAGCACGATCGGCCGATCGAATCGCCGCAACTGGTCCAGAGAACCTCTGCCGCTGACACACGCGAACCCAGGAAAGATGAGCGCGTCACAGTTGATGGCGTTGGCGACCGAGGTGTCCTTGGATCCGACCTGCCAACGAGCCAGCAGTTCGCCCCAGACCCGGACTTTGCCGACATCGGGAGCGGGCAACGCCTCACTCAGTTTGGCCATTGCCTGTTCCGGCGTGACCGTCACCAGGTTCTTCGGGCGCGAGGGACTGCGACCGGAAAGGAACCAGGTCGCCGCCCCGCCAACGAAGAGGATGGCCAACATGGCGCCGACGGCAAGAAGCGGTTTGCGATAGCGGCGTAGCCAGTACCTGGCGTGCTGCGGTAAGACCTCGCGGGCAACGAAGCCGAGCGCCCGCTCGCCGATGGACTGCTCGCCCCGCTCCGCAGCCCGTTCGAGCGCACGGTGCGCCAGGGCATTGAGTCGACGTGGATTGCCTTTGCCGTCATCACGGAGGGTGCGCAAGCCCAATCGGCTGAAGGGCATGCGTGCCGTACCTGCGACATGCAGCCGATGGCGAACGTAGCGCTCGCTTTCTTCGCCACTGAGAACCGGTATCGGTAACCGACTGCGGATGTGTGCGGCGAGGGACGGCGCCGACGGCCCGGACAAGCGCTCCCGCAACGCGGGCAGGCCGGCCAAGACGATGTGGAAAGGGGTGTCGACATTTTCGCAGGCAAGGAGCAGCCGCTCGACGAGCGCCAGGTCATCGTCCGCCAACTGGTCGGCGTCGTCGAGGATCAGGAGGAATCGATGGTTTCCGTGATGGGAAATGCGCCCGAGGCCAGCGGCCAGACCATCGACCAGGTGGTCTTCGGTGTTGGCCTCGGCGCTCAAGGGTAGTGGCAGGCCGAAGCCCGCATACATCGCACGAAGCCAGGCCACTGTTTCCAGCGCGTAGTCGCCGGCGCCCTGGCGCACGGCGCGCACACCGTGGTTAGGCGCATCCGCCTCCACCAGCATGCACAGCAGACTCTTGCCGACCCCAGCTTCGCCGGTGACCAAGGTGACGCTGGACGTGGTGGAGGTCAGCTCATATTCGACATGCGCAAGGATTTCCCGCTCGCGTGCGAACAGGCAGGCAAAGCGCGGATCCGGTGCGTCGCCAAATGGCAGCTCGCGCAGCCCGAAGGTCTGTAAGTACATGGCTCCTAATGTAGCCGATCGGCCGTCACCGGTGACTGGGCCGGCGGTCATGTGGGTCGAAAATCTGTGGCCCATCCAGGTTCGCGCAGGAAGCGCCGTGTCCCTGTAGGAGCCACTTCAGCGGCGACAGCCCGGTTAGCGCCGTGTCCTTGTGGGAGCCGCTTCAGCGGCGATAGCCCGGTTGCGGCGACCTGGCCCGCTGCCGCGGGATCGCCGCTGAAGCGGCTCCCACAGGGGGTCGGCAAACACGGGCAAAGAAAAACCCGCCACGATTGCTCGTAGCGGGTGTTTCAGTAAAAGGCCCCTGGCGGTGACCTGTTGCGGGTCTTGCGCTGCGCGCAGACAAAGAAAAACCCGCCCTCAAAAGAGGACGGGTTATTCCGGTATAAGGCCCCTGGCGGTGACCTACTCTTGCATGGCTTGAGCCACACTACCATC
>NZ_DATLIW010000020.1:0-25518 GCF_035539195.1 Luteibacter sp.
GTGGCGGAGCAAGTTCGGTGGCATGAGCGTGCCGGAGGCCAAGCGACTGAAGGACCTTGAGACCGAGAACGGTCGGCTGAAGAAGCTGCTGGCCGAGCAGCTTTTGGAAAACGAGGTCATTCGAGACGCTCTGCGAAAAAATGGTGAGCGCACCGGACCGGCGCGAGCTGGTCGGTCGCGTCCTTCTTCGACGCGATCTCGTCGGTTTAACCCATGTAACCGACTATCCCCCAAAATGGTCCGCAATGCTCTGCGTTCGGGTGAGAGTTCTCTCACTTGGAGAGTTCCTTACCCTTTCTAAGCAACCAAAGATTCCGCCCGTAGAGTGCGGGCAAAAAGAAGTAACTTAGAATAATGGGCAACTTGTCGAGATGCAGGGCATAGACGAGCGAGAGAAGACTGCCCCAAAAGCTAATATGCCAAAACAGCGGGGGCACTACGACGCGGCCAGAACGCTCCGATTGGAGCCATTGCAGTACGAATCTCGAACTGAACAAAAAACCACCCGACAGGCCAACGATCGTCCAAACGAGTGAGTCCGTATATAACCAAGGCGCAATGTGATGGAGGTATGGCTCAAGGAAACCTTCATTGGAATGCATATCTCGTCACTTATCGAGTGAAGCCTGCACTTTACACGCAACGGCATGTCGCACAGCTTTCGTAACACCGCTCCAGAGCACCATCCGGCACCCCTGTCCATGAGAATATCCGCGAGGGAAAACGGTAAAACATTTGATCAATGCGCCAACGACTCTTGCTAAGTTCACACTTCTGACATCGGCAATGTACGCACTGCGTGTCGAGGAAATTGTGTTTATGCCACTCTTTCGATGGTTCGCTATCTTGCCTATCGCCGGTGTCATCGCCCTGCCCGCCTCGGGCCAGCAGTCGGCGTCTCCAGGCAACGTAAATCTGCCTGGCGTCACCGTCACCGCCGATGCGTATACGGAGAGCCGCGGCGGCTACCTGAATTCGGGGGACTTCGTGACCGATGCTCGCATGCCGGGCGTCGTGTTTCCGGCGACGGCGCTGGTGGAACGCGATGTGCTCAGCATCGAGCCGCAGTACCTCAACGGCAACGATTATGTCGTGCTCCAGGAATGTGCCTCGGACGACTGCAGCCGCTCGCGCATCGTCCGCGTCTGGTCGTCCGTCGAAGGCCGACCCGTCGGCGGCGGCAATGACCGTCGCATCATGATCCCGCACGAGAACAAATACTGGATCTGGGCCAAGCGTCTTCCCGAGATCAGCCATCCCGACTGCGAAACCTGCTCCACGCGCTTTACCAGTTTCGAGCGATTCGGGCCACCGATGACGATCACGCCGACAGGCGAAGAAGCACGCTATCACCGGACCGAACTGGATGCGATGGCCGGCGCCGATCCGCTCCCCGTGACCAGGCAGGCGCATGAGGGCTCGACCTTCGTCGTCACGTTCGCTGGCGGCTCCACCGTCCGGATCCGGCGGATGCACGCCGCGCCGCCATGACCGCGCACAGGCACCCTTGCCACGAAGGGCCCTAACGCCGATGCTTGGGAATCGCTTCCGGAGTTTCCCATGCCTTTCCTCGGTGCCATCACCTTCCTGGTCCACGATTACGACGAAGCGATCGCCTTCTTCACCACCGCGCTGGGTTTTCACCTTGTCGAAGACACGCCGCAAGGCGATGGCAAGCGATGGGTCACCGTGGCACCACGTGGTTCGGACAGCGGTACCCGCCTGCTGCTGGCGCGGGCGGTGACCGAGGAGCAACGCGCGCACGTAGGCAAGCAGGGCGGCGGTCGCGTGTTCCTGTTCCTGCAAACCGATGACTTCGCCGGCGACCACGCTCGCATGCGCGAACACGGCGTCCACTTCCGCGAGGAGCCACGACACGAGGCCTATGGCACCGTCGTTGTCTTCGACGATCTTTACGGCAACGGCTGGGACCTCATCCAGCCAGCCTGACCCGGGACATGCACGATGACCGACAAGACGATTCGACTGGCCGTGCTGGACGACTACCAGCATGTGGCGATAGAGAGCGCGGACTGGTCGCCATTGGAAGGCAGGGCGGAAGTGATCGTCTTTCACGACCATCTGCATGAACACGCCGCTCTGGTGGAAAGGCTGTCGTCGTTCGACGCTGTCTGCGTGATGCGCGAGCGCACGCCGATGACGGCGGAACTCATCGCCGCGCTGCCCAGACTCGAGCTGATCGCCTCCACCGGGCGGGCGAACGCATCGATCGATCTCGATGCGGCCGCGAAGCACGGTGTCGAGGTCATGCATACGAACTACTCCTCGACGCCGACCATCGAGTTCGCCTGGGCGGCGATCCTCGGCCTGGCGCGAAACATCGCCGTGGAAGCCGCCTCGGTACGCGAGGGTGGATGGCAGGTCGGTCTCGGTACCGAGTTGCGCGGCGGCACGCTCGGCATCCTCGGATTGGGCCATATCGGATCCGCGGTGGCGCAGATCGGCAAGGCGTTCGGCATGCGGGTGATCGCCTGGAGCCAGAACCTCACCGAGGATGCCGCCAACGCGATCGGCGTGCGCCGTGTGACGAAAGCCGAGCTTTTGACACAGTCGGACTTCCTCAGCATCCACACACGCCTGAGCGAGCGTACACGTGGTCTCATCGGTGCGGCCGAACTCGCCACGATGAAACCGACGGCACGCCTGATCAACACCTCTCGCGGCCCCATCGTCGACGAGCAGGCATTGATCGACGCGTTGACGCAGGGCCGGCTGGCCGGCGCGGCGGTGGATGTGTTCGACGACGAGCCCCTGCCTGCGGATCATCCTTTCCGCCGTCTGCCCAACATGCTGGCGACGCCGCACGTCGGCTACGTCACCCGGGAGATGTATCGCACGTTTTACGGCGACAGCGTCAGCAACGTCGTCGCATGGCTCGACAAGGGCCTCAGAAGCTGACGACCTTGTGATCGCTGTCGTGATCGTGGTCGCTACCGTGATGCTCGCCCTTCGGCTTGATCGCCATCAGTTCCAGCGGCTTGCCGTTGGCGAGGCGAACGCCCCAGCCCTGCTGCAGGCTGGCGAGGTCGTTGAGTTGCGGGCAGATGGCGTTGCTCTTCGCCTCGAGCGCCTTCGAGCGCTTGCTCATTTCGCGGTCCATTGCCTTGTCCAGCGAGTCCGCGCGTGCCTGCAAGGCGGCGACCTTGCTCGCGTCGCCGGATAACGCGGCCGTTACCGCACTGGACGTCACCGAACCGACCAGCTCGCCCACCGAGTCGGAGACCGATCCAGCGACGGTCTCGGTCATGCGATTGCTCGACCAGTGGCCCGAGCCGACGCCTTCGTCGATCTCGCGCAGCGCCTCGACCTGCTTGCGCTTGAGTTTCTCGAGCATCCTGCCCCGTTGGTCGCCGTCCGCGAAGGACAGGGTGACCGTGGTCATCGCCGAGAAGCCAAGCTCCACGCCGTCGCGCGCGATCGCCGCCACCTGCGGCATGAGGGCGCGCACACCGGCTTCGTAGCGACGCAGGGCGTCGGCGTCGCCCCGCGAGACGGCGATGTCCTTACCGTCGACGCGGAGACCGCCGTCGTGGAGGAAAATCTCAGCCGGGGTGCCATCGGTCCGATGGAAGGAAAGGCCGGCCGCCGTGACATCGACATCGTAGGGTGTCGAGTAATCGTGCTTGCAGGTGTCCGAATTGAAGTTCAGATCGGTTGCCTGAGCCGCCGTCGCGGCGAGCGCAAAGGCAAAAACGGCAGTGCCGGCGATGATCGGATGACGCATGGCCCTTCTCCCCAGGGAACGGAGCCTATGGTTTAGCCCCTTCGGGCGCGAGAAGCATGGGCGGTTGGTCACGCCCTGACTTCCGGCAGGGGTCAGGAGGCGATGCCGCGCTCGCGTGCGTATTCGGACAGCCGGCTGTCGTGGTCGATGCCGAGCTTTCGCATCGCATCGCGTTTCTGGCGGCTGACCGTCTTCACGCTACGGCTGAGTCGCTCGGCGATCTGCGAGATCGACATGCCGCCCACGTACAGGCGAACCACCTCGATTTCCCGCGCGGAAAGACGGACCGTATCGGCCGTGCTCTGTATCCCACCCGCATCGAACTGGCGCCGGATGGTGTCGCTCATGTAGGCACGGCCGGTGGCGGCGTAGCGGACGGCGACAGCCACCTCTCTCAGGGGCGCGCGCTTGTCGCAGAGGCCGAGCGCGCCGCGACTGCGCATGGTCTGCAACACGGCGGGGTTGTTGACCATGGTCAGCACGACGACAGGCATGCGCGGGTAGCGGCGGCGAATGAGGTCGATCAGGGACAATCCGTCCCCATGGCGGCCTCCGGGCATCGAGAAATCCGTTACCACCACATCGCACGGAAGCGACGCCAGCAGATCGACGAGCTGGTCGCCGTTCGCCGCTTCGCCGACCACTTCGATGTCACCGGCCGCCTCCAGGGCGGCGCGAGCCCCCATCAGGACCACCGGATGATCGTCGGCAATGATCGTTCGCAAAACCATGTCTTCCCTCGTAAGCGGATGCGTGCAGCCGCTCTCCATGAGATGTGCTACTCGTCTTACCCTCGCAGAGATTACAGTAATCGTCTGCTCGTGGTCGAAGGAGCACCATGGCGAAATTGAGAATTACGCCCATTTTTTTCGGGGTTTTACTTGCATCCGGCTCGCAAGCGGGCGCGGCCGACACGTCCCGTGAGCACATAGGACAGCGCGACCCTGCCGCAATCTTTCAAGCCGCCGCGGGCTCCCTCTCGGCAAAACCTGTCGCGCGCGCAGAAACACACGAACCTGTTGCCATCGCGCCCGTCACCGTGACCCTCAGTGCAGAGGAACGATCGTGGCTGGCGGGTCTTCCGGTGCTTCGCATCGGCATCGACCCGACCGCGGCCCCCGTTTCCCAGATCGGCAGGAACGGCGATGCCGAAGGTCTGGCGATCGACTACCTGCTCGAAGCGACCCAGGCGCTCGGACTGCGGACCGAGATCGCGCACACCGCGGACTGGCGCGACACCGTGCGACTGGCCACGGCCGGAGACATCGATCTGCTTCCCGCCGCGTCGCAGAGCAACCTCGCGCTCGACCGGCGCTTTCGATTTACCGCGCCCTATCTCCAGTTGCCGGTCGTGATCGTCACCCGCGAGAGCGGGCTCTCCATTGCGGGAACGGATGATCTGGATGGACACAGGATCGCCGCCAACCTCGCCCAGGGCGCGGTGGCGGCCACCGTCGCACCGCTGTCCTCGGTCGACATCATGCCGGTATCGACGACGGCCGAAGGCCTTGCAGCGGTGGCTTCGGGCAGGGTGGATGCTTATGTCGGAGACATCGCCACGGCCGAGGTGCTCATCCGTCGCGACTATCCGGCCCGGCTCAGGATCGCCGCCCCGACGGGTGGGCAAGCCGGCATATCGATGGCCGTCGATCAGCGGTTCGCGGCCCTGGTTCCATTGCTGGACCGCGTGATCGCACACATGCCCGAACGACGGGGCATGGCCATTCGCAACACCTGGCTTCGCTCGGACTACATCTGGGGCGGGTCGTGGCGGGATATCGCGCGCAAAGTCGGGCCTGCCGCGATCGTCGTACTGGCCCTGTTGTTCCTTGTCAGCCACGCCTATCTTCGCCTGCGGCGCGAAACGCGGCGACGCGAGCGCACCGAAGAACAACTGGCCGACGTTACCCGGCACATGCCTGCCGTCGTCTACCGCTTTCGCTACCACGGCGATGGCCGTATCGCCTTCCTCTACGTGGGCGGCAACCCGGAGCCCATCTTCGGCGTCCCGGCCGATACCTTTCTGCATGACGAGCGCCGCGCGTTCGCGACGATCGACGGTCGCGACCAGGCCGCCCTCATGGACGAGGTCGTCCGCGCCGCGTCGTCGCTCACGCCGATCCACGCGGAAATGCGTATTCGCGGCGTATCGCCCGAGCGTTGGGTCGCTTCCCACGCCGTGCCACGGCGTGTCGGCGATATCGTGGAGTTCACCGGTTACTGGATCGACATCTCCGAGCGGCAGTCGCAGGCGGCCCAGCTGGCGGTGGCCCGGGACGCCGCCGAATCGGCCACCCAGGCGAAGAGCCGGTTCCTCGCCACGATGAGCCACGAGATCCGCACGCCTATGCATGGCGTCATCGGCATGCTGGAGATGCTCGGTACGACGTCGCTGGACCCCACCCAGCATCGCCTGCTGCGCACGGCCGAAACCTCCGCCGGTGCCCTGCTGCAGATCCTCGACGACGTGCTCGATTTTTCCCGGATCGAGGCGGGCCAACTGGCGGTCGAACGCGGGCCGGTCGACCTGCGGGAACTCACCGCCGCGGTCCTCGAACTGTTCGCCTGGCAGGCGGACGAGAAAGGACTCGCCATCGCATGTCGGATCGACGAACGTCTCGCCCTGCATGTACTGACCGATGGCGCGCGCTTGCGGCAGGTCCTGCTCAACCTGGTGAGCAACGCGATCAAGTTCACCGCCCGGGGCAAGGTGACTGTCGCGCTCGATGTGCTGGACGACGGCAGCGAGCGTCAACAACTTCGCATTGCGGTGGCGGACACCGGCGTCGGTATCTCCCGGGACGACCTGGGCCGGCTCTTCTCGCCATTCACGCAGGCGGAAACGTCGATCGCGCAACGCTTTGGCGGCAGTGGTCTCGGCCTTGCGATCAGCCGCCAACTGGTTGCCCTGCTCGGTGGAGCGATCGCCATGCGCAGTGAGCCCGGCGTCGGCACCCGGGTAACGGTCGATCTGGACCTGCCCGTCGTCAGCGGTCCGGCGACGGACAATGCGACCGTCGCCGTCCGCGCGACGCCGACCGACACCGTGCTGGATGTCCTCGTGGCCGAGGACAATCCCACCAACCGCGAGCTGGTCGCCGCTCAGCTGGAACGACTCGGCCACCGGTACACGGTCGTGGACGACGGGGAGCAGGCATTGACGGCGGCGATGGAGCGGCCGTTCGACGTGGTGCTGACCGATCTGCAGATGCCCGGCAGGGATGGCTATGCGTTGGCGCGCGCCCTTCGGCAACGCGCCATCACATGGCCTATCGTCGCCATGACGGCCAATGCCCTTCCAGGGGAACGGGAGCGTTGCCTCGCCGCCGGCATGGATGGCTTCCTCACAAAGCCCACCCGGCTCGATGCACTGCGCGAAGCGCTGTCGGCCGTCGCGCCGGTAGACCTCCTGTGGGACATCGATGCCTTGCAGGAGAACTTCGGAAGCCTCGCGGGCCTCCCCGCCATGGTCGATCGCTTCGCGTCGAGCATGCGCAGCGACCTGGACAGCGCAACCCATCTGCTCACCGCCGAGGATGCCGCGGCGTGGAGCCACCGCATCGGTGGCGGACTGCGGGTGTTCGGTCCGTCCCGCATGGCCGCGATGCTGGAGCGCTTCGAGGCGGACTTACGCGGCGAGGATGCCGCCGGCGCGCTGCGTCGACTTCCGAGCCTGTTGAACGCCCTCGAGGGCCACGTGACACGCATGGTCGACGCGGCGCGAGAACTCGCCGCCAATTGAGTTTTTTCTCAACGAAAGCCCGGATTTTTCAGACTGGTCTGATTTCTTGTGCCGCTCGCACCCTCGATTCTGGTCGACGTACGCCTTAAGGCGCGTCCAGACCGAGGGGTCGCTCATGAACCAGTACGTCATCGATTACCACATAGCCGACATCGGCCACGCATGGGCCATCTATCGCGAGGGCATGCAGATCGCCGTGCGCGAGGATCCAGCCGATGCGATCGCCTTTGCGAATTTTTTCGCCGATCGCGAGACGAGAATGGCGGCACACCCCGTGCGGGTGTCGGCCGATCACAACATGCACAGGACACTGAGCGCACTCAGGCGAGCCGCCTGACCTCAGCGGCCTGTCGCCCCGCCCATGTGAATCATGTCCAGGTGCAGCAGGCGCAGACGCGCTATGTGGCGGCCAACGATAGCCCGATCCTTCGACGACGACTCAAGACGCAGGAAGGCATCGAGCAGGCGCCGCTCCATCAGCTCGAGCGTACGGATATAGGTGACGTCCGGATCGTTCGAGAGTTTGGCCGACGCCTCCATCATGCTGCGTCGGACGCCGCTCATGGGGCCGCCAGCGGTGGCAGGCCGCCCACCCGTCGCGGTGACTTCGCCCTGCAACTCGGCGGCGATCGCGGTCAGCGAATCGGCGGATTCCTGCAGAATCGCCTTCAGGCCCGGCTCTCGAACGCCGCGGGCGGCCTGACCATAAAGATCCCGATCCGCGATGACTCGGCGAATCAGCCCATTCACGACACGGATCGAATTGCGTTCCATGGGCGAAACGTTAGACCTGTCGGACTTAGCCGGTCATAAACGCCCCGGCATCCGGTCAGCGGGCGGTCATCCGTCTCGTTCGATCACCATGAGGGGCTGACCGGACGCGTCGCGCAATCCCGATTGCAGCTCGATCAATTGCTGGACAGCCGGACAAAGGGCCTGGACCCTCGGCTTGAGCGCGCTTTCGAGCCTGGCCAAGACACGCGCCTGTCCGCCCGTGGAAACGTCGGCCACCCGGTCGCGCAACGCTGCCGCGCCCTCGAGATCGCCATTCATGGCCAGCTGAACCGCTTCGCCGCCGACGTCCTGGGTCAGTAGCGGCGTAATGTCCGACACGATTTCCTGTGCGTAGGCGCGCATGGCGTCCGGCTGCCAGTCGCGGGTGCTCTGGCTGCTGGCGATACGCCGTTTGATATCGCCGACCCGGCTGGCCAGGACCCTGTCCAGTTCGCCACTGCTCAGCGAACCCGGCGACGCTCTTGCGACCTCCTCGCGGACGGCACGCGCGGCGATATCGACACCGTCGCTGGCGATGGCCTTGGCCTTGGGCACCAGGGTCCGGACATCGCGCTCGAAGACCGCCACGCGATCCTGCTCGTCCGGCCGCAGCGGAACGGCGCGACCGTCCGTGGTCAGCGCCCCGTCGTGCATCCGCACGCTACGGGGGGCCACCTCCGGCCGCTCGAACTGGAGGGCATCGGGACGCACCGTCAGGTCGTAGCTGCTGGCTACGCCGCAGGAGACCTGATGCCCCATATCTTGGGCCGCGGCACCGCCCGCGAGACCGGCGGCGGCCATGAATGCGAAAACGCGTGAGGCGGCCCTCGTCACAGGACCGCCGGAGCGAACTGTTGCCTGACCGAGCTACGGCCGAGCACCCACGCCAGCCAGGCCAGCACCGGCACCGAGACGATCTTGAGCACGATCCCAACGACAAGGATCGAACGCATCTTCATGTCGCGAAGCATGAGGTCGGGTGGCAGTCCGGGCTGGCCGAGCTCCATCCCGATCGCCTGCCACTGCCGGAAGGCGAGCAGCGCGGTGACGATCGCCCAGACGACGAGCACCCCGGCCGCGATGCGCAGGTAGCTGCGACCCCACTCGCGCCAGCGCAAGGTCCCCAGGGCGAGGGCCATCACGGCGAAGGCCCCGAAGGTGGTCACCAGGGCCCAGGCCATGAACAGGCGCGGATCGGGCGCGCCCGCCGCCGCCTCGGGGCTGAACGAGCCGATGGCGCCGGCGGCGACGATGGCCGCGTTGGCATTGATCACGAAGCCCACGGCGGCCAGCAACATCACCATCCAGACCACGATGCGCCACAAGGCGAACGGACGCGCGCGGCGCGGACCTTTGACAGCCTTCGCCATGCTCAGGTGCCCGATGCCTTCAACTGCTCGAGATCGGCGAGCACCTGCCCGGAGTTCTTCTCCGGATCCACGTCTTTGTAGACCTTGGCGATCTTGCCGTTCGGGTCGATCAGGAAGGTCTCGCGACGGGCGTACTTGCTGCCCTTCTCGTCGCTGAGCACGTCGTACTTCGTCGCCATGGCGCCATCGGCGTCCGAGAGCAGCGGGAACGGCACGTGGTACTTCGCAGCGAACTCGGCATGCGACTTGACGTTGTCCAGGCTCACGCCATAGACGACGGCGCCAGCCTTGTGCAGCTTGACGATGTCGTCGCGGAAGGTACAGACCTCGGTGGTGCAGCCGCCGGTGAAGTCCTTCGGATAGAAGTAGACGACCAGCCACTTGCCCTTTTCGGTATCCAGGGTGTGCCATTCGCCCTTCTGGTCTTGCAGCTTGAAATCGGGCGCCTTGTCGCCGACGGCGGGACCGGTCGGGGCGGCGGCCCAGGCCGAAACGGTGACCAGGCAAAGAGCGAAAAGCGTGAGGACGCGACGCATAGGAACCTCGATGGGTGGAATGGGGGAAGTGTACTCGTCCGCGTGAATGCGGGTTTCCTCCCTTTCGGTTGCTGGCTACGAGCGATTCGCAAAAAAAAGAGGCGCCCCGAAGGGCGCCCCGTCCGCTCGCCGAAGCGGCGTCTTACTTGATCTTCTCGATCTCGAACTTGCTGAGGTCGACACCCAGGTTGAAGCCGCGACCCGTGCCGGTGACGGCCAGGGAAACTTCGCCCTTGGTCATCGCGGCGCTTTCGGCGCTCTTCACGACGCCGGCATTGGCGCCACCGCTGGCGTATTCGCCATAGATCTCGTTGATGCCGTGGACGTGGGTGAACTCGCCCTTGCCGCCTTCGATGCTGAACTTGCCGGCGGTCAGGCCACCACCGCGGACGTGGATGATCACGTCGGCGCTCTGGCCGTTATCGCAACGGACGTGGCCACGGCCGTCGGCCTTCTTGTAGATCGCAGCCCAGCCCGTGGTGCTGAACGTCATGTGGCACCGCACCTCGGCGCTGGAGTCAGCCTTGGCAGGCTGTACGGAGAAGGTACCTGCAGCGGCGAGTGCCAGGACAGCCAGACCGGTAATGCGCTTGATCATGTTCGTTTCTCCGTGGGTAAGTGGCAGGAAGCTGCGAGACGGATTCTGTACTCACGAATGTGAAGAAACACGGAGGCCCCGACCGCCCGTTCAGGAAAGCGGAGGATTCGTGGACTGGCCGTGAACCGGCTCCCCGTAGGCGGTTGCCCGGCTTACTATCGAGCCAACGCCGCGCTTCGAGGGGGAAATCCGATGCCCAAGCACATCCTGGTTGGCTATGACGGTTCCGAAACCGCCCGCCGCGCCTACCTTTTCGCCCTGGAACTGGCCGCCTGCGCCGGCGCAAGGGTCCAGGTGCTCTCGGTGCTGCAGATCGACAACGGCGCCGATACGGCCGCCCTGATGATGACCGACAACGGCCGGGAACGACTCGAGGCGCTCCATGCCGAGGTCCACGCCCTGAAGCCCCAGGCCGGCGTACCGGTGGCTGTCGACCTCATCCACGGCAGCCCCGGGGACGCTTTGCTCTCGTATGTGGCCCAGCATGGGGTCGATCACATCGTCATCGGCCATACCGAGAGGGGCGCACTGGCCCGCTGGCTGGTCGGCTCGACCTCGACCGATGTACTGGCCAAGGCGCATGTGCCGGTGACCGTGGTCCGCTAGTCGCAAGGATGCCGCGTAGCCATGCTTGCCCGGCTTTGTCACAATTCGGTCAGATGCCCACCGGGCGATAAGACAAAGCGATCGGGGAAAACGCGTGAGCTACGCCGCCACTTTGCCATGGACGCTCGAAAAACTGGATCTGTCGCGGATCGATGTCGCGAAGGTCAGGGACAACGAAGATCTCTTCCTGCTGCTGTGCAGCTCCTCGTTCGTCGAGAGCGGCTCGGATCTCTACACGCACCTCCTGGTCGACCATTTCGCCGGCGACGACACGCTGCAGGCCTGGCTCCGCGACCACTGGGAGCACGAGGAAATGCAGCACGGCCGTGCGCTCGCGGCGTACGTGCGCCACGTCTGGCCGGAGTTCGACTGGGAAACCGGTTTCCGCGACTTCTTCGCGCACTACGGCTCGGTCTGCACGCCCGACGAACTGGAGCCGAATCGTGGGCTGGAGCTTGCCGCGCGCTGCGTCGTCGAAACGGGAACGGCGAGTCTGTACCGCGCCCTCAACGAAGTGACCGACGAGCCGGTGTTGCGCGAGCTGACGAACTACATCAAGAGCGATGAAGTCCGTCATTACAAGAATTTCTACCAGCATTTCCGCATCTATCGCGAGCGCGACAAGATCGGTCGCTTCAGCACCTTGCGCACCTTGCTCAAGCGCCTGAGCGAAATCAAGAACGAGGACAGCGACATCGCGCTGCGCCACGTTTTCAACGTGCGCCATCCCGACAAGGCGCATGACGATGCCGAATTCCGCCGCATCGCCGGGCGCGCGGAGAGCCTGCTCAAGAAGCACCTCCCCGCCGAGATGACGGTGAAGATGCTGCTCCGGCCGCTCGACCTGCCGGCGCGCATCAACACCATGCTCGAGTGGCCGCTCACGCGGATCACCGAGAAGCTGTTCCTGCACTGACGCAAACACGCGATTCACCCTGATGGAGCCGATGCTGGCGCGAGTGTGGGAGCCGATGCTGGCGCGAGCATCGCAATGCATCTGGCCGAACGCGGTGATGGTGTGGGAGCCGATTCATCGGCGATCGGGTGCTTGCGCGGGCGTCACTTCTTCGGAAGCGGCGCCCACTTGTCCGCGTCAAAACCACCGGTGTCGAAGGTCAGCGTCGTTTCACCGCGGCTGACCGTGACCACGTCGATGGTGATCCGCTTGGTCTTCGCCATGTCCTTGATGAACTGGGGATCGTTGCGGAAGATCAGCGCCGGCTCGCCGGTGGGCGGGCGGAAGGCCTTAAGCGTCTTCGGCTTGCCATCGAAGTTTGCCTTGAGTGTGCAGTCGCCCTGGCAGACGAAGCCCTTGCCCGTCGTGGCGTAGAGGAAGACGGTCTGACCCCAGGCGGTATGGCGGCGCAGGATCAGGCGCACGGTTTCCTCGCCGGTCGGACGCGTGGACTGGATCGTCGCGGTGCTCTGTGTGCCGCCCTGCATGGGCGAGGTCTGGTAGAGCCACAGCGCCGTCAGGCGCGCCTTTTCGCTGGCCGCCTTGTAGTTGGCCTCGAGGCTGTCGAGGGTCTTCTTCACCTCGGCGGCGGCCGGCGTGTCCGGGTATTTATCGACGATCTCATGGCCGAGCTGCACCGCAGGACCGTCATTGTGCAGCTTCAGTAGCTGCTGGTAGGTCTCGAGCTTCTTCGCCGCTGCGTCGGCCTGGTTTTCCGCGGGCGACTGCTGCGCCGCCTGGGGTTCGGGCTGCTGCGAACAGGCGGCCATCGTGGCGGTGGCAAGGAGAACGGCAAGCGGGGCGAAACGGCGCATGGCGGGGGCATCCAGGGAACGAAGCCCTAGCTTCGCCCTTCGGCGCGGCCGCTGGCAAGGCGGGCGTAGAATCGCCCGACTCCCAAGGATCATCCATGTCTTCGTCGTCCCCCGAAGCGGTATCCCTCCTTCGCCATCGTGCCTTCCTGCAGTTCTGGTTCGCCAAGAACGCCTCCAGCTTCGGTTTCCAGATGATGTCGGTCGCCGTCGGCTGGCAGATCTACGAGATCACCCATCGTGCACT
The DNA here is from genome assembly GCF_035539195.1 of Luteibacter sp. GTDB lineage: Bacteria > Pseudomonadota > Gammaproteobacteria > Xanthomonadales > Rhodanobacteraceae > Luteibacter. The sequence goes on from NZ_DATLIW010000020.1 coordinate 13,386, forward strand.
CGACCTGGGCCTGATCGGCCTGGTCCAGTTCGTCCCCTCCGTCCTGCTGGCCCTGCCCGCCGGCCATGTGGCCGACCAGTTCGACCGGCGGCGCATCGTCACCGTGTGCCAGGCCATCGAATGGGTGGCGATCGCCCTGCTCGCCGTCTTCAGCCTCACCGGACACATCGACGAGCTGGGCATTCTCGCCCTGGTCTTCGTGGTCGGCGTAGGCAAGGCCTTCGAGTTTCCCGCCCTGCAGTCGATGCTTCCGGCCATCGTGCCGACCAGCGTGCTGCCCCGTGCGATGGCGGCCACGGCCTCGGCCGGACAGGCGGCGATGATCGCCGGCCCTGCCCTGGGCGGCCTGCTTTATGTCGCCGGCCCCGGTGTCGTCTACGCGGTCGCCGGGTGTCTGTACCTGGTCGCGCTGAGCTTGATGTCGCGACTGTCCTACGACCACCAGCCGCCGCGCCGGGAGCCCGCCACGCTGAAGACCCTGTTCGCCGGGGTCCACTTCATCCGCCACCGGCCCGCCGTGTTCGGGGTGATTTCGCTGGACCTCTTCGCGGTCCTCCTCGGCGGCGCCACGGCGCTGTTGCCGATCTTCGCCCGGGACATCCTGCATACCGGGCCGTGGGGCCTGGGCCTGCTTCGTGCGGCGCCGGCGGTCGGCGCCCTGCTGATGTCCGTCTGGCTTTCCCGGAATGGCCTGACGCGGCGAGTGGGTCCGATCATGTTCGCTTCCGTGGCGGGCTTCGGCGTCGCCACCATCGTGTTCGCGCTGTCGTCCACCCTGTGGCTCTCGCTGGCCGCCCTGTTCGCCCTCGGTGCGTTCGACATGGTCAGCATGGTCATCCGGGGCGCGCTGGTTCAGCTGGAGACACCGGACGACATGCGCGGGCGGGTCAGCGCGGTCAATGCGATCTTCATCAACACCTCCAACCAGCTGGGCGAATTCGAATCCGGCATACTCGCCGCCGCGCTCGGTGCAGTAAATGCCACGCTTATCGGCGGCATCGGCACCCTGGTCGTGGTCGGCCTGTGGACCTGGTGGTTTCCCTCGCTTCGGCGTCGCCAGGGCCTGGTGTCGGAACCGGAGCCGGTCGAAGGGGCCAGCGGCACCCTCTGACACGGCGCCGAAAACGTGCTAATAGAGTGGACGTCTATACCGCCAAAGGTGATGCCCCGATGAAGCGCCTGCTCGCCGCCGCCCTGCTCACCCTCGTCGCACCGGCCTATGCCGCGCACGAGGGCCCCGCCAGTCTCGATGCCGCCCTCGCCCAGGGCAAGCGCGAGCACAAGCCGGTGCTGGTCGATTTCCAGGCGGTCTGGTGTTACTCGTGCTACTACATGGCCAGCCACGTCCTCAACGGCAAGGAGTGGAACGATCTGGAAAAGAAGATCGTCTTCTACGAGGCGGATGCGGACAAGCCCGCCGACAAGGCCTGGATGACCAAGCTCAATGTCCACTTCCTGCCGACCTATGTCGCCATCGGTCCGGATGGAGAAGAGCTGGGGCGCATCCTGGCCGAGCGGCCCAGAGAGAAGTTCTATCCGGAGGTCGCCGCACTCCTGTCCGGTGACGCGCGTCTGTCGCACCAGAAGGACGAAGCGGTGAAGGGATCGCTCGCCTCGGTGGCCGACGTACTCGATACCTACCAGCAACGCTACCAGGGCAAGGAGGGCATGGCCTGGTTCGATACCTTGCCGGCCATGGTTCGCAACGTGTCCGATAAGGACAAGCGCGTCGCCCTGGCCAAGCAGAAGCTGCTCCTGCTCGAAGGCAAGGCGGACAAGAACGACACGGCCATCGCGGCTGCGGCAACCAAGGTGCTTGCCGGGAATATCGGCTGCGACCGTCCGTACGTGCTCGACGACCTCATCGAGGCGACGGCCGCCCAGCCGCCGACAGCGCGGCAGGCGTCACTCTCCCCGCAGAAGCCTGTATACGACGACTACCTCGCCACCCAGATCTTCGTTGCGTCTCCCGCATGCGCCGACCAGCGCAGCGCCGTGCTCACCGCTGCCGACCTCGACGCCGCCCTGGGCGACACAACCGGTGAGCAAGCGGTACTGCGCAAGGCCATCGACCTCAGCCGCGAGAAGCTCCACGGCGATCTCAAGAGCGATCGCAACCTCGCGGACAACCTGCGCGTGTACCTGGTTCGCGCGAAGGCTGGCGACGAACTCGACACGCTTGAGAAGCAGCTGATCGCCGCTTATCCGAACGACTACGTCTACAACTATCGCTACGGGCGTCGCCTCGTCGAGAGCGGCAAGTTCGAGCAAGGCCTGCCCTACCTCGAAGCGGCCGCGAAGAAGGCCTACGGTGCCAACACGATCAGCGTGGCCACGTATCGAGTGAAGGCACTGCATGCACTGAACCGCGATGCCGAGGCCCGCAAGCTTGTTGCGGCTACGGTGGCGGCGCAGGGCAGCGCGTTCCCCGAGCAGGCGAAGAAGTTGCAGGAAACACTCCCAGCAACATAGCGGGGTGCTCGTTGCGGGAGTGCTCGTTGTGGGAGTGCTCGTTGTGGGAGTGCTCGTTGTGGGAGCCGCTTCAGCGGCGATAAGACGTCGCTACGTAGGCGGCCCCTATCGCCGCTGAAGCGGCTCCCACAGTGCTGCGCTTTACGTCTGCGAGGTTCCGTACGTGACCGAATCCAGGTGCTCCACACGCGCAATCGTATCCAGCGAGACCGTCGCCGACCACGCCGGCCGGTCGTTATCGATGAGCTTCACCACGCCGTTGATGCCTTCGGTGCCGTCGGCGTCGACGAAGGTCTGCACGGTCGGCACCACGGCCACGATACCTTGCAACGTCGAGCCATCCTGCAGATGGATGACGACCTTCGCGTTGTCGCGAAGCTCCCGGATCAGCGCCTGCATACGGCCGATCGTTCCCTGGTCGGTATGAATCGTGTCGGCTTCGCGGCCCATGGCGGTATCCTCGTGAGATGACAGAGCACCGACGCTACTCTCCGCCCGTCGATGGAATGTGCACGGCGCGCGCTGCTACGCTGCGCTCTCTTCCCCGTGCGAGCTGTCCATGATCATCGTCCATCACCTGAACAACTCGCGCTCCCAGCGCGTCCTCTGGCTGCTGGAGGAACTTGGCCTACCCTACGAGATCGTCCGCTACCAGCGAGATCCGAAGACCATGCTGGCACCCCGCGAGCTTCGCGCCATTCATCCGCTCGGCAAGTCGCCCATCCTCCAGGACGGCGAGGTGACACTGGCGGAGTCCGGTGCCATCGTCGAATACCTGCTCGAACGCTACGGCCAGGGGCGCCTGAAACCCGCCGTGGGCAGTGCCGATTGGATACGCTTCGTCTACTTCCTGCACTATGCCGAAGGCTCGGCCATGCCGCCCCTGCTGCTCAAGCTGGTCTTTGTCCGCATGGAGAGCGCGCCGGTCCCCTTCTTCGCCAAACCGGTCGCGCGCATGCTCGCCAAGGGCGCGCAGAAGGCCTTCGTCGACCCCCAGCTCAAGCTGCACCTGGACTACCTGGAAGGCGAAATCGGCAAGTCCGAGTGGTTCGCGGGCAATGCGTTCACGGCCGCCGATATCCAGATGAGCTTCCCGCTGGAAGCCGCCGCCAGCCGGGGTGGTCTCGATGCGTCCCGGCCGAAGCTACATGCCTTCCTTGAGCGGATCCACGCGCGCCCCGCCTACCAGGCTGCGCTCACGAAGGGCGGCAAATACGATTTCGCCTGATATCGACCCAGTCTGAATCCCTGTTCAATCCGGCACTTGGCCGTTTACACGACCCTCACGACGCCAGCCGCAAAGTCGGTTTCCGTCAGCAACGCTTGAGAGGGAGCCATCCAATGAGCAGAAATCGTGAGTTCGCGCAGCAGGTCGAGAGCGCCGTCAACGGCGTATCCGGCCGCGTTCGTCACTATGCGGACGAGGCGAGCGGCGCAGGCAGCGACCTGCTCGAGCGCACCCGCCGCGTCACCAACAAGTTTGCCAAGCGCAACAGCGGCAGCAGCCAGAAGGTTCGTTACCTGGCGGAAGATCTCGCCGACGAAGCGACCTACCAGTACCGCCGCCTGCGCAAGCAGGTGCGCCGCAACCCGGGCCTGACCATCGGTATTGCCGCTGCGGCTATCGGGACGTTTCTCCTGATTCGTCATGCGTTGCGCGACGACGATTGATTGGCTTATTTAGATAAGGATTGGAGGCCGGGAGAGATCCCGGCCTTTTGAACGTTTGTCGCATGCTCCGGGTCCGCCCAGAGGTCGTTTTCCGCGCCATCGAAGTTTGCAATGCATAGACGCGAGTGAGGGTCAGACCAGTCAAACATGTGCGGAACGGACAGACCTCCAACTTCCTGCGCGGCCTTCGCGTATAGCTTTCGATCCGCGGCCGCCACTGGGTCCGTCCTCACGGCATCTTGCACGCGACCACGAATGTCACGCTTATGCTTTTCCACCACCTCCATATACTCCGGTTAAAATGTGTGTGAGTACGCCACAACCGGATCGGCTCGGAGCGTGCTGTACCTGTTCGTCGGATCAGTGGGGTGAAGCAGGTAGATCCATGCTTTCATGTAGACATGTATCGAGCGGTCCTCGACCACCAGAACTATGTCGGGGGCACTGGGAGGCACGCGAAGGTTTACGTCGTTGACATCCAGATCAGGCGCATAGCGAACCGTTCGAGAGCGAAATATCTCGCCGAGATCGATCTTCTCGTCATGATTCGTGCCGTCCTTCGACGTCCACACAATGCGAGTAACTGAAGGAAAATCCAGGTTCGCCCAGCCACCCGATAGGTTGTCTCGATCGCGCTCAGTAAATGGCCCGCTCGGCGATCCGCTATTCACAATGTAGGCGTTTTCGTAGAGCACGCGACACCTCAGCGTGTCGAAGCACCTAGCGCCGAAACTGTGGTCGTAGAATGGGATCTTCAGCACTCCGTTTTCGACCTTCGATTTCATGTGCCAGGACTTGATTCCCGAGTGACAGCCGCCTGTCACCGTCATGGCAGCCGCCATGGCCAGATATCTAAATTCCATTGTTTCCTCCTTCCTCGAATCTGAACCATGCGTCTCGGCATTCAATGGCGCGATTGGCAGTTCGGGCTCCGCTTGGTTGCCACCGGAAGCCCACCAGCCGGCAACGGGCCGAGTTCACGCCACGTCCGGGCGTTGACTATCTCGAGATCGCGCGGTTCGTCGGTGATGCACTTGAGAAACCTCACATGGAAAGTCCTTGCTGACCCATCTGAGCACTCCGCTCCTGACTCTGCTGAGCGATCTGATCCATCTGCTGGTCGAACTGCTGGATCTGCTTGATCGACTGCTCGGACTCTGGCGGGGGAGTGCTCATGTCGACGACAGCGGGCGTCGCCGTCAAGCCATGCGAGCCGATGGTCAACGTCATGCTGTCGTAGTCCATATGCAAACCGCTGAGGTTTCCCGCGTTGATCCGGTGCCGGTGGCACGCAGCGGTGAACTGCATAAGGCGCTCTTCCGTTGCTTGCGGAAGACAATCCTGCAACTTGCTGTAGAGGGCGTGATCGGCGCTGTTCGGATTGCGTGGGTCGCTGCGGGAGGGCTGAGCCAACATTGCCGGCACGGATGCCCGCGACACGGTGTCTTGCATCGGTGACTCGTACGCGGCCATGGCGGGCGAAGGCGTCGCGATATGGGATACACGAGCCTCGGTAGGCATCCTGACCTGACCCGGCTTCTGCAACTCTGCAACAAAAACTTGCCCCTGAATCGTGTTGCAGGTCGCGTCGTCGGCCTGCCCCGTCACCGGCAGCGCGTGACTCGACTGGAACCGCGCCACGGCTGTCTGAGTCGCCACGTCGTAAACGCCGTGGGTGGTCAGCGGCTCGCCCGCCATGTCGCGGATACCGAGCGTGTTGAGGTTCTTCTGTAGCGTGCGGATGGCGTTGTCGTCGGCTTGCTCGAAGGCGGCAGCCTGCGAGGGGCTCACGACAGGCGCGGGCTGTACCGGCGCGGAAGCCGAAGGTTCCAGCGTGAAGGATCTATCTCTCGACAGGGGCACTTCCTGCTCTCGACCGACAACCGCCTCCCTCTCGAGATTGAGCATGTGCAACTGCCGGTTTGAAACCTCGAGCGGAACCTCGAGAGCTTTCAGCGCATCGATGCTCGCCGTCCTGGATCGAGGATTGTCGATGTCGTCACCGAACACCTCAAACGCCCGGAGCGTCGGCCGCTCCCGACTGAAGTCCTTACCGAACTGGACATCCTCGATAGCCGTCATGTCGCCGCGCTTGGCCTCGATGACGAGACCCGCGGTCAGCTGGTCGACCTGACCCCGATTGAGGTCGATGCCTGAGCGAGCGTGCAACTCCCCAAGCTGCACGCTGGCGGAGCGATACATGCCGTGATCTGGATGCATCGGGTCGCTGAGTTCACGGATGGCATCGGGACCATGGACGCCCACGAGGTGCCGTGGGCCGAGCTGCGAGGCGATCCCAGGATCGAGGGGGTCGGGCGGCGCGCAGAGAATGATCTTGCGATCGTCGTTACAGTGCGGCGGCGACGCCTGCGAGCCCATGATGTCGCGGTAACCATCGTGGCGGAATTCCGATGTGCTGTAGATCAGCAAGTGACCTTCGGAAAGATGGATCCGGAACATCTCAGGATCGGTCGGCACCAGCATTCTGTGCACCAGCGGCTTGTCGCTGAGCGCGTTCAGATAGTCGGCGACGATATTGAATGTGAGAACGGAAAGGCCGTCACGGTGGTAGCTGCCACCGATATCCGAATGGGCGCCGGGAACGATAACGCCGACAAACCGACCATCCGCCGAGCGTCCGGGCCGAATGATCTGTGTGGATGGAAACGCATTTCTACGTTCATCACGGGCAGTGATCTGTATCCCCGTTACCGTTGAGCTAGTGGGCTGCCGATCATGGTTGTTGGGAACACCTGTCCCGACGGGATCGAAGAGAATTTCGCCCATCACGACCCTGCCAGGTGCACGCAGAGGCGCAAGCGTCCATTTGACAATGTCGGGGCCGAAGGCCTGATGGATGACCTCCCTTCCTTCAGGGTTCTGGATTCCTCGCTCGTGGACCAAGCGAAGAAATCCAGCAGCTTGCTCCGCTCCGCGGCTGAAGCCCGTAGCCAGGATTCGGATGTCAGCATCGGGGTCAGCGTCGAGCCACTTCTTAGCTTGCGTGATGAACTCAGAATACATCCACTCAATACGCTCGTCGTAAGACCCACCGGTTGCGCTGTCGATTGTCCTGGCAATCACACCTTCTTGGGTTCCTGCTCCCTTGATGTAATTCGAATGAATCCGATACTCGCGATCACCTGCGTCGACAAGCTGAAGATGAAGCTTGCCGACATTCGTCGCGTGCTCGGGGTCCTTCCATAGGTCATTCCCCGTGCCGTCGAAGTTTGCGATGTAGAACCGAGAGTGCGGATCTGACGAATTGAACATGCGCGGGACAGACAGGTCGCCAACCTCCTGGGCCGCCTTGGTATATACCTTCCGATCGGCCGCCGTCACCGGATCTGTTCGCACGTCGTCGCGCAGGCGACCCTTGCTGTCACGCTTGTGTTTCTCTACCACGTCCATGTACTCCGGTTAGAACGTCTGCGAATACGCTATGACGGGATCGTGTCTAAAGTCTGAGTACTCTCTGCCGGGGAATCGCGGCCGAAGTAGCGAAATCCAGGCCCTCATGTAGACGCGTATCGCACGGTCCTCGACTACGAGAATGATGTTCGGTGCGCTCGGAGGCACGCTGGTCTTTACGTCATTAACATCGAGGTCGGCTGGATAACGAACCATCCCAGAGCGGAAGATCTCGCCAAGATTGATCTTCTCGTCGTGGTTAGTACCATCCTTCGATGTCCATGAAACACGAACTACCGAAGGGAACTCGAGGTTCCCCCAACTCGCGCTGAGGTTGTCTCGATCGCGCTGAGTAAATGGCCCGCTCGGCGATCCGCTATTCACAATGTACGCGTTCTCGTAGAGCACGCGACACCTCAGCGTGTCGAAGCACCTGGCGCCGAAACTGTGGTCATAGAACGGCATTTTAAGTACGCCATCCTCAACCTTCGACTTCATGTGCCAGGACTTGATTCCCGAATGACAACCGCTTGTCACCGTCATGGCAGCCGCCATGGCCAGATATTTCAGATCCATTGTTTCCTCCTTCCTCGAATCGTCACCATGCGTCTCGGCATGCGATGGCGCGCTTGATAGTTCGGGCCTCCGTTTGGTTGCCACCGGAAGCCCACCAGGCGACAACGGGCCGAGGTCGCGACACGTCCTCGCGTTGACTATCTCGAGAGCGCGCAATAGTTGGAGGTCGTAGTGACGATCGGGGGCGGTTAGCCGATATACGGGCTGTAGCGATGAAGGCCGTGCGCCTTCGTCCTTATCGAGCCCGTCGTCTGCCACGGTCGCTCGTGTCGAGCCGATCATGCGGCACGGGCTTGTTTCGGCGACTCGGCGAACGGATCCGTCGATTTCGGCTCACCAGATGTCGTCAAAGCCATCGACTGCGATTGCGGTTCCGGTTGCGGTTGCGCCTGCGTCTTACGTCGAACGGCCACGGGCGGGACACCCGCACGCTCCTTGAACATCTTGTCCTTGAAGAACCAGTTCTTCCTGGCTCGTATCGGTTTGCACCCCTCGTAGAAGATCAACTCCTCGTCGGCCGGAAGCTCCTTGATTTCCTGCGGCAATAACAACGCGCGACGCTCTTCGCTGTGGCTGGTTGACACCTGGTGGGAGCCGTTACCGCGACTGGTGTTTCGGTGTTCCTTCCGCACGGTCTTGAAGCCGAGCATCTCGCTGTACTGGTTGGCGTCACTCTGCTCGCGCGGCGCAAAGACGATTTGCGCACCGTGGTTGGTGATGAAGTTCTCGGCATCGTGGTCGCCGTAGGCGGCGCGCAGCTGGGCGCGGCTCTGTACGATGCAGAGGTCGCGCACGCCGTAACTGGCGGAGATGGAGATACGCTTGGCCCAGACATCCACCCGGCCCATGGCGGTGAATTCGTCCATGAGCATCAGCATCTGGTACTTGAGGCCGGGCTCTTCCCCGAGCTGCTTGCCGAGGTTATTGCCGATGACCGTACTGAAGAAGATGTTCAGCAGCTTGGCACTTTCGTCCAGCTTGTTCGTCGGAATGATGACGTAGAGCGTGGTCAACTTCTTCCGAAGGCTCGTGACGTCGATGTCGCTGGCGTTGGTGGCTGCGGCAAGGATGGGGCTGAGGAATTGCTGCAGCGGCGCCTGCATGGAAGCGATGACCGACGAGAACGTCTGCTCGGCCAAGCCCGCCAGGTTGCCGAACACCGTTCGGGTCTGCGGTGTAATGAAGACGAACGTCGGGTCTTTGAGGACGGCATCGAGGAATTCCTTCGTTCCGTCCATGTCTTCCCCACTGGAGAGGCGAAGGACGCGCTCGAAGCTCGGATAATCCGGAGACGCGTTGATGTCCGGGGCGTCCTGTGCGCCCGCGATACAGCGCGCCACCTTGTCGTCCCATCGTTCGAAGAGGAAGGACGCAAAGGCCGTAAACGCCGCGCGACTCTGCGACGTCCAGAACGGATCGCCGCCCGGCTGGTCGGGATACAGGATGGCGGAGATGGTCTGGATCTCGCCGATGCGCTTCTCCGGGCTCATGCCGGCGAGCGTCGTCATGGGGTTGAACCGGTGCGTGTTGCCGTTCTCGTCGTACGGTGCCCACACTCGGATGTCGTGGCCGAGCGCCTGGCGCCAGCCGCTCGTCGCCTTGTGCAGTTCGCCCTTGAGGTCGAGCACGACCATCGATTCTTCGTACGACAGCAGCACCGGGATCGCGACGCTGGTGGTCTTGCCCGAGCGGGTGGGGCTGATGGTGATGACGTGCTGCGCGCCACCGAGCCACAGGTAGCGCCCCTTGTACTTGCCCATGAGGATGCTCTGCGACGTCTGCTTGAGCAGGCCGGCCTTTTTCAGGTCGGACAGGGTCGCGAAGCGCGCCTCGCCGTGCATCGATTCCGGCCTCGACCTGAGCGCGGGAATGAGAAGACATAGCCACGCCGCAAACGGCACACCGAAACCAAAGGCTCCGCACAGTTTGATTTTCAACACGTACGGGGCGACCTGCGGGAGGTCGAGGGCCCGAAAGTACTGCCAGTAGGTGCTGGCCTCCAGTCGCACACTGCCAAGGCCGAGTGTCCGCAGTGTCAGATACCCTGCGAGATACTCGCCGCCCACGGTCCCGAGCAGGCCCAGGACCAAAAGGGTGATTGCCTTCATCTTGCCGCTCATGCACTCGTGTTCCGTCACGCCAAAGTTGTCGTACAAGCATGCAATAGATGACAAACGAAGCGGAGCCGCGCTGGCGCATTGGGCGCATTTTTCCGATTTCTTCTATTCGCACCGCCCTCCACTCTCACGCGCCGTGGCCAGTTCCCACGACATCCGCGCATGCGCATCCGCCGTGTAGTGCAGACCCATGCGTATCAGCGCACCGATGGCATCGAGGCCGAGCGACATGCGCTGGCAGTCGACGGCATCCGCTTCGTGGACGAGCTCCGAAACCAACTGCGTGAGACCTCGAGCGTATTGCAGCCACTCGGTGGCCTCGTTCAGGAGATCGTGAGGATTAACGTAGGGATCGGCCCGACAATTTGCGCAGTTTGTGGGTGATGCATTCATGCTGGTCTCCCGCAGAGATGGCGAGACCGCGCCCAAGGTGCGGCACGTCACGCACAGCGCAACGTGCCGCGGGTGAAACGCGGACTCGCAGATTCATCGGCGGCCCGTGACCGGGCGCCGGGTGACGTGCTTTGACGAAGTGGGTTGCGGCGTCAGGCCGGCTCGTGAACGCATACGGCTACGCGCCGGGTAGGACGGCCACGAAAATACTCATGGATAGGACTGCCGCCGCGGTTCGTCAGGCGTATCTGCCGTGTAGGCAAACGTCCCGGTAACCGTTGGGTTTGTCGCCGAGGGGATTCGGCGGGCGAGCGAGTGCCGTATGATGTGGCGCAGCCATATCAACTCCAGGTTAGTTGGTTGTGGTTAGCGGTCCGGGAGTGTTCTAGCACTCTCGGGCCGCGCTTCTCACCGCATCGAACGGTGGTTGCCTGCGACGTGTTTTCGAATCGACAACGCAGGCAACGAAGTCACCGTATCAAATCAACTTGCAGTTGTCTGTAGTCGCAAGGCGCGACTTACTGCACCGGGTGCTGGTCTGCCGGATGCTGCTCGACAATCTTGTCGACATGCCACGTCACCGACGAAGCGTCAGCCGGCACATTCTTCGCGTGCACTTCTGTGATCTTCACCAGGTACTCGTTACCCGCCTTCCAGTCCAGCCCTTCGATCGGCGCGTAGTTGATCTGCCAGGCCTGCGACGGCGTTTCGCGGTACTGCAGGCATTCGGTCTTCATGACGCCGTTCGTGCAGGGCACCTTGCTGCCGGCGATGTACAGCAGGCGAGAGCGCGAGCCGTGATCGGACGGCGTGGTCGCGCAGGCGGCGATCGAAAGGACGGTGGTAGCGAGAAGAACGTTGCGCATGGCTGGAATCCCGAATCGTATGCCACGAAGAAATACCAGTTTCACGGTGGCAAAGCCATGGACGTGATGTGACGTCGGCAAGAAGAAGTTCATCGCGGACGTCCGGCCGCGCTGAGGGAATCGGTTCACTCGCTTCGCGAGTGCTTGGTCTCAGCGGCTGATGCCGCGGCGAGCGCTGACGTGGCGGCGCAGAGCCTTCGGTGCCCACCCTCGCTGCTCAGACAGGTCCTCCGCGTTCGGTGCGGAAGGCCGCTGCGCGGCGTGTCTTATGTGGCCTGCGGCCGCTCACTTGTGCGGAACTCGCCTCGAGGGTGGGCACCGAAGACTCTCCCGAACCGTGAGGCTCGCGTGGGTCGAGCCAAAGCGCACGGCCGCATCGTCGGCAAGCCGACACAAGCGCGAGGAAGGTATTGGGCAACCGGGTACCAGCAACCGCGTCCGCATCGACCCGGAGTTCCAGGCACGGCCGGGGCCGACGACGGCACGACACAACGGCTCTCCTGCCAGCTGACCGTATCGTCGTGAGAGACCTTGGCGTCCACCCTCGAGGCGAGTTCCGCACAAGTGAGCGGCCGTAGGCCATATAGATACATCGGCCGCGCAGCGGCCTTCCGCACCGAACGCGGA
>NZ_DATLIW010000021.1:0-67083 GCF_035539195.1 Luteibacter sp.
AGCAAGGCATACGCCGTTACATCCACTACTACAATCACGATCGCATCAAGCTCAAACTAAAAGGCCTGAGTCCGGTTCAGTACCGAACCCAGGCCTCGGGTGCCTAGCGCCTAAACTGTCCAACTTCTTGGGGTCAGTTCATGCGCGGCCCATGTATCTATTTGGCCTACGGCCGCTCCACTTGTGCGGAACTCGCCTCGAGGGTGGGCACCGAAGACTCTCCCGAACCTTGAGGCTCTCGTGGTCGAGCCAAAGCCGCCACGGCATCGCCGGCAAGCACGCCGACACAAGCGCGACGAAGGTGTTGGGCAACCGGATACCAGCAACCGCGTCCGCTTCGCACGGGTGTTCCGGGCGCGGCCGGGGCCGACCACGCATCCCGCATCGGCTCTCCTTGCACTCAACCGTATCGTCGTGAGAGACCTTGGCGTCCACCCTCGAGGCGAGTTCCGCACAAGTGGAGCGGCCGTAGGCCAATAGGAACATGGGCCGCGGTAGCGGCCTTTCCTTGTCGAACGCGGAGGACCTGTCTGAGCAGCGAGGGTGGGCGCCAAGGTCTCCCCGCGAGACGCCCAAGTGTACAAAGCGATGGCGAAGCCGAGCCCCGCGATGCCGAAGGCGAGCCCTAGACGAGGTGCAAGGTGCGAACGAATGCCCGGCCTGAAAGCCGAACGCCCGGACCCCGGTCATTCACGATGGACCTTTTTTATACTCGTTCCCCAGACTTCCGCGAAGAACCTTTTTTTGAGCCGCTTTTCGACAAGCCGGCGCGGCCTTTCCGTTGGAAAGTACACGGCTAACCGACTGAGGATGGAAACCATGCACGAGACAATTACGATCAAGACGGACGACGGCGATTTTGCCGCGTACGTGTCCTACCCCGAAGTAGCCAAGGCACCCTCCGTCGTCGTATTGCACGAAGTATTTGGCGTGAACGCCGACATTCGCCAGACCTGCGATGCCCTCGCCGCCCAGGGCTTTATCGCCGTGGCGCCGGACCTCTTCTGGCGTCAGCAGCCAGGCGTCGATCTCAGTGTCACGTCCGAGGCGCACTGGAAGGCCGGTCTGGCACTTTACATGGCCTACGACCGCGACCTCGGCGTTGCCGATGTACTCGCCACCATCGCCGCGGCCGGTAAACTCGAGCGCGCCACCGGCAAGGTAGCGGTCATGGGCTACTGCCTCGGCGGACTGATGACCTTCCTGACCGCGGCACGCGGCACCGTCGACGCCGCCGTGGCGTTTCACGGCGGCGACACCGAGAGCTACCTCGGCGAGTCCGACGCGATCACGGCGCCCTTCCTCATGCATCTTGCCGAGGAAGACGAGTACATACCGAAGACCGCACAGGCGGAAATCACGAAGTCCCTGGCCGGGAAGCCGAACGTCACGATCTACAGCTACCCCGGCTGCAATCACGCATTCTCGCGGCACGGTGGTGCGCACTACGATGCCGCCGCGGCGAAGACGGCCAACGAGCGCACCTGGGCCTTCCTCAAGGAACATCTGGCCTGATTCAAGGTGCGCGTTCTCGCCCGCGCGAGGCCGGCTTCAGCCCGGCCTCGATGGCCCAGCTGCGCCGAGGCGTCAGGCCAGCGTCGTCAGCTCGACCGGCAGCACCGTGTCGCCGCTGATGATCTGGGCCTGTCCGTCCTGCACCATGAACTGGATCTGCATCGTCCGCTGGGTGAGCGCGGCCAAGGCGTCGACGGTGGCCGGTGCGATGTCGATCACCGAAACGTTCTTGGTGCGGGCCACGGCGGCCGCGGTCTTCTTCCACCAGACTTCGGCGCTGCGTCCGCTGTACGTGTAGACGATGACGCGATTGGCGCGGCCCGCCGCCCGCCGAATGCGCTGCTCGTCCGGCTGGCCGACCTCGATCCATAGATCGACCTCGCCGGTCAGTTCCTTGCGCCATAGATCGGGCTCGTCTTCGGAGCTGATGCCTTTGCCGAAGAGCAGCGAATCGTCAGCGTTGAGGGCGAAGGCGAGCACGCGCACCATCATCCGCTCGTCGGTCTCCGACGGATGCTGGGCGATAGTGAGGGCGTGACCCTGGTAATAGTGCCGGTCCATGTCGGAGACCTGCAGGTCGGCCTTGAAGACCGTGGATTTGAGTGCCATGGCGCGATTCTACAGGAGAGCTCAGCCCTGACCGCGGATCGCCGCCAACAAGGCGTCGCGACCGAACGGCTTCTGCAGTTGCACGGCGATCCCCGCGGCGACCGCGGGCACCTCCGCGTAACCGCTGGCCAGGACCACACGCAGGCCAGGGCGAAGGGTGGCGAGCTCGCTCGCGAGCTCCGAGCCGGTCATGCCTGGCATGGCGTGGTCGGTGACCACGGCGATGAGCTCGTCGATCGTCTCCAGGCGCCGGAGCGCCTCGTTGGCCGACGCCGCACCACGGGCGTCGTAGCCCGCGTACGCGAGCATCTCCACCGCCGTGGACAGCACCAGCGGATCGTCGTCGACGACCAGCACGACCGGCAACGGTCCGTCGCTCACCGGTGTGTGATAGAGCGTCCGGCCATGCACGACAGGCGCGGTTTCAGGCACGACATCCGTGTGGGAGGGCGCGATGGGAAGATAGATCGAGACGGTCGTGCCGCCTGCCTTGCTGCTTTCCAGCTGCAGCGCGCCACCGGATTGTTGGGCGATGCCGTGCACCATGGAGAGGCCCAGCCCGGTACCCTTGCCCACGCCCTTGGTCGTGAAGAACGGTTCCGTCGCCCGCGTGAGCGTCGCCGCGTCCATGCCCGGGCCGGTATCGCTGATCGAAAGCCTGACATACCTGCCCGGTGGCAGCTGCAAGGTATGCCTTGCGCCGATCTCTTCCGCTGCGGCCTGGATAGTAATGAGACCGCCCTCCTCCATCGCATCGCGTGCGTTGACGCACAAGTTGAGGACGCAAAGCTCGAGCTGGTTGATGTCGCCCATCACATCGGGAAGAGCCAACGGAAAACGCACCTCGATGGCAATGGCCGGCCCCAGCGACGTGCGCAGCAGGTCCGACATGCCCGAGACCAGGGCGACGACGTTGACCGGCTCCAGATGCAACTGCTGGCGGCGCGCGAAGGCCAGCATGCGCTGCGTCAGGCTCACGCCCCGCCGCACGCCGGACAATGCATTGGACACCAACCGGTTCAGGCGCTCGGGCAATTCGGCATGGTCGCGCATCAGCTCGAGATTGCCCTGAACCGCCATCAGCAGGTTGTTGAAATCGTGGGCGACACCGCCAGTCAACTGGCCGACCGCTTCGAGCTTCTGCGACTGGAACAAAGCCTCGCGGGTTTCCTCCAGCGCGAGCGCGGACGCGCGACGCTCGGTAACGTCACGGGTCACCTTGGCAAAGCCGATGAGCGTGCCGGCATCGTCGGTAATGCGGTCGATCACCACGTGCGCCCAGAAACGGCTGCCGTCCTTGCGCACGCGCCAGCCTTCGGTCTCGATGCGGCCTTCGCGTGCCACCGCCTGGAGGTTGGTGGTCGGCTCGTTGCGGGCGACGTCGTCCTCGGTGAAAAAAGCCGAATAGTGGCGCCCGATGACTTCTTCGGGTGCATAGCCCTTGATACGCTCGGCGCCGGCGTTCCAGCTCGATACGTGTCCCTTGGGGTCGAGCATATAGATGGCGTAGTCGGCAACGCCCTGGACGAGCACGCGGAACTGTTCCTGGCTGCGCCTGAGTTCTTCATCGAGCCGCTTGCGCTCCGTGCGGTCGCGCATGACGACGCCGAAGCCCAGCGGCTTTTCGCCATCGCGCACGGGATCGATCAGGATCTGCGCCCAGAACCTGGAGCCATCCTTACGCACCAGCCAGCCGTCCAGCTCGCTGCGTCCTTCGCGTAGCGCAACATCGAGCAGCGAACCGGGCGCCCCGGCGTTGTTGTCTTCGCCGGAGAACAGCAGCGAGAACGGCGCCCCGATGGCGTCGCCAGCGGTGTAACCGGTGGCGTGAATGGCCCCGGCATTCCATGTGGCGACGGTCCCGTCGGCCTGGAGCCAGAAAATGGCGTAGTCGGAAATGCCTTCGACAAGCCGGCGGTAAGCGGAATCGTCCATGTAGGCGGGGTCGGTCGGGTTGTACATGCCGCCAAGGTACCGCCTACAGCCCGGCACCTCGTGAAGGCCTCTTCACACCCAGCCGGAACTCCCCCGATAGTCAGCTCCCCCAATAGCCCGAGCCCCCTGTATAGCCTGAGCCCCCTGTGTATGGCCTAAAGCCCCCTGCATAGCCTGAGCCCCCTATGTATGGCCTGAGCCCCCTGTATAGCCTAAGCCTCCTATGTATGGCCCGAGCCCCCTGTATAGCCTAAGCCCCCTGTGGGAGCCGCTTCAGCGGCGAAACCCCGGTTCCGCCACCCCCGCAGAGCGCTGCAAAACCGTGGAGGCTGCTGCAATCCCTAGGCGAACGGCAGCGCTATCGTCGATCTCCAAGCCGCAGGAGACACCGCGATGCCGGATGAACTGGATCAGGGAAGGCGGAGATTCATGGGTGCAACCGCGCTCGGGATCGCCCTTGCTCCGCTCGGCCTCGCGAACATCGCGGGTGCCGAACCAGTGAGTGCGCCAGCAGCCACCGACACCGCAGCCACCGACGCCGATGCGATAGCCGCGGGAGCGACGTCGTTTCGTTCGCTCAAGCAGATCAAGGCCGGAGTCCTCGACGTGGGCTACGCCGAAGACGGTCATCGCAAGGGACCGGTGGTGATCCTGCTGCATGGCTGGCCCTACGACATCTACAGTTTCGTGGACGTTGCGCCGATCCTCGCCGCGGCGGGGTACCGAGTGATCGTGCCTTATCTTCGCGGCTATGGCAGCACCCAGTTCCTCTCCGCTGAGACGCCACGTAATGGCCAGCAGGCAGCGATAGCCGCCGACATCCTCGCCTTGATGGATGCCCTCAAGATAAAGAAAGCCACCGTGGCCGGCTTCGACTGGGGCGCGCGCACGGCAAACATCATGGCCGCACTCTGGGCCGATCGCGTCAAGGCAATGGTCTCGGTGAGCGGCTACCTCATCGGCAGCCAGGCGGCCAACAAGAAACCCTTGCCACCGAAAGGCGAATGGCAATGGTGGTACCAGTTCTACTTCGCTACCGATCGGGGTCGCGACGGCTACGCCCAGCACACGCATGATTTCGCGCGCCTGATCTGGGAGCAGGCATCGCCACAATGGCACTTCGACGACGACACCTTCGAGCGCTCCGCGCCCGCGTTCAATAACGTCGACCATGTCGCGATAACCATCCACAACTATCGGTGGCGTCTCGGCCTTGTCCCTGGCGAGCCGAAATACGATGCCCAGGAAGCGACGCTGGCGACCTTCCCGACCATCGGCGTGCCCACGATAACCATGGAAGGCGACGCCAACGGCGCCCCGCATCCCGACCCCGCCAATTACGCGAAGATGTTCACCGGCAAGTACGAGCACCGGCTGATCACCGGCGGCATCGGCCACAACCTTCCGCAGGAAGCGCCACAGGCCTTCGCCAAGGCGATCATCGACGTCGACAAGCTCGGCTCAACGTAGATCGACTTCGTCGTCCAGCCGTTCGACGACGACTGCAAGCTTGTGGTCGCGTAGCGCGAACGCCGAGTGTCCCTGTTCCAGATCGCCGACCGCCACGCGATCGCGTGTGGCGGCCGCGTTTGCGTCGGCCTTGCGGACGGACAGATCGAAAACCACCGGTGCCAGGCCGGTGACGGTCACGTCCAGGCGGTCGTCGCTCTCGTCGTCTCGCCCATGGGAGCCGCCCTGCTGGGAGGTCGAGTAGACCAGACCCTGCGAGTCGACGACGACGACCTCGACCCGGTAAGGCCTGCCCGCGTAGGTTGCCGTGACCACGAACGTCTTGACGAAGGCCACGGTCTGCGCCGTGTACGGGACCGGGGGAATGAGTTCGTCGGCGATCGGCCTGGCAGCCGGCGTCGGTGCCGGGAGGTTGAGCGTCAGGCTCGCGGGCACGCCGGCATGGACCGACGCGACGGCCGCCGCCACATCGGGTGGACCACCGGCCCATGCCTCCACCGGCAGGAGCAAGACCACTATCGTGAGCATCGCGGCGCGCATGCCCGACCATTCCCGAGTCGACGTCACCACCATTAGGCGCCGCGATCCTCGCGCTTTCCATTCGTTCTTGTACGCACAACCGGCTAAAACCCTAGAATGGCGACCCGTTTCGCATTCTGCCGTACCCCGGTGTCAGGAGTTACCTTGTCGCACTATGCCGGTCCCCTGCTGACGTTGCCGTCCGCCCAGGCCTTGCTGGCCGCACGCGACGCTGGCGCCACGGTGTGGGTGGGATCGCTGGATCTGGGGCGCACCGAAGCGTCGGTCGCCTTGCAGGTCGACAACTGGCAGCACCAGGGGCGGACCTATCCCTATCCGGGCAAGCTCAAGGACCGCACGATCTACTACTGGGATGGCGACGATTTTTCGCCGGTGTCGCGCTTCTCGGGCTCCCTGATCAAACTCGTTCCCACCGAGTGGGGTGCGCCAACCTTCGAGATAGACGGCATCAAGATGCTGCCCACATCGAAGGAGTCGCCCGTCGACGACGCACGGCGCAAGGTCGCGCTCGTCGAACCCCGCGGCAAGGTCGTGCTCGACACCTGCGGCGGCCTGGGCTATTTCGCGGCGTGCTGCCTGGAGGCCGGCGTGGCACGCATCCTGTCGTTCGAGAAGAACGACGACGTGCTCTGGTTGCGCACGCTCAATCCGTGGTCGCCCGATCCCGCTGCGCCCTCGGGCGAGGGGCGTCTGCAGCTCGCCCATGGCGATGTATCGCAGGCGATCACGCAGATGGCCGACGCGTCGGTCGACGCGCTGCTCCACGATCCGCCGCGTTTCGGCATCGCCGGCGAACTCTACTCGCAGGCGTTCTACCACGAACTCGCGCGCGTTCTTCGCCGTGGCGGACGTCTGTTCCACTACACCGGCAGCCCGAACAAGCTCACCAGCGGTCGCGACGTACCACGCGAGGTGGCCAAACGGTTGGAGAAAGCAGGTTTCAAGGCCGAGCTCGCGTTGGACGGTGTACTGGCAACGCGCCGGTAGTACCACGAAGGCATTGGGTCAGGGCCGCAGGATCGCCTGGCGGGCCTCGACGAGCGTCGCGACGCGCTCCTTGTCGACCGTCGTGGCGGGCGTGAAGATGATCAATCCCAGCTCGGGTCGGCCGTCGACGGAAAACGCCGAATAGTCCAGCGTCACCTCACCCACCAGGGGATGGGCGAACTGCTTGCGGCCTTCGCCATAGCTCTGCAGGTCGTAGTCGTTCCAGATAGCCTCGAACTGGGGACTGAGGGCGATCAGCTCGTCGACGAAGCCCCTGACACGGTCGGTCGCGCCGAGGCGGGCGATGTCCGCGCGAAACGCCGCCACGGCGAAACGTGCGTGGTCCTCCCAATGACGCGTCTTGTCGCGTGCGCGGTCGCTGGCAAAAAGGAGCTTGAGCACGTTGCGCTGATCGGGCGGGAGCATTCCGTACTCGGTGAGCACGGCCGCCGCCGCGGCATTCCAGCCGATGATGTCCCACTGGGCGGTTTTCACGATCGCCGGGCTGGTCTCGAGGGAATCGAGCAGGTGCTGCAACTGTGGCGTGATCGTCTCGCCGGCCTTGTAGCTGACCTCGGGCGGCCGGTTCTGTGCCAGCAGGAACAGGTGTTCGCGTTCGACGGCGGTCAGCGCCAGGGCCGTGGCAAGACGATCGAGCACTTCGCTCGACGGCGCCCCACCGCGCCCCTGTTCGAGCCACGTATACCAGGTGGCGCTCACATTGGCGCGCAGGGCGACCTCTTCACGGCGCAGGCCGGGCGTGCGCCTGCGCGTGGTCGGCATGCCGAAGGCGGCCGGATCGAGCTTGGCCCGCCGATCCTTCAGGTAGTTGCCGAGCGGATTGCCTGCCGAAGTGCTCATGCCGGGATTATGGCACTCGCCCCGATCGACCGCCTCTCGCCTCAAAGCAGCATGCCGCCGGACACCTCGATGCGCTGTCCGTTGATCCAGCGGTTATCGTCCGACAGGAGCGACGCGATCATCGCGCCGAGATCGTCCGGCTGGCCCACCCGGCCCAAGGCCGTCATGCCGGCGATGCGCTGGGCAAGCTCGGGCGTGTCGCGCACCATGCCACCGCTGAAATCGGTGGCCACCGCGCCAGGGGCCACGGTATTCACGGCGATGCCGCGAGAACCGAGTTCAGCCGCCATGTAGCGGGTGAGCACCTCCACGGCGCCTTTCATCGCGCCATACGCCGAACTACCGGGCATGGAAACGCGCGCGAGGCCGGACGAGATATTGACGATGCGTCCGCCATCCGCGATCAGTGGCAGCAGCTTTTGCGTCAACAGGTACACGCCCTTGAAGTGAACGTTGTAGATGGCATCCAGCTCTTCCTCGGTGGTCTGGTCGAAGGGCTTGTGCAGGGACGTGCCGGCGTTGTTTACCAGGTAGTCGAAGCGATCGGCGCCCAGTTCGGCGACAGCGGCTCGCGCGCGCTCGACGAACGCGGCGAAGGATCCGGAGGCGCCGGTATCCAGGGGTAACGCGATCGCCCGGCGCCCCTGGGCCTGCACCGCGGCGATCACCTTGGCCGCTTCTGCCTGATTCTCGCGATAGGTGAAGATGCTATCGACGCCGCGTGCGGCCAGGTGGAGCACGGTGCTGCGACCGAGACCACGGCTGCCGCCGGTGACGAGGGCGATCTTCGCTACGGTTTTCGTTGCGTTTCCGTTACTCATGGGGTTGTCCTTCGGGAGTTGGGCCTGGACGAACGATAGGCCCGTCGCCGTCGGGACGGAATGCGCGAACCGGGCATGTTCTTGCCTGATCCTGCTTGCAGGCCTAGCATGTCGGCATGGCCGACGAACTGACGAAGACCCTGCTCCGCCACACCGACGGCCAGGCGTCGTACGGACCCTACCTGACCGACGTGCCGGGCCTCGTGCTGCTGCGCTCCGATCACGAAAGGCCGCCCTCCCACCTGATCTTCAAGCCCGCGCTGTGCATCGTCGTGCAGGGTGCCAAGTGGGCGGTGTTCGGCGATCGCCACATGGACTATCGCGCCGGCCAGGCACTCATCGTGAGCGTGGAGACCCCCGCTCTCGGCCGCGTGGCCGAAGCCAGTCCGACGGAGCCTTTCCTGGGCATCATCGTCGAGTTCGACCTCGCCATCATGCGTGAGGTCGCCGACGCGCTGCGCACGCCGGCACCGCGAGGCGAAGGCCCGGGCTTCGGCGTCTTCGTGACGGATTTCGATGGACCGCTGGCCGATTGCGCGTTGCGCCTCGTCCGTCTGCTGGATACGCCGAAGGCCATTCCCCTGCTGCATCCTTCGATCATGCGCGAGATCGCCTATTGGCTGCTCAGCGGACCCCACGGTGCCGACGTGGCGCGCATGGTGCTGGCCAATACGCATGTGCATCGCGTCATCGGCGCCATCCACCGCCTACGCGATCGCTTCGCCGAACCCATGCGCATCGACGATCTCGCCGCTTCCGCGCAGATGAGCGCCTCCGCCTTCCACCGGCAGTTCCGCCGCCTCACCGCGATGACGCCACTGCAATACCAGAAGCAGTTGCGTCTGCTCGAAGCCCGCCGGCTCATGGTCGGTGAAGCCGCCAGCGCCGAAACAGCCGCGTTCGCTGTGGGTTACGAGAGCGCCTCGCAATTCAGCCGCGAGTACTCCCGGATGTTCGGGTTACCCCCGCGGCGCGATGCGAAGTTGCTGCAGCAGGCCTGATCCTGGGCGGCTTCATAAGCACTCTCACGCCTGGGGCGCGGGCGCATGTACACGCTTCAGCGGAACGTCCTTGAGCCACCAGGCCAGCAGGAACCCGACGGCAATGACACTGGCAGCCACGTGGTAGACCGTGTGCAACGAAGTGCTGAAGGCATGCAAGTACCGGGCGTGGATCTCCGGCGGCAGCTTGGCCACCGCGTCCGGCCCGAACGATCGCGGCGACGCCGGCCCCGCCGCCATGAAGCTTGCCGTGCGTGACTGCAAGCCGCTGGTGAAGATCGTGCCGAACACGGAGACGCCGACCGAACCGCCAATCGAGCGGAACATGGTCACGCCCGAGGTCGCCACGCCCATCATTTTCGTGTCGACACTGTTCTGGGTGGCCAGGATCAGCACCTGCAACACCATGCCAAGGCCCAGGCCAAGCAGGCCAGCATAGGTGTAGATCAGGGCGATCGGACTGTCGTCGTCGACCGTGCCGAGCAACAGCAGTGCGATCGCGGCGATGAAGGTGCCCACGATCGGGAAGACGCGGTAGCGCCCGATCCGGCTGATCAGGCGTCCGCTGACGACGGAGCTGACGATCACGCCGCCCATGAGCGGCAGCAGCTGCATGCCCGCACCCGTCGGCGAAACACCTTTCACCACCTGCAGGTAGAGCGGGAGGAAGGTGGTCGAGCCGAACAGCGCCGCGCCGACGAAGAAGCCGATCAGGCAGCTGAGCAGGAAGGTGCGATGGCGAAACAGGCCCAGCGGAATGATCGGCTCGCTGGCCACGGTTTCCTCGTAGATGAAACCGGCAAGGCCGACCACGGCGAAGGCCAGGATGAACCACAGTTCGGCGGCGTCCCAAGGCAGCAGGGTGCCGCCTTCGGTGGTGAACAGGATGAGGCAGCTCAGTGACAGGGCGAGCCAGCCGGCACCCCAGTAATCGATCTTGTGCTTTACGTGGCGCACGTGCGGATGGAACACGGCGGCGATCACCAGCAGCGAGAGGATGCCCAGCGGCAGGTTGACGTAGAAGATCCAGCGCCAGGACAGATGATCGACCATGAAGCCGCCAATCAGCGGACCGATGACGGTCGCGAGGCCGTAGACACCGCCGAACAGTCCCTGGTACTTGCCGCGATCCGCCGGCGGAATCACATCGCCGATGGCGGCCATGGTGATCACGAGCAGCCCGCCACCGCCCAGACCCTGCAACGCGCGCATCAGGATCAGCTGGGTCATGTCCTGCGCCAGGCCGCAGAGTACCGAGCCGATGAGGAAGATCACGATGGCCGTCTGCAAGACGATCTTGCGGCCGAACAGGTCGCCGAACTTGCCATATAGCGGCACCACGACGGTCGAGGTGAGCAGGTACGAGGTCACCACCCAGGAGAGCTGGTTGAGCCCGCCGAGGTCGCCGACGATGGTTGGCAGGGCCGTCGAGACAATGGTCTGGTCGAGCGCCGCAAGCAGCATCACCAACATCAGGGCGGGAAACAGCAGGCGCAGCGAAGGCGGTGCGGGCGCTGTGACGGGCGGATGCGGCGTCGACGGGTGTACGGCATCGGGCGCGGTCGCCGATTGCTCAAGCGTTTCGGTGCTCACGAGGCTCGTACCTGCAAATTAATTAACTGGTGATTTAATATATGCCGGCAGGCAACCAGCGTCAATCCACCCGTCGCCGTGGTATCCATGCGCCATAGAGTCGAAGGTAAAGAATCGTGGTCGAATCAACTGTCCGCCGCGGCCGCCGCCCCGGCCGCCCTCCCGCCCAGCCCGACAGCCCGGACCAACGCCAGCGCCTGGTCGGCATTGCACTGGAGCTGTTCGCGCGCCAGGGCTACGCCGAGACGACCCTCGCCGCCATCGCCCGCGCCGCGGGCATGACGCCCGCCGCCGTGCATTACTACTTCAAGACCCGCGACGAACTGTTCGATGTGCTCTTCGACGAGCGCATCGCACCGATGCGCAAACACATCGAGGGCATCTTCCTGGAGAACGCGCACGATCCCGTCGCCGCCTTCACCACGCTGGCCCAGCGCTTCGTCGAACTGGCCGCGGAAAGTCCCTGGATCGGGCCGGTCTTCTTCGGCGAGATGCTGCGTGAGGACGACCTGTTCAAGCAGCACATCCACAAGCGTTTCAACGAGAGCCGGCAAGTCACCGTGCTGGATACGATGCGTCGTTGGCAGGCCGAGGGTTTGCTGGGCGCGGATCTGGATCCCGCTCTGATCATCGGATCCGTGCTGAGTCTCACGGTGCTGCCGATGACCGCCTCGCGCAAATGGCGCGGCGACCCCTTGCGCGAACACATCGGTCCCGAGCAGATCACCCGGCACGCGCTCGCCCTGCTCCGCCACGGCGTCGGGCCGGCCAAGGCGTAGAATGTGGGGTTTCCGTGCGGAGCGACCCTCTTGGCCTTTCCCTTTTCCCTGGTCGTTTTCGACCTCGACGGCACCCTGGTGGACAGCGCTGCCGATATCGCCGAATCGGTCAACCGCACGCTTCGCGACTGGAAGCTGCCGACGTACGACCTGGCGCAGATCACCGAATGGATCGGCGAAGGCTCGCGCAAGCTCATCACGTACGCGTTCCGTCATGCCGGCAGCGACGCGGACATCGACGAGGTCATGCCCGGTTTCCTCGAGCACTATGCCGAGACGGCACTCGATGCGGTTGCCTACGACGGTGTGGTCGAGACGTTGGCGGCCCTGCACGCGCAGGGCGTGAAGCTCGCCGTATGTACCAACAAGAACGAAGAGTTCGTTCGTCCGCTGCTCGAGGTGCGTGGCATGCTGCCGTACATCGACGGCATCGTCGGCGGCAACACCTTGCCGGAGCGCAAGCCCAGCGGCGTGCCGCTGCTGCACCTGGCCAACGCGGCCGGCGTGCCGCCGACGCAGACGCTCATGGTCGGCGATTCCGAGAGCGACGTGCTCGCCGCACGCGATGCCGGTCTCCCCTTCGTGATGGTCAGCTATGGGTACCGCAAGTCGCTGGACCTCGATGCCATCGGCGCGTTGGCGGTGATCGATCGCATGCCCGACCTGCTCGCTATTGGTAGCTCTCGATAGCCGCTTTGATCAGCGCGACATCGTCCTCGATGCCGTAGTCCGGCGGCGCGGAATAGCCGAAGCGCGTGATCACCAGTTGCGCCGACGGCACGATGTAGATGCGCTGGCCCATCGTGCCGCTGGCGAAGAAGCCGTCCTTGGGAAAGCCCCCATCGACGCGCCACCTCGCCGGCCGGCTCGGTCCGTCGTTGGTCCAGAATCCCGCTCCGTACGGCGCGCCGAGTGTCGAGGCACGCGACCAGCTCACCCAGCCGGGCGGTAGCAACCGCTGTCCATCTGGCGCGACACCGTCGTTGAGGTACAACAGGCCGAACCTGGCGTAGTCACGCGCGCTGGCGTAGACATAGGTCGAGCCGATGAAGCTGCCCTTGCCGTCGAATTCCATCGTGACCTCGTGCATGCCCAGGTGATCGAACAACCGACGCCGGGCGAAAGCGCGCATGCCGGCCGGACCACCGCCGACCAGTTCACCGACCTTGCGGTCCAGCAGGAGCGTGTCGGCCGAGGTGTACTCGAAGGTTTTTCCAGCGGCTTCCTTGGCCGGCTGCGCGGCGGCATAGCCGGCCATGTCGCCGTGCAGGAACTCCATCTGCGCGACAGGACTGAACGCCGACTCCGCCTCCTCCGCCGCCAGTCCGCTACGCATGCGCATCAGGTCTTCCACGGTGATGGACGCGCGCGGATCATCCGGCTGGCGCCACTCCGGTGGATCGAGGGGTCGCTCCACACGTAGCTTGCCATCGCTCACCAGCACGCCGAGCAAGGCATTGGTGACGGACTTGGCGACCGAGAAACTGATCAGCGGCGTGCGCACGCCGAACCCTTGGGCATACCGCTCCGCCACGACCTGGCCGTTCTTGACCACGACCACGGCCTTGACGTTCTTCGGCGCTTCGCCGGCGTGTTCGGCGAACACACGATCGAGCGCCGACGCCATCCCCGGCTTGTCCGTCGCGACAGGCTGCTCCGGCGCGGTCGAGCCAAAGGCACGCGACGAGTCGGCCAAGGTTGGCGGATCCGCCACCAGCGGCAGGTTGCCCGGCAGGTCGAGCCGGCAACCATAGCCGCGGGTGAAGGTCGCACTGGCCAGCGTTCTGAGCGAACTGGACACTTCCACGCGCTGCGCATCCTGCGCCACATGCACGTGGAGCAGATGACCGGCCACGTTGCCGATCATCGGCAGCACCAGCTCGTCGTAGGTGCGCGTGGGATCCTGGCCAGCGACGAAGGTCATCGAGCAAACGTGGTGCGCCGCCACCCCGGCGGCGACGCGAAGTGCCCGATCCGGGCGGCATACCACCCATGCGGAGGCCACGGCCACCACGACGATGCCTCCGGCGATCAATGTTTTCGTGCCCATGGTCGTCCCCTCTGCGTTTTACCCAGTCTGGGACTCGCCAGGGCGATCCGGGCCGGGGTTTGGGACGAACGTCGCCGGGCCGGGGACGAGCGGCGCACCCGCACCCGGGCGGTCGGCGTCCGCTACAGCTCCAGCGCGAGACCCGGCGGCAGCTGACCGAGGTAGCGCCGCGTCCAGGTCACCCGGGAGCCGTCGCGCAACAGCAGCCGTCGTTCGCCATCGGGCCA
This sequence comes from Luteibacter sp., assembly GCF_035539195.1. GTDB lineage: Bacteria > Pseudomonadota > Gammaproteobacteria > Xanthomonadales > Rhodanobacteraceae > Luteibacter. Next base: position 14,389 of record NZ_DATLIW010000021.1, read on the forward strand.
CGCCTTCACCTCCCGGATCGCGTCGAGGCTGACCACGGTCGAGCGGTTGATGCGTACGAAGTGCGCAGGCGAGAGGCGCGCCTGCATCGCGTCGAGCGTACCGCGCAACCGGCGAGGCGTGCCGCCCACGTAGACGTCGATGTAATTGCGGTCCGACTCGATACGATCGATGCGGTCGACATGCACGAGTTCCGCGCTGTCGCCCGATGGCAAAAGGAGCCGTTCGACGTAATGCGCGGGCGGCGGCAACGCATCGAGCAGGCCATCCACCCGTACCGCCAGGGCCGACGAGGGCACCAGCGATTTGCGTAAACGCGTCGCCAGGCGATCGAAGCGTTGCGGCCCCACGGGCTTGAGCAGGTAGTCGAATGCATGCACTTCGAAGGCCCGCACCGCGTGGGCGTCATGCGCCGTCACGAATACGATCTCCGCCGGCAAGGGTTCGCCCAGGGCCTGCAGCACGCCGAAACCATCCATCCCCGGCATGTTGATATCGAGGAAGATGACGTCCGGGCGGAGCCGCTGGACCAGGCCGATGGCATCGATACCGTTCCCGGCTTCGCCGATCCACTCCAGACCATCGGCCGTAGCGAGATAACGGCGCAGCTTGGCGCGTGCGGGCGCCTCGTCATCGACGACGACCACACGCAGGCTCATGCCGCTGCCCAACGTCGCGCGGGGAGCCACACCGTGACGACGGAGCCGCCGCCCAGGGCGGCATCGCGACTCACACCCGCAGCCTCGCCATACAGGTGACGCAGGCGCGCATCCACGTTGCTGAAACCGATGCCGTGGCCGGGACGCGCCGTGCCACCGCCGAAATCGCGCACGCGCAGCATCAGCCTTCCCGCCTCGCGCCGTGCGGCGACGCAGACGCGCCTGTCGTCGCCGCTGCCACCATGGTCGATGGCGTTTTCCACCAGCGGCTGCAGGATCAGGAACGGCACGTGCAGATCGTCGAGGGTCGCATCGCCATCCAGCTGCACGTCGAGCCCGCTGCCGAAGCGTGCCCTCTGGATGTCCAGGTACAGGGAAAGCAGCTGCCACTCGTCGGCCAGCCGATGCTCCTGCGCGGTCGCCGAGAGCGTCGCACGTAACAGTTCCCCGATGCGCGAGAGCATCTCGTCGGCTACCTGCGGCCGCTCGTACATGAGTTCCGAAACGGCATTGAGCGTATTGAAGAGGAAGTGCGGGTTCAGCTGCAGGCGCAGGGCTTCCAGGCGCGCATCGGACAGTGCCGATTCCAGCTGTGCGGCGCGTAGTTCCCTGGCCTGCCCCTCACGGTAACGATCGAACAGCCACAGGCCCAGCGCGATCACCGCGTAGAAAAACAGCTGCGTGGGCATTTCCATGAGGTAACGCCAGCCCGTGGGAAGCGCCGCGAAACGCGCCAGGCCCGCGAGGGGAAACACCCACAGGCGCAGGCCCAGCATCAGACTGGTCTGGGCCAGGGAAAGCGCGAGGAAGAGCCCAAGATGCGCCAGAACACGCACCGGCGACGACGCGATCCGCGCGATACGGCGCAGGAGGAAGAAGAGCACGGGCAGGAAAACGCCGAAGCTCAAGGAACCGGTGAGTTCGTCGATCAGCTTCGGCGCAAACAACGATGGTTCGTGGTTGGCGATATCGATGAGATACCGGTTGGACGCCCTGAGCAAACCGATGGCCACCAGCAACGCGACCCATAGGATCGCGGCGTAGCCTTTCTTCCCTGTCTTCATGTCGAGGCCCCCGCCCCAGCCTTGCGTGCCGGCCCTTATACCAGAGCCGGCACGGCCGCAGGGATCAGGCGGTGCGCCGGGGGAGCACCCAGTCCGGACGGATGAAATGGCACGTGTACCCGTTCGGATACTTTTCCAGGTAGTCCTGGTGCTCGGGTTCGGCCTCCCAGAACGGGCCTGCCGGCGAGAGTTCGGTGACCGCCTTGCCCGGCCACAGGCCCGACGCGTCGACGTCCGCGATGGTGTCTTCGGCGATCGCCTTCTGCTCGTCGTCTAGGTAGAAGATGGCCGAGCGGTAACTCTCGCCGCGGTCGTTTCCTTGCCGATTCAGCGTAGTCGGATCGTGGATCTGGAAGAAGAACTCGAGAATCTTCCGGTAGCTGATCCTGGCCGGATCGAACTCGATCTCGATCGCCTCGGCATGGCTGCCGTGGTTGCGATAGGTGGCATTGGGCACGTCGCCGCCGGAATAACCCACGCGTGTGGCGATCACCCCGGGCTGCTTGCGGATCAGGTCCTGCATGCCCCAGAAACAACCGCCGGCGAGAATGGCGCGCGAGGTCATAGGACACCTCCGGTTTCGCTGTCGAACATGTGGATGTACTGGCCGTAGCCTTCCTTCTCGAGATCGGCAACCGGGACGAAACGCAGCGACGCCGAGTTGATGCAATAGCGCAAACCGCCCTGGTCGCGCGGACCGTCGGGAAACACGTGGCCCAGATGGCTATCGGCGTTCGCCGAGCGGACCTCGGTGCGGATCATGCCGTGGCTGATATCGCGCTTCTCCTCGACATGATCGGCCTCCAGAGGGCGCGTGAAGCTGGGCCAGCCGCAGCCGCTGTCGAACTTGTCGAAGGACGAGAACAGCGGTTCGCCCGAGACGATATCGACATAGATACCGGGCTCGTGGTTGTCGTTGAATGCGTTCTCGAACGGGCGCTCGGTGCCGCTCTGCTGGGTCACCCTGAACTGTTCGGGGGTCAGCTTGGCGAGGGCTTCGGGAGTCTTGCGGTAGTCGGACATGGGACCTCCAGAGGGATGAAGATCGGGGGCTGCACGGCCGGTGAAAGGCCTGCTCCACCGCTCGTCCCATAATGCGGTCGAACCCCGTGGAAACAATAGTAAGGATTTGCTCCCCTAGGGAATCCGCACCGAGAACCGCGCCCCGCCCCCCGGCGCGTCGAGCACCGCGATACTGCCCCCGTGACGGGCCACGATCTCCTGCACCAGGTGCAACCCCAGGCCCGTTCCCACGCTGCTCGGCCGCAGCCGATAAAACGGCGTGAATATCTTCGCCCGCTCCGCCTCGGGGATGCCGGGACCCTCGTCGCTGATTTCGAACACGCCATCGGGCATCACGGCGACATGAATGAGTCCCTTGCCACCGGCATGGGCGATGGCGTTCTGGATCAGGTTGGTCACCGCACGGGACAGCGAAAGCCGGTCGCCGATGACCACCACCGCGTGGTCGGGGGCATCCATGGCCAGCTCGTAGCCCGCGTCCAGCACCAGGGGTGCGACGTCGGCACTGACCTCGCGAACCAGGGTCACCAGGTCGAGCGGTTCGAAGGCGGTGACCTGCTTGCCCAGCCGCTGCAGATCGAGCAGCTGTTCGGCGATATTGGCCAGGCGAGCCAGGTCGGTGAGCAGGCGTGTCCGCGCTTCGCCGTGCGGCAAGGTATCGAGACGTGCTTCGAGGATGGCGATCGGCGCACGCAGTTCGTGCGCCGCATCCACCAGGAAGCGGTCGCGTGCGTCGTACCCTTCGCCGAGCCGCTCCAGCGCGAGATTGAACGCGCGCACCAGCGGCTGCAATTCGCGCGGCACCGCGCCGTCCTCCAGCTGGGCGCCGCGCTCGTCGATATTGATCCGCTGGGCCTGGTCGGCCACCTTGCCAACGCCGGCCATCGAGCGATGGATCAACCAGGGAACCGCGACGAGAGTCACCAGCACCAGAGGCAAGCCGATACGCGTGCCGACGTAGATCAGGATCTTGAGGAAGACCATACCGAGCCCGAGAACAGGGGCACCCCCGACGATGACGTGGATCCGGCCCTGCGGCGTCTTCTCGACGACGACGCGCATGGCGAGGTCGTACGGGGCGCTCGTGGTGTGTACTTCCGAGGATTCGAGCGTGGACAGCGAATCCACCAGTGTGCGATAGGCCGCCGGTACGTCGCCATGGATCAGGCGGTGCCCCTGCTCGTCCTCGACGCCGAACCAGATGTGCGGTGCTTCGTCGAGCACGGCGCGCATGTCGCCGTCCGTGTGCAGGCGCATGGCGCCATCGTCGACCGTCACCGCACGTGCGATGCCACGCGCCATATTCTCGTCGATGTAGGCGGTCTGCGTATTGAGGATGCTCCAGGTCAGGGCAGCGATGGTCGCGACGAGGATCACAACCTGCAGGGCGCTGAGCCGCACACCCAACTGAACGGTGAGCGATTTAGCGTGCCTGCCCATCGCGCACCTCCCGCAGCAGGTAACCGATGCCACGAATCACGTGGATCTCGACGCTCGCGTTCGCTTCGACCAGCGCGCGACGCAGCTTCGACACGTGGGCGTCCAGCGCGTTCGACTGGATGGCATCGTCGAAACCGTAGACCGCTTCCTGCAACACCTCGCGCTGCACCGTGCGCCCGTGCCGGTACGCCAGGGCTTCGAGCAACAGGAGTTGACGCCGCTGCAGGCGCAGGGGTTGCCCATCGACAATGGCCTCGCGGGCGGTGAAGTCGAAGCAGAGATTGCCCAAGGTGGCGACCGGCAGTGCGATCTGTGCCGGTCGCCGCGAAATGGCGCGGATCCGCGCTAGCAGCTCTTCGATCGCGAACGGTTTGACCAGGTAATCGTCCGCGCCCAGATCGAGGCCTTCGATGCGGTCGGAAAGCGAGCCCCGGGCGGTCAGCATGATCACCGGGAGGTCGGCATGCGTTGCCCGCGCGGTGGCCAGCAAGGTCGCGCCATCGCCATCGGGCAATTGCCTGTCGAGCAGGAGAAGATCGTGCAGCTTGCACTGCAAGGCCTCGGCGGCATGCGCGATGGTCGGCGAGACATCCACCAGCATGCCGTGGCGATGCAGCCCGGCCTGGAGCACGGCCGCCATCTCCGGCTCGTCTTCAACCAGCAGTATGCGCATGCGAACCCTCCCGAAGGGGCGCGATCCTAACACGTGCTAAACGCCTGTCCGGCGGGGCAATGTTGGGGCAATGTCCACTCCCCAGCATCCGGAGCCTATCGTCCCCACGAGTCTTCCCGCATGTCGGTATTCCGTTCGCGCTCCGCCCCTCTGCTCGCCCTGATCGCCGGCATCGGCCTGTCTGGCGCCGCTTCGGCGCAATCCGCGGAGCGCCCCGCGCCCGGCTGGAGCCTGGGTATCGGCGCCGCCTGGGCTCCCAGTCCCTATCGCAGCTACGACAACAAGGCCCTGCCCCTGCCCCTGGTGAACTACGAGGGCAAGTCGTTCTACTTCCGCGGCGCCTCGGCTGGCTACAAGCTGCTTTCCGGCCGGGCCGACGAGCTGTCGATCCTGGTTTCGCCATTCGCCAACCGGTTCCGCCACCAGGACACCGACGACGCCCGGCTGCGCCGGCTGTCCAACCGCGACATCTCCGGCATGGCCGGTGTGGCGTGGCGGCACACGGCCGAATGGGGCGTGCTGTCCGCCAGCGCGCAGAAGGAGTTCACCGGCCACGGCGGCGGCACCCTGCTCGATGCCGGTTATAGCTACCCATTGAAGAAAGGCGCCGTCACCTTCGTCCCGACGGTCGGTGTCGCACGCAGCAACGGCGCGCTCAACGACTACTACTACGGCATCAGCGGCCGCGAGGCAGCGCGCAGCGGCCTGGCGGCCTACCACGCCGACGGCGGCACCGCACCGTACGTGAACCTCATGGCGACCTATCGCCTGTCGCCGTCCTGGGTCACCTCCGGTGGCATGCGCTACACCATCCTGCCCGATGCCGTGAAGGACAGCCCGATGGTCGATACCGACCACACTCGCAGTTTCTTCGTCTCACTCAGTCACGTGTTCTGAACGATGAGCAAGCGGATCATGCGTCGGATAGCGGACCTGGCCTACGGGATCGAGCCCGACCGCCAGGCGGTCTGGGATTGGCTCCTGCTTACACCTATCCAGGAACTGGGTGGACGGACGCCGGTGGAAATCGCGCTCGCCGGGGAAGGCGAGCACGTGGTATCGCTGCTGGAATCGGTGGCGGCCGGCCAGCGCAACCTCTGATACGACGAACGTGCGGCTACTCGTGCATCATCGCCTGATGCACGGACATGGGCATCGGCATCATGTTGACGTTGGCGTTATGCATCACCCACAGCGAACCGGCGACCACCACGGCGATCAGGAAGGTCGTGCAGGCGAAGATCGCCGTGTTCGCGCGCTGGCTGCGCGCCGAGCCCAGGTGCAGGAAGTACACCAGTTGCACGAACAACTGGGCCACGCATAGCGCGACGATGAGCGTCAGGCGCGCTCCGGCCGGCACGACATTCGACATGACCGCGCCGAACGAAGCCAGGGTCAAGGCGACGGAAAGGATGAAGCCGGACACGTAGCTCCGCATGCTGCCGTGGGCCTGGGTAGCGTGACTCATGGGGTGAACTCGCGCAGGTAGACAAAGGTGAAAACGCAGATCCAGATCAGGTCGAGGAAGTGCCAGAACAGGCTCAGACAGGCGAGACGGCGACGGACGATGCCGTCCAGGCCGAAGCGCACTACCTGGTGAACCATGACGCCGAGCCAGACCAATCCGCAAAACACGTGCAGGCCATGCGTACCGACCAGTCCGAAGTACGCGGAGAGGAAGGCGCTGCGCGACGGACCCGCGCCGTCGCGGACCAGCTCGACGAACTCGTGCACTTCCATGACGACGAAGCCCAGACCGAGCAGGAACGTCACGGCGAGCCAGCCGACCAGCACACGACGGCGACCCGACGCGGCACCGAGCATGCCGGCGCCGAAGGTGAAGCTGCTCAGTAGCAGCAACAGGGTCTCGGTCAACACGAACGGCAGGCTGAAAAGCTCGCGCCCACCGGGTCCACCGGCCGTCGCACCGGCCAGCACCCCGAACGTCGCGAACAGCGTCGCGAAGATCAGGCAGTCGCTCATCAGGTAGATCCAGAAACCGAGCGTGGTCGTCGACTCGTCGTCGTGCTCGGCATCGCCGTCACCGGCGGTGGCAAGGGTGGTGCTCATGCTCAGGCGGCCTCTTCGTAGCGTGTGGCGGCGGTCGAATGGGTCTTGGGCAGCCGCGCGAAGCGTGCCCGCTCGATAGCGGCGACCTCGGCGGCCGGGACGTAGTAGTCGACATCGCGATCGTAGGTACGGACGATGAACGTCGCGACGATGCCGAGCAGCGAGACGATCGCCAGCCCCCAGATATGCCAGACCAGGGCGAAGCAGAGCGCAAGCGAGATCGCCGCGATAATGAACCCGGCACCCGTGTTCCGCGGCATGTGGATGGCCTCGTAGGTCTTCGGTTCGACGTACGCCGTACCGGCCTTCTTCGCGTCCCAGTGCGGCTCGAGCGAGGTGATCGTAGGAACATGGGCGAAGTTGTAGAACGGCGCCGGCGATGCCGTGGACCATTCGAGGCTGCGGCCGTCCCAGGGATCGCCGCTCAGATCGAGGTTGGCGTTGCGGTTACGGATGCTGACGACGAGCTGGATGCCGAGCGCGGCGATACCGCAGGCGATCACCAGGGCACCGACCAGAGCCACGACCAGCCACGGCTGCCAGGTGGGATCGTCATAGTGGTTCATGCGCCGCGTCATGCCGTCCAGGCCGAGCACGTACAGCGGCATGAAGGCCAGGTAGAAACCCACCAGCCAGCACCAGAACGACACCTTGCCCCAGAACTCGTCGAGCGTGAAACCGAACACCTTGGGAAACCAGAAGCCGATCGCGGCCAGGCAGCCGAACAGCACGCCACCGATGATCACGTTATGGAAATGCGCGACCAGGAAAAGACTGTTATGCAGTACGAAGTCGGCACCCGGAACGGCAAGCAACACGCCGGTCATGCCCCCGATGGCGAAGGTGACCATGAAGCCGATCGTCCACCAGACCGTCGAGTGGTAGCGGATACGGCCACGGAACATGGTGAACAGCCAGTTGAAAAGTTTCACGCCCGTGGGAATGGAGATGATCGAGGTCATGATGCCGAAGAAGGCGTTGACGTTCGCGCCCGACCCCATGGTGAAGAAGTGGTGCAGCCAGACGAAGAACGAGAGCACGCCGATGGACGAGGTGGCATAAACCATCGACTTGTAGCCGAACAGCGGCTTGCCGGAGAACGTCGATATGATCTCCGAGAACGCACCGAAGCACGGCAGGATGAGGATGTAGACCTCCGGATGACCCCACACCCAGATCAGGTTGATGTACATCATCGCGTTCCCACCAAGCTCGTTGGTGAAGAAGTGCATGTCCAGGTAGCGGTCGGCGGTGAGCAGCGCGAGCGTCGCGGTCAGGATGGGAAACACGGCGATGATGAGGATGTTGGTGATCAAGGCCGTCCATGTGAACACCGGCATGCGCATGAGTGTCATGCCCGGCGCGCGCATGCGCAGGATGGTCACCACCAGGTTGATACCGGTCAGCAAGGTACCCAGCCCTGATACCTGTAACGACCATATGTAGTAATCGACGCCCACCGTGGGGCTGTAGCCCAACTCGGACAGCGGCGGATACGCGACCCAACCGGTCGCGGCGAAGTCGCCGACGAACATGGACATCATCACCAGTACCGCGCCAACGGCCGACAGCCAGAAGCTCAGCGAGTTGACGAAGGGAAACGCCACGTCGCGTGCGCCGATCTGCAACGGCACCACGACGTTCATCAGCCCGAGGATCAGCGGCGTGGCGACGAAGAAGATCATGATCACGCCGTGGGCGGTGAAGATCTGGTCGTAATGATGCGGCGGAAGATAGCCCGTGGACCCGTTCGCGGCGATGGCCTGTTGTGCGCGCATCATCAGCGCATCGGCGAAGCCGCGCAGGAGCATGACCAGCGCCAGGACGATGTACATGACACCGATGCGCTTGTGGTCGACCGAGGTCAGCCATTCCCGCCAGAGGTAGGTCCACTTGCGATGATAGGTGATGGCCGCGAGCAGGGCCGCGCCACCGAGCAGGACGACGACCAGCGTCCCCATGATGATCGGCTCTTGGAGCGGGATCGCGGATAGATCGAGTTTACCGAACATGGGCTTCAGTCCTTCGCCGACGGCATGAGGGAAAACGCTTGACCACAGACATCGCCGCGCGGTGGCGCGGGCATGTATTGGTCGACCACGCGTTCGAACAACCCGGCGTCGACGCTGCCGAACTTGCGCGGCGGCTCGTGCTCGCTGGGCGCGGTCAGCGCGTGGTAGCCATCCATGGTCAGCGCTGGCGACGAACGGCGCGTGCGCCCGATCCAGTCGGCGAAATCCGCGTCGCTTACGGCGAACGTGTCGAAGCGCATGCCTGAGAACCCAGGGCCGCTGTACGCCGAGGATCGCCCTGCGAAGGTCCCCACATCATCGGCAACCAGGTGGAGTCGCGTTTCCATGCCGGCCATCGCATAGACCTGGCTGCCGAGGCGAGGAATGAAGAACGAGTTCATCAACGAGTCCGCCGTGAGATGGAACTCGATCGGCGTGCGCGCAGGAACGACGAGTTCGTTGACCGTGGCCACGCCGTAGTCGGGGTAGATGAACAGCCACTTCCAGTTCAGCGCCACCACGTCCACCTTCAGCGGTGGGCGCTGGGCGGCGAGCGCCTTGTAGGGGTCGAGGGCATGCGTGCTTTTCCAGATGAGCACGGCCAGCACGGCGACGATGACGCAGGGAATGGTCCATACGACGATCTCGATCCCGGTCGAATGCGACCACTCGGGCGCATACCTCGCCTTGGTGTTCGTCGCGCGGTAGCGCCAGAAGAAGTACAGGGTGAGCCCGATCACCGGGACGACCACGAGCAGCATCAGGCCGAGCGAAACCAGGATCAGGCGGCGCTCCTGGACGCCGATGTCACCCTTTGGGTCGAACAAGGCCAGACGACAGCCCTGCAGCAGGACGACGCCGCACAGGGCGGCGATGCGCCACGCGGGCCGGTGGAAGCGGTGGAACAGCGACGCAAACATGTATGCATCCATATAGGGATACGGCGCATACTATGCGTCGACAATATCCATACATCGGTGGCATTGTGACGCGGACAAGCTCCATACAAGGGCTCGACCGGGCGGGCGCGCTGGAGGAAGACGGGCCGCGCTACCTGCAGGTGGTCCGTTTCATGGAGCGGGCGATCACGGATGGACGGCTGCGACCGGGGGATCGCCTGCCCCCGCAAAGGCAACTGGCTCGAGCGCTCGGCGTCGACCTGACCACGGTGACCCGCGCCTACGCGGAGGCCCGCGAACGCAAGCTCCTGCACGCCAACGGGGCCATGGGCACCTTCGTCTCCGCGCCCCGCTTCGACACGGCGCAAGTGGTCGACCTGGGCATGAATATCCCACCGCCGCCGCTCGGCATCGACTTCACCGCCCTGCTCAAGCGTGGCGTGGATCAGGTACTGACCCACACCGACCCGCACCTGTTGATGAGTTATCACCCGGGAGGCGGCAGCGACGCCGATCGCGCCGCGGGCGCCGCGTGGCTCATGCCGATGCTTGGACGAGTGGACGGTGCGCGCATCGTGATCTGTCCGGGCGCACAGGCGGCGCTCGCCGCGCTGGTCCTCGCCCTCAGCCACGCCGGCGATACCGTGCTGTCCGAACCGGTGCTGTATCCCGGCATGATCGGTGCCGCCGCGCAACTCGACCGCCGGCTCGTCGCCGTGGCGAGTGACGACGATGGGATGCTTCCCGATGCCCTGGCCAGGGCAGCCGTGGAATACGGGGCGCGCGTGGTCTATCTCAACCCTACCCTGCGCAACCCGACCGCGACGAGCATGCCGACAGCGCGTCGCGAAGAGATTGTCGCGATAGCGCGCAAGCACGATCTTCGCATCGTCGAAGACGACCCCTACTGGGCCTTGTGCGACACGGCGCCGCCGCCTTTCGCCCGCCTCGCCCCGGAGCGCACCTACTACATCGCGACGCTGTCCAAAGCGCTCACCCCCGGCTTGCGCACGGCATACGTCGTGATGCCCGACACCGCCCTGCGCTCCGCCTTCGTTGGCAGCCTGCGCGCGGTGACGCTGCTGTCGATGCCAGTGATGACCTCACTGGCGACACAATGGATCCATGACGGCACCGCGGCGCGACTGCTCGATGGCGTGCGTATGGAGGCCCGCGAACGGCAAGCGATGGCGGCGCGGATTCTTCGTCCGGTCGACCTCGCCGCGCAGGCGGAACCCGTGGCGGCCGAAGGCATTCACCTCTGGCTTGGCTTGCCCGCACGCTGGACCGCACGCTCGCTGACGATGACCGCACGCATGGAAGGGCTCGCGGTCACGCCTTCGGATGCCTTCTCCACCGGTACGCCGAACGAACAGGCCATCCGCATTTCGCTGGGCGGTGTGAAGGATCGGGTGCGCTTGAAACAGGGGCTCGATCGGCTTGTGCAGTTGATGGAGGGCAGCGACCCTGCGGTGGATGCTGTCGTTATCTAGGCGCGAGCATCGCCGATGAATCGGCTCCCACACGGGGCCTGCACCATTGGCTGGACCGGCTCCCATACGGGGGCTGCACCATTGGCTGGACCGGCTCCCACACGGGGGCTGCATCATTGGCTGGATCGGCTCCCACACGGGGGCTGCACCATTGGCGCTGGCTTAGCCGGTTCAGGCGGCGATGTCTTCCACCCACGCATGCCCTGCTTGTTGCAACAGCTCGCGCGCGGAATCCGGACCCCAGGTACCCGCCTCGTAGCTGTCCGGGCCGTTGTCGTCCTCGCTCCAGCCCTCGAGGATCGGCGTCACCCACTGCCATGCGGCTTCGGTTTCGTCCTTGCGCACGAACAGCGCCGGACTGCCCTTGACGGCATCGAGCATCAGGCCTTCATACGAATCGCGGTAACGGATGCGTTCGGGCTGGCCCAGCTTCGACAGCGCGTCGACCTCGTCCAGACCAAAACTGTTGCCTGGATGCTTGACGAACAACGGCAGCGTGACGCTCTCGTTCGGCTGCACGCGAATCACCAGACGGCTGCCCGGTCGCGCTTCGCCGAACAGACCCGGCTCGCCTGCGCGGAACTGCACCACGACCTCGGTCACTTTTTCCGGCATGCGCTTGCCCGAGCGCAGATAGAACGGCACGCCCTGCCAGCGCTCGTTGTCGATCTCGGCCTTCAGGGCGACGAAGGTCTCCGTGTTGCTTTCGGTCTCGCCCGGCAGCTCGTCGCGATAAGCGGGAACGGCCTTGCCACCCGCGGTGCCCTGCACGTACTGGCCGCGGGCGACATGGGCGCGCAGGTTGTTGCGGTCGAGCGGCTTGAGCGACTTCAGCACACGCACCTTCTCGTCGCGCAGGGCGTCGGCGTCGAGCGAGCCCGGGCGCTCCATGGCGACCACGGTCAGCACCTGCAGCAGGTGGTTCTGGATCATGTCGCGCAGCGCGCCCGAGCCATCGTAGTAGCCGCCACGGCCTTCGAGACCGACCGTCTCCGCAGCGGTGATCTGCACGTAGTCGATGGACTCGCGGTCCCACATGCGCTCGAGCATCGGGTTGGCGAAGCGCAGCGCGATGATGTTCTGTACCGCTTCCTTGCCCAGGTAATGGTCGATACGGAAGATGCTGTTTTCCGGGAAGTAGCGACCGACGTCCTCGTTGACCTTGCGTGCCGTATCCAGATTGGTGCCGATCGGCTTTTCGAGCACGATGCGCGACGTCTCGCTACGCAGCCCCTTCTCCGAGACGTTACGGGCGATCTCGCCGTAGAGATCCGGTGCGGTAGCCAGATAGAACACGCGGACCCTGTCTTTCGCGGCGTTCGTCTCGAGAAGGCCCTTCAGGCCCTCCCAGTTACCGGACGACTCGGCACCGTTGAGGCTCACATAGTGAACCAGGCGAAGGAACCGGTTTACCGTCGCGTCGATCAGCTCGTCAGGGCGGACATGCTCGCCCAGCGCCTTGCGGGCGCGCTCCCGGTAGGTCTCATCGTCCAGCGGCGAACGTGCCGTGCCGACGATGCGCGAATCGGCGGTGATTTGTCCTTCGGCGAAACGCCGATACAGCGCGGGCAAGAGTTTGCGCATGGTCAGATCGCCGGTGGCGCCGAAGATCACGTAATCGAAGGATTCGACGGGTTCGAGCTGGATGGAAGCGGTCATGGCGAAAGATTTCCGGAGTAGCGGGAGGTGGGGCGGCGCGCTCGCCGTCACGGGACGGAAGAATGATGCGGTGCCGCAGCGCCCTTTCAAGTGCCTCGATCCAAATCAATCTTGCGCGAGCGGCATAAGTGTTATGACCGGCCGCGTATGACAGGTGGTGCCGGGCCGTCCCCATGCATGGGCGGAGCCATTCCATCAAACCACCAAGGAACATCGAACCATGAGCAAGCTGAAAGAGAAAGTCGCGGTCGTCACGGGCGCTTCCAAGGGCATCGGCGCGGCGATCGCCAAGTCGCTCGCCGCGGAAGGCGCCGCCGTCGTCGTCAACTACGCCTCCAGCAAGGCCGGTGCCGACAAGGTCGTCGCCGAGATCCAGGCGGCCGGCGGCAAGGCCGTCGCCGTGGGCGGCGACGTGTCGAAGCAGAAGGACGCCGAGGGTATCGTCAATGCCGCCATCGAGCACTTTGGCCGTCTGGACATCCTCGTGAACAACTCGGGCGTGTACGAGTTCGCCTCCATCGACACCACCACCGAGGAACTGTTCCACCGCACCTTCGGTGTCAATGTGCTCGGTCTCATCCAGGTGACCCAGGCTGCCTCCAAGCACCTCGGGGCCGGTGGCAGCATCATCAACATCGGTTCGGCCGTGACCCGTATCACGCCTGCCGAGAGCGCCGTCTATACGGGTACCAAGGGCGCCGTGGACGCCATCACCGGCGTGCTCGCCCGCGAGCTGGGCCCGCGTGGCATCCGCGTGAACTCGGTCAACCCGGGCATGGTGCAGACCGAGGGCACCGAAACCGCCGGCTTCATCGGCTCGGACTTCGAGACCTGGGCCGCCGGTCAGACGCCGCTCGGCCGCATCGGCCAGGTGGGCGACATCGCCCCGATCGTGACCTTCCTCGCCTCCGACGATGCCGGATGGGTGACCGGCGAGTTGATCCTCGCCTCCGGTGGCATGCGCTAAGAGGTATCGGGCTTTCAGTCCGCCGCATCCTGCAGCCCGTAGAGCTCAGGATGCAGGAACGGCGCCATCGCCAGCACCATCGCCTGCGTATACGCGCTCTCGCGCGTCGCGTGCCCGTTGGTGACCAGGCCGATGGCGCCACCCTGTTGCTTGATGTTGACCGTGCCGAACAGACGGTCCATCACGGGACCGAGTTCTTCGCCATCCAGCAGGGACTCGTACACCGCCGGCGGCAGCGGCAACCATGCGCTGCAGCCGACCGATACATAGCCCTGGCTGGCAATGGCCACATAACCGAACGTCCCCGGACCATCTTCGGTCACATCCACGCCGCCCTCGAGCGCGACGTAGAAGTCGGCATCGGCGTGCTGCCGGCAGAAGTTCATCCGGTTGATGGCGCCTTCGCGGGTCTGCGCCGCCGTCATCGGCTGCTCGGGCACGCCCGATGGCGCGTGCACCCCCTCGCATTCCACGAGCCTTCCGGGAAACAGCGGCGCCAGTGCGTTACGCACGGCGCCGATCTTGACGGGGTTGCGCGAGCCGACGAGTACGCGGATCGCTGCCGTGTCGTGAGCGGCCATCGGAGGAAACCTGGGGAGAACGGTAGCGATAATAGCAGCCGTTCCTTCCTGTTCAGAGCCGGAAGCCGCCGACGACCTCTTCCAGCCGATGCGTCTGCTCTTCCATCGCCTTGGCCGCCGCGGCAGCCTCTTCGACGAGTGCCGCGTTCTGCTGGGTCATGTCGTCCAGTTGGGTCACCGTGCGGCTGACCTGATCGATGCCGAGGCTCTGCTCCTGGCTGGCGGCCATGATCTCTTCCATGAAAGCGGCGACCCTGGCGACGTTACCGGTCAGCTCGCTCATGCTCGTCCCCGTACGCTTTACCAACTCCGCGCCGAGCGAGACATCCTCTGCCGATTCAGCGATCAGTGCCTTGATATCGCGTGCGGCCGACGCCGAGCTTTGCGCAAGGCTGCGCACTTCACCCGCCACGACCGCGAAGCCACGCCCCTGCTCGCCCGCACGCGCCGCTTCCACGGCGGCGTTCAGGGCGAGCAGGTTGGTCTGGAAGGCAATGCCGTCGATGACGCCGACGATGTCCGCGATCTTCGCCGAGGATTCGCTGATCGCACCCATGGTCGTGACCACCTGGGCCACCACGTCGCTACCGCGATGCGCCGCGGCAGCGGCATCGCGTGCCAGCGTGTTGGCCTGCTTGGCGTTCTCGGCATTCTGGCGAACGGTCGCGGTCAGCTCTTCCATCGAGGCCGCGGTCTCTTCCAGCGAGCTCGCCTGCTCTTCGGTACGCTGCGAAAGGTCCATGTTGCCGCTGGCGATCTGGGTCGCCGCGGACGAGATCGCGTTGGAGCTGGATTGCACACGGCGCATCATGTCCTGCAGGCGTGCGATGAACCGGTTGAAGCTCTCGACCACGGCGTTGTATTCGCTGCCACTACCCGGCGGCAGGCGACGCGCAAGATCGGCTTCGCCCGAATTGAGCTCCTCGATGTTTGCCTGCAACGTGCCCAGCTGCTTCATCAGCAGGCGGATACCGAACACCAGCGCGGCAAGCAGCAGGAACGCGAGTGGCAGCTGCACTTCGGCAAGCTTGCTCATGATCCGGCTGCTGTTCTGTGTGAGCAGGCGCGTCGGCAGGCTGGTGGCGAGCACCCAGGGCGTGCCGACGATCGGCCGCAGGAACAGCGACTGCGATTCGCCGTCCGCGTAGTCGCGCTCCACCTGCCCGGACTTGCCCAGTTCGGGCAGCGTGTCCTTCACCTGCGCGATCATCGGCGATGACGCCGCGAGATCGGCGACCTTCTTCAGCACGATGTCGTCCTTGATGTACGTGCTGTTGCTGACGATGGTTCCGTTCGGCTCGACGATCAGGATCTGGCCGTGCACCTTGCCTTCCATGTCGGCGACAAGGCGGTTGAAGAAGCCCAGCGTCACGTCCACCGTGGAAACGCCGAAGATCTCGTCACCCTTGTAGATGGCCATGGCGCAGTTCGTGCGGGGCTGCGCGCTGGCGGCGTCCTTGTATGCGTCCGCCCAGAGGCAATGGCCGCGTGGCGCGCTCAGGCCATTCTTGTACCAGCTCTGCTCCCAGTACTTGAGCGCATCCGGCTGGTTCCAATGCGTGTTGACGACGAGCTTGCCGGTGGCGGCATCGCGTGCGAAGAACGTGCTGTCGCGCTCTTTCGCCGCATCGCGCTTGAACGGCAGCGGCCAGATGCCGCCGCCGAATACATCCTGGTCGCCGTACTGATCGACCAGGCCCGGCTGCAGCCGGTCGATCGATGGGCTGTCCATCAGCGCCACCGTCTGCGTGATGCTGCGCTGCTGAGCTTCCACCTGATGCAGCTTGTTGGTAATCGCCAGACCGATCTCGTCCACCTCGCGACCGATCAGTTCGGCCTCGCTACGCCGGAGGTCGGGCGCGACATACAGCTGGATGACGACGAACGTCAGGACGACGAGCGCAAGAAAATACGCCAGGACGAAGGCGGTGTATCTGGTCTGGGTAGAGCGGAAAAGATTCACGAAGGCGACCGGATCGGGTATGTGGAAACCCCGTTACGGCGCGGTCCGCCATTTCTTTAGGACGCCGTGCACAGCTAAGGCAATAGCAAGGTTTAAGTAAGGTTGTGGAAAGGTCGCGGCAACGTTTCCACAAACCGGCTATCGCCATCCAGGCGGGTTACGCCCCGGCCAACACTCAGGCCAGCGCCTGGTCGACCATCGCCTGGGCCTCCTCGAGCACCTTGGCCAGGTGGTCCTTGCCACGGAAGCTCTCGCCGTAGACCTTGTAGATGTCCTCGGTGCCGGAGGGTCGCGCAGCGAACCAGGCCTGTTCGGACATGACCTTGATCCCGCCGATAGCCTGGCCGTTGGCCTGGTTCGCCACGCCGACGATCGGATCGCCCGCCAACGTCTTCGAGGTCACCTGCTCCGGCGCCAGCTTGGAGAGGCGCCCCTTCTGCGCGGGCGTGGCCGGCGCGTCGATGCGTGCGTTCGCGGGGTCGCCCAGCTTGTCGGTGACTTCGCGGTAGATCTGGCCCGGATCGCGACCGAGCTTTGCCGTCATCTCGCCGGCCAGCAAGGCGGCGGCCATGCCGTCCTTGTCCGTGGACCAGGCGGCGCCGTTGCGGGTCAGGAAGGACGCACCGGCGCTTTCTTCGCAGCCGAAGCCGAGGCTGCCGTCGAAGAGGCCCGACACGAAGTACTTGAAGCCGACGGGCACCTCGAGCAGCGGACGGCCGAGGTGCTTTGCGATGCGGTCGAGCAGCCCCGTGCTGACGGCGGTCTTGCCCACGGCGGCGTCATCGCGCCAACCCGGACGATGCTGGAACAGGTACCAGGCCGCGGTGGCGAGATAATGGTTGGCCGGCATGAGCCCGGCGCTGGGCGCGACCACGCCGTGGCGGTCATGGTCCGTGTCGCACGCGAACGCGACATCGAACTTGTCCTTCAGGCCGATCAGCCGTTGCATGGCGTACGAGGACGACGGATCCATGCGCACGCGGCCGTCCCAGTCCAGCGACATGAAGGAGAACGTCGGGTCGACGATGTCGCTGACGACGGTGAGGTTCAACCGGTACCGCTCGGCGATGGCGGCCCAGTAGTGCACACCGGCGCCGCCGAGCGGATCCACACCCATGCGCACCCCGCTCGAACGAATCACGTCGAGATCGAGGACATCGCCAAGGTCGTCCACGTAGCGCTGCAGGAAGTCGTATTCGCTGGTGGTCGCGGCCTTCAGCGCCTGCGCGAAGGTCAGACGCTTCACGTCGCGCAAGCCTCCTTCGATCAGCGCATTCGCACGGGCCGCGATCCACGACGTCGCATCGGTGTCGGCCGGGCCCCCATGCGGGGGGTTGTACTTGATCCCGCCGCTCTCCGGCGGATTGTGCGACGGCGTGATCACGATGCCGTCGGCCTTGCCACGATCGCGGTCCTGGTTGAACGCCAGGATGGCGTGCGACACGGCAGGCGTCGGCGTGAACTCGCCGCCCTTGGACACATGGGTCGTCACGCCGTTGGCGGCGAGCACTTCCAGGGTGCTCTCGAAGGCGGGCCCGGACAGCGCGTGGGTATCGATGCCGACGAAGAGCGGGCCGTCGACACCGGCCTGGGCACGGTACTCGCAGATGGCCTGCACCACGGCCCAGACATGCCACTCGTTGAACGAGCGATCGAACGACGAACCGCGGTGGCCGGAGGTACCGAACGCCACGCGTTGTTCGGGCACGGAAGGATCGGGTCGCAGGTCACGGTAAGCGGCCAGGAGCGCAGCGATATCGACTGGCTTGATTTCTGTCGCGGGCTTTCCCGCGAGCGGACTGATCTTGGCACTCACCGATGCTATCTCCTTGGGCGGTGCACGCGCGGCACCTCGACCCCACATTGTAGGCCCCGCCGACCGCCGGGGTTGTCAAGCGGGCGTGCAGGTCGCGGCGCCTCGCGGGCGGCAAGGATACGACGTGTTTTCAGAATTCTTCCATGTCCGGCACGGCTTCGAGCCGCTATCGTGACGGCGGTCCCGCGCCTGCGCGGCCTAGAGCCGCAGGCGGTCGATGTACTCGAAAATCTCCGCGTCGGTCTCGAGCCCGAGCTTTCGCATCGCGTTGGTTTTCTGCTGGCTGATGGTGGAAAGGCCCCGTCCGGTTTCCCGGGCGATGTCCGTGACGCTGTTTCCCGCAGCGAACAGGCGAAGGATCGTCAATTCGCGCGGCGACAGGTCCGCCAGGGTGCCCGACTTTCCCATCCGGGTACCCGGCGGCGCCCCGAGCAGCGCCCGTACCGAGGATCCGAGGTAGACATGATTCGACACGATTTCCACCAATGCCTCCGGAATCTCGCGCGCATCGCCGGACTTGCCGATCAACCCACGCGCGCCCCCTGCGAGGATCTCGCGGTAAAGCGCCGGATTCGCCAACGTCGTGATCACCATCACCGGCATGGCCGGAAAGCGCGCACGCACTTCGGCCAGCATGGCCAGGCCGTCGCGCCCGGGCGCGGGCATGCTGAAGTCGGTGATCAACGCGTCGCAGGCGACCTTGTCCAACAGCGCGAGCAGTTCGTCGGGCGATTGCGCTTCGCCCACGATCGTTGCGAGGCCGTCTTTGGCCAGCGCAAGGCTGAGGCCTTTCAGGACGACGGGATGATCGTCGGCCAGGATGACGCGGTAAACCATGAGTAATCCTTTCCCGATCTGCAGTCCACCCCGCGACACGCCGAGTCGGGACGACGCCAACGGGGCGCGAAGTTGAGCACATCGCGCCAGCCCACGCCAATCTGGCGACAACCATGCATACGTGCCTCGCGCCTGCTTTGCGCACTCTCGCGCCGGTTCCGCAGACACCGTCCGATCGACGACCTGCCGACGCTGCTCGTCCAGTTGGGCCGTCGTTACGTACCCCTGGCTCGCGCCTGCGAAACCGCGCTGGAGCTGGACGTGGACCCCGCCGTGGCAGCGGATCTCACGGGTGCCATGGATGAGCTGGGCGGGGTTCTCGGTTGCCTTCTCGAGCGCGCTATCGATGCGGCCGCGGGTGGTTATGCCGCCTTGCAGGTCGACCTCGTCGGCGAAACCCGCATTAGCCAGACGGTGCACCTCACAGTTGCCGATGACGGCGATGTCACGACGGCCGACGACCCGAAATTTCTCATTCCTGCCGCCACGATCGAGCGTCTCGGCGGTGGCTTCGAGGTGGAGTCCGACCCGGAAACAGGTACCCGGGTCATTGTCGAAATGACCTTCGCCATGCCGCGACGACTACCCAACGCCGACATCGACGCGCTGAGATCGACGCTTGGCGGCCGGGCTGCCCTGGCCGAAGTGATCGCTGCCCTCGACCTCGCGCTCAGTCGCGACCTCGCCGATCTCGACGAGCTTCTCGCGGGTAGCGACAGCCATCCTCTCCAGGCGTGGTTGCACCGCGTTGCCGGCGTGCTCGGCATGGCGGAAGCCAGCGGCCTGGCTCATGTCGGGCTGACGCTGGAACGGGAGCTCGCCCAAGGCCGCGGCGAGACCATCGACCGCGCGGTCCGTGAGTTCGGTGACGATGCGGCCGCCGTGCTGCGCTTGCTTCGCGACCACCACGACGACGATCGGCTATAGTTTCGGGGCCGTGAATACCCTGCCCGCCCTCGATGCCGACGACCCGCTTCGCGCGTTCATCCAGACGCATCCGCGCCTGTTCGTCATCACCGGCGCGGGCATCAGCACGGACTCGGGTATTCCCGACTATCGGGATGTCCAGGGAGCGTGGAAGCGTAGTCCGCCGATGACCCTGCAGGTGTTCATGAGCGGACCGCCTGCGCGCGCACGCTACTGGGCGCGTGGCATGATCGGCTGGCGGCACTTCGGCAGCGTGCAACCGAACGTGGCCCATCGCGCGCTCGCCGCCCTGGAACACGCGGGGCGCGTCGAGCTCTTGCTCACGCAGAACGTGGACGGCCTGCACGAAGCCGCTGGCAGCATCAACGTGGTCGACCTGCACGGTCGACTCGACCGCGTCCGCTGCATGCAATGCGGGGATATCACCCGGCGCGACGCCATGCAGGCACGCCTCGAAGCGGCGAATCCGGATTGGCTGAACCTTCATGCCGCGATCGCGCCCGATGGCGACGCCGATCTCGACGGCGTGGACTTTTCGCGTTTCGATATTCCGCCGTGCACGGTCTGCGGTGGCATTCTCAAGCCCGACGTCGTGTACTTCGGCGAGAACGTACCCCGCGCGAGGGTCGACACCGCCTGGGCTCATCTGGGCCGAGCGGACGCCATGCTCGTCGTCGGCTCGTCGTTGATGGTGTACTCGGGTTACCGATTCGTGCTCGAGGCATCCCGTCGCGGCCTGCCGATCGCGTCGGTCAATCTTGGCGTGACGCGTGCCGATGCCTTGCTGACGCTGAAGATCGAGCAATCCTGCGCCGAGGCGCTGGCACCCTACGCCTAACGCCGCGCGCGGAAGAACTGGCGCAGCATCGCGCTTGCGGCTTCCGCTTCCAGCCCGCCCCGCACCTCGACCCGGTGGTTGTGACGATCCGACACCAGCGTGTCGAACACACTGCCTGCCGCACCGGTTTTCGGATCCGCGGCGCCGTAGACCACCCGACCGACGCGTGCATGCACCATGGCCATCGCGCACATCGCACACGGCTCGAGCGTCACGTACAGCGTGGAGCCCGGAAACCGGTAGTTCGACACTGCCTGGCCGGCTGCCCGCAAGGCCTGGATTTCCGCGTGCGCCGTCGGGTCGTTGAGCGTGATGTTGCGGTTCCAGCCCTCGCCCACGACGACGCCGTCCATGACCAGCACCGCACCCACCGGGACTTCGCCTTCGGCATCGCGAGCGTGCTCGGCCAGCGCCAGTGCCCGTGCCATCCACGCACGGTCGGCGTCGGAAAAAGGCTCGGCCGGGACCGGCGGGATGTCGGGAATCGTGGACAAGGGAAGGATCCTGCTAAAGCGCGATTATCTCACGCCGAAAACAGCCGAGGGCATGGTCGTCGACGATACCGACCGCCTGCATCCACGCATAGGTGATGGTCGGGCCGACGAACTTGAAGCCGCGCTTTTTCAGGTCCTTCGAAATCGTGACCGAAAGCGGTGTCTGCGCGTGTACCGTACGCCCATCGCCACGCAGGACCTTGCCGTCCGTGAACGACCAGCAATACGCGTCGAAGGTCTCGCCACGTGCCTTCATCTCCTCATAGACGCGCGCGCCGTTGATCGTCGCCTCGATCTTCGCGCGCGAGCGGATGATGCCGGGGTCGTCGAGCAGGCGCAGGATGTCCTTCTCGCCGAACCGCGCGACCTTGGCCGGATCGAAGCCCTTGAAGGCCTTGCGGAACGTTTCGCGCTTGCGAAGAACGGTGATCCAGGCCAGGCCAGCCTGGAATCCTTCCAGCATCAACTGCTCCCACAGCATGCGCGAGTCGTGCAGCGGCACACCCCATTCGCTGTCGTGGTACTCGGTGTAAAGCGGGTCACTGCCTGCCCAGGCGCAGCGCTTCGGTTGCTTGCTCATCAAAGCCCCAGGTCCGAGAGTCCCGGATGATCGTCCGGGCGACGCCCCTGCGGCCAATGGAACTTGCGATCGGTTTCGGCGATGGGAAGGTCGTTGATGCACGCGTAGCGGTGGTGCATCTCGCCCTCGGCATTGAATTCCCAGTTCTCGTTACCGTAGGAACGAAACCAGTTGCCGCTGTCGTCGTGCCACTCATAAGCGAAGCGCACGGCGATGCGATCCCCGGTAAACGCCCACAGCTCCTTGATCAGGCGGTATTCCTGCTCCTTCTGCCATTTGCGGGTCAGGAAGGCGACGATGTCCTCGCGGCCGTCGACGAACTCGGCGCGGTTGCGCCAGCGGCTGTCGACCGTATAAGCGAGCGCCACCTTGGCGGGATTGCGACTGTTCCAGCCGTCCTCGGCCAGACGGACTTTCTGCACGGCGGATTCGTGGGTGAACGGGGGGACGGGCGCGGCCATGGGCAGACACTCCAGATCGAGGGAGCCGCCAGTGTACCCATCGGATACACCGGCGCCCTTGCCACTTCTTGCCGCGGCGAGTCCGATCGGACGCTTAGGAGAAATGTCCTTCGTCGTCCCGGACCCAACCCGCTTCCGCCCGGACGTGCTCGGGCACGGCGAACAGGTGCCGATAACGCGAAGGCTGCGACCGCAGGTACTGCTTGGGCGGATGGTGGATCTGGCCGCCCAGCTGGGCTGCCGCATGCCACGGCCAGTGCGGATCGAACAGGATGGTACGTGCCAGGGCGATCATGTCGGCATCGCCCGTGGCAACGATGGCTTCGGCCTGCTCGGCGTCGGTAATCAGGCCGACCGCGACCACCGGCATGTTCACCGCCGCTTTCACCGCACGCGCGAACGGCACCTGATAGCTCGGCCCCACCGGGATCTTCTGGGCGGCATCCAGGCCACCGGTGGATACGTGGATCGCGTCGCAGCCGTGGTCTTCGAGCGCGCGGGCGAACGCGATCGTCTGCTCGAGGTCCCAGCCACCCTCGACCCAATCCGTCGCCGACACACGCATGGTCACGGCGCGATGTGCCGGGAAGGCGGCGCGAACGGCGTCGAACACTTCAAGGGGGAAACGCATGCGGTTTTCCAGCGAGCCGCCGTATTCGTCCGTGCGCTGGTTGGAGATCGGCGAGAGGAACTGGTGCAGCAGATAACCATGCGCGCCGTGCAACTGGACGACGTCGATATCCAGCCGTGCCGCGCGCACCGCAGCCGCAGCGAAGGCGTCACGGATGCGGGCCAGGCCTTCGCGATCCAGTGCGGTCGGCGCGACGTATTCGTCGAGGAAGGCCAGCGCGGAAGGTGCCTCGGTCTGCCAGCCGCGTGCGTTGTCCGGGGCCAGCTGTGCGCCGCCGGCCCACGGCGTTTCCGTGGAGGCCTTGCGGCCGGCATGGTTCAGCTGGATGGCGATGGGCACGTTGGACCACTGGCGAACGCCGTCCAGCGTCCGCTTCATCGCGGCTTCGGTGGCGTCGTCGTACAAGCCGACATCGGCCCAGGTGATCCGCGCCTCGGGCAGCACGGCCGTGGCTTCGATTGTCACCAGGGCCGCACCCGAGTTGGCCAGCTGGCCCAGGTGCATCAGGTGCCAGTCGTTCATCTGGCCATCGACGGCCGAGTACTGGCACATCGGCGCGATCACGATCCGGTTGCTCAGGTCGAGATTGCGTACGCGGATCGGTTTGAACAGCGCGGGTTGCGCCATGGGGGTGTCTCCTGGGATACGACGAGAAGGGATACAGCTAGATACCTGTGGTGGGGTGTCCGTTGCTTGAAGAAAAGCTCGCTCAGGCGTTGCCAGGCAGCGGCGCGTCCGGCGACGGATCGAAGCGGCTGCCGTGGCGGGATTCGTTCCCTGCCATCACGAATGTGAGCCGGAACGTCTCCGCCTTCGCGTGCGCCAGCTGGCGCCGCCGTGGCTTACGACGAGTAATATGAAACCACCGAGGGCGAGCGGCAAGACCGGCTCCGCTATCGACACTCATGCCTTCAATTCACGAATAGGTGGCCGCATGGATAATCGGGCAGGCGAAATGGAAGCTTTCATGCGCGTCGTGCAGGCGGGGAGTTTTGCCGGTGCGGCGCGCAGCTTCGGGCTGTCGCCTTCGGCCATCAGCAAGCTGGTGGCGCGGCTGGAAAGCCGCCTGGGGACGCGCCTGATCGTCCGCACCACGCGCACCTTGCAGCTTACGCCAGAGGGCGAGACGTATTACGCGCGCGCCTTGCGCGTGTTGGCGGACATCGACGAGACCGAGCGTCTCGTCGCGCACGGCGGCGCCGCGGCGCCTTCGGGCAAGCTACGGGTGAACGCCTCGGTATCCTTCGGAGTGCGCAAGATCGTCCCGCTGATTCCGGAATTCCTCGCCGCGTATCCACTGGTCGAGATCGACCTCTCGCTCAACGACAGCATCGTGGATCTGGTGGAGGATCGCGCCGACGTGGCGATTCGCGTGGGCGTCTTGCCGGATTCTGGCCTGAAGGCGCGCAAGATCAGCGAGGCAGGCAACGTGGTGTTCGCGTCGCCCGCGTATCTGGCGCGCCGCGGCACACCGACCCACCCGGACGACCTGGCATCGCACAACTGCCTGGTCTTCAACCTGGGCCGGTTGTTCAATGCCTGGCCGTTCCTGGATCCCATCACCGGAAAAACCCGATCCGTACCGGTTGGCGGGAACTTCCAGGCCAATAACGGCGAGACGCTTCGTCGCATGGCCGTCGACGGGCTGGGCATCGCCCGCCTGTCGTCGTACCACGTGGAGGGGGACATTGCCGCGGGACGGCTGGTGCCCGTCCTCGAGGACTTCAACGCCGGCATCCGCCAGGTGACGCATGCCGTGTTCGTCGGTCACGAGCATCTGGCGACGCGCGTGCGGGCGTTCGTGGATTTCCTCGCCGAGCGCGTACCGGCTTCGGAGGATTGGTATCGGCAGGACTGACCTCACGTAGGTTCTGCGAGCCTTCCGTGTACGGTCTTTAACAAGACCGAAGCAGGCCCGATGCCATAAGGTCGTCGCTGTATCCGGTATCTCATGCCGCAATAAGGAAGGCTAACGTGTCCGAAGCATCGTCACACTCCGCCGCCGACGGCCGCGCCGATTCGGTCATCGTCGCCTGCCCTGTCGACGCGGCACTCAACCGCGTACCGAGGGAGAGATTGGCACAAGACCCGAAGTGCGGCACATGTCATAACGCCCTCTTTCCGGGCAAGGCCGTCGAGATGACCGCGTCGAATTTCGAACGCCACACCGCCAGGAGCGATCTCCCCGTCGTGATCGACTTCTGGGCCGCCTGGTGCGGTCCTTGTCGCACGATGAGCCCGAATGTCGAAGCGGCGGCCAGGCTGCTCGAACCGCGCGTCCGCATGGCCAAACTCGATACCGAGGCCATGCCGGACATCTCCGCCCGCTATGCCATCCGTAGCATCCCCACCCTGATCATGGTCCACAAAGGCCGCGAGATCGCCCGCACATCCGGCGCCATGCCGACCCAGGCGATCGTGCAGTGGGTGGGCAATACGCTCGCACAGGCACGTTTATGACCCGGCAACGTATTCTCCTGCAAACCACCATCGAACCGACCGCGGACGACTGGAGCATCGCGCGCTTCTCGCTGCTGAGGGAGGTGCTCGGGCGGACGCGCGCCGAGGATGGCGAGCCGCTCTACGAGGTCGAGGCGCGCGACCGCGGGGCGCCTCCGGGCACCTCCGACCCCGTGCTGACCGGACTCGACGACAGCGATTTCGACCAGCTGTGGCTGTTTGCGGTGGATGTCGGCAACGGCCTGAATGACGAGGAGCGCGCGGCGATCGACCGGTTCCGCCAACGCGGCGGCGGCTTGCTGGTCGCGCGCGATCACATGGATCTCGGCTGCTCGGTATGCGATCTGAAGGAAGTCGGCCAAGCGCATCACTTTCATACGCACAATCTGGACCCGGACACCGCGCGCCGCGTGGTCGACGACCCCTACACCACCGCTATCCTGTGGCCCAACTTTCATTCGGGCGCGAATGGAGATTTTCAGGAGATCGCGGCTGTCGGTGAGGTCCATCCGATCCTGGCCGATCCCGATTCGCCGGGAAGCGCGCTGCGCTACCTGCCATCGCATCCGCACGAGGGCGATGTCACGGCGCCGCCCGGCGACGCCAGCGCCCGCGTGATCGCGACGGGGAAGAGCGCGGTGACCGGCGCGTCGTTCGCGATCGCGGTCGCCTTCGAGCCGCAGGCAAACGGCACCGGCCCCGCCGTGGCGCAATCGACCTTTCACCACTTCGCCGATTACAACTGGGATCCGGATCACGGGAAGCCGAGCTTTGTCAGCGAGGCGCCGGGTGGAACCTTACGTACGACGCCCGAAGCGAAGCGGTCGGTCGAGCTTTACGTGCGGAATCTGGCGCGGTGGCTGGGGCAAACGGCCTAGGGCGAGATAGGCCCGCTGTCTCACTCCCACTCAATGGTTGCCGGCGGCTTCCCCGAGATGTCATAAACAACGCGAGAAATGCCTCGCAACTCATTGATAATACGCGTGGAACACGTATCGAGAAAGTCGTAAGGCAAGTGCGCCCAGTGCGCCGTCATGAAGTCGATCGTCTCGACCGCGCGCAGCGCGATGACCCACTCGTAAGCCCGGCCATCACCTACGACGCCCACCGACTTCACCGGCAGGAACACGGCAAATGCCTGGCTCACCCGGTCGTACAGCCCGTGCTTGCGCAGCTCTTCGATGAAGATCGCATCCGCCCGCTGCAGCAGGTCGACGTACTCTTCCTTCACCTCGCCGAGCACGCGCACACCCAGGCCCGGACCGGGGAACGGATGGCGATAGACCATTTCACGCGGCAGGCCGAGCTCGACGCCAATACGGCGGACTTCGTCCTTGAACAGCTCGCGCAGCGGCTCGACCAGCTTGAGCTTCATGTGCTCGGGCAGGCCACCGACGTTGTGGTGGCTCTTGATGACGTGGGCCTTGCCCGTCTTGCTGCCGGCGGACTCGATGACGTCCGGGTAGATGGTGCCCTGGGCCAGCCACTTCACGCCTTCGAGCTTGGCCGATTCCTCGTCGAAGATCTCCACGAACAGGCGGCCGATGACCTTGCGCTTGGCTTCCGGGTCTTCCACGCCGGCGAGTTCGTCGAAGTAGCGCTGGCGCGCGTCGACGCGAATGACGTGGACGCCCATGTGCTCGGCCATGGTGGCCATGACCTGGTCGCCTTCCTGGTAGCGCAGCAGGCCGGTGTCGACGAAGACGCAGGTGAGCTGGTCGCCGATGGCCTTCTCGAGCAATGCCGCCACGACCGACGAATCGACGCCGCCGCTGAGGCCCAGGAGCACGCGATCGCTGCCGACCTGCTCGCGCACGCGGGCAACGGCGTCTTCGATGATGTGGGCGGCGTCCCACAGCGTGGCCGAGCCGCAGATATCGACGACGAAGCGGCGGAGCAGCTCCATGCCGCGCTTGGTGTGGGTCACTTCCGGGTGGAACTGCACACCGTAGAAGTGGCGCGCGTCGTCGGCCATGGCGGCCAACGGCAGGCTGGACGTCGAGGCGGTGGCGGTGAAGCCATCCGGCATCGCGGTGACGCGGTCGCCGTGGGACATCCACACGCCGAGCGATTCGCCGTTTTCGACGACGGTATCGAACAGTGCGCAGCTGGCGAAGGTGATCGTTGCCGGACCGAACTCGCGATGATGACCGGCCTCGACCTTGCCACCGAGCTGCTCGGCCATGGTCTGCATGCCGTAGCAGATTCCCAGCACCGGCACGCCCAGCTCGAAGACCAGCTGCGGCGCGCGCGGGGATTCGTCTTCCGTGACGGACTCGGGGCCACCGGAGAGGATGACGCCGCGCGGGTTGAAGCCGCGGATCTCGTCCGGCGCGTGGTCCCATGCCCAGACTTCGCAGTAGACGCCGATCTCGCGGATGCGGCGGGCGATCAGCTGCGTGTACTGCGAACCGAAATCGAGGATGAGGATCTTGTCGCTATGGATATCGGTCATCGTGGCAGCCTGCGGTTCGAATGTCTGAAAAAGCAGAACGCCCACTTGAGGCGGGCGTCCTGGGTCACCTGGAGCGAGCGTCTCAGGCGTCGGTCAGGCGGTAGTTCGGCGCTTCCTTCGTGATCTGGATGTCGTGCGGATGCGCTTCGCGCACGCCGGCACCGGTCACCTTCACGAATTGGGCCTTTTCGTGGATCTCGTCGATGTTGGCCGCGCCCATGTAACCCATGGAGGCACGCAGGCCGCCCATCATCTGGTGGATGATGTTGTGCAGCGGACCGCGGTACGGCACGCGACCTTCGATGCCTTCGGGTACCAGCTTGTCGGCGTCGGCTTCGTCCTGGAAGTAGCGGTCCTTCGAGCCGAGCTGCATGGCGCCGATGGAGCCCATGCCACGGTAGCTCTTGTACGAACGGCCCTGGAACAGCTCGACCTCACCCGGCGCCTCTTCGGTACCGGCGAACATCGAGCCGAGCATGACCGAGGACGCGCCGGCGGCGAGCGCCTTGGGAATGTCGCCCGAATAGCGGATGCCGCCATCGGCGATCAGCGGGATCTCGCCCTTGAGCGCCGTGGCCACCAGGTCGATCGAGGTGATCTGCGGCACGCCGATACCGGTGACGATACGGGTGGTGCAGATGGAGCCCGGGCCCACGCCGACCTTGACCGCGTCGACACCGGCACCGAGCAGCGCGCGCGCCGCCTCGCCCGTGACGATGTTGCCGGCGATGACCTGGACCTGCGGGTAATGCTTCTTAACCCAGCCCGCGCGGTCGATGACCGCCTGCGAGTGGCCGTGGGCGGTGTCGACCACGATCACGTCCACACCGGCATCGACCAGTGCTTCGATACGCTGCTCGGTATCGCCGCCGACGCCGACCGCGGCGCCGACCACCAGGCGCTCGTGGGAGTCCTTGGCGGCGTTCGGATTGTCGCGGGCTTTCTGGATGTCCTTGACCGTGATCAGGCCGCGGAGCTGGAAGCCGTCGTTGACGACGAGCACCTTCTCGATACGGTTACGGTGCAGCAGTTCCAGCACTTCGTCGTGCGAAGCGCCTTCCTTCACCGTGATCAGACGATCTTCCCGGGTCATGATGTTGCGGACCGGGTCGTCGTGCTTGCGTTCGAAGCGAAGATCGCGACTGGTGACGATGCCGACGAGCTTCTCGCCGTCGACCACCGGCACGCCGGAGATGTTGTGTGCGCGGGTCAGCGCCATGACTTCGCCGATCGACGTATCCGGGCGCACCGTGATCGGGCTGCGGATGACGCCGGCTTCGAACTTCTTCACCAGGCGAACTTCGGCGGCCTGGAGCAGCGGGGTCATGTTCTTGTGGATGATGCCGATGCCGCCGTTCTGCGCCATCGTGATCGCGAGGCGAGCCTCGGTGACGGTGTCCATGGCGGCGGACACGATGGGGATATTCAGGCGAAGACCGCGCGTGAAGCGCGTCGAGGTATCCACGTCGCGAGGCATGACCGTGGAGTGGCCGGGTACCAGAAACACGTCGTCGTAAGTGAGTGCCTCAGCAAGGATGCGCATGAGCATTAGTCCCGCGAGTAAATCGCGGCATTATACCGTGCATTGCAACATATAGGTACATGTGCGAGCCAGGTACATGTGGGAGCCACCACGGTAATTGTGGGAACCGCTTCTGTGGGAGCCGCTTCAGCGGCGAAAAGCCAACAAAGCGGCTTAGCCGCCACACCCAGCGAGAGCATCGCCGGCATAGCCGGCTCCCACACAGCCCATGGTCTCTCCCACACAGCCCATGGCCTCTCCCACACAGTCCATGGCCTCTCCCACACAGTCCATGGCCTCCCCCACACAGCCCATGTCCTCTCTCACACAGAATCCTGGCGGAACGACACGTCGATCGCCTCGGCGGCCTCGAGGGTGTTTTCCATCAGCGTCGCCACCGTCATCGGTCCCACGCCGCCCGGCACCGGGGTAATCCACGAGGCCCGTTCGGCTGCCGGCGCAAACTCCACGTCGCCGACGAGGCGCCCGTCTTCGAGCCGATTGATGCCGACGTCGATAACGACGGCACCCGGCTTCACCCACTCGCCCTTGACCAGGCCCGGCTTGCCGGCTGCCACCACGAGGATGTCGGCCTGGCCGACGAATCCTTCTAGATTCTGAGTGAACTTATGGCAGCAAGTGACTGTACAACCAGCAATAAGTAACTCAAGCGCGAGGGGCCGCCCGACGTGATTGGACACGCCGACGATCACCGCGTGGCGGCCGCGTACGGGGGTGTCCGTATGCCCGAGCAGGGTCATCACCCCCTTGGGCGTACACGGGCGCAGGCCGAAGCGGCGCAGCGCGAGGCGACCCACGTTCACCGCCTGGAAGCCGTCGACGTCCTTGCCCGGATCGATGCGATCGACCAGCGCATCCTCGTCGATGTGCTCAGGCAAGGGCGACTGCACGAGGATGCCGTGGACGGCGGGATCCGCATTGAGGTTGTCGATGAGGGCGAACAACTCTTCCTGGGTCGTGGTCGCCGGCAGGTCGTAGGCAAACGATTCGAATCCCACCTGCTGGCAGGCCTTGCGCTTGTTCCTCACGTAGACCGCGGATGCCGGATCCTCGCCCACCAGGACGACGGCAAGACCGGGCTTGCGCCGGCCCTCGGCGACGCGCTTGGCGACACATCGCCCGATGTGCTCGAGCAACTCGTGGGCGATACGCTTGCCGTCGAGGATACGTGCGGTCATGGAGTGTTTGCCCTGCGAAAACACCACATTATCGCTGCAAAGCACCATGCGCGCATACTCCCCGGATGACTCTCGATACGGTTCCCTACCCGCACGACCTCACCGACGGCGTCCTCGGCCTTCGCGCCCACCGCATGACCGACGCGCCCCTGCTGGCCGAAGCGGTGCGCGAATCGGTGGCCACCGTGGGGCGCTGGCAGGACTGGTGCACCGCCGCCTACGACGACGCCACGGCCGAGCGCTGGATCGGGCTGTGCCGGCAGACCTGGCTGCTCGGTGACGGCTTCGAGATGCTGATCGTCGACGCGAGCACGAACGCGATCCTCGGCGGCATGGGTGTGAACCATGTGAACCGCGAACAGCGATTCGCCAACCTCGGGTATTGGGTGAGAGAGTCTGCGCAAGGTACTGGTATAGCAGGGCATTGCGGAAAAATGGCGGCGCGATTTGCCTTCGAAACGGTCGGCGTTTCGCGCCTGGAGATCGTAGCGGCCCACGACAACGTCGCGAGCCGAAAAACCGCTGAACGAATCGGAGGTAAGTTCGAAGGAATATTACGTAACCGATTGGTTGTAAACGGAACATCGGTCGACGCCGCCATGTACGCCCTCATCCCCGACGACCTGGACTGAGCCCGTCAACCGGCGGCAGCGCACATCCGCTCGAGATCGACATACCCGGCGAAACGAGCACCCTGCCCGCACCCCGGACACAGCGGATCCCGCCTCAATGTCAGCTCGCGAAAACGCATGCCGAGCGCGTCGTAGGTCAGGAGGCGCCCCACCAGGGGCCGACCGATGCCCAGGATGAGCTTCATCGCCTCGGTGGCCTGCACCAGCCCGACCAGGCCGGGTAACACACCCAGCACACCGGCCTCGCTACAGTTCGGCGCATCGGCGGCCGCCGGCGGCTCGGGAAACAGGCAGCGATAGCACGGCGAATCGTCACGGCGAGGATCGAAGACGCTGGCCTGGCCAGTGAAACGCTCGATGGCCGCGTAGACCATCGGTATCCCCAACTGCCGTGTCGCGGCAGCCAGCAGGTAGCGAGTGGCGAAGTTGTCCGCCCCGTCGATCACCACGTCGTGGCCGCGGATCAGGGATTCGACGTTGTCCGCGCGAAGGCGCTCGACCAGGGCGTGCACATGGACACGGGGATTCAGGGCGGAGAGGGTCATCCTTGCGGATTCGGCCTTGCTCATGCCCACGCGCGCGTCCGCATGGACCACCTGGCGATGCAGATTGGACCGCTCGACGCGATCGTCGTCGACGACCGTCAGATGCCCGATGCCCGCGGCGGCCAGGTACAGCAAGGCCGGAGCGCCAAGGCCGCCGGCGCCGACCACGAGCACGCGCGATGCCGCCAGGGTCGCCTGACCGGCCTCGCCCACCTGGGGCAGCAGCAGCTGGCGCGCGTAGCGTTCGGCAGCGTCGGCGTCGAGCGACCCGGTCACGACCGGAAGCCCGGCGACTTTCCATGCGCCCATGCCACCGGCGACGGAGGAGACCTGCCGATAACCCATGCGCTGCAGCGCCTCGGCGGCCAACAGCGAGCGCTGGCCGCTGCCACAAAGAACGAGGATGTCACGGTCGCGGTCCGGCTCCGCCTGCTCGATCCGCAGCTCGAGGAACCCGCGGGAAAGTCCCAACGCCGCCGCAGGCATGCCTCCGGCGCGTTCGCTGTCCTCGCGGACATCGACGAGCAAGGCACCGCCGGCCTGGCGAACGAAGGCATCGGCGGCAGCGACTTCGGGAACGCGCAGGCGCAAGTCGGCCAGCCAACGTTCCCGATCCAGACCTTCAGACATGCGAGGCTCCTCGACGAGGGCGACGCTTACTTTTCGCGTCGCTTCGCGTTACGAATCATGCGCTGACGTTTCTGCTGCTGGCTGTCCGTCAGAACGTTCTTCTTGCCCGCGTACGGATTTTCACCGTCACGGAAATCGATGCGGATCGGCGTACCTTCGAGCTTGTAGCGCTTGCGGAAGAAACCTTCGAGGTAACGACGATACGCCGGCGCGATGTGCTTTGTGCGGCTGCCATGGATGATGATCGTCGGCGGGTTGTTGCCACCGGGATGCGCGTAGCGCAGCTTCGGTGCATGCCCGCGAACCAGCGGCGGCTGATAGGCCTCGTAGGCTTTCTCTAGCGTGCGAGTCAGGTCGCTCGAGGTGATGACCTTCGTCGCCGCCGCATGCGCGCGGACGACAGCCTTCATCAGCTCGCTGAGGCCGGAGCCGTGCAGCGCGGAAATGAAGACGGTCTTCGCCCACTCGACGAAGGCCAGACGGCGGCCGAGGGCGGCCATGCACTGGTCGCGAGCGTACTTGTCCATGCCGTCCCACTTGTTGACGGCAATGACCAGCGCCCGCCCCTCTTCCATGGCGCCACCGATGAGCGTCAGGTCCTGATCGGCCAGGTTCTCCCGCGCATCGATCATCACCACCGTAACCTGGGACGCCGCAATGGACTGCAGCGTTTTGATAACACTGAATTTTTCGACTGCTTCCTCGACTCGGGCACGGCGACGGACGCCGGCGGTGTCGATCAGGGTGAAGCGCTTGCCGTCCCGCTCGAGCGGCACCCGGATCGGATCGCGGGTCGTGCCCGCCACGTCCGACACGATGAGACGGTCTTCGCCGAGCAGGCGGTTGATCAGGGTGGACTTGCCCGCGTTCGGGCGGCCGACGATGGCCACGCGGATACCCTGGTCGGCAAGACCGGGATCATCGTCGCGGTCGTCCGGCAGATGCGTGAGCGCGTGCTCGACCAGGACGTCGACGCCGCGGTTGTGCGCGGCGGACATCGGCAGGGTTTCGGCCATGCCGAACGAGGCGAATTCGCCGAGCGCCACGGCCTCGTCGACACCGTCGGTCTTGTTGACCACGACGATGACCGGCTTGCCGCTGCGACGCAGCTCGTTGAGGATGCTGGCGTCCTGCGGCAGCACGCCGTCACGCGCATCGACGACGAAGACCAGCAGGTTCGCTTCCTCGATGGCCAGGCGAACCTGGTTCGCCGTGAGACCTTCGATACCCTCGTCGCTGCCCGACAGGCCACCCGTGTCCACGACCACGAAGGGCCGCGGACCGAGACGGCAGACACCGTAGTGTCTGTCGCGAGTGACACCGGGCATATCGGCGACGAGGGCGTCCCTGCTACGCGTCAGCGCGTTATAGAGGGTCGACTTACCGACATTGGGACGGCCGACCAGGGCGACGACGGGCAACATGGGAGGGGCAGTATTCCTGTGGATCAGTTCGTCGGGATGCGGTAGGCGCCGATATGGCCCTCGACATCTTCGACGTATACGGTGTCACCCACCACGACGGGCTGGGCACGAATGGCTTTCTTGGACAGACGCTCGCGGGCGACGATCTTGCCGTTGCTGCCGTCGATCCAGTGGATGTGGCCGTCGAGGTCGCCGACCACGGCGTACTTGCCCTGTGCGGCCGGGCCGGTGAGCCAGCGGTACTTCAGGTCGCCGAGCTTCCAGATGCTGGCACCGGTCGATTTGTCGAAGGCGAATACCTGGGACTCGTCGTCCACGCCGTAGATGGCGTTGTCGTGCACGTCCAGCGAGGTGAAGGTCGAGAAGCCGTGGTTCCACAGCGGACGACCGCTGGGACCGTCGATCGCGGTCAGCTGGCCGTGATACGCCGCACCGTAGAGGGTCGCACCGTCGAGGACCAGCGCGCCGTCGGCATCGCTCAGGCGATCGATCTCGGTACGGCCTTCGCCGGTGGCGAGCGTCTGCTCCCAGAGCTTCTCGCCGTTGTCCAGGCGGATGGCCGTGAGCTTGCCGGCATCGGTGCCCATGAACACGACGCCGTTGGCGACGAGCAGGCGGCCATTGCCACGCAGGCTGAGCAGTGGCACGACGGCCTGGTCGTAGGCCCAGCGGCGCTCGCCGTTGGTGGCGTCGATGCCGTAGACGCGACCGTCGTTGCAGCGGACCACGACGAGGTCGCCGACGATGACCGGCGCGGTGATGACTTCCGAGGAAACCTCGGCGGCCCAGCGACGCTCGCCGTCCTTCGCATTGATGCCGTACAGATGGCCGTCGAGCGTGCCAATGGCGACGAGGTCACCCGAGGCGCCCGGACCGCCGGAGAAACGGGCGTCTTCGCGCTTGGCGTCGCCCCAGCCGAACCAGCCGTGCTGGCGGATGCTCTTGGCCCACAGCTTCTTGCCGCTGTTGGCCTCGAACGCCGCGATCTTTCCGTCGGTGCTGGCGGCGTAGAGCACGCCGTCGGCGACCACCGGACGCATACGGACGCCGGACTCGGCCGCACCGTCACCGATGCTGGATTTCCACAAGCGCTCGACCTTGACAGTCGGCTCGAACTTTTTGTCGAGCGGGGTCGGCGGTTCGACGTTTTCCTTCTTGAACGAATGGCAGCCGGCCAGAACGACCAGCGACGAAGTCAACGCGATTGCCCAAAAAAGTTTCATGCACCCTGCTTCCCGGCCACTGCCAGATCATCGAGCTTCGTTTGAACCACACCGCGCTGCGGTGCGCTGTCGCCCATCGCGGCGATCGCCGCCTGATAGGCCTTGCGTGCGTCGTCGTGGCGTCCAAGCTTGACCAGCGCATCGCCACGGAGTTCCTGTGCGATCGCGGCGAACGACTTGCCTTGCATGGCGTCGACCGTCGCGATGGCTTCGTCTGCCTTGCCCTGGGCGAGCTTCAGCTGCGCGATACGCAGCTCGACCAGGGATTTGAGCGTTTCGTCCTTGGCATGGGCCTTGGCCCAGTCCAGATCGCCGGCGACCTTGTCCAGCTGGCCTGCGAGCAGGTTGCGCTGGGCACGCTCGCCGGCGGCGAACACCGACCATGCGGTATCCGAATAGTCCTTCATCAGGTTCTCGGTGCGCACGTCGATTTCGTTGGCCTTGTTCTGGGCAACGGCAAGCTGCAACGCCGAGTACTCGCCGGCGGCGGCCTGCTCGTGGCCGGCGCGGTGGGATTTCCACTGCTGCCAGCCAAAGATCAGGACCAGGCCGAGCACGATGCCCACGAGGATGGACACGCCGTTCTTGCGAAGCCATTGCTGGACTCGCTCACCCTGCTCGTAATCGTCGTATACGTCGAAAGACATGCAATCACCCACTGCGCTCCGCGCAGCCAAACTTTGGAGGGAACGAGCCCACACCGGCCATCGGCGATGGAGTGGTATGGATCAATAGGTAAGGATAACCGAAAAGCGCGGGCCGGCGGGCCCGCGCTTACACGCGACGATCGCGAAAGCCGGTCAGTAGGAGACCGGTGCCGCCTTGCCGTCGTGGATATCGACGCGGAAGCGCGCCACGTTGGCACGACGGAAGGTGTCGATCTCCACCGGCTGGCCGTCGATCGTGGCCTGGGCGCCAGCGGCATTGCCGATACGGACGTCGAGGGTCTTGTCGCTGCGATAGGACTTCTGCGTGCCGGCCGGCAGGATGCCGTATTCCAGGCGCGATCCGTCCGACGCGGTGACCTCGACCCAGCTCGCCGACGGCAGGCTGAGCGTGAGGCCATGAGCCCCTGCACCGTCGACGGCCGCCACGTCGGGCGACGCCGTGGCGGGCGCCACGGACGTGGCCAGCGGCGACTTGGCGGCACTGTGGTCCAGCGGCGGGAACATCGCCATCGAGGCGAGCAGCGGCTGCTGGTCCTCGGTGCGTGACGCCGCGACCGGAGCCGGCTTGCTTTCGCTGGCGGCGGCGACCAGGGCACTCGCGGACGAGGCCGGCGCCGGCGCATCCTGCTGGGCGACAGGGGTCGCATCCAGCGGGGCGAGTCGGGCCATGTCGCGGTCGAGCGTACCGCGCACACCCAGCCACACCATCGGCACCACGATCACCGCGGTCAGCACGACATACGTCGCCGCGGTCACGTAACGCTCGAGCAGATAGCGCGAGTGCGAGACGCCGCCGGTGACCACCAGATCAGGCTGGCGCGGGGTCATGCGGGCGAGCTCGGCCTGGATAGCGTCTTCGTCGACGCCTACGTAGCGACCGTACTTGGTCAGGTAGCCGGCCAGGTACACCTGGTAATCGATACCACCGTACTCGCCGGCCTCGAGCTGGCGAATCAGGCGCGTCGGCAGGCGCAGCGCCTGGCCGCAGGCCTCGACGGTATAGCCCCGCGCCTCGCGAGCCGCACGCAGGCGAGCCCCGAAAACAGGGTCTGCGACATGATTGATGAGCACGCGACCAGCCGTGTCGGCGTTTGCCTCGGTCTGCGGGTCCATGGCTTCCTCCCTGGGTGCATGTGGCTCGATGCCTGCGAACAAGTCCTGCTCGCGACCGTCCCGACCGGATGAATTCGAAGATACAGGAGTCATTGACGTGCGGTGGCTTCGAGTGCGCGCGCGGGTTCCGAATCCGGGAACTGTTCGCGCAGGCGTTTGGCGTAATCCCGGGCGGCCTCCCCGTCGCCCAGACGGAGCTCGATATCGTGACCGAGCTTCAAAGCAGTCGGACTCGGCTGACCCTGCGCCTCTAAGCGCTGCAGGAAAGCACGGGCCCTGAAAGCATCGTTCTTAAGGTACAACACGTTCGCCATCTGATACAGCGCATCGGGGTTGTTGGAATTACGGTCTAGCGCCTTACGGAAGTAAACCTCGGCAGCGTCGTAGTCCTTCGACCCCAGCAGGCAGGTGCCCGCATTGGTCATGGCAAGGTCGGGCGTCTCGTAGAACGGGTCCGCGAGGGCCCGATCGAAGTAGGCCCTGGACTCGGCCGCCCGGCCCTGCTTGCACAGAAAAACCGCCAGGTTGTTGTTGTTCGAACCCTTTTTCGGATCCAGCTCCACTGCCTTCCGATAATTCAGTTCGGCATTCACCGGATCGTTGATCTTTTCGTACAACACGCCCAGCACGGTGTGGGCCGGGGCGTAATTCGGGTCGAACGTCAGGGCCTGCTGCAGTTTTTCCATGGCGCCCTTGAGGTCGCCCTGCTGCATGTAACGTTGCCCGAGCTCGGTGTGGACCTCGGCACCCCTGGTCTTTTCATCGGCGG
This sequence comes from Luteibacter sp., assembly GCF_035539195.1. Taxonomy (GTDB): domain Bacteria; phylum Pseudomonadota; class Gammaproteobacteria; order Xanthomonadales; family Rhodanobacteraceae; genus Luteibacter. The sequence continues at coordinate 52,114 of NZ_DATLIW010000021.1, forward strand.
CGCTCGTCGGTTTCAGCCCCGACTGCCCGCCAACGCAGCCCGCGCACGCCAACGCGAGCGCAGCCAGCAACCCCCACCGCTCAAGCCGCATTCACCACTCCCTCTTCGAGTTTCTTGCGGAATTCAGCCTGACGACGGGTGCGATCCACCACCTGCCCCTTCAGCTGGCCACACGCGGCGTCGATGTCGTCACCACGCGTGCGGCGTAGCATGGTGAGAACGCCTGCGTTGAGCAACTGGGTCTGGAAGTTGCGGATCTCATCCGGACCCGAACGCTCGAAACGCGTCCCCGGGAACGGATTGAACGGGATAAGGTTGACCTTGTTCGCGCCCGGCAGGCGACGCATGAACTTGATCAGCTGGCGCGCATGCTCGGGCTTGTCGTTCACACCCTTCATGAGCGTGTACTCAAACGTGATCGTCGTACGGGGCGCGCGGTTGATGTAGCGCTCGCACGCCGCCGCCAGTTCGACCAGCGGGTAGCGCTTGTTGAGCGGCACCAGCTCGGTGCGCAGCTCATCGTTGGCCGCGTGCAGCGACACCGCGAGCGATACGTCGCTTTCGACGGACAGCTTGTCGATCATCGGCACGAGACCGGCGGTGGACAAGGTGACGCGCTTACCGGCCAGGCCGAAGCCGAGGTCGTCGCGCATCAGGCTCATGGCCTTGACCACGTTGTCGAAGTTGAGCAGCGGCTCGCCCATGCCCATCATCACCACGTTGGTGATGCGACGCTGCTGGTGCGGCACGTTGCCGAGATGTTTGGCCGCGACCCAGACCTGGCCGATGATCTCGGCGGTGGACAGGTTGCGGGAAAAGCCCTGGGTTGCCGTGGAGCAGAACTGGCAATTCAGGGCGCAGCCGACCTGCGAAGACACGCAGAGCGTGCCCCGGGTCGGCTCCGGGATATAGACGGTTTCGATGGCGTTGCCGCCATCCATGCCGAGCAGCCACTTCTGCGTACCGTCGACCGCGGTCTTCTCGAACGCGGTCTTCGGCGGGCCGACGTAGCAGCTGGCACTGAGCTTCTCACGCAGTGCCTTGCCGACATCGGTCATGTTCTCGAAATCGCTTTCGAGACGGTGGTAGATCCACTTCATGACCTGCTCGGCACGATAAGGCTTCTCGCCGAGCTCCGCGAAGAAATCGCGTAACCCTTTGCGATCGAAATCGAGCAGGTTGACCTTGTCGGCAGGCGTGTTCACGGCGTCACTCAGTGCGAAACGACGTCCGAGTCGTTGAAGAAATACGTGATCTCGATGGCGGCGTTCTCGACCGAGTCCGAGCCATGGACGGCGTTGGCGTCGATCGAATCGGCGAAGTCGGCGCGGATCGTGCCCGGCGCGGCTTCCTTCGGATTGGTCGCACCCATCAGGTCGCGGTTCTTGAGAACGGCGCCTTCGCCTTCGAGCGCCTGGATCATCACCGGGCCGGAGATCATGAAGGCGACGAGGTCGTTGAAGAACCCGCGCTCCTTGTGGACGGCGTAGAAGCCCTCGGCCTCTTCCTTGGTCAGCTGCTTCATCTTGGCGGCGACGATCTTGAGACCGGCCTTCTCGAAGCGGGTGAGGATTTCGCCGATGACGTTCTTCTTGACCGCGTCGGGCTTGATGATCGAAAGGGTGCGCTCCAGCGCCATACGGATGCTCCGGGAAATGGGAAAAGACGAATTAGGTTGCCAGCGCCTCTGGGGACGCCTGGTGAAAGTCTGGAACCAAAGCCGTCACGAATGACGGACTTAGCTCACGAAATCTTGACAGATTCTAGCTCAATCGCAAGCCGTTTGCAGGGTTGTGCGCCTGCAGATTGACCCGCCTGCAACGCCGGGCGTATTCTCAAACGATCGTTTGATTCAAACCACCCCGCCTCCGGAGTCCGCCGCCATGACGAGCGCACCCTACGCATCCCGCGAACGCAGCACCAAGGAGCGGATCCTGGGCGCTGCCGAGGCCCTTTTCGCCACGCACGGCTTCGCCGGGGCCTCGCTCCGCCAGGTCACCGCGGCGGCCCGGGTCAACCTGGCGGCGGTGAACTATCACTTCGGCTCCAAGGACAAGCTCATCGAAGAGGTGTTCCGGCGCCGCCTGGACGAGCTGAACACCCGCCGCCTCGCCGCCCTGGCCAAGGTCGCCGGCCAGGATACGACCTCGCTGGAGGACGTCCTCGACGCCTACATCCGCCCGGCGCTGGACCTTTCCCGCAATGACGGTGGCGCCGCCGCCTTCGTCCGCGTCCTGGCCCGGGCCTACGCCGAGCACAACGAGACCCTGCGCCGCTTCCTGTCTGAGAACTACGGACACGTGTTGCGCCAGTTCGCCGGCGAATTCGCCCGCTTGCTGCCCGGGCTGGCCAAGGAAGAGATCTACTGGCGCCTGGATATCGTGACCGGCGCCCTGACCTACGCGATGGCCGACTTCGGCATCATCCAGCGCAAGAGCGATGTCGCCGAACGCGACCATCGCGAGACCGCCGCCGAGCACCTGATCCGCTTCGCCGCCGCCGGCCTGCGCAACCCTTCCGTTTCGAACTCCACGGCCACGCGCTGACCGGGGACGATCCTCAGCACCATCGGAGAACACCATGACCGCAACACCGTTACGCATTCGCAAGGCCGCGGTACTCGGCGCCGGCGTCATGGGCGCGCAGATTGCCGCGCACCTGACGAACGCCAACGTGGAAACCGTGCTTTTCGACCTTCCCTCCAAGGAAGGCCCGAAGAGCGGCATCGCACTGAAGGCGATCGCCAACCTGGCGAAACTGTCGCCGGCGCCGCTCGCCGAAAAGGGCCTGGCCGCCGCGATCATCCCGGCCAACTACGAGGACGACCTCGCCCTGCTGGCCGACGTCGACCTGGTGATCGAAGCGATCGCCGAGCGCATGGACTGGAAGCTCGATCTCTACCAGAAGATCGCGCCGCACGTGTCGGCGACGGCCGTGCTGGCGAGCAATACCTCGGGCCTGTCCATCAATGGCCTGGCCGAAGCGCTGCCGGAAGAAATGCGCCACCGCTTCACCGGCGTGCATTTCTTCAATCCGCCGCGTTACATGCACCTGGTCGAGCTGATTCCGACCCGGCTGACCGAAAAGAGCGTCCTGGAAGGCCTCGAAGCCTTCCTGACGACCACCCTCGGCAAGGGCGTCGTGTACGCCAAGGACACCCCGAACTTCATCGGCAACCGCATCGGCGTGTTCTCGATGCTGTCGACGATGCACCACACCGAGCAGTTCGGTCTGGGCTTCGACACCGTCGACGCGCTGACCGGCCCGGCTATCGGCCGGCCGAAGAGTGCCACCTTCCGCACGGCCGATGTCGTCGGCCTGGACACCCTCGCCCACGTGGTCAAGACCATGGGCGACACCCTGCCGGACGATCCCTGGCACAGCTACTTCCAGCCGCCGATCTGGCTGAAGGGTCTGATCGACAAGGGCGCGCTGGGCCAGAAGACCGGCGCCGGCTTCTATCGCAAGGCCGGCAAGGACATCGTGGTGCTCGACCTGCAGAAGCAGGATTACCGCGCGTCGGAGCAGAAAGCATCGGACGAGGTCTCCGCGATCCTCGCGATCAAGGACCCCGCCGAGAAGTTCGCCAAGCTGCGCGCTTCCTCGGACCCGCAGGCGCAGTTCCTCTGGGCCGTGTTCCGCGACCTGTTTCATTACACCGCCTTTCACCTGGCCGACATCGCCGAGACGGCGCGCGACGTCGATTTCGCCATTCGCTGGGGATACGGCTGGAAGCTCGGTCCGTTCGAGCTCTGGCAGGCGGCCGGCTGGCAGCAGATCGCCGGCTGGATCGCCGAGGACATCGCCGCAGGCAAGACCATGAGCAGTGCGCCCCTGCCCGCCTGGGTCACCGACGGCCGCAACGGCGTGCACGGCAAGGCGGGTTCGTACTCCGCCAGCGCCAAGGCCGAGAAGCCGCGTTCGACGCACCCGGTCTACCAGCGTCAGGCCTTCCCCGATCCGATCCTGGGCGAGAAGTTCGACCAGGGCACCACCGTCTGGGAGAACGACGGCGTGCGCCTGTGGACCAGCGGCGACGACATCGGTGTGATCTCGTTCAAGACCAAGATGCACACGGTCAACGACCACGTGCTCGACGGCATCCAGCACGCGATCGGCCTGGCAGAGCAGCAGTTCCGCGGCGTCGTGCTCTGGCAGCCGTCCGAGCCGTTCTCGGCCGGCGCGGACCTGAAGGGTGCGCTGGGCCTGATCCAGGCCGGCAAACTGGCCGAATTCGAAGCCATGGTGGCGAACTTCCAGGCCACCAGCATGCGCATCAAGTATTCGCTGGTGCCGGTGGTGGCCGCGGTGCGCGGTCTGGCGCTCGGCGGCGGCTGCGAGTTCCAGATGCACTCGGCCCGCACCGTCGCCGCGCTGGAAAGCTACATCGGCCTTGTCGAGGCCGGCGTCGGCCTGCTGCCCGCCGGCGGCGGCCTGAAGGAGTTCGCCGTGCGCGCCTGGCAGGCGAATCCGGAAGACCCGTTCGAGTACCTGAAAAAGATCTTCGAGACCGTCGCCATGGCGAAGGTCTCGACCAGCGCGATCGAAGCCAAGTCGCTGGGCCTGCTGCGCAAGGACGATGTCGTGGTGTTCAACACGTACGAAGTGCTGCACGTGGCGAAGGCCCAGGCTATCGCTCTGGCCGAGTCCGGTTACCGTCCGCCGATGCCGGCGCGCGCGATCACCGCAGCCGGCGACACCTCGACGGCGACGTTCAAGGCCTCGCTGGCGAACATGGCCGAAGGGTATTTCGCCTCGCCGCACGATATCGATATCGCCACCCGCATCGCCGACACGCTCTCCGGTGGCCGGATCGAACGCGGTTCTCCGATCGACGAAACCTGGCTGCTCGCGCTCGAACGTCGGCACTTCGTCGAACTGGCGCAGACCGAAAAGACCCAGGCCCGTATCGCGCACACGATGACGACGGGAAAGCCACTGCGTAACTGACGCGCGCCGCGCTCTTACGCATCCGACTTTCCCCCTTAAAGGAACCACCCCATGAGCAAGCAAGTGCAAGACGCCTACATCGTCGCCGCCACCCGCACCCCGGTAGGCAAGGCGCCGCGCGGCGTGTTCCGCAACACCCGTCCGGACGACCTCCTGGCGCACGTCATCCGTGCGGTGATCGAACAGGCGCCCGGCATCGATCCGGCCCTGATCGCCGACGCGGTCATCGGCTGCGCCATGCCGGAAGCCGAGCAGGGCATGAACGTCGCACGCATCGGCGTGCTGCTGGCTGGCCTGCCCGAGCAGGTGCCCGGCGTCACCATCAACCGTTTCTGTTCGTCCGGCGTGCAGGCCATCGCCATGGCTGCCGATCGCATCCGCCTGGGCGAAGCCGACCTCATGCTCGCCGGTGGCACCGAGTCGATGAGCATGGTGCCGATGATGGGCCACAAGATCGCCATGAATCCGGCGATCTTCGAGAACGACGAGAACCGCGCGATCGCCTTCGGCATGGGTATCACGGCCGAGAAGGTCGCCGAGCGCTGGAAAGTCAGCCGCGAGGATCAGGACCGCTTCGCCCTGCAATCCCACGAACGCGCGTTCGCCGCTATCGCGGCGGGCGAGTTCAAGGACGAAATCACCCCGTTCCAGCTGGACGACCGTTACCCCGACCTGCTGAACCACAGCGTCCGCGAAGACCGTCGCATCATCGACACCGACGAAGGTCCGCGCAAGGACACCACGTTCGACGTGCTGAGCAAGCTGCGCCCGGTGTTCCGCAACGGCCAGTTCGGCGGCTCGGTCACCGCGGGCAACTCCTCGCAGATGTCCGACGGTGCCGGTGCCCTGTTGATCGCCAGCGAGAAGGCGATCAAAGACTACGGCCTGACCCCGCTGGCCCGGTTCGTCGGCTTCTCCGTCGCTGGCGTCGCGCCGGACATCATGGGCATCGGCCCGAAGGAAGCCATTCCCAAGGCGCTCAAGCAGACCGGGATCACCCAGGACCAGCTGGACTGGATCGAGCTGAACGAAGCCTTCGCCGCCCAGGCGCTGGCCGTCATCCGCGATCTCGGCCTCGACCCGTCCAAGGTGAATCCGCTCGGCGGCGCCATCGCCCTCGGCCACCCGCTGGGCGCGACCGGCGCCATCCGTGCCGCCACGCTGATCCACGGTCTGCGCCGTCGCAAGCAGAAGTACGGCATGGTGACGATGTGCATCGGCACCGGCATGGGCGCGGCGGGCATCTTCGAAGCGCTGTAAGGACATGTAGGAGCCGATTCATCGGCGATCCCGCGGTAGCGGGCCAAGCTACCGCGAGAACCCGATCGCCGCCGAAGCGGCTCCCACATCGACCCGACGCACAGGTCGTGGCCCTGGATTATGCTGGGCGCATGCACGGCATCCACACCATCGACACCGGCTTCGGCCGCCCGACGTTCGACGCCGCCTACCTCGTGGTCGAACGCGGCCGCGGGGCCTTCATCGACAGCGGTACCTCGCATTCGCTGCCGCACTTCCTCGACGCGATAAAGGCCGCCGACCTCGATCCGAAAGACATCGACTGGGTCGTCCTCACGCACGTGCATCTCGATCACGCCGGCGGCGCGGGCCAACTGTTGAAGCACCTGCCGTACGCGAAGCTCGCCGTGCATCCGCGAGGCGCGCGGCACATGATCGATCCCTCCGTGCTGATCGCCGGCGCCAGTGGCGTTTACGGGGAAGACGAAGTCCGCCGCAGCTATGGCGAGATCGTGCCGGTGCCGGCCGATCGAGTCGTGGAAGCCGCGGACGGCTTCGTCATCGACCTGGCCGGACGGGCCCTCCTCTGCCTGGATACGCCGGGCCACGCACGGCACCACATCGCGATCCACGACGATCGCTCCAGCGCTTTTTTCACCGGTGACATCTTCGGCCTGTCCTACCGTGAACTCGATTCGCCCGGCGGCGCCTTCATCGTTCCCACCACCTCGCCCGTGCAGTTCGAAGCGGACGCGGCGCACCGTTCGATCGATCGCATGCTCGGCTACGAGCCCGAGGCGATGTACCTCACGCACTACGGCCGCGTCACGGACGTGGCGCGCCTTGCGCAGGATCTGCACGAGACCATCGACGAGATGGTGGCTATCGCCAGACGACACGTCGCTGCCGCCGACCGCGAGCAGCGCATCGAAAGCGAATTCGCCGACCTCTATGTGGCCCGCGCACGGCGTCAGGGCGTGACCCTGGGCCGCGACGACATCCTCGCGCTGTTGAAGATCGATATCCGCCTGAACGCACAGGGCATCCTGGTCTGGCTGGATCGGGGAGCGGCGTGAGCAAGTCCCGGCCGCGCGCGTGTCAGCCCTCGAGCCGCGACTTGAACCAGTCGGCCAGCTCGGCCTTCCAGTAGGTTCCCTGCGCCGCCAGGTAGCCGAACGGGCGATGTACCGGATCGAGCCCGAAGCCGGCATAGGCCTCCAGCTTCGAGTCGCCGCCGGCGATCGCGTCCGCCAGTGCCTCGCCGGCCGCGCAGGTCGGCGCCAGTCCGTGTCCGCCGAAGGCCTGGGCATACCACAGGCCGTTGCCGTGGGTTCCGACTTGTGGCATCTCGTGGCGTGCATAGCTCATCAGGCCCGACCACGCCCGTTCGATGCGCACCCCTTCAAGCGCCGGGAAAACCCGCTCGAGGTCGCGCTTCAGCACACGCTTCACGGCGGCAGGCGAGCGATCGCGAACCGAGATCCGGCCACCCCACAACAACCGTGTGTCCTGCAGGGGGCGGTAGTAGTCGAAAGCGAACCGCGTGTCGTAGACCGCCGCGCGCGTACGCAGGCACGTTGCAAGGCGGTCGCCGAGGGGCTCGGTCACCATCACATAGGTGGCAATGGGCAGGACGGCGCGATCGATGCGCCGGTCCAGACCGGCGAGGTAACCACCGCAGGCGAGGACGACTTGCGGGGTTTCGATCTCCGCATCGCCCACCCGGAGCGTCCAGCGCGGGCCGTGCCGCTCCAGCATGCGCACCCGCGATCCTTCATGGATGGCTACGCCGACGGCCTCGGCGGCTCGCGCCAGGCCACGCGCATACGCCAGCGGATCGATGTGCAGGGCGTTCCGCTCGTAAAGGCCGTCGTGGTAACGCTCGCTGTGAACGAACTCGTGCATGGCATCGGCGGGAATCCATTGCCAGTCGGCCCCATAGCGCTCGGCCAGGAGGCGCTGGCGCGAGCGAAGTACCTCCGCATCGCGAAACCAGTTGGCCCAGACCACGCCGGCGTCGACGGCATCGCATGCGATCGACAAGGCCGAGATGCGCTCGCGGATCAGGTTCACGGCGTCGACGGTGCGACCGTAGAGCGCCCTCGCCCGCTCAGGACCCGCCCGCTCGAGCAAGGCCTTCTCGCCTAGCGAGTACCCGGCGAAGACGAAGCCGCCATTGCGGCCAGACGCCCCGAAACCCACCGACTTCGCTTCGAGCAGGACGATGTCGCGCACGCCGCGCGCGGCGAGGCCGAGCGCCGTGTTCAACCCGGCGAAGCCGCCGCCCACGATCACGACCGAGGCTTCGCGCCGGCCTTCCGGCGGCGGGCGAAGCGGCGGTACGGGAACGCGATCGTGGTACCACGACGACATGGGCGCGATATCCTGCGGCAGGGAGCGAGAGTTGTACGGCAGTGGCGCCGCCGGCGGAAGTCCCGGCAGCTGTGCCGCGCATGGCGGAGCCGGCCATGCCGGCGACATCGGGCTCCGGCTATGATGCCCGAACGTTCCGACGGTGCCCCGACATGAGCCTGCTACCCCCGATCGACCTGAAACGCTGGATCGACGAAAACCGCGCGCTGCTCAAGCCGCCGGTAGGCAACAAATGCATCGTCGATGGCGACTTCATCATCATGATCGTGGGCGGTCCCAACGCGCGCACCGATTATCACTATGACGAAGGTCCCGAATTCTTCTATCAGCTCGAAGGCGACATGGTCCTGAAGGTTCAGGACGACGGTGCGGCGCGGGACATCCCCATCCGTGCGGGGGAAATCTTCTACCTGCCCGCGCGCACGCCGCACTCGCCGCAGCGCATGCCCGACTCGATCGGCCTGGTGGTGGAGCGTCGGCGGCTCGCCGGCGAGCGCGACGGATTGTTGTGGTTCTGCGAGACCTGCAACCACAAGCTGTACGAGGAATACTTCGTCCTGAACAGTATCGAATCCGACTTCCCACCGGTCTTCGAGACGTTCTATCGCTCACTGGAGGCGCGCACGTGCACGCAGTGCGGCACGGTACACCCGGCGCCGGCGAAGTACAGCGACTGACTCGTTCACCCTGTGGGAGCCAGCCACTTGAGCGCCATGCGACGTAGCGACGTGTCCGCCGAGGTATCGGCGGCCAACTCGGCGATCGACCGCCACGCAAGGTCGAGCGACTCCTCGTTCATCGTGAAGGCTTCGCTGCCGCGCGCGACCACGACGTAGCGCACGTCGTAGTGCCAGTGTTCCGGCTCATCGCGCCTGGCGGGGATCAGGTGCAGATCCATGTCGAAGATCCCAGGGAGCAGGTCGAGGTCGGCCAGCCCGGATTCCTCCTGCGCCTCGCGCAGCGCCACGTTCGCCAGGTCCGCATCGCCGTCGGCGTGGCCGCCCGGTTGCAGCCAGCGCTGCAGTTTCCGGTGATGCATCAGGAGCACCCGCTCGCCATCGGCGCTCACCAGCCACGCCGAGCCGGTGAAATGACCCGACGGCGTTTCCCGATGAAACGGATGCGATCCGGCGCGTAGCCATTCGTCGAAGCGGGCGAGGTCGGGTTCTGCCGGGAAGCGCGCCGCATAGTCGGCGAAGGCCTCGGCGAGGCGCGGATACGGATGGTGCATGGCGAGGGCTCGGATAGACGAGCAGGAATTCTCTCACGGCTTTTTCAGACTAATCCGATGTCGGTCGCACCAAGGACCTGCCTACGATGACCTCTCCGGCGCGCACGACGCGCGCCTTCGCCCGCAGCGGCCGCTGCACACCGCAAGGACCCGCGCATGTCGCTTCGTCGCTCCCTCTCCTTCGCCCTCATCGTTTCCTCCGTTCCGGCATCGGTTCTTGCGACACCGGCCGATCGCGAAGCCAACTTCACCGGCCCGCTCGTCACGCCGGCGGTGAACTCGCTGCCCGCCGGCATGGTCAACGTCGAACCCTACCTGATCCACACCAGCACCCGCGGCTGGTACGACGGCGACGGCAACCGCCATCTCGATCCGGCGACGGCACGCCAATGGCAGGTGTCCCTGCCCGTCATTTATGGCCTCACCGAAAACATCTCGGTGCAGCTGACCCTCAACGCCGCGCGCACCTCGGTGGGGGGCGTGCACAGCGACGGCCTGCGCATGGGCGATTCCGCCGTTCGCGTGCAGGCGCGTCTCAAGGCTCCGGAGGCGGACGGCACCGGACTGGTCCTCGCGGCGTCCCTGGCCCAGCGACTGCCCACCGGGCGGTACCACCACCTCGACAACAACGCCCTCAACGGCATGGGTGACGGCGCAGCGCGCAGCACGCTCGCCTTCGGCGCCCAGCAACTCCACTGGCTGGACAACGGTCACGCACTGCGCTGGCGTGGTCAGCTGGCCTGGAGCCCGGCGCCCGGCCGGGTGCGCCTGCGTGGTCCGAGTGTCTACGGCACGCCGCCCGGCTTCCACGGTTACGCCCGGCCGGGCGAGACCTGGAGCGCCTCGCTGGCGGCCGAGTACGCGCTCGACGCCCGCTGGGTGCTGGTCGGCGAAGGGATCTGGAACCGTTCGAGCGGCGACCGCGTCAATGGCACGGCGAGCGGCCACGGCGCTTACACCTTCCCGTCCGGGCACGCCTTCAGCCTCGCACCGGCCGTGGAGTACCACTTCAGCCCCAAAGTCGGCCTGATCGCCGGCGTCCAGTTCAGCGTCGGCGGCCGCAACGCCTCCGACTACGTCGCACCGCAGGTCGCGCTGAACATGGTCTTCTGAGCACCGCGCCCTGTCCAAGCACAACCGCCGCAAGTCATGCTCGACATCCGCAACTTCTCTGTGCAATGCATTGGCACGCCTCGCAATGCAACTTGTACGGCCTTGCCCCGCTGGGCTATGGTGCCGTGCCAGCGCTTCAGGGCAGCTGCGTGTCCACCGTAACTCACGCGGCGGTCCCAATAATAAAAGGCTACATTCCGGCAGTAGGGGAGACACATGTTGAAACACCTGTTCGCGACGCATCCCATCGAGGCCGCGCCGCACGTAGACGCTGGTGAACACATTGAAACCGGCGCGCACGCCAACAACGGCGAGCTGAAGCGGGTACTCACCGCGAAACACCTGGTTCTTCTCGGCGTCGGCGCCGTCATCGGCGCAGGTATCTTCGTCATCACCGGCCAGGCCGCTGCGCTCCATGCCGGTCCCGCCCTCGTCATCAGCTTCCTCATCGCCGGTTTCGCCTGCGCCCTTGCAGGCCTGTGCTATGCCGAATTCGCGGCCATGCTGCCGGTCTCCGGCAGTGCCTACTCCTACTCCTACGCCACCCTCGGTGAGTACGTCGCCTGGTTCGTCGGCTGGAACCTCGTCCTCGAATACCTCTTCGCCGCCGCCACCGTCGCTGCCGGCTGGTCGGGCTATTTCAACGAGATGCTTGGGATGATCGGCCACCTGGCCGGTACCGACCTCGCGCTTCCGGTCGAACTGGCCTCGGCGCCGTTCAAGTTCGTCGAGGGCCACATCCAGGCCACCGGCACCCTGATCAACCTGCCGGCCGTGGTCATCATCGCCGCGCTGTCGGGCCTGTGCTACGTCGGCATCACGCAGTCCGCCTTCGTCAACTCGATCATCGTGACGATCAAGGTCACCGTGATCCTGCTGTTCCTGGCCTTCGCCATCCAGGTGATCAATCCGGCCAACTGGCACCCGTTCATCCCGGCGTCCGAAGGTCCGGGCACGTTCGGCTGGGGCGGCATCTTCCGCGCGGCCACCATCGTGTTCTTCTCGTACGTCGGCTTCGACGCGGTGTCCACCGCCGCCGGTGAGGCGAAGAACCCGCAGCGCGACATGCCGATCGGTATCCTCGGCTCGCTGGCGGTCTGCACGGTGTTGTACATCGCCGTGGCGCTGGTCCTCACCGGTATCGCCCCGTTCCGCATGCTGAACACGCCGGAGCCGGTCGCCACCGCCCTGGGCCTGTACCCGCAGCTGGCGTGGCTCAAGGCGCTGGTCATCCTCGGTGCGATCACCGGCCTGTCCTCGGTCATCCTGGTGATGCTCATGGGCCTGCCGCGCATCTTCTTCTCGATGGCGAAGGACGGCCTGCTCCCGCAGACCATGGCCAAGGTGCATCCGAAGTTCCGCACGCCTTACATCGGCACGATCATCGTCGGTGTCGCGGCGGCGGCCATGGCCGGCCTGTTCCCGGTCAGCGTGCTCGGCGAACTCGTCTCCATGGGCACCCTGCTCGCCTTCGCCACCGTCTGCATCGGCGTGCTGATCCTGCGCTACACCCGCCCGGACCTGAAGCGCAGCTTCCGCGTGCCGTTCGTGTGGCCGATCACCATCGTCGGCGCGCTGGCCTGTATCTACCTGTTCTGGCAGGCCTTCGAAGAACACTGGCGCCTGATGCTCGGCTGGATCGTCATCGGCCAGCTGATCTACTTCTTCTACGGCTACGCGCACAGCAAGCTGCGCAAGTCGCTAGGCTGATAGAAACGAACCGGGAAAGGCCGGCGGTCACCCGCCGGCCTTTCCTTTTGCGACTATTCTCTCCACGTCACTTCTTCCCGGGCCGTCCATGCTCAAGCAGTTACTTGCCAAGAAAGCCCCCCAGGCCGAACCCGACGACGCACACGGCCCCGCCCTGCGCCGCACACTCGGCCCCTGGGGGCTCACCGCGCTCGGCATCGGCGCGGTCATCGGCGGCGGCATCTTCGTCATCACCGGCGTCGCCGCGGCGGAGCATGCCGGACCCGCCATCATCATCTCGTTCATCCTCGCGGCGATCTGCAGCACGTTCACCGCGCTGTGCTACGCCGAGTTCGCCTCGATGATCCCGGTCTCGGGCAGCGCCTATTCGTATGCCTACGCCACGCTCGGCGAAGGCGCGGCCTGGTTCATCGGCTGGAACCTGATCCTCGAGTACGGCGTGTCCGCTTCCGCGGTCGCCGTGAGCTGGACGGGCTACTTCGTCAGCCTGCTCGACCACATGGGTCTGCACATTCCGCCGGCACTGACCAATGCGCCGGTCGATTTCGTCGACGGACACCTCATTCTGACCGGCGCCTTCTTCAACCTTCCCGCCGTCGGCATCACCCTGGCCCTGACCTGGGTCTGCTACGTCGGTATCAAGGAGTCGACCGGGATCAACATGGCGATGGTGCTGCTGAAGACCGCGCTGATCATCGTCGTCATCGTGGTCGGCGCAAGCCACATCGATACCGCCAACTGGCACCCGTTCATTCCCGCCAACCAGGGCGGCGACAAGTACGGTTGGGCCGGCATCCTCCGTGGCGCATCCATGGTGTTCTTCGCCTACATCGGCTTCGAAGCGACATCGACAGCCGCACAGGAGTCGAAGAATCCACAGCGCGACATGCCCATCGGCACGCTCGCCTCGCTGGCCATCTGCACGGTGCTCTATATCGCCATGGCCGCCGTCTTGACCGGTCTGGTGCCATTCGCCGAACTGGGCACGTCGGAACCGGTCGTCACCGCCATCCGCCAGCATCCGGAACTCGGCTGGCTGCGTGGCATCGTGGAAGTCGGCGCGCTCATCGGCCTGTCGTCGGTCGTCCTGGTCATGATCATCGCGCAGCCGCGCATCTTCATGATCATGGGCCGCGACGGTCTCATGCCGAAGGTGTTCACCACCATCCATCCGAAGTACCGCACGCCGCACATCAACACCGTGATCACCGGTATCGGCATCGCCTTGCTCGCCGCCGTGTTCCCGCTCAACGTACTCGGCGACCTCACCTCGATGGGGACGCTCGTCGCGTTCTGCGCCGTGTGCGCCGGCGTCATGATCCTGCGCAAGACCGCACCCGGACTTCCGCGCACCTTCCGCGTGCCGATCGCTCCGGTCACCTGCGTGCTCGGTATCCTCAGCTGCATCGCATTGCTGTGGTCGATGGGCATTCGCAACTGGGTATTGATGGGTGTGTGGACCGTACTCGGCGTGATCATGTACATGGTCTACGGCTACCGGAACAGCAGGCTCCGCCACCTCCGCTGAGGCCTGTCCCAGGCCCCGTTAAAACCTCGCTAACCACGCGAGGTTTTTTCGTTAAATGATTGTATTTGCGAAATAATGCGCAAAAAGATGGATGTCATTTAACTGCCATTGGCCGGTCGCGCCCGGAGGGGAGTATGATCCCGGTTCCGCGGGTAAATCACTTGGCAGTGGGCCCCGGATTGCCGCTCAGCGCGTCAGGCGAGTCAGCTCCTCGGCCTGGCGCGCCTGAGCTGCATTTTGCGTCTCGCATGACAAATTCAGACAAAAGGCCAGCCTCGCGGCTGGCCTTTTTTGGGTTCTTCGCGGATTACCGGGGGGCTTTGTACACTTGGGCGCTTCGCGGGGAGACCTTGGCGCCCACCCTCGCTGCTCAGACAGGTCCTCCGCGTTCGACAAGGAAAGGCCGCTACCGCGGCCCATGTTCCTATTTGCCTACGGCCGCTCCACTTGTGCGGAACTCGCCTCGAGGGTGGACGCCAAGGTCTCTCACGACGATACGGTCAATTGGCAGGAGAGCCGTTGTGTCGTGCCGTCGTCGGCCCCGCCGCGCCCGGCACGCCCGGGCGAAGCGGAAGCGGTTGCTGTACCCGGTTGCCCAATACCTTCGTCGCGCTGGTGTCGGCGTGCCTGCCGGCGATGCCGCCGCGGGCTTTGGCTCGGCCCACGCGAGCCTCACGGTTCGGGAGAGTCTTCGGTGCCCACCCTCGAGGCGAGTTCCGCACAAGTGAGCGGCCGTAGGCCATATAAGACACGCCGCGAAGCGGCCTTCCGCACCGAACGCGGAGGACCTGTCTGAGCAGCGAGGGTGGGCACCGAAGGCTCTGCG
>NZ_DATLIW010000022.1:0-6570 GCF_035539195.1 Luteibacter sp.
CGCAGAGCCTTCGGTGCCCACCCTCGCTGCTCAGACAGGTCCTCCGCGTTCGGTGCGGAAGGCCGCTTCGCGGCGTGTCTTATATGGCCTACGGCCGCTCACTTGTGCGGAACTCGCCTCGAGGGTGGGCACCGAAGACTCCCCCGGACCGTGAGGCTCGCGTGGGTCGAGCCAAAGCCGCCACGGCATCGCCGGTAAGCACGCCGACACAAGCGCGACGAAGGTGTTGGGCAACCGGGTACCAGCAACCGCTTCCGCTTCGTCCGGGTGCTCCGGGCGCTGCCAGGGCCGACCACGCATCCCGCACCGGCTCTCCTTGCACTCAACCGTATCGTCGTGAGAGACCTTGGCGTCCACCCTCGAGGCGAGTTCCGCACAAGTGGAGCGGCCGTAGGCCAAATAGGTACATGGGCCGCGGTTAGCGGCCTTTCCTTCTCGAACGCGGAGGACCTGTCTGAGCAGCGAGGGTGGGCGCCAAGGTCTCCCCGCGAAGCGCCCAAGTGTACAAAGCGATGGCGCAGCCGAGCCCCGCGAGGCCGAAGGCGAGCCATGCGCGCGATGCGAACGAAGGCTGGCATGCCCAGCACCCGCCACCGGTAGTCCACGGTGAACCAAAAAAAACGGCCACCCGAAGGTGGCCGTTTCGTCTCTCAGAACAAGGCCGTAAGGCTTAGTTCTTCTTGTCGTCCTTCGCGTCTTTCGCGTTGGAAGCGGCGTCCTTCGCCTGGTCAGCCGACTTGTCGGCCTGATCGGCGGCGTTGGCAGCGGCGTCCTTCGCGGCCTCCGGCGTGCCGCCGGCGGTCGAAGCGGAAGCGGCGGCCTGGGCCTGGCCGGCAGCATCCTTGGCCTGGTCGGCGGACTGCTGAGCCTGGGTGGCGGCCTGCGTGGTCGCGGCGTTCTGCGACTGGTCCGCGGCCTGCTGTGCCTTGTCAGCCTGCTGCTGTGCATCTGCAGCCGACTTCTGGGCGTCCTGCGCGGAATCCGTCGCGCCGTTGCTGCAAGCTGCCAGAAGCGCGACGAGCGCAGAGGCGAGAAGGGTACGCGTCAAATTCATTGTGTTTCTCCTTAGCCGTGGAATGCCGTTAGGCGGGCGTATTAATAGCCTAGTTGTTATGACTTAGCTACAGATCGAAAGGGTGTGCTTCAGGGCGCATTAAAGCCCATGGACAGCGCGTGACGGTTATAAAAAACGCCCACCCGTTTTTATCGACGTCAGGTTCACACCAATTCGATGGCGATCGCCGTGGCCTCGCCGCCGCCGATGCAAAGGGCTGCGACACCCCTTTTTGCCCCACGGGCTGTCAACGCATTGAGAAGAGTCACTACGATGCGCGCACCGCTGGCGCCGATCGGGTGGCCCAGGGCACAGGCACCGCCGTTGACGTTGACCTTCTCATGCGGCACGCCGAGTTCGCGCATGACCGCCATCGGCACGACCGCGAACGCCTCGTTGATCTCGAAAAGATCCACGTCTTCGGCTTTCCAGCCGGCCTTGTCGAGAACTTTCGAAATGGCCCCCACCGGGGCGGTGGTGAACCACTCCGGTTCCTGCGAATGGGTGGCGTGCGCGACGATACGCGCCAGTGCGGTAATGCCGCGTGCCTTCGCATCGTCCGCGTCGAGCAGTACGAGGGCCGCGGCTCCGTCGGAGATGCTCGACGAGCTGGCTGCCGTAATCGTGCCGTTTTCCTTGCGGAAGGCAGCGCGGAGCGTCGGGATCTTCGCGGTATCGGAGCGACCCGGCTGTTCGTCTTCGGCAAAGTCCTGCGGACCCTTGCGTCCCTGGACGGTCACCGGGACGATTTCGTTGGCGAACGCATTGGCCTTCTGCGCCGCCTGCGCACGCTCCACCGATGCGATGGCGTACGCGTCCTGCTCTTCGCGCGTGAAGGTGTACTTGTCCGCGCACTTCTCGCCGAACACGCCCATGGACTGGCCGTCGTACGGATTGGTCAGGCCGTCCCAGGCCATGTGATCGACCAGCTGGCCGTCGCCATAACGGATGCCGGTACGCGCGTTGACCATGTGCGGTGCGTTGGTCATCGACTCCATGCCACCGGCGACGACCACTTTCGCCGAGCCGACCTTGATCAGGTCGTGCGCGAGCATCAGCGCTTTCATGCCGGAGCCGCAGACCTTGTTGATCGTCGTGCAGCCGGCCGAAACGGGCAGGCCGGCTTCGAGCGACGCCTGGCGCGCCGGCGCCTGGCCGAGGTTGGCGGGCAGCACGCAGCCCATGATCACCTCGCTCACGTCGGCAGGGGCGATACCCGACTGCTCGAGGGCGGCCTTGATGGCGATGGCACCGAGCTTCGGCGTGGGGACGCCGGTGAACTGGCCAAGGAAGGAACCGATGGCGGTGCGCTTGGCGCCCGCGATGACGATCTCAGACATGGGAACTCCGTGGGACTCACATGGCCGCCCGAGGGGGCGGAAAACCGGTCGAGTATCGCAGCGGGGGCCGGGCCGGGGCAATCTGCGCCGCCGCAACGGTGTGCGCCGCGGCACGCCTTTGGCCGGGGTGCTATGCGAATATCGGCACCAGGGCGCCGCCGGGGAGATCGGCCGCGGGACAGTGATGTCGAACTGAAGGGGTTCAACGAGAGATGGAAAGCAAGATTCCGCGCCAGCGCGACCTGGCGCTGGCCGTGTGCCTGAGCCTGGGACTGGCCGCCTGCGGTGGCGGGGGTGGTTCGCGGAGCGGCGGTGGTGGCGTGGTCGTCGCGCCGCCGGTCAAGCCGCCGGTGACCCCACCGCCCACGCAGCCGACCCAGCCCGATCCGCCGATCGACGCACAGCTTGCATTGACCGGCGCCAACGTGGCGCAGGCCGCCGGTTTTACCGGCAAGGGCATCGCGATCGGCATCGTCGACAGTGGCGTCACCGCGACGCACCCCGCGCTCGCCGGGCGGGTGACGGCCAACCTCACCTATGTCGATCCCAGCACCAACAACATGGGTGTCGACGATGTCGTCGGCCACGGCACCGCGGTGGCGCAGATCGCCGCCGGGCGTCCGTTCGGCCAGTTCGCCGGCGGTGTCGCTCCCGACGCGACCCTGATTTCGGCCCGCATCATCAACGACAAGGCGCCGACCGACGACGGCTCCGGCCAGGGTAACCAGGCGACCTCGTCCGATCCCCTGGGCAAGGTCAACAGCGACGTCGTGGCGGCTGGCGCGAAGGTACTGAACAACTCCTGGGGCGGTGTGTACTGGAGTGCTTCGGACACGGCCGCGACGCAGAGCTTCCAGTCGGCCTACCAGCCGTTCACGGCCAATCACCTGTTCGTCTTCGCCGCCGGTAACGACAGCCGTGCCGATCCTTCGGACGTCGCTGCCTTGCCGTCGCGCGCGGCGGGCGTCGAGCAGGGCTGGCTCGTCGTCGTCGCGCTGGACAGCAACAACCCGACGCAGATCGCCTCGTATTCGAATCGGTGCGGCATCGCGATGAACTACTGCCTGGCCGCGCCGGGCGCCGTGATCACCACGTCGGCCACCTCGACCGTCGCCAATACGTCGTATCAGGTATGGACCGGCACCTCGCTGGCCGCGCCGCAGGTGTCCGGTGCCGCCGCGGTCGTCATGCAGGCCTTCCCGACGCTGAGCGTGAACTCGGTGCGGCAGATCATCCTGGGTACGGCGGACGATCTGGGCGCGCCGGGGCCCGACGCGATCTACGGTTACGGGGCGCTGGACGTCGGTCGCGCCATCCGTGGCCCGGCGACGTTCGACTGGGGCGATTTCCAGGCGACGACGTCCGCAGGCCGGGACATGGCCTTCGTCAACGACATCAAGGGGGCGAGCGGCCTCGTCGTCAGCGGTAATGGCCGACTCACCCTTTCGGGCACCAATACCTATGCAGGCGGCACCACGGTCAACGATTCGGCCACGCTGGAGTCGTTGCGCGCGCTGCCCGGGAGTGCCTTCACCAACGGCACGGCGACCCTCATCGCCCACGGCGACATCGGTGGTGGCGTCCTCAACAACGCGCAGCTGGTGACACTGGACACGTCGACGCACGTGGGGGGCGACTTCCGCCAGGGCACGAACGGCCGGCTCTCGCAGAAACTGGGGGCGCCACTCATCGTCGGTGGTACCGCGTACCTCGCCGGCGATTTCTACGTGGCCGGGGCGGTTCCCGGATACACCGTGAGCTCGCATCAGCAGGTGGTCACGGCCAACGCGGTGTCCGGCACGTTCGCCACGCTGACCAAGGGCGCCGGCGTTTTCCTCAGTTCGACCCTGCAGTACCTGCCGAAGGAAGTGTGGCTCGACACGACCTCGCTCAGCGTCACCCAGGTGGCGACGACGAGCATGTCTCAATCGGTGGCGGCGGTGAGTTCGGCGCAGCGCCTCGACGGCGCCTTCGCCCAGATCACGGCGAGCCTGGCCAGCGGTTCGCCGACGGCCGCCGCGGTGGATGCGCGCACCTTGATCGCGGCCGGCAGCATCCAGCAATCGTCCACCCAACAGGTGGCGCAGGCATCGCTGGAATCGCTTTCGGGTCAGCTGTATGCGGCGAGCACGGCCGTGACCTTGGCGGGTATCGAAGCGGGCAACGATGCCCTGATCGATCATCTCGATGCGCGAGGCCCCACCGGCGCCTGGGCGCAGTCGCTGGGTTCGCAGGGCGGCCTCAGCCGGTCGGGTTTCGGCAACGTTGGCTTCAACATCGGCGGCCAACTGGTCGGCAACGACATCAGGCTCGGTAACAACGGCTTCGCCGGTGTCGCGGTCAGCCAGATGCGCAGCACCGGCCAGCTTTCCGGCAGCATGGATCGGCAGAGCAATCGCGCGACCGAAGGCATGTTGTATGCGGGTTTGCGTGGAGCCAACTGGTACGGCGTGGGTCGCTTCGGTTTCGGCAGCTTCCGCGGTGACACGCAGCGCCTTCTGCAGCTGGGCGATCAGGGCGCCTTCGCTGGCGCGGACAATACAGGCCACTACAACGTGGCCTATGGCGAATTCGGCTATCGCACGAACGTCGGCGCCTTCACTCTCACGCCGTACGCGAACGCGCAGTTTGCGAGCATCCGTCGCAACGGTTTCGAGGAAGCGGGCGGCGAAGGCTTCGGCCTCGCAGCCAATGGGCAAACCACCTCACGCTGGCAGGCGGGCTTCGGCCTGCGTGCGGGCAGCTCGTGGCTCACCTCATACGGCAAGCTTCGCATCGATGCGAAGCTCGGCTGGCAGAACGCATTCGCAACAAAGGGTGAAGTGTTTTCGGCCCGCTACAACGGCATCGCGCAGTGGGCTCCCGTCGAAGGTATCGGCTTGTCGCGTCGCGCCGGCACGGCGGGCTTCACGATGGGCTGGGATTTGAGCGAACGCTCAACGTTCGCGATGGATGTCGAGCAGCGCTTTGCCGATCGCGACCACTCGCATTCGGCATCGCTGAGTTATCGACTGGCCTGGTAAACGGCGCCGACGGCCTTGCTTACGGACAGGCTGTGTGTGGGAGCCGATTCATCGGCGACGCTTTCCCCACACACGCCTACAGACAACCCAATGTTGTTTTGCTACGGTCATCCCGTTGCCTGCGTTCGCGCTCGTCTTGCTGCGCAGGCAACCATCGCTTCACGCGGTGAGAAGCGCGGCCCGAGCGTGTTAGAGGCACCCCCGGACCGCTGGCCACAATCAACTACACAGGAGTCAATCGTGATTGCCACCGATCATACGGCACTCGCTCGCCCGCCGGTTCCCTCCGGCGACACCCTCAGTGGTTTCCGGGTCGTCCGCGGCCCCCGCAGACCCGACTGACGAAGCAAAGCGTCAGCTCATCCATGAGATGTTTCTCGGCCGTATAACCCGGCGCGTGCTTCTGCGCTCCGGCGAAGCGGGCTGACGCTCCACCTACGTCATCCATCACGCCACCCGGCGCCCCGCACAGGGGCCAGCCGTGAATCCGCGAGTCCGTGTGATCCGCGGCACGTCGCTCCGTGCGCGTGCCGCACCTAGACCAACGGCGCCGTCACCAAGGAGCACTCATGTCCGCTACCCATGTACATGGCACGGTTCGCCGTGCGCGCTATTACCCCGACCCCGATGCGTCGGCGCACGACCTTCTGAACGACGCAGCGGAATTTCTCCAGTACGCGCGGGGACTGACCGAACTACTCGCGGAACTCGTGCACGAGTCGGATGCGGTCGACTGCGGGCGCATGGCGCTCTCGCTCGATGCCGTGGCTGCGCACCGCTACGTATACGTCCGTCGCCCGGCGACCGAATAAACAGCGGCGCGCCTCGTGTGGGAGCCGGCTACGCCGGCGATGGGTCAGGCCACGAGCCACCGCCGCTGAAGCAACGCCCACTATGTCGGGAGCTCGGCAACGTCCGAAAGTCCTCAGCACGTCGCCTCCTTTGTGTTGGCAGTCGCCGCAGCAAGACACCGTATTTTCCGGCCTGGCATCGTCCTCGCCGAGAGTGAGCCACGTGCCCGTGGCAGCATCCGCGTTTTGGACGAAGCAGGAATGGGCATGATGCCTCGGTGGTCGCGTCTCGGAGCAGGCCTGGGAGGCCTTGGCGCGTTGGTGATCGCTCCGTATCTGGCCGGCGTGTGCATCCTGGTGGT
>NZ_DATLIW010000023.1:0-40817 GCF_035539195.1 Luteibacter sp.
GACCAGCGCGGGTGTCGGTGGCACAGCGGTCGGTGCCAGCGCGCAGGCGGGCGGCTTTGCCGCCTCGTCCTTCGGTGTCGGTGCCTATGCGAGCGGTGCGCAAGCGACAGCGGTCGGTGCGGTCGCGAACGCCACGGGCGCCCTGTCGACGGCCGTCGGCACGCAGAGCGCGGCGACAGGCGCAAGCAGTGTGTCGGTCGGCGAGAGCGCGCAGGCTACCGGCGACGAAAGTGTCGCGGTCGGTGGCAGCACGTTCTTCGGCTTCGTTCCGGCGCAGGCGACCGGCCTGGGTGCATCCGCCTTCGGCGCAGGCGCATGGGCGACAAGCGACTACGCCACCGCCGTGGGCTGGGGCAGCTGGGCCAACGGAGCAAGCAGCACGGCCATCGGCGAATCGTCGTGGGCCGACGCTGCGAACTCGGTCGCCCTCGGTGCGAGCTCGTACACCAACCGCGCGAACACGGTCTCGGTCGGTGCCGTGGGCAGCGAACGGCAGGTCACGAATGTCGCCGCCGGCACGCAAGCGACCGACGCGGTGAACAAGGGTCAGCTCGACGCGGTGGCCGGCGGCGTCAGCGACGCCAGCCACTATTTCAAGGCGACCGGTCTGAACGACGGCAGTGACGACGCGCAGGCGGTGGGCGACTACGCCACGGCCGCAGGTTCGGGTGCTTTCGCATCCGGTACCGGCGCGACAGCGACGGGCGCGGGTGCGACGGCGGTGAATCGGTTCGCCACGGCGAACGGATTCGGCAGCACGGCCAGCGGCAACAACAGCGCCGCTTTCGGTGCCGGCGCGCAGGCGATCGGTGCCGGTAGCGTCGCCGTCGGCGGCAATGCGGTCGACGAGAAAGGCAACGCCTTGATCTCCGATGGAAACGGCAACCCGGTCGATACCGGTGCGACGAGTGCGGCGGTCGGTGCCACGGCCATCGGCGCGAGTGCGCAAGCGGGTGGCTTCGCGGCAACCTCGGTCGGTGTGGGCGCTTATGCCAGTGGCGCGCAATCGACGGCGCTCGGCGCGGTCGCCAACGCCACCGGTGACTACGCGACCGCGGTGGGTACCTCGACCACGGCGTCAGGTGCCGGTTCGGTGGCGGTAGGCGGTCCGAGCAACCTCCCGGGCGTGGGTCTCGTCTATACCGGTGCGACGGGCGATAGCGCCGCGGCATTCGGTGCGGGCGCGCAGGCCACGGCCGACTACGCCACGGCACTGGGCGGTGTCGCCGCCGCCGAAGGCGTAGGCAGCACGGCGCTGGGCTATTTCGCCTATGCGCAGGGCGGGAACGCCACGGCCTTGGGCATCAACAGCTGGGCCTCCGGTGCCAGCAGCGTGGCGGTGGGCGACTTCTCCACGGCTATCGGCGCGGGCGGCGTTGCCGTCGGTGCGAATAGCACGGTGCAGCACGACGCCACGAACAGCGTCGCGCTGGGTTCGAATTCGCTCGCCACGCGCGCCAACACGGTGTCGGTCGGCGACCGTGGCAGCGAGCGTCAGATCACGAATGTCGCGGCGGGTGTGCAAGGTACCGACGCGACCAATGTCCAGCAGTTGAACGACCTCTCCGATAGCGTGAGCAGCGCAAGGCACTACGTTTCCGCCACCGGGGCGGCCGATGGTTCGGACGATGCGAGTGCCACCGGCGCGCTGGCCGTCGCGACCGGTGCAGGGAGCAGCGCCAGCGGTGACGTGTCCACGGCCAACGGTGCCTTCGCCACGGCAAGCAAGGAGTCGTCGACGGCCATCGGCGCGTCGGCCAACGCGGGGGCCGTCGGCGCCACGGCGATCGGCGACAGTGCCAGGGCATTGGCGGCGAATTCCGTGGCGCTCGGTAACGGGTCCCTGGCGACCCGGGCCAACACGGTGTCCGTCGGCAGCGCCGGCAACAATCGCCAGATCACCAACGTGGCCGCCGGTACCCAGACCAACGATGCGGTGAACCTCGGGCAGTTGAATACCGCACTTTCCGGCGCCTTCGCGGGTACCTCGAGCGCGGCCGGAAACGCGGTGGCGATGGCTCTGGGCGGTGGAGCGAGCATGGGTGCGAGTGGTTTTGTCGGCCCGGTCTATCGGGTGCAAGGCGGCTCGTACGGCACGGTGGGTGACGCGGTCGGGGCACTGGATGGCGCACTTACCTCGCTCAACAGCCGCGTGGGTACCCTCGAGTCGAAATCGACAGGCGGCACCGGAACGGGGACGACGCCGATTCGCCGCAATGCCGTCGCCGCGACACCTGCGTCGATCACCCAGGGCGCGATGGCGGCAACTGTCACACCGGCTGTCACATCGGCGGCGGCCGCGCCGGTCGCGGCGGCCGCGCCCGCGGTGACGGCGCAGGCGGTCGTGCCGGGCACCGGCAACGGGATAGCGATCGGGACCGGCAGCTATGCGAAGGACCCCACCGACATCGCCGTCGGTAACAACGCCAGCGTGGGGGCCGACAACGGCACGGCGGTCGGCAACGGCGCGACCGTGACGGCGGCGGCGACCAACAGCGTCGCCCTGGGCGCCGGTTCGGTGGCGGACCAGGCCAACACGGTATCGGTCGGTGCCGCGGGCGCCGAACGGCGCATCACGAACGTGGCCGCGGGTACCGCGGCGACCGACGGCGCCAATGTCAGCCAGGTGGACCAGGCTGTCGCCACCGCGAAGACCTACGCCGACCAGGGCGACGCAGCGACGCTGAACAGCGCCAAACAGTACACCGACCAGAAGTTCGGGGACGTCGTCAGCGGCGGGGCTTTCGACCAGTACAAGCGCGAGGTCGATCATCGCTTCAGCAACCTCAACGACCGCCTGAACAAGGTGGGCGCCATGGGTGCGGCGATGTCGCAGATGGCGTTCAGCACCCAGAGCGTCAATGGCGACAACCGGCTCGGCGTGGGCGTCGGCGGCTACAAGGGGCAGGGCGCGATGTCGGTCGGTTTCTCGCGTAGTCTCAGCCCGAAGGCGGCGCTCACCTTCGGCGCCGCGATCAGCGGCGGTGAGACTTCAGGAGGCGTCGGCGTCGGCATCGGCTGGTAAACAAGGCAGTGAAATCCTACGGATAAGCCCGGAGGGCCCGAAAGCCGGCGGCGACGCCGGCTTTCGCTTGTTGCGCCACGTCGCGGAAACGGCATTCACGGTCGCCGTCGACGCACGGTATGTGCTACCAATAGCGGCCCGCGCGGTCCGGATCGATCGTGCGGATAGACCGCTTCAACGACCGTGAGGAAGGCATGTCTGCGATGACTGAGCATAAGGATATGCTGACCGGGGAACCGGGCGAAGCTCAGGTCTGCGCGCACCTGGTGGCGCATGGCCGCCTTAAGGACACCGACCTCGCGCGGGCGCGACGCCTGCATGACGAGACGCCGGAGGGTACCCTGACCTCGTTGATGGCTCGCCTGGGCCTGGTGTCCGAGCGTGACCTGGCCGACGCCTGGGCCGAACTGCTCGGCCTGACCTTGCTGGCCGCCAAGGATGCTCCCGACCTCCCGCCAGCCGACATCGAACTGTCGGTTCGCTTCCTCAAGCAGTACCACGTCACGCCTGTGCGCGAAGGCGAGGACGGTCTGGCGCTTCTCGTCGCCGATCCCGCCGACCCCTATCCCTTGCAGGCCGTCCGGCTTGCCACCGGCCGCGACCTGCCCCTGCGTGTGGGGTTGCGTTCGGAAATCGACGGCCTCATCGAGCGTTACTACGGCCAGGGCCGTTCCGCCATGGGCAGCATCGTCGAAAGCCTGGACGGCAACGCGACCGAAGAAGACGACGTCGAGCATCTGCGCGATCTCGCTTCCGAAGCACCGGTGATCCGCCTGGTCAACCTCATTCTCCAACGTGCCGTGGAACAACGCGCGTCGGACGTCCACATCGAGCCGTTTGAGAACCGGCTCAAGGTGCGCTACCGCATCGATGGCGTGCTACATGAAGTGGAAGCGCCGCCGTCGAGCTCCACCGCCGCGGTGATCTCGCGCGTAAAGATCATGGCGCGACTCAATATCGCCGAGCGGCGGCTGCCGCAGGACGGCCGCATCCAGCTGCGTGTACAAGGCAAGGAACTGGACCTGCGCGTTTCCACCGTGCCGACCAGTTTCGGCGAGTCCGTGGTCATGCGTATCCTCGATCGCGAATCCATCATCTTCGACTTCGCCTCGCTGGGTTTCACCGACCACTTCCGCGATCGCTTCGTCGAGGTGCTGGATCGCCCGCACGGTATCCTGCTGGTGACCGGCCCGACCGGCTCGGGCAAGACCACGACGCTGTACACCGCCCTGTCGCAGATCAACACGCCCGACGTGAAGATCATCACGGTGGAAGATCCGGTCGAATACCAGATCGAAGGCATCAACCAGATCCAGGTCAAGCCACAGATCGGCCTGGATTTCGCCGGCGCGCTTCGCTCCATCGTGCGTCAGGACCCGGACGTCATCATGATCGGCGAAATGCGCGATCTCGAGACCTGCCGCATCGCGATCCAGTCGGCGTTGACGGGCCATCTGGTGCTGTCCACGCTGCATACCAACAGCGCGTCCGGCGGCATCACGCGCCTGCTCGACATGGGTGTCGAGGACTACCTGCTGGGCTCGACCGTGAACGGCATCCTCGCCCAGCGACTCGTGCGCCGGCTGGATCCGGAAACGGCGGTGCCATACGAGGCCCTGCCCGAGGTGATCGAGCAGTTCGAACTGCATAAATACACCGACGAGCGGCCGATCCGCCTGTGGAAGCCGGGAACCAGCGCGACCAACCCGACCGGGTACCGCGGCCGTCGCGCGATCATGGAGTTCCTGGTGATGAGCGATCCCCTGCGTCGGCTGGTCATGCAGCGGGCCGACGCTGGCGAGATCGAGCGCCAGGCGCGCGCCGAGGGCATGCGCACGATGTACGAAGACGGCCTGGCCAAGGCGGTGGCCGGCGTCACCACGATCGAAGAAGTCCTTCGCGTCACTCAGGAATCCTAGGCCCTGCCATGAGCCAGTTCCGTTACCGAGCTATCAGCGCCGCAGGCGAAGCGCTCACCGGCAGGATGGAAGCCACGTCGGTCGAGGACGTGGTCGCACGCCTGCAGGACCAGGGCCACACGCCGCTGGAAGCCGCGCCCGCCGACGGTGCGGCGAGCGGCGGTGGTTTCGCCGCGCTGTTCCGCAAAGGGGTGTTCACCGGCGATCAGCTCGCCCAGTTCACACACCAGCTGGCTACGCTGCTCAGCGCGGGCCAGCCGCTGGATCGTGCGCTCGGCATCCTGCTCGACCTCCCCGAGGGCGAACGTGCGAAGAATCTCGTCGAGCGCGTCCGCGACCGCGTGCGTGGGGGTACGACCCTCTCCACCGCCCTCGACGAAGAGAACGGCGTCTTTCCGCGCCTCTATGTCAGCCTGGTGCGCGCCGGCGAAGCGGGCGGCTCGCTCGACGAAACGCTGCGCCGCCTGGCCGACTACCTGGAGCGCGCGCAGGCGCTGCGCGGGAGCATCATCAACGCGTTGATCTATCCCGCCTTCCTCATGGTCGGCGTGCTCGGTTCGCTGGTGCTCTTGCTCGCTTACGTGGTTCCGCAGTTCGTGCCGATCTTCGCCGATATGCAGGTTCCGATTCCTCTCATCACCAAGCTGGTGCTAGCCCTCGGTACGGTGATCAGTGACTGGTGGTGGGCGCTCGCGCTGGCCTTGTTCGTGCTCGGGGCCTTCGTTCGTCTGCGCCTGCGCGATCCCGATGCGAAGCTGGCCTTCCACGCACGACTGCTCACCATGCGAGTCTCCGGCCCCCTGCTGCTCAAGGTGGAAACAGCGCGTATCGCGCGCACCCTGGGCACCTTGCTCAAGAACGGCGTGCCGCTGCTTTCCTCGCTGGCCATCGCCCGCCAGGTCACCGGCAACCGCGCGCTCGACCTCGCGCTGGAGCAGGCCGCCGAACGCGTGAAGGGTGGCGCCGGACTCGGCAGCTCGCTCGCCCAGACCGAACGCTTTCCAAGGCTGGCATTGCAGATGATCCAGGTCGGCGAGGAAGCGGGCGCGCTGGATACCATGCTGCTCAAGGTCGCCGACACGTTCGACATCGAAGCCAAACGCGCCATCGATCGCCTGCTGGCGGCGCTGGTGCCGGCCCTGACCATTGTCATGACCGTCATGGTCGCCTTCATCATGGCGGCGATCCTGCTGCCCCTGCTCAGCCTCACCAGCAATATCAACTGACCGCATTCGTTCCAAAGGAGTTCTGCCATGCGCGCGACACGTACGTTCCGACCCCGCCAGTCCCGTGGCTTCACGCTGCTCGAAATGCTCGCCGTCATCGTCCTGATCGGCATCATCGGCGCCATCGTCGTGACCCAGGTCGGCAAGAACGTCGACAAGGGCAAGTACGGCGCGGGCAAGGCGCAGGTGGTCACCCTCGGGCAGAAGATCGAGAACTACGCGCTCGACAACGGTGCGCCGCCCCACGACCTGGGCGACCTCGTCGCCAAGCCGGCCGATGCGCAGAACTGGCAGGGGCCCTACGCGAAGGAATCCGACCTGAAGGATCCCTGGGGTCATCCGTTCGGCTATCGCTACCCGGGTGAACACGGCAGCTTCGACCTCGTCTTCTACGGCCAGGATGGCAAGGCCGGCGGCGATGGCTATTCCGCCGACTACGGCAACTGGCAGTAAGCGACCTGCACGGCCATGCATACGCGCGGATTCACGCTGTTCGAAATGCTGGCCGTGATCCTGCTGATCGCGATCGCCGCGGCGGCGGTTTCCATTCCCATCACCCAGGGGCTCGCCAGCGCGCGGGTCAACGCGGCGAGCGGCGAACTGGCGGCCGCGCTGCGCTGGACACGCGCGCAGTCGATCGTGAAGGGCGAAAGCCTTGCGCTGGAGGTGGATACCTCGGCATCGACGTATCAGCCACCGGGTAAGTCGCTTGTCAGGTTGCCCAAAGACATGCGTGTCTCCATCACCAGCGCGCGCGAGGACCAGGCCAATGCGACCACCGGGCGTATTCGTTTCTTTCCCGACGGTAGCTCGACCGGCGGCCGCGTGACGCTGTCGCGCGGCGGGCGGGAATGGCACGTCAACGTGGCCTGGCTCACCGGCGCCGTCAGCGTGGTGGATTCGAAGTGAAACTCGCCGTTCGCCAGCGCGGTTTCAGCCTGCTCGAAATCATCGCCGCCATCGCCATCCTGGCGATCGCCTTCGCCGCGCTGATGCAGGTCGCGGGAAGTTCGATGAGCCTCACGGCGCGCGCCAACGAACGGACGCAGGCGGCGTTACGTGCACGCACGCTCCTCGACGGCGCGTTCGTCATGGAGCCGTTGCGCGAGGGCGACAGCGAGGGACGCTTCGACGACATCTACCGGTGGCACATGAATGTGTCCCGCTACGTCACGCCGGACGCGAAGCCGCCGGCGGACGGCGCCCCCGCCAGCCGGGTATACCGGTTGGACCTGGACGTGACATGGGGTATCGCAGACAACGAGCGGCATGCGCGGTTTTCCACCCTGCGCATGGCCGGCGCCAATACGGACGGCTCGCCATGAAGCGCACCCGGGGCTTCAGCCTGATGGAGGTGCTCGCCGCACTGGCGCTGCTCACCATCGTGCTGCTCGGGGTGTACTCGGGCATCAGCACCGCCTCGCGTATCGTCCGCAGCGGCGACCAGGCGATCGAACGCATGGACGAGATTCGCTCCGCACAGGGTTTTCTGCGCAGCGAACTCGCGCAGGCCCTGGCCATTCCGTTCGACGAGACGGACGACGGCGACCCCATCGTCTTCTCCGGCACGTCCCGCACTTTGCGTTATGTGGCCCCGATGCCGGGCTACCTGTCGAAACTCGGTCCGCAGTTGCAGACCGTTTCGCTGGTCGACGATGGCCGCCAGGGTTATCGACTCGAAGTGACGCTCGCGATGTTGCCGCCGGACGGCGGCGCACCGCAGCCGATCGGCCAGCCCGAGGTCCTTCTTCGCGGTATCCGCAAGGGATCGATCTCGTACCGTGGCATGGATGACCAGAATCGACCTGGCGACTGGCAGGAGAGCTGGGACGACGGGCGACGCACTCCGTCGCTGGTCCGTATCGACCTGGACGTTGACGGCAACGTGGTCTTTCCGACCCTGGTCGCGCCCATCCGAATCGATCCCTCGGCATCGAGGAACGGTTTGTCGTCGACGCGCGGGACGCGCGGACCGGTGATCCGATGAACCGTCAACGGAGCAGGGGCGTCGCGCTGCTTATCGTCCTGTGGGGCTGCACGTTGTTGGCGATCATGTTGGGCGGCTTCGCCGCGCTGGCGCGAACCGAAGGCCTGCAAGCGCGCTACCAGTTCGCCCAGACGCGCGCCCATTACGCCGCGGAGGCCGGCGTGGTCCGCGCCATCGAGGGCCTGCAGACGACCGACCCCGACGCTCGCTGGATCGCGGACGGGCGGCCGTACGTGTTCGAGTTCGATGACGCCAAGGTCAACATCACCGTCGTCGATGAAGACGGCAAGGTCGATCTCAACGCCGCTTCCGATCAGGTATTGACCGGTCTGTTCAAGGCGGCTGGCGCCAACGACGACAAGGCGAAGAGCCTGTCCGCCGCGATCCAGGACTGGCGGCGCCCGGGCGATGCCGCCTCGCCCAACGGCGCGAAGAAGCCGCAGTACGACGCGGCAGGCCTTGGCTACGGCCCACGCAACGGGCCCTTTGCCACGGTCGAGGAAGCACGCATGGTCCTCGGCATGGATCCCGCCATCTGGACGGTTGTCGCTCCCGTGCTGACGATCTGGTCGGGTCGCGAGCGGCCGAATACGGAGCACGCGCAGCCGTTGGCGCTGGCGGCGATCCCCGGACTCGGCGAAGCCGGCGCCCAGGCCATCCTGTCCGGTCGCGGGCAGGCAAGTGGTGCCTCGGTCGCCGGAGGAAACGGTGTCACGCACACGATACGTGCAGAGGCGATCCTTGACGACGGAACCCGAAGTTCCCTTACATCGACCGTCCGATTGCGTGGGATAAGATCCGGTAACCAGCCCTACGCGATACTGCGTTGGCGCGAAGGAGATGTTGAATGACCGCTTTGCAGGACGCCTCCCAGCTCCAGCTCGACCGCCTTCGCCGCGCGTGGCGCGGTAGTGCGCTGCCGGGCTTTCTGCGCTGGTGGGGCGGCGAGTTGTCCGCGCTCCTCCCGGTACGCTGGCGCCAGGCGTTCGCCGGTGGCGAGCGCTGGTACGTCCTCGAACGCGGCGCCGGTGCGTGGCAGTTGCGCCGCGCCGGCGAGAGCCTGTCCATCGCCGACGCCCAGGATGCCGATACCCTCGATCATCGCAGCGCCCTGCTGGCACGGGCCCTGGACGAATGCGACCCCGCCGATCGCCGTATCGCCTTGCTCATGCCAGCGGCCCAGGTCCTTCGGCGCCGGCTGGTGCTGCCCGTCGCCGCGCGCGACAACCTCCGCCAGGTCGTCGGCTACGACATCGACCGGCAAACACCGTTCCGGGCCGAGGACAT
Source organism: Luteibacter sp. (assembly GCF_035539195.1). Lineage (GTDB taxonomy): Bacteria > Pseudomonadota > Gammaproteobacteria > Xanthomonadales > Rhodanobacteraceae > Luteibacter. Next base: position 9,445 of record NZ_DATLIW010000023.1, read on the forward strand.
CCACTTCGGTGTGCGCGAGCTTGGCGAGGGCGGTCCCGAGGGGCGCTTCGTCGCCGAGCTGGCCGCCACGCCGCGCGCTTCGCTTGACCCCCTGCTCGACGAACTCGCCGCGCTGCAGGTGGCACCCGACCGCGTCGACGTGCCCCTCGGCTATGGGTTGGCCGGGGTGGATCTGCTACCGCCCGCGCGGGCGCCACGGCGCGTCGACCGTCGCCGCCGGTTGAACCTCGCCCTGGTCGCGGCGATCGTCCTGCTCCTTCTCGGTGCCATGGCTGCGTGGCTGCATAACCGAAACGTCGCCCTGGAAACCATGCGCGCGGATGTCGAGGCCATGCAATCCGACGCACAACGGGTGAAGGCCCTGCGCCAACGGCTCATGGACAGCGCGGGTGCCTCCGGTTTCCTCGTGCGTCGCAAGAGCGAATCACCTTCCATCCTTCCCGTGCTCGACGAGCTCACGCATCGCCTGCCCGACGACACCTGGCTCGAGCGCTTCACCCTCAATGCGACGGGCCAGATCGGTTTCCAGGGCCAGAGCCCGCAGGCGGCACGCCTCATCGACGCCCTGAAGGGCGCGCGTAGCATCGGCGAGCCGAGCTTCCAGGGCACCATCCAGACCGATCCCACGTCCGGCAAGGAACGCTTCTATATGCAGGCAAAGGCATTGATGCCAAAGCCCGGCGCAACCGCGCCCGCCAAGGCGACATCCGTCGCCGCGCCGGCGTCCGCATCGACCGGCGCGAAGGCCGCCACCGCGATCAAGGGGGACGCTCATGCGAATGAAGCCCGCTGAGTCTCGCGCTGCGGCGATCGTGCTCCTGGTCGTCGCTCTGGCGATCGGCTATTTCGTCTTGATCCACTGGTGGTTCGTCGCACCCCAACTGGCGATCGCCAGTGACATGGACGACCTGCGCGATACACAACGTCGCTATGCCGCCGCCATCGCCGAGCGTCCGCAGTTGGAGAAGCGCCTGGCGACGCTCGAACAGGGCCAGACGCGGAGCGATGCCTTCCTGCCCGGCGACGACACCAATGCCGCTGCCGCGGGACTCATGCAGCGCATCGTCGATGTCGCCGCCGCGCATAAGGAAGACGGCGCGTGCGATGTCGTGCAGAAAATGCCCGTGCCCAGCCAGGAAAAAGCCGGCGACCCTTACCGCAAGGTCACCGTCAACATCAGTCTGCGCTGCCAGGTGCAACCGATGACCGCCGTGCTTCACGATATCGAGGAAGAATCGCCCTACCTCTTCATCGAGGACTTCAGCATCTACCGCAATCCCGTCGCCGCCCGTTCCGGTGGCGCAGCCCCCATGGAAGTGCAGTTCACCGTGTCCGGATACATCCATGCCGCCCGCGCGGCGAAGGCGGCCACATGAACGCAGCCGGCCAACGTCGACTCACGCCGGTGCTGGCGGCCATAGCGCTGGCGCTAGGCGGCACGGTTGCCGCCTTCGCCATGGGTGTCGGGCAGGGCGTGCGCTGGGACGACCCCGCGCCTCCGGAGGCGTTGCCGCCGCTGCGTGCCGCGGCGATGCCAGCCACGTCGCCTTTGAATCGCTACGCGGAGGTCTGGCAACGACCGCTCTTCATGGCCGACCGCAAGCCCGTCGCCGCGGCGGACACGGACGATTCGTCCAGCAACATCGGCGATCTCGAACTGACGGGCATCATCATGACCTCGGGACTTCGCATGGCCCTGCTGCGCGATCGCGGCAAGGACATGACCGTGCGTGTCAAGGAAGGCTCCGCGTTGGCCGATGGGCACTGGACGCTCGCATCGTTGACCCCTCGCAGTGCCGTTTTCGATAACGGCGGCGAGCGCCGCGAATTGACCTTGAAAGTCGCCGCGCCCGAGGCGTTGACGAAAGACCCTGCACGGCCGGGTGCCGCGTCGATCCCAGGCCAACCCCCGCAGCCGCCGCGCAACACGCCGACGCCAGCGGGCAACGGCGTGCACGTGGAGCAACAGGCAACCGGTATGACCGGCCCCAGCCTGCCTCGGCCGTCTTCGACGCCCGCGCGCGACGCCCCCCCGCGACAGGACGACAACGCGCTCCAACAAGCCAGGATCGAAGCACTGAAACAAGCCGTACAGAAGCGCCGCATGGAGCAACAACAACAGCGGCAGCAGACGCAGGATTCGCAGTAGCGGGCGCATGAAGCGCCCACCACGGAAGGAAGCACATCATGAAGCGACTCAATCTTGGCATGGCCGTCGCAGCGAGCCTGCTTGCGGCGGGGTGCGCCCCGCATGCGGCGAGGCCGGCTTATGGCGACATCACACGTGAGGCACTTGCCGGCGTCGACGACCCGGTGCCCGCGGCGCTGCCGCTGGCACCGGAAGGCGAGTTGGCCGAACGGCCTTCGCCCAGCGACAGTCTTCGAACGCAGCGCGAAATCAGTCGGGGGAGTGGTCGCTTCATTCATCCCAAGGCGCTGAGTTCGCCGCGAGAGGTCGCTGCCGGGGACGGAACGATCACGTTGAACTTCGAGGACCAGCCTATCGAGGCGGTGGTCAAGGCCATTCTTGGCGATCTGCTGGACGCGAACTATTCGGTGGCACCTGGCGTGCGCGGCACGGTGTCGTTCTCGACGTCCAAGCCGGTCAGGCGGGAAGAAGCCCTGCCGATTCTCGAAAACCTGCTGTCCTGGACAGGAAACGCGCTTATCCACGAGCGTGGCCGCTACACCGTCGTGCCGATATCGCGTGCCGTCGCCGGACGGCTCGCACCCAGTCTCGGTGCGCACGCACCACGCGACGGTCTCAGCGCGCGGCTGTTTCCGTTGCGCTTCGTCGCTGCGCCGGAAATGGTCAAGCTGCTCACGCCGTTCGCGGAGACCGACTCCATCCTGCTGTCCGATCCCGCACGGAACGTACTGGTCATCGCGGGCACGCGCGACGAGCTGGACACCATCGCGGAGACCATCGACACCTTCGACGTCGACTGGGTGAGCGGTATGTCGGTCGGCGTATTCGGCCTGCGCAACGCCGGCGTCACCGAACTGATGCCGGCCCTGGATTCGGTGTTCGGGCAGAAGAGTGGTGCGCCCGTGGCGGGCCTGATCCGTTTCATCCCGATCGAGCGTACCAATGCGATCGTCGTCATCTCCACACAGGCCGAACACGTCGAGCAGGTGGGCGAATGGATCGAGCGCATCGATCGCGGCGGCGGCAACGAACCGCGCCTCTTCGTCTACGATGTCCGCAACCTGCTCGCCTCGGATGTCGCGCGCTACGTGGGCAACATCTTCGGCGGTGCCGTCAGTGGCGACTCGCCGCAGTCGCCCGTGGTGCCCGGACTCACCGGCTTCTCCCTTGGCATGCCTGCGGGCGACGGCGGCGGCCTTGCCGAGGGCGGTACGGCAGATGGCGATACGTCGTTCTTCCAGCCGCCGTCCACGCCATCCACGCCATCGTCAGGCGACGGAAAGGCCACCATTCGAATCACGGCGGTCGACGCGAACAACCAGCTGATGATCCACGCGCGTCCCTCGCAGTGGGCCGATATCCGCCAGGCGATCGACCGCCTCGACGCCGTTCCACTGCAGGTACAAATCGAAACCCGCATCCTGGAAGTCGTGCTTCGCGATAATTTTCGCTTTGGCGTGCAGTGGTATCTCGAGGGGCTTGCCGGTGGCAACGGCGCAGTCAGCCAGCCCGGCAACAAGCAACAGTGGGCACTCGGTAGTGGAGGGGGCAAGCCATCGGGCGCCGATACCCTGTTCTATTCCTTCGTGAACAAGAATGTGCAGGTTGCCCTGCGCGCCATGGAGACGAATGGCAACACGACAACGCTGTCCGCGCCGTCGCTCGTCGTGGTCAACAACCGCAAGGCACGCATCCAGGTCGGTGACCAGATTCCCGTTACCCAGACCTTCGTCAACCCCGGCCTGGGCAGCGACAAGGAAGTAGGGCAGGTGACCTACAAGGACACGGGCGTGATCCTCGAGGTGCGCCCGCGGGTGAATCCCGGTGGTCTGGTTTACCTTGACGTGACCCAGGAAGTGAGTCGGGCCGACGATCCCGTGACGCCGGGACAGAACGTCTCCATCGCCAAGCGCAAACTGGACACCCAGGTGGCGGTGCGCAGCGGGCAGACGGTACTGCTGGGCGGATTGATCCGGCAGCGCGACAGTCGTGGCCACGCCGGCGTGCCCTACCTGTCACGGATACCGCTGCTCGGTGCCCTGTTCCGCAGCCGTAGCGAAGACCTCATGCGGACGGAGCTCGTGGTGCTGATAACGCCCAAGGTCATCGCCAGCGGCGACGACGCCAAGCGTGTCGTCGACGAGTACCGCAAGCGCTTCCGCTCGCTGCAGCCGCTCGAGGCTGTCACCGAGGGGGCCGCACCCATCGCTGCCGACAAGGCGGGGTAAGGCAGGCGATTCCGCGCCGGCTTGGTAACATAGCCGGCGCATGACTCCTGTCTTTCCGATCACTCCGTTACTCCCCGAGATCGTCGCCTCCCTGGCCAGGAGTCCGCGCCTCGTGCTGGAGGCTCCTCCCGGCGCCGGCAAGACGACGCAGGTGCCACTCGCGCTACTGGACGCGACGTGGCTGGCAGGTGCTCGCATCGTTGTCCTCGAGCCGCGGCGGATCGCGGCGCGCGCGGCGGCGGCGTTCATGGCGGCGCAGATCGGCGAGCAGGTCGGCGAAACGGTCGGATACCGCATTCGCTTCGAATCGCGCGTGGGCCCCCGGACCCGTATCGAGGTCGTGACCGAAGGCATCCTCAGTCGCCTGATCCAGGACGATCCGATCCTGGATGGCATCGGCGCGATCGTGTTCGACGAATTCCACGAGCGGCATCTTGCCGGCGATCTGGGTGTCGCGCTCGCCCTCGATGTTCAGGCCGGCGTGCGCCCCGACCTTCGCCTTCTACTGATGTCGGCCACGCTGGACGGCGAGCGCATCGCCCGCTGGTTGGACGCACCACGTCTCAGCAGCCCCGGGCGAAGCTTCCCGGTATCTGTCGTGCACGCTCCCGCGCGACCGCAGGAGACCACCGAACAGCATCTCGCACGCACCGTGCTTCAGGCCCTGCGTGAGAACCCGGGCGACGTGCTCGCGTTCTTGCCTGGCCGGCGGGAAATCGAGCGCACACGCGGCATGCTGGAGAAGCAAGGCGACGAGGTCGAAGTCGTCGCGCTGCATGGCGAGCTGTCGCTGGCCGAACAGCAAGTCGCGCTGGCACCGGCGGAACCGGGCGTGCGCCGCGTCGTGCTCGCCACCAACGTCGCCGAATCGAGCGTGACACTGCCGGGCATCCGCGCCGTCGTCGATGCCGGCCTCGCGCGCGAGCCGCGGTTCGATCCGCAGTCCGGTTTTACGCGTCTGGAGACGGTGAACATTTCGCAGGCCTCGGCCGATCAGCGCGCGGGTCGCGCGGGTCGCGTCGCCGAAGGCAGGGCGTATCGCCTGTGGCCGCAAAGTCGCCGCCTCGAGCCTTCACGTACGGCGGAGATCGAGCAGGCCGAACTTTCCGGCCTCGCGCTCGAGCTGGCTGGCTGGGGGAGCGACGACCTGCCCTGGTTGGACGCGCCTCCAGCGGGCGCGATGAGTCAGGCGCGAGACCTGCTGCGACGCCTTGGCGCCCTCGACGCCGCCTCCGCAATCACGGCTCTGGGTCGCGACATGCTGGCCCTGGGCGCAGCGCCGCGCCTCGCCGCCGCGGCGCTGCGCGCACCGTCGGAGCGTCGCGCGCTCGTCGCCGATCTTCTCGCCCTGGCCGAAGCCCGCTCGCCGCTGCGAGGGGAGCAGGGGCGGACCGACGATTTTCGTCAGCGCGTGGCCGCACTGCATCTTTGGCGCGACGCAGGCGCCCGCGGCGCTCGCGCCGGGTCCGCCGACATGGGCGCACTGGCGGCTATCGAGAAGGTGTCGTCGGGCTGGCGTCGCCGGCTCGACGTCCGTTCCGCCGCCAGTGGCGTACCCGATTCGCACGCGGTGGGCGATCTTCTCGTCCACGCGTTTCCCGACCGCGTCGCGCGTCGCGACGATAGCCAGCCGATGCGTTACCAGCTGGCAAACGGACGGGGGGCGCGACTGCACGAAACGAGCGCACTTCACGGAGAGCCGTGGCTGGTGATCCTCGACCTGCGCCTGGAGGCGCGCGACAGCCTGGTCTTCGCTGCCACGCCATTCGATCCGGATGTCCTCGAGCGCGACCATGCGGATCGATTCGTCACTGAGCGCGTGCTGCGATGGGACGACGAGCGACAAATCGCCGAAGCCTTCGAAGAACGACGTTTCGATGCGTTGTTGATCTCGCGAAAGGCGATTCCCATCAGTGGCGACGATGCCATGCCAGCGCTGCTCGCCGCCATTCGCGCGCGTGGCATCGCCAGCTTGCCGTGGAGCGATAACGCCCGACGCCTTCGCGCGCGCATCGGCGCCCTGCATGCGTGGCGTCCCGAGCTGAATCTCCCGGACGTCGCCGATGCGACCTTGCTCCGCTCGTTGGAGTCGTGGCTTTCTCCCTACCTCTCGGGTAAACGACGTCTCGAAGCCTTGCAGGCGTCGGAGTTGTCCGAAGCACTTTCGGCCATGCTCGACTACGAGCAGCGTCGCGCGCTCGACGCCCACGCGCCGGAAGAACTGAAAGTACCCAGCGGCATGACACGCCGGCTGGAATACGGCACGCGCGACGACGATGCCGGGGCGCCGCCGATTCTCGCCGTGAAGCTGCAGGAATTGTTCGGGCTTGCGGATACGCCACGTGTGGGCGACGGTCGCGTGCCGGTGATGCTGCACCTGTTATCGCCCGCGGGCCGTCCGATACAGGTCACCCAGGACCTGGCCGGATTCTGGAACCGTACCTATCCGGAAGTGAAGAAGGAACTCAAGGGACGCTACCCGCGCCACCCTTGGCCGGACGATCCATGGACCGCCGCAGCGACTCATCGCGCGAAGCCGCGCGGTACCTGATCCACTCGCGGCCGGCGCGCCGCATACGTCCGTCTCGCGGTTACGTGAGTCAGCTCAAGCCTACCCCGTACGGCGGGGCGCCTGCGCCGATAATCGCTGTCGCAAGCCGCCGTACGCGGTCGCCGCCGCTACGCCGGCCTCTGCATTCGCGTTGAACTACGTCGCTCCCTCGTACTGAGTGATTACGGAGTTCCCGGTATGTGGCCGACAGCCATTTCTCGTCTGCGTCGTCTGGCAGGGCTCGCATGCCTTTGGTGCGGGGCGTCGTCGGCTCAGCAGTCCACGCCTTTTTCTATCTACCCCCGTCCGCTTCCTGGGGACTTCATCAGCGAGTTGATCACCGAACGGACATGGCAGATCACGCCATTCGCATCGCCTCTTGGCGACGATTCCGAGGTGGAACGGCTGGCGCTGGTCGACCCGGCAAACCTTTACACCGAACTCGCTCCCCTCAGCGTAACGGGCGTGGATGCGACATGGCGTTCCGCCTGGTCGTTGCTGGGTCTTCAGGGGTTCCACATGTCGCTGCTGCAGACCCAAACCAGTTTTCGTTGGGACCTCGGACTGACCCGTGCGCGCCCCGGCGTCGAAATGCCGCTCCTGCACAGCTTTCCCGAACTCGGAAAGCCCTGGGTCGCAGCGAACATCGTCAAGGCCGGTATCGACCGCGACCTCTTCACGCAGGCGCAGTTGCTCGCTGGGCCGGGAAATGCGCTGCTCGCCGCGAATCTCGCCGTGGCCGCTCAATTGCTGCGGGAGAAGCTCGCCGCGGCACGCGCCTCGGGCGAAACGTACAGCGGTCTATGGTCCGGTCCCCTGGAACACATGATGGCAGCGCGCAGGGCCTTCGCGCTGACCGATGTGGAAACCTCCTACCTGATGCGACTGCTCGAGAACGAGCTCTCGTCGCGGCGTGAAGTGCCGCCTTCCGCCTACGGATATCGCCAGGTGCCCACGGCGGTTCGCGTGGCGCGCGCCGCGGCGGCGTACCAGTCGAAGACCTACAAGGCACCCTTCCCCTGCGCGAACGATGGCGTCGTCGTCACAGCTGTGGCGGCGGCCAGCCTGGCCGATGCGACGCGACCTTTCTGCTTCGCGGACATGATCGACCGTCGTGTGCTCGCCTGGTATGGCGCCGCCTTACGTGACGATCTGGCTGAGAAGCGGGAGGATCCGGACACGATGGCATCCGCGGCGGCTCCCCTTATCAAAGCCGTCGACCGGCTGCACCCGGCGTGGTTGGGTGCGTTCGTGGGGGATGCGCCCGATGCCTCCCTGGACACCGAGGTGGTGTCGGCCACGACCACACGCGAACTGGTATGGCAGGGCCGGGTCAGAGCCGCGACACTGGACGCGCTGGAGGAACTCGCCGCCGACCGACTATGCCGGGGGAGCGCGCTATGAATCGCGTGGTCCTTCGTCGCCTGGTTCGCGGGGGCCTCATGGCCTGTGGCGCCGTGGCCAGCCTGTCGGTCGGCGCGGTGGTGGTCGGCAGCCGCGTACTCGACGATGACCCGAACGGAACCGCGGTCAACGCGCTGATGAACGGCTTCCGCTTCTACGCCGACGGCCTTTCGGCGCGCTATATCGATCAGGCCAATCAGGGCATCAGACCGGCGACCGAACAGAACTGGCAGGCCTTCGAGCAGCGCATGACCGATTCGACCTTCGTCACGCTGTTCTACACGTACCGGGGCGCGGACGGCGTGTCCCGTTCGCGAACCTATTACGCCATGTCCGGCAGCCGCGGGAGCGTCGACAGCGGGCCGGAGTCGTTGTTGACGTCCGACTTGCCGGATTGGCTCGAGCCATGGCCAGGCGAGGTCATGGCGACGATTCAGGACGACGGCAACACACGGGTGCCCTGGCATATGCCGGCGCCCCGGCCCGAAGCGACGTGGGATCTGCAAGACGCAGAGATAAAAGCAGTACGGACGCTGGAAAAGGACTTGAACGACCACGTGGTGGATAAGGGTGGGTTTGCCACCGTCTTCGTCAGTCGTCCGATCTGCCTGGCCTGCAGCCAGGCGCTGAGCAACTTCGCCAATGCCTATGAGTTGAGCCTGGTGGCGAATGAAAACCTGGCGACGGGTTCACAGACCAACCATCTCTTCCGTGCCCGGCGGGCGGCGTATCTGACGACGGTCCGCAGTTCACTCATCGGTCGCGAACGATTTCGTCCCGCGCAGGCGCCCCCGATACGAGGCAGGGCCCCCGCCATGTGCGTCGCGGGTCGTCCTGTCATCGCGTTTCCCCTGGCGATCCGGCGACCGACCCACAGCGCGCTGGTCACGCTCATTCGCGCCTATGCCCAGTTGGATGGCAACGCCTCCTATGTCCTCTCCGGCACCGACGAGAGCTACGCGGCGTGGGTGCTGGCCGAGCCGTCGTCACCGTACTCGTCCCAGGCCGAGCGCGATCTTCAGGCGCTCAACGACGCGGTGCGCCTGGCTGCAAAGATGCTGACCGTCGCCGGGCATGTGCCCAGTCAGCGCGAGATCAGTCAGCGAAAGCAGCGGGAACTCGGCTTCACCAAAAGCCGCCCATGGACCGATGTCGCCGACTTCTATGGCTTTCCCATCAACAGCTATCCCGGCGTACCCAGCCATACCAAGGCGGACATCGACGCGGACATCGTGATTGCCGTGCGGGACATGGTCGGCAACGACTATCCGGCGATCGGTGCGATGTACGCCGTTGCCGCGCAGCTGCTGCGGGATAAGCTGAGCAACACGCCGGTGGCCGAGCAGAAACGGATCGGACTGCGACCGGACGTCCTCAACGGTATGTCGTCCACCCCGCGTCAATGGCGACCGTCCGAGTTCGATCGACAGTACCTCGCCATTCTGCTCGATGGCGCGGTACGCGATTGGGATATCGACGCGCCCCGCAATCCTCTGCTTCCGCGCTTGTCCGTGCCGCTACGCGTCGCGCGTATGGCGGCGGCATATCGCGATCAGCAGCCCTTCGATGTTCAACCATGCCTCACACCCCGGCAGCGAAATCCGTTCACGGCGGGTAAGGGCGGCGACGATTCTCGCCCGCTGTGCTTCAACGATGCGACGGACCGCGCGGTGTACGCCTGGTTCGTGCGGCAACTGCGGCGCGAAATGACGGAAAAGCGCCGCAGCGAGACCGGCGATCCCCACTGGCAGAACATCACCCGGCCGTTCCGCTACACACAGTTCGGTGAGCATGCGCTCGCCGATGGCTCGCTGGATGCCGTCATACGCAAGGAAGTCGTGGAGATGAAGATCGTCAATCGGCTGGTGGCCGATGGCGATCTCTCCTACGAAGCGTCGCTACCGGTCATCCGTCGTGCCGTGAATCTATTGAACCCGGAGAAGCACTGAGCATGCGTCGATTCTTCATTCTGACGGCACGCCTGGGCCTCGTCGCCTTGCTCTGCTTCGGCGGCGCGGTCGCGTCAGCGCAAGGCAGGGCCGATGCGCCCAAGCCAAAGCCATCACCGGTGGAACTTCCCGATCCCTCGCCCGGCTGGGTGATCGAAGCCGGTTACACGGAGGATGTCGAGGGTACGATCATGCATCGTCTCGGCTTTCTGATTAACGTCTATGCGCAGGGCATGCATGGCTACATCACCGACGCCGCGCGCGACCTTCACGGCGGGGTAAGCGAGTCCTCGCTGCGCAAATTCCGCGACCAGTTGCTGAGGGGGACGTTCGCGTTCTTCGAGTACAGCTGGCATGCAGGCGGCGTTCGCCACACACGCATCTACGTATCGCGTTCGAACCACGACTTCGCACGATACATTCCGGCAGGAGCGAGCGACCTGTCCGAACCCGGAACGACCGAGGCACACTACCTACCCGATGTCGGCGTTTTTCGGTTTGCGAGGACGGCCGTCGCGGTGCCGGGCTCGACCGTGCTGCCGAGTCACGATCCCCAGGCCAATCGAGCCAACGATGCCGAGATCAAGATACTGCAGACGCTGAAGAGCGACATTCGCCTGAATCCCGAGATGGCCCGTGGCGAGCTCGTCGGATTCGTCAGTCAAAGGCCGTGCGTGTCGTGCAGTCCCGCCTTGCGCCGTTTCGCCAGTGAAACTGGCGCGACGGTTCGAATCAACTACGTGGATGGCGCGAACCTCGATGGCCGCAGGACGCCCCTGTTCCGGGCGCTTCGCCAGGTGCGGGAAGTCGCCGCCGCGTTGCTGGTGAGTTACTTCTTCCGCGCCAGCTGACGGCATTCGCTGCGGGCCACCGCCTGTCATCGGTCTCGACCACGAGGGACATTACCCATGTTCGACAACCCTTCGAGGCGCCTGCGCCCGCGCCTCGCCGCTTCCTTGCTCGGATGCGCCCTGGGGCTCACTTCCGGCCGAGGTCTTGCCGCTCCATCGAACGACCAGGCTCATCGTTCACCGCCGGTGGGCGATTTCACGGCGGTCTGGATGGAAGAGCGCATCAAGGCTGACGGTCTTGCCGCGGCGATGCGCGACGATGACCGCTTTGCGTCGGGGTTGCTCGCCGAGCCGTCGTCGGTCTACAGCGCGGCCGCCGACCCGCGGCAATGGAAGCTCGGCGGTATGCCGTGGCAACGGGCACTTCGGCGCATGGCGGAGGAACTCGATACACCGATGACGGACCTCGATGCGATACGCACGGTGGCATGGGATCTGGGCTTCACCCATGCGCTGCCAGGACTATCCGCGGGCGACCAGCCCGTCTCCCTCGCCGGAGATGCGTTGGTCCAGGCCAATCTCATCAAGGCGGGAGTGTCGGTGGATATCTTCTTGCAGTCCCTTCGCCTGTTCGGCGAAGGCCATTACGCGGTTGCCGCTTACTACGCGGTTGCCGCCCAGCTCGCACGTGACCGCGTTCACGTGCTCCCGGAGGCGAGACGCCGGGTGTCGGGCATTCGCGAGATGGTGGTTTTTCGCTTCATGATGGCCGACCGGATAGCGGAAATCGTCGGCTCGGATTGGTCGTATCTGGCGAACATCGTCGAATCGGAAAGATCGGGATGGCACGCGGGGCGAACGACGATCTACGGCCATCGAGAGATTCCCCTGCCGTTCCGCATCGCGCGGGTGGCGGCGGCGTATCGCCAGTCGCTGCCTTATGTGGGAGATCCACCCTGCACCGCGAAGGGCCTGGCGAACCGCAAGGTCGCGGCATTGAGCCCATACGATCCGAGGCGTGAGCTCTGCGCGTCCCATGCCAGCGATCGTGCGCTGCACGCCTGGTTTCGGCGGGTGCTCGACCTGCAGATGACCCAGGACGAATCGCACCACGGCTTATGGCCCGTCGAGCTTGGACCGGCGCTGGCTTCGCTCGCCCACGCGCGGTCCGTGCGGGAAACCACGCCGCATGGCGAACGCATTGCCCGGCATGCGGGGCATACCGAAACCGCCGACCGCCTGCTCATCGAGGACCACATGCGTGGGGGATTCTCCGACGAAGAAGCAGCGGAAGTACTCGATAGTCACCTCGCCGCTCATCTGTGTTTCGGCAGTCGCCGGTGATCCGCGAACGAGGATGTCGAATCGCGAGGGCAACCCTGGCGCTTCTGCTTGCAGCGGTGGGAACCACGGTCTCGGCGGGTGAGGTGAAAACCTATGAATGGACCTACGACTACGATGACGTCGTTCTGTGGCAATTGCGTCTGAGCTTCCTTCACCACGCGATTCCATCGGTGGAATGGTTCGTCAGCGCGACCTCGCACATGCGGGGCAACCGCCACGCGTTTCGGGCGTTCGCGCGTCAGTTCTTCTCTTCCACCTTCGCGACTTTTCAGTACACCTACGTCTCCAAGGGCAAGGAGCACACCCGGACGTACTACGCGCGATCCGGTGAGGAACCGCCGAGGTTGGATGTGCGTGGGCCCACCCCGGCGCCTTTCAGCAGCTACGTGCAGACGCAGCCTGCCGAAGTGCATGCCATGCTTCTGCCTTCGGACAGGTCGGCGATTACCTGGACCGCGCTGGATGACGGCAGGGGCTCCGACGCGCGCCGCAATGACGCGGAGTTGAAGGCCGTGCGTAGCATCGAGCGCGATATCATCAACCGGCGTGTACCGCTGGGCGGCGAAGTCACGGCGTTCGTCAGTCAACCGATGTGCCTGTCCTGCGACATGGCGGTCCGCATGTTCGCCCTCCAGTACGACATCGATGTGCACGTGAATGTCTTGTCGAGCGACAGCGCATGGGCGTCCCAACGCTTCATGCGGAAGCGCGTCGCCTTCTTCACGTCGGCGCTCGCATCGTCGACGACCTCCGGTCCCGGTCCCGGTCCCGGTCCACCAACGCCGCCGCCCGCGGGCGGCGTCTCGGCGTACTGTGCGGCGCCGCGATCTTACTGACGCAGGCGCGACGATCAGGCCAGCGGACGAACACGAAAGTTGCGGCCCTTGATCTTGCCGGCACGCAGGCGTTCAAGAGCCTTGTTGGCCAGGTCCCTGCGGATCGCGACGTAGGCGCGGGTGGCGAAGACGTCGATCTTGCCGATGTCCTTGGCCTCTAGGCCGGCGTCCCCGGTAAGGGCGCCCAGGATATCGCCCGGGCGCAGCTTGTCCTGACGGCCGGCGTCGATCACGAGGGTTTTCATCGCCGCGAGGTTGAGTACCTTGCGGCCGTCACCGACGGGTTTGGCCGGGTAGCGCAGCATCGGGCCGCCCAGGCGTTCCTCGATAGCGCGGATCTTCGGTTGCTCGCGCGAGCCGACCAGCGTGATCGCCAGGCCCTTCGCACCGGCGCGTCCGGTCCGGCCGACCCGGTGGGTATGGGTGTCGGCGTCGTGCGCGACGTCGTAGCTGATCACGAGGGGTAGATCGATGATGTCCAGACCACGCGCCGCGACATCCGTGGCGACGAGTATGTTGCAGCTGCGGTTGGCGAAACGGACGAGCACTTCGTCGCGGTCGCGCTGCTCGAGATCGCCGTGCAATGCCAGCGGCGAGAATCCACGGCGATCGAGTTCCGCGGCGAGCGCCTCGGTGTCCTTGCGCATATTGCAGAAGACCAGGGTCGCTTCCGGCTTCTCGTGAGTCAGGATGCGTGACAGCACATCGGGCTTGTTCGCCGGCTCCACCTCGATCATGCGCTGCTCGATGGTGTTCTCATCGTGCGTCTCCTCCACGGTGACCGTGACCGGGTCGCGCTGCACGCGACCACTGACGGCGCGGATCGCGTCGGGGTACGTCGCGGAGAAAAGCAGTGTCTGGTGATGCTTCGAAATACGCTTGACGATATCGTCGATCGCTTCCTCGAAGCCCATGTCGAGCATGCGGTCGGCTTCGTCGAGCACCAGTACCTTGATCCCGCCGCCATGCAGGCTCTCGCGCTTGAGGTGTTCCTGCACGCGCCCTGGCGTCCCGACGACGATGTGTGGATCGTGCTCGAGCGAGGCGAGCTGCGGACCCAGCGGCATGCCGCCGCACAGGGTCAGCAGCTTCACATTGGGCAGGTTCACCGCCAGGCGGCGGATGGCCTTGCTCACCTGGTCGGCGAGTTCACGGGTGGGGCACAGCACCAGGGCCTGCAGGCGGATCTGCGTCAGGTCGAGTTGCTGGAGCAGGCCCAGGCCGAACGCTGCCGTCTTTCCGCTGCCGGTCTTGGCCTGGGCGATCACGTCGCGGCCGTCGAGGATCGATGGCAGGCTTTCCCGCTGGATCGGTGTCATCTCCGTGTAGCCGAGCGATTCCACGGCGGCGAGGAGGGCGGGGGACAGGGCGGTCTGGGCGAAGGCATTCATACGCCCATGATCGCATGCCGGGCCCGCGGACGCCCTTTCGCGTCCTCAGCAGTCGGGTGTCGAAGCCCTCAAGACGCGAGGCCTGGACGGCGGAGAGTCCTCCGACGAGCTTTCCGAAAGACGTGGAAGCCGGGCGGGGTTGAGCTGGAACGAGCGGCGTGCCCATGGCGTGCCCTTGAAGCTTCGTCCCATGGCGCGCGGACTCAGCGACCTGCGAAACTGACCCTCGCGGGCGCCACGCAGGAGGTCGGCCGCCAGCAGGGGGCGCTCGCTGATCGCATCCACCAGCTGGTTGCCTTTCAGGCGGGCGCTGCCCGAGGCGATGAGTTCGCTCTGCGCCACGCGAGGCAGGGAGGGAAAGACCTGCGCCACCCGGAAGTCGACCTCATAGATTTCTCCAAAACGCGTCATCGCGTACTCGCAGGACGTGCACGCTATATCGCTCACGGTGCCGTAGACGCTCCCGCCACGAGGAATCGTGCCGCTTTTCAGGTCCTTCTCGATGGCTCGCAGCGCCTTGAACTCCGGGTCGAACGCGCGCCACCTGCCTTCCACGACGAAGGCGTCGAGAACGGATTCATCGTCGGCCAGCACCGGCGCGCGTACGTTGACGTCGTCGAAATGGGTATAGAAGCGCTCGTCGGTCAGGTCCACGGCGACCTCGTCGACCGAGGAGGCGCGGCGACCCGCTTGCCATTGCTCGTCCTCCGACTCCGTGGGGCTGGAGGGCGTCTCCGGCGTACCCGGCCGCGTAGGGCCTTCGAACACCGACTTCGCCACGGAGCTCAGTGGCAGGCCGCCCATGGCGTGGTAAACCCTTACGCCAGGCACACCGTCGATAGTGAATCGATACTCGAAACGGGCGACGGGTGCGTCGCGCATGGCATCTTCCAGCGCTTCCCAGCGGATCGCACGGTAGTCGTCGCGGTAGCGCTCATCGATCAGCGCGCGCATGGCGTCGACGTAAAACTGGCTGGTGACTTCGAGCAACGCGGTGACATTGCCTTCGTCGAGCGTGACGCGCTCCAGTTCGACGACACCGGCCGTCGTCGTTGGCGAGTTGGCAAAGGCAAGGAGGCCGGCCGAGAAGACGGCAAGACGGGAAAAGCGCATGGCGTTCATTCCGGGAGGGGGCAGAAAAGAAGGTCGGCTCGTTCGGCGGCCACGTCGGCCTCGGCCGGCGTCAGTGATTCCGCGGTCACCAGATCGTCGGCCACGACGGCCTCGACGACTTCGACCAGGGCCGCGAGGTCGAGTAGTACCAGCACGGCTGCGGCGAAGCCCGCCAGCCGTTGCATGCCGCTTTGCTTATGCGGCGGGACCCATGCCGCTTGTCTGCCGGATTCCTCGACGTACCAACGATGGACCGCGCGATCGGTCGCGGCGGCGAAGCAGAGCGGACGCGGGTCGCCGTCCGTTCCCGTTCCCGCCCTGCCCTCCCATGGGGTGGCGTCGGGCCGGCACGGAAAACTGCCGACGTAGCCTTGCGAGTCGCGATACGCCGCGGCGACGCGGGCAATGCGAAAGGCGATGGGAAGTTGCCTGAGACCGCTCGTGGCCCGCCCGCCCGGCTGCCAGTGGATCAGTCGGTGTTGCACGAGGGTGGACAGGTACTGCATGTCATGGTGGGAGATCTGGTCGAGATAGGCCGCCGCCATGACGCGCTCGAATACCCCCTCGTCGATCCCGAGTACGGCCCGGCGCGCGGGCGCCGTATGGCGTACCTGTTCGCGCAACAGCTGCATGGCCACGGCGTAGGTCGCCGCCCGCGTCGAGTGGCGAAAGCCGGTGAGATCGACCATGTGCCAGAAGATGTCCGCATCGACATCCGCCTTCGTGGCGCTGGCGGCGACGAAGGTGTCCTTGTAGCCGGCGCGTGTTTCTACGTCGCGCCCGGGTCGGGCGCGCGTCAAGCCCAGATCCCAGTCGAGAACCGCCACAGCCGACGCCGTCGACACCTCGCCAGGCAAGCCCGCAAGTATCTCGGGCCAGTCGATGTCGTTGGTGAAATCGGGCTTCTCGACGGTTGCCGAGTAAGGCGATGTCGGTTCGCTGAGCAGTTGGCTCAGCAACGTGCTCTCCGAACCGGCGAACGCCTCGGCGACGCCCAGACGGGCGACCCGCTCGCGCTGGAGGTGCGACAGTACGTCGATACCCGAGGTGCTGGTGGCATGCGTGCCAGCGCTTCCCAGCAGAGCCACGCAGACAGCCACTGCTCGCCCGTGCTTTCTCATGTCAGTCACCACACGGCGCCGCGAGCGCGGTCCGGGCTTCTTCTGCCTCGATGCGATCGATGTGTTCGAGGGCCTCGGTACCCGCCCACGACGTCTCGCCAGGGTCGGTCACGGTGTCGCGCTTGAAATGGCTCGCCGCGTAGGCCTTGCGCAGGCTTTTCAGTTCGGCGGACGATTCGCCGCTTGCGAGCAGCTTCGGATCGCGCGGGAGGGGCACGCCGGTTGCCGCTTCGACCAGTTGGTAGATATGGCCCTCGATGCCAAACGATTCCGCCAGCGCCACCGACGCCGCACTGCAGGACTGGCAAACCGCCTTGCTTACATAGCCGACGAGTCTTCCGCCGCGGGACACCGTCTTCGTGGCGATATCGTTCTCGATCTGCCGAAAGATCTTCAACTCCGCGTCGCCGCCGTTGTTCGTGGCGAGGGACTCGAGCACGGAATCCTGCGGCGGAAGATTGGGGGCGCGGACATTGAATTCCGTGTCGATGGGGTAGTACTTGCGTTCGGCGAAGTCCTTCGCGATATCCTCTTCGGTGATCTTGTAAGGCCTGGAGCCTTCCGATTCGGTGCCGCTCGATCCGCTTCGCGAGCCGTTACCGGGGGCAGTGAAATCGATCCGGCTGAGAACGACCTCCATGGCGGGGCCGCTTCGCGCATGATAGATACGCGTGAACTGGCGGCCGTTCCTCACGAACGTATATTCCATGCGCGCCACCGTGGGCGAATGTGTGGCGAACCTGACCCGGTTCCAGGCGGTGGAGTTACCGGTGGTAGCGATGCCTTCCTTCGCGAGCATGGTCCGATAGGCGTTGGCAAAGAGCGTCGACTCGCCGTTGAGCATGGCGACGATCCCTTCGCCGGCGGCTGGCGCAATGGCGATCTTTCCGGCATGGGCCATCGAGGCCGACAGGCTCCATGCCAATGCGCCCAGGCGCAGAACGTTCAAGGTGGTGCGGTTCGTCATTTGCGGATCCTGCAGGTCAGCTGGTTGGCACGGTCTTCGGCAAACGCCGCTCCGTCTTCGGCGAGGGCCCCCGCGCCGACCATCTCGTCGACGACGGCGGCCTCGCCGATCTCGACGAACGGGGCGAGGTCGGTCAGGACGAGCACCGTGTTGAGCCAGAAGGAAAGACGTGCGGACGCGGTGTCCGTTGCCTGGTGGGCGAGGCGTACGCTGGACGCTTCCTCGCGCATCTGCCGGCGGAACCAGGACTGCACCGCCCGGTCGGTGGCTGCGACGAAACAGAGCGGGCGGTTGTACTCGGTGGCATCGGAACCGCTCGGCTCCCTTGGGTGAGGCTCGTTGCCAAGGCAGTAACCATTGGCGTTGATGTAACCCTTCGCATCGCGATACGCTGCTGCGACGCGGGCGACGCGGTAGGCGGCGGGAAGTTGCCTGTGCCCGTCGGTGTCGACGGTGAAATCGCCCTTCGATATCGCGTAGCGCAGCAGATCGGCGAGGTAGCGTTGGTCGTTCTCGTCGATGTTCTGCGGATTGCGCTGCGCGAGGTAGCGCGCAAGGACGTCGGGCTTGATTCCATGCGCCTGATCGTCATCCGTGGTCGCCTTCATCCGGCTCAGTTCGCGAAGCAGCTGTAGCGCCACGGCGTGGCCGGCGGCGACCGTGGACATGGCACCGTTCATGTCCGAGGCCTTCCAGAAGATATCGGCATCGACGCCCGCCTTGATCGCATTGGCGGCGACCTCGCGACCGCGATATCGACGCGCCGCGGCGGCATCCACGGCAACCTCGATGCCCGGCCTCGCCTTGGTGAACCCGCTCTGCCACTGCAGCATGTCGAGGGCGACCGCCGGCTTGTCGGCGGCGTTGAAGGGCAGGCTGTCGACGAAATCGGACCACCAGATTTCATTGGCGATCGGGGGTGCGCCGCGCAGCGCACTGTAGGGAGAGTCTGGATCTTCGAGGAAGTTGGCAACGAACTCGCGTGTGCTGTAATCGAGCGCACGGCCCACGCCCTCCTCCGCGACGCGGTAGCGAATGAGCTGGTGATGAATGTCGACCGCGGTCGGCTTGGCGGCGAGTGCGGGACAGGGGAGCAGGGCGGCGACGCATGCCAGCCGTAGTACGCATTTCATGTCGGTGGAACATCCTTGTTCGGGTCCGGGGCCGTCTTCATGTCGGCCCACGTAGTGTCGGAGAACGCATGAGGAGCCGCCGTCGGGGGTGCCCCAGACGGTTGCGGTCATGCTTCCCGTTGCTATGTCAGCGGATTCCCGGCCGCCGTAGGGCGCGCGACGGACTCCGCCGCGGCGCTACCAGCGCGTGCGCTCCGGCAACAAGCCCTTGAGCTCGGCCTCGGTCAGGTTGCGCCACTGACCCGGCTTGAGGTGCCCGAGCTTCACATTGATGATGCGCACGCGGCGCAGCTGCGTGACGCGATAACCGAACGCAGCCGCCATCAGGCGGATCTGCCGGTTGAGGCCCTGCGTGAGCACGATGGAGAAGCCGAATTTCGCGATCTTGCGCACGCGGCAAGGATCGGTCATCTGGTTGTGCACGCGCACGCCCTTGGCCATGCCGCGGATGAACTCGTCGGTCACCGCCTTGTTCACCGCCACGAGGTATTCCTTCTCGTGACGATTTTCCGAGCGCAGGATCTCGTTGACGATGTCGCCGTTGCTGGTCAGCAGGATCAGGCCCTCGGAATCCTTGTCGAGGCGCCCGATGGGAAAGATGCGCTGCGGATGGTCGACGAAGTCGACGATATTGCCGTCGACTGTCTGGTCCGTGGTGCAGGTGATGCCGACGGGCTTGTTCAGTGCGATGTAGACGCCGCGGGATTTCGCGGACTCCGGCGCCATCGTGCGCGCGACGACGATCTCGCCGTCGACGCGCACGACGTCACCTTCGAGCGCCTTGGCACCCATGCCGACCACGTCGTCGTTGATCGTGACGCGGCCGGCGACGAGCAGCTCGTCCGCTTCGCGGCGTGAGCACAAGCCGGCTTCGCTGATGTACTTGTTGACCCGCATGGCGTTACGAGCGCAGACCCACGCCGCGCGACAGGAGGCGCAAGGCGACGAAGCTCAGGCCGGCCACGAAGACCAGCATCACCACGAACGCGGTGACGATCGGCACGTCGCTCACGCCGAGGACGCCGAAGCGGAAGGCGTTGACCATGTAGAGGATCGGATTGGCCAGCGAGATGGTGTGCCACGGCTCGCCGAGCAGGTCGACCGAATAGAACACGCCACCCAGGTAGGTGAGCGGGGTCAGTACGAAGGTCGGTACCAGGGCGATGTCGTCGAACTTCTTGGCGAACACGGCGTTGACGAAGCCGGCTAGCGAGAACACGGTGGCGCCGAGCACCACCGAGACGAAGGTGATGATCGGATGGGCCACATGCAGGTCGGTGAAGAACAGCGCGATCACCAGCACCAGCGCGCCCACGATCACGCCGCGGGTGACCGCGCCGGTCACGTAGCCGAGCAGGATCACCCAGTTGGGCATCGGCGAGACAAGCATTTCCTCGACGAAACGGCCGAACTTCGCGCCGAAGAACGACGAGGAGATATTGCCGTAGCTGTTCGTGATGATGCTCATCATGACCAGGCCCGGCACGATGTACTGCATGTACGTGAAGCCATGCATCAGGCCGATGCGGCTGCCGATGAGCTTGCCGAAGATGACGAAGTACAGCGTCATCGTGATCGCCGGCGGGATCAGCGTCTGCGTCCAGATGCGCAGGATGCGAGCGATCTCGCGGCGAACGATGGTGTTCAGCGCGACGAGGTTGGTAGCGGCGCTCATGCGGCGTTCTCCCTGCCGTGCTCGACCAGTCGGACGAAGAGCTCTTCGAGGCGATTGGACTTGTTGCGCATCGAGGTCACGGTGACGCCGTGTTCGGAAAGCGCGGCGAACAGCGAGTTCAGGTCGTGGGAGCGGGACATCTCGGCTTCGATGGTGTGATCGTCCAGCGTGCGCAGGACGACACCGGGCAGGGCGGGAAGGATGCCGGGCGCGCGGGGAACGTCCAGGACGAAGGTTTCCACGTCCAGCGTGGCCAGCAGGCTCTTCATCGCGGTGTTCTGCACGATGCGGCCCTGGTCGATGATCGCGATGTTGCGGCAGAGTTGCTCGGCTTCCTCGAGGTAGTGCGTGGTGAGGATCACCGTGGTGCCGGCGGCATTGATCCCGCTGACGAACTGCCACATGGAACGGCGGATTTCGATATCGACGCCCGCGGTGGGTTCGTCGAGGATCAGCAGCTTCGGCTCGTTCATCATGGCGCGGGCGATCATCAGGCGGCGCTTCATGCCGCCCGAAAGGGTCCGTGCCTGCAGGTGCGCCTTGTCCCACAGACGCAGCTCCTTCAGGTACTTCTCGGCGCGCTCGGATGCCTCGGCGCGACCGATGCCGTAGAACCCGGCCTGGTTGACGCAGATGTCGAAGGGCTTCTCGAACTGGTTGAAGTTGAGCTCCTGGGGCACCAGGCCGATCAGCCGCATGGCTTCGCTGCGGTGCTTGTGGATCGAGACCCCGAACACCTCCGCGTCGCCCGAGGTCGAGTTGACCAGGGAGGAAAGGATGCCGATGAGGGTCGACTTGCCGGCGCCGTTAGGCCCCAGCAGGGCGAAGAAATCGCCCTGCTCGACGGTCAGGGAGATGCCCTTGAGGGCCTCCACGCCGTTGCCGTAGGTCTTCCGTAAATTATTGACGTTTAAAGCAGGAGTGGTCATGGGCTGCGCCGGGATGACAAGCCGCCTATTATACCGGGCTTTGTCTGTCCACCTTGTTCCCGCACGTCAACAGAGACTTTCCATGGCCGAACAATTCCAGCTCCGACTCGCCGACAGCTTCATGCTCGCCCCCTCGGTGCGGCACCTGTCGTTCGAGCGTGCCGACGGCCAGCCGCTGGCCTTCGTGCCAGGGCAGTTCCTCCAGGTCCACTTCCAGTACGACGACGGCAAACCGACCAAGCGCAGCTATTCGGTGGGCACGATCGGCGACGGGACCGGGCCGGTCGAGCGGATCGAGATCGCCGTGAGCTACGTGGAGGGTGGGGCGGCGACCCGGCTGCTGGGCGGTCTGCAAGCCGGTGAGACGATCGACGCAAGCGGCCCGTACGGCCGTTTCTGCCTGATGGACGGCGACCGGAACGCGCGCTACATCCTGATCGCCACGGGCACCGGCGTGACCCCCTACCGCGCCATGCTGCCGCAGATCGCCAGCCTGATCGCCAGCCGCGGTTGCCGCTTCGTGCTCCTTTACGGCGCCCGGAACGAGGGAGAGCTGCTCTACGGCGAGGAGTTCGAGGCTTTCGCGCGCACCCATGAAGGCTTCGATTTCCACCCCTGCCTCAGCCGCGGCGCGCGGCCGAACCCGCGTCCCCACGACCGCCTGGGCTATGTCCAGGACATGCTGGCGGAGCTGGAGCCCAGTGGCGAGCAGGACATTGCCTACCTCTGCGGCAATCCGAACATGGTCGACGCCGCCTTCGCGGCGCTGAAGGAGCATGGGCTCCCGGTCCAGCACATTCGTCGCGAGAAATACATCTCTTCGCGCTGAAACGGCCCCCCGGCCTATACTTCCGCCCCATGCACGCCCACGTCCTCCCGCCTCATCTCACCCCGGAAATGCGGCGCTACGCGACGCTGGACCAGCGACTGCTGGCCGCCGTCCGAGCCATCCGCATCCTGCCGACGGTGTCGTGGCCGGCCTCGGTCGAAGAGCACTTGATCGCGGAGTTCGGTGCCGGCCGGCTTTCCCTGCCGGATATCCGCTATCGGCCGCCCGACCTGGGTGGCACCCGGGCCGAGCTGGAAGCGATCGAGCGGGAGGTCTGCGAGGACCATCCGATCGCCGAGTACCTGCGGCGCACGGCGGAATCCTGGCGCGTGGCCACCGAAATGCTCGATGCCGCAGGCACCGATGGCGTGACGGTGGCCTCCGTGGCGCTCTACGGCAAGCCCGGCGACGCCATCCCCGGGAGCAATCGCAGCAACCTCGACGCCGCCCGCTATTTCGTCGACCTCGCCGACGAGCTGGGTGCCGATCTGCAGACCGAGGACGCGACAGGCACCATTCCGGCCGAAGAACTGCGCCGCGACATGTCCGACATGCTCGACGCCTTCTTCTCGCCGGGCACCATCTCGGTCGAGGTGGATCCCGAACTCACCGCGAAGGCCGCGGCGGGTGCGACCCGCATCCGCCTGCGTGGCGGCATTCACTTCACCGAATACGACCGACACCAGTTGCTGGCGCACGAGGCATTCGTCCATTCGCTCACCGCGCTCAACGGTCGCGAGCAACCCGTGCTCGCCTCGCTGGCGCGTACGTCGCCTCGCGTCACCGCCACGCAGGAGGGCCTGGCCGTGTTCGCCGAGCTGATGTCGGGTGCGATCGACATTTCGCGGCTCAAGCGCATCAGCCTGCGCATCCTTGCGATCGATATGGCGCTGAGCGGTGCGGACTTCGTCGACGTGTTCCGTTATTTCCGCGAATGCGGGCAGAACGTGGCGGACAGCTTCCACTCCGCGCAGCGTGTGTTTCGTGGCGTACCGCTGACCGGCGGCTCGGCCTTCGCGAAGGACAACGTCTACCTTTCCGGTCTCCTGGCGGTGCATACGTTCTTCCGCTGGGCACTGCGCCAGCGTCGCCTCGACCTGTTGCGCAACCTGTTCGCCGGCAAGCTCGCCCTGCACGACGTGATGAGCCTCGAGGCCCACTTCGCTAGCGGGGATATCGTCGCGCCGCGTTATCTGCCGCCGTGGATGCAGCACGTGCATGGTCTGGCCGGGAAGCTGGCGTTTTCGTTGTTCGTCAACCACATCCACATGGCGGGCGTCGAGGCCGAGGAAATTTCCCTCGGCCTGTGAGCCTTCGCAAGTCACGGTCCCGGCAGCACCGTGAAATCGGCGGGCGACACCGCGAAGAAGGGTCGCCAGTCGCAGCGCACACGTAACCTTGCATGCCCGGACGGGGCGCCGAGGGACGGCAGGGCCACCTCCGTGTCGCCGTCGTTCCGCACATCCGTCGCCAGCGGCGTGTCGAGCCACGAAGCGCCGCCGTCGAGCGAGAGGTCGATGTCGACGAAGTGACAATCGATCGGTGCGGCGGTGGTCCCGGCGACATCCCATCGCACGCGTACGTTCCCGCCACCCACGCCGCGCGTGGCGGCATCCGGCAGCAACACGGCGAACGGTCGTCCGGTGTCGACGACACGTACGCGGGTGTCGGCGCTGGCGATGGTCGCCTGCTCGCCACCGTTGTCCCTCACGGTCAGCCGAAAGTTGAGCAGGCGTGAGGTCGTCGGCAGGGTCTCGCCGGGGCCGGCGGTTTCGTGGCCGAGGACCACGGCCATCCTGGGAAAGTGCCGGATGCCTGTCTTCGCCGGTGCGAACGAACGAAACAGTGGGCCGTGGCCGTTGTCCGCCAGCACACCGCGCTGCTCGTCGCCGGCATCCATTTGCTCCCACGTGTAGGTCAGGCGGTCACCGTGCGTTGCCGGCTCGGCCGAGGCTTCGAGAACGAAGGGCGTGCGCGCCGGAACGATCTTCTCCTCGGCCAGGGGCAGGGGATCGATCCACGGGGCGGGCACCGCATTGATGCGCTTCCGGGCACAGCGTCCGCCCCGCGAACCCAGCCAGGCACGCATCTGGTCGATGTTCGCGGCGTGGAAATACAGGTCCGAGCGGGGTTGCAGCCACTGCGCGCTGCCGCCACAGGCAGACGGTGCGAAGCCCATGGCCGTGCTGCCGCCGCCGGGTTCCACCGCCCGATCGGGGAGGGTCATCCGGCCGCAACCGGCAGCGGTCGGCCAGGCACCCAGTTGGCGACCGAGTACGTGAATCATGAAGCCGACGGCATAGGGCTCGGTGTCCGGCCGGGCATGGCCACTCCAGGCCGCCGCTTTATGGGTGGCGAAGAAATCGGCACGACGATCGTCGCTGCACGTGTTGCCGATATGGCTTTCGCCGCCGACGTACGTGGTGACGGCGTGGCCGATATCGTAGTTTCGCCGGCCGATCTCGCGGTCGATCAGCCGTACGGCGGCGGGGCCTGGATCGCTACCGCGGAAGGGATCGCGTCCGGGATCGGCACGGATGATTTTCTCGTTGTCGTCGACCAGGGTGAAGTGCACGCCGACATCGGTTTCGAAGACCTCATTCGCGCGATTCACCGCGTGGACGATCTCGCCGAGCGCGCCCTCGACCGTCCCGCCAAAGCGGGCGACATAATGGCTGTCCGCGGCCACGGCCAGCCGGAAGTCGTAGCGCACGCTGCTGCCGCCACGCGGCATGGCCATGCCCTCGGGGAGGGCGGATGCCCTGGTAGCGGCACCGGCGTGCGGAAGCGAGGAATCGCCGCGCGCTCGCGCAGCGAGGTCGCCCGGGCGAAGAATCCACTCTGCATCGCCATCGCGGACACTGCTTCTTACGCCCGCCTTCGACACATCGAGCCGTACCGTCCGGCCGTGGTCGTCGGCGCCGCGGAAACTCCGCAAGCCAGGGAATTTCGCCGCGAGCGCTCTTGGGAGCGTGCCCGAATCACGGAGGTGGAACAGCGAGGACCGGGTGGCATCGATGGGAAGGCTGACGTCGCTCGTGCGGCTGGCATCGTCGGGCAGTCGAAGCAGGATGCGGCGGAGCGACGGCTCATCGACCGTGGCGGCGGTTGCCGGGCAGACCCCAGGCAAAAGGCCGCAACCAAGGGCCGTAACAAGAAACAAGCGCGACATGACAGTCTCGTTAAGCACGAAGGGCTGTCGACCTTAGCTGTCGCGACAGGCGCAATCTGTCGGCTATCGCATGGCTGATATGTCGCCTTTTCATATCACTGGATGTCGCAATGCAACACACCCCGGGTCCGGCGATTTGCCAAGGCGGTGCTAACATCGACGCTTCACGGCGAGGCCTCCGGCCCGCTGTTCGTTCCTTCCATCAAGCTCCCCACAGGACCCCATGGCCATCTCCGAGGAACTGCGGCAAGCCGCGCTCGAGTACCACCGCCTTCCCCGTCCGGGCAAGATCAAGGTCACCCCGACCACCTCGCTGCTGACCCAGCGCGATCTTTCCCTGGCTTATTCGCCCGGCGTCGCGGCGGCGTGCGACGCGATCGTCGCCGACCCCCGCGAGGCCGCCGAACTCACGGCGCGCTCCAACCTTGTCGCCGTGATCACCAACGGCACCGCGGTGCTCGGCCTGGGCAACATCGGTGCCCTGGCCAGCAAGCCGGTGATGGAAGGCAAGGGCGTCCTGTTCCAGAAGTTCGCCGGTATCGATGTGTTCGACATCGAGATCAACGAGAACGATCCGGACAAGCTGGTCGAGATCATTGCCAGCCTCGAGCCCACGTTCGGCGGCATCAACCTCGAAGACATCAAGGCACCGGAATGTTTCATCGTCGAGCGCAACCTGCGCGAGCGGATGAAGATTCCCGTGTTCCACGACGACCAGCACGGTACGGCGATCATCGTCGGTGCGGCGGTCATCAATGCGCTGCTGGTCACCGGCAAGAAAATCGAAGACGTGAAGCTCGCCACCACGGGCATGGGCGCCGCAGGCATCTCCTGCGTCGACATGCTGGTGACGCTCGGCCTGAAGCGCGAGAACATCCTCGCCTTCGATCGCGACGGCGTGCTGCACACCGGCCGCACCGACCTGGACCCGGACAAGCAGCGCTACGCCCGCGACACGGACAAGCGCACGCTCGCCGAGATCGTCGTCGGCGCGGACATCTTCCTGGGTCTCTCCGCCGGCGGCATCCTCAAGCCGGAGATGGTCGCGACCATGGCCGAGCGCCCGATCATCTTCGCGCTGGCCAACCCGAATCCCGAGATCCTTCCGGAAGATGCCAAGGCTGTCCGTCCGGACTGCATCATGGCCACGGGTCGTTCGGACTACCCGAACCAGGTCAATAACGCGCTTTGCTTTCCCTATCTGTTCCGCGGTGCGCTCGATGTCGGCGCATCGGTGATCAACGAGCAGATGAAGGTTGCCTGCGTGAAGGCCATCGCGGAGCTGGCGCGACGCGAGGCGTCCGACGTCAGCGCACGCGCGTATGGCGGCAAGCCGCCGAGTTTCGGTCCCGAGTACCTGATTCCGCAGCCGTTCGATCCGCGGCTGCTGATCCAGCTGCCGCCGGCGATCGCCCAGGCGGCGATGGATTCCGGCGTGGCCGAACGCCCCATCCAGGATTTCCCGGCATATATCGACCAGCTCACCAGCTTCGTCTTCCGCACCGGCCTGCTCATGAAGCCGGTGTTCGATCGTGCCAAGGCCGATCCGAAGCGCGTGGTCTATGCCGAAGGCGAGGAAGAAACCACGCTGCGCGCCGTGCAGACGGTGGTCGACGAAGGCCTGGCCCGGCCGATCCTTGTCGGCCGCCCCGACGTGATCGAGCGCCGTATCGCGCGTGCCGGACTGCGCCTGAAGCCAGGCGTGGATTTCGAGATGTGCAACATCCACTCGGATCCGCGCTTCGAGGACTACTGGCGCCTGTATCACTCGATCATGGAGCGCCGCGGCGTCACGCCGGCCTCGGCCAAAGCCGTGGTTCGCTCGCGTCCGACGGTGATCGCGGCGCTCATGGTGGAGCGGGGCGAGGCCGACGCGATGATCTGTGGCCTGGTCGGCACCTATCACAGCAAGCTCGACTACATCACCGACATCATCGGTCTGGACGAGGGTATTGCCGAGGCATCCGCCATGGCGGCGGTGTCGACGGAGAAGGGCACCTTCTTCTTCCTCGATACCTATGTGCAGGACGACCCCACGGCCGAGCAGATCGCCGAGGCCACCCTGCAGGCATCGCTTCGCCTGAAGCTGTTCGGTATCCAGCCCAAGATCGCGCTGCTTTCCAACTCCAACTTCGGCGGCCGCGAGACCCGCAGTTCGAAGAAGATGCGCGACGCGCTGCGCCTGATCCGCGAGAAAGCTCCGCGCCTCGAGGTCGAAGGCGAGATGCAGGCCGATGTCGCCCTGACCCCCGAACTACGCGAGAGGATATTCCCGAACTCGCGCCTGGAAGGTAAGGCCAACGTCTTCGTCTTCCCGAACCTGGACGCCGCCAACACGGCCTACAACATGGTTCGCGTGCTCTGCGACGGCGTGGTCATCGGCCCGATCCTCATGGGCGTGGCCAAGCCGGCCCACATCCTTACCCCGCAGGCGACGGTCCGTCGGGTGGTCAACATGACCGCGGTGGCCGGTGTCGAAGCGCAGATTCGGGCGGGCAAGCCCCGGACTGTTGTAAATGATTGATTGATCGGTGTTTTGTGTCGCAATCGCCGATAAATCGGCTCCCACACAAGACCTGCGCGGGTCTTGTGTGGGAGCCGCTTCAGCGGCGATCCCGGCGCCAGCCGGGCCAGGCCGCGAAAACCCCTGCTACAGAACGTTTTATCACGAGACAAACCCCCATACCGCCGCGTATGTGAAAACTTCGCGGTATCATGGAAAGGTTTTCCCGCCACCCCAGCGGGCTCTACAGACCTCATGAAGCGCGCGCCACGCGCGAGCGGAGCATCCATGGACCAGATCGACGATATCCTGAACCAGGACCTCGACCCCACCGAAACCCGAGAGTGGGTCGAGTCGCTCAACGCCGTCATCAATCACGATGGCACCGAGCGCGCGCACTTCCTGCTGGAGCGCATGGTCGACTCCACGCGTCGCTCCGGCGGCTACCTGCCGTTCGACCCGACCACCGAGTACGTGAACACCATCCCGCCGCATATGGAAGCGCGCAGCCCCGGCAATGCCGCCATCGAATGGCGCATCCGCTCGCTGATCCGCTGGAACGCGCTGGCCACCGTCGTGCGCGCCAACCGCAAGCCGGGCGACCTCGGCGGTCATATCTCCAGCTTCGCCTCCTCGGCGACCTTGTACGACGTCGGCTTCAACCATTTCTGGCGCGCCCCGAGCGCCGACCACCCGGGCGACCTGGTGTTCCACCAGGGCCATTCGGCGCCCGGCGTGTACGCGCGCTCCTTCCTCGAAGGCCGTATCAGCGAAGAACAGCTCGATCTCTTCCGCATGGAAGTGGAAGGCAAGGGCAAGGGTCTATCCTCGTATCCGCATCCTTACCTGATGCCGGACTACTGGCAGGTACCGACCGTGTCCATGGGCCTTGGCCCGATCCAGGCGATCTACCAGGCCCAGTTCTGGAAGTACCTCGAGCACCGCGGCCTCATCCCGAAGTCCGATCGCAAGATCTGGTGCTTCATGGGCGACGGCGAGTCGGACGAGCCGGAGTCGCTGGGTGCGATCTCCCTGGCCGGCCGCGAAGGCCTGGATAACCTCATCTTCGTCATCAACTGCAACCTGCAGCGCCTCGACGGCCCGGTGCGCGGCAACGGCAAGATCATCCAGGAGCTGGAAGGCGTGTTCCGCGGCGCTGGCTGGAATGCCATCAAGGTGGCCTGGGGCAGCTACTGGGATCCGCTCCTTGCCCGCGACACCACGGGCAAGCTGCGCCAGCTGATGATGGAAACCGTCGACGGCGAATACCAGGCCTGCAAGGCCTTCGGCGGCGCGTACACGCGCGAGAAGTTCTTCGGCAAGTACCCGGAAACCGCAGCCCTCGTCGCCAACATGTCCGACGACGACATCTGGCGCCTCAACCGTGGCGGTCACGATCCGCACAAGGTCTACGCGGCCTACCACGCGGCGGTGAACACCAAGGGCATGCCCACCGTGGTCCTCGCCAAGACGGTGAAGGGTTATGGCATGGGCGCGGCGGGCGAATCGCAGAACCCGGCGCACAACCAGAAGAAGATGGACACCGACGCGATCCGCGCCTTCCGCGACCGCTTCAATATCCCCATTCCCGACGACAAGCTCGAGGACGTGCCGTACTACCACCCGGGCAAGGACTCGGAAGAAGTGCAGTACATGCTCGAGCGCCGTCGCGCGCTGGGCGGTTTCCTGCCGCAGCGTCGTCGCAAATCGGACAAGTCGTTCACCGCGCCCACGCTCGAAGCCTTCGAGCAGATCACCAAGGGCACGGGCGATCGCGAGATCTCGACCACGATGGCCCTGGTTCGCGGCATGAACCTCATGCTGCGTGACAAGGAACTCGGCCCGCGCCTGGTGCCGATCGTTGCCGACGAAGCCCGTACCTTCGGTATGGAAGGC
Organism: Luteibacter sp.; assembly: GCF_035539195.1. GTDB lineage: Bacteria > Pseudomonadota > Gammaproteobacteria > Xanthomonadales > Rhodanobacteraceae > Luteibacter. The sequence continues at coordinate 39,426 of NZ_DATLIW010000023.1, forward strand.
ATGTTCCGCCAGATCGGCATCTACGCGCCGTTCGGCCAGAAGTATCGTCCGCAGGATGCCGACCAGTTGCTGTACTACCGCGAAGACCAGAAGGGCCAGGTCCTCCAGGAAGGTATCAGCGAAGCCGGCGGCATGAGCGCCTGGCTGGCCGCGGCGACAAGCTACAGCATCAGCAACGTGGCGATGCTGCCGTTCTTCATCTACTACTCGATGTTCGGTTTCCAGCGTATCGGCGACCTCTGCTGGGCGGCCGGCGACATGCGTGCGCGCGGCTTCCTCATCGGCGGCACCTCGGGCCGCACCACGCTCAACGGCGAAGGCCTGCAGCACGAGGACGGTCATTCGCACCTGCTCTCCGGCGCGATCCCGAACGTCATCTCCTACGACCCGACCTTCTCCTACGAACTGGCGGTGATCCTGCAGGACGGCACGCGCCGGATGATGCAGGAGCAGGAAGATGTCTACTACTACATCACCGTGATGAACGAGAACTATGCCCACCCCGATCTGCCCAAGGGCAGCGAGGAAGGCATCGTCAAGGGCATGTACCTGTTCAAGGACGGCGGCAAGGCGAAGAAGAACGAGCCGCGCGTGCAGCTGCTCGGCTCGGGCACGATCCTGCGCGAAGTCATCGCCGCGGCCGAGCTGCTGGAGAAGGACTTCGGCGTGACGTCGGATATCTGGTCGGTACCGAGCTTCTCGGAAGTCCGCCGCGAAGGCTTCGACGCCGAGCGCTGGAACCGCCTGCATCCGGAAGCCACGCAGCGCGTGCCGTACATCACCGGCCTGCTCGGCGAGCGTCAGGGTCCGGCGATCGCCGCGACGGACTACGTTCGCGAGTTCGCCGATCAGGTGCGCGCCTTCATGCCGGATGGCATGCGTTACACGGTGCTGGGTACGGATGGCTTCGGCCGCAGCGACACGCGTGCCAACCTGCGCAGCCACTTCGAGGTCGATCGCTACTGGATCGCCCACGCCGCGCTGGCTGCCTTGGCGAAGGACGGCAAGGTCAACGCGAAGGACGTGAGCCGCGCCATCAAGGAATACAAGCTGGACGTCGACAAGCCGAACCCGCTGTACGCCTGATCGCCGCTGTCGCCTGATAGCTAAGGACACAAAAAGGGCCGGAGCAATCCGGCCCTTTTTTGGTTCATCGTGGATTAGCGGGGGGCGCTCGGCATACCGGGCATTTTTTCGTGTTTCGCATCTTGCCCATGGCTCGCCTTCGGCCTCGCGGGGCTCGGCTTCGCCATCGCTTTGTACACTTGGGCGTTTCGCGGGGAGACCTTGGCGCCCACCCTCGCTGCTCAGACAGGTCCTCCGCGTTCGGTGCGGAAGGCCGCTGCGCGGCCGATGTATCTATATGGCCTACGGCCGCTCACTTGTGCGGAA
>NZ_DATLIW010000024.1:0-10204 GCF_035539195.1 Luteibacter sp.
CTTCGGTGCCCACCCTCGAGGCGAGTTCCGCACAAGTGAGCGGCCGCAGGCCATATAAGACACGCCGCGAAGCGGCCTTCCGCACCGAACGCGGAGGACCTGTCTGAGCAGCGAGGGTGGGCACCGAAGGCTCTGCGCCGCAACGTCCCAGCCCGCTGCCGCGGCATCAGCCGCTGATAACACGCACTCGCGAAGCGAGTGAACCTATGCCTTCAGCGCCCCCGGAAGTTTGCGTCGAACCATTTTTGATCCGATCACCCGTCGTTCTCCGCCGAAGCCGTCAGATCGAAACTCTCGTCGCCCTCGTCCACGACCAGGCGCATCACGATCGGCCGGCAGCACACCTGGCAATCCTCGATATACGTTTGGCTACCGCCCGAGGTATCGACGGCGACTTCGATGGTCTCGCCGCAATAGGGGCAGGCGATGTCGGTGAATTCGTAGCCGGGCATATCGGTGCGTGCTCTGAGTAGGAGCCGGTTCATCGGCGATAGGTGCTCGCGCTATCCTACCCCACTGCCAATACCCGGATCTTGTACCCATGATCGACCTGGTCGGCTTCGACGGCGATGACACGCTCTGGCACAGCCAGGAGTTCTACGATCGCGCACAAGATGAATTCGAGGCCATCCTCGGCCGCTATATCGATCTCGAACGCGAGGGCCTGCGCGAGGCGCTGCTGAACACCGAGCGCGCCAATATCAAGCTGTTCGGCTATGGCGCCAAGGGCATGACCCTGTCGATGATCGAGTCGGCGATCGAACTCACCGAAGGCCGTGTCGAGGCTCGCGACATCCACCGCATCGTGCGCCTGGGCAAGGATGTCCTCGCCCATCCGGTCGAGCTGCTCCCCGGTATCCGCGCCGCGGTCGAAGCCGTGGCCCGCGAACATCGTGTGGTGCTCATCACCAAGGGCGACCTCTTCCACCAGGAATACAAAGTCGCCCGCTGCGGCCTCGCCGATGTCTTCCACCGCATCGAGATCGTCTCCGAGAAGGATCCGGCGGCCTATGCACGTCTTTTCCGCGAGTTCGACGTGACACCGGAGCGTTTCGCCATGGTCGGCAACTCGTTGCGCTCGGACATCGCGCCGGTGGTCGACTTGGGCGGATGGGGCGTGTACATGCCGTACCACAGCACCTGGTCGTACGAGACGGATACCGATTTCGCCTTTAACGAGAGGGTGATCGAGGTGAAGGGGGCCGAGGGCATTCCTGCCGCTATCAGCCGGATGCACGGCACGTCCGTCCCGCCCGCGCCGTAGTCGCCCCACATCCACGCGATTTTCGCGTGCATCCCACGAAGCTGCGTTGGCCGGCGTACAACGGAGATCACCTGTGGATTCGAGGCTCAAACTGGGCGTGACCGTCGTCCGCACGACCGCCAAGGGGTTCAGTGACGACGAACTGATGACCCGTGCCGCGGCCCTGGCCTTCTACTCGGCGTTGTCCTTCGCACCCCTGCTGGTGCTGCTGCTGTGGGTGGTGGCCTCGTTGCGCCCCGAATGGCAGGCCCAGCTCATCGACAGCCTCAACGGCCTGGTCGGCGAGCGAGCCTCCGAGGCCGTCCGACTGGTCATCGAGAATGCCAAGCAGAAGCCCAGCGTGGGCAGCATGGCCGGCGTGATCGGTCTGGGCGTGACCCTGGTGGGTGCCTCGGCAGTCTTCGCCCAGCTCCAGGGCGCGCTCAATCGCGTGTGGAGCCTGCAGCCACGCCCCGGCAAGGCCACGCACGCCATCCTCGGCTGGTTGCGCGCCCGCCTGCACGCGCTCGGCCTGCTGCTATCGCTCGCCTTCCTGCTGGTCATCTCGTTTTCGGCCAGCGCGATGATCGCCGTGTTCGTGCGCGGCGGCACGGCGGGCTGGCATGTGCTGGAGACGGTGATCTCGTTCGGCGTGTTCGTACTCATCTTCGGCGCCATCTACAAGGTGCTGCCGGATGCGGTCATCGAATGGCGCGACGCGATGATCGGCGCCAGCCTCACCGCCCTGCTCTTCGTCGTCGGCAAGTTCGCCATCGGCATCTATCTCGAACGCAGCAACGTCGGCGGACCCTATGGCCCAGCCGGCGGCGTGGTCGTCCTGCTGGTCTGGGTCTACTACTCGGCCCTGATCCTGCTGCTCGGCGCCGAATTGACCGAGGCCGTAGCCGAAGCCCGTGGCACGCCGATTAAACCGCGGCCATACGCCATGTCGATCAAGGCGACCGAAAGGCCGCCTGTTGACCCATCCGTCACGGCACCGGCGGTATCCCTGAAGGCCACCGAAAAGGAGGACCTGCCATGAAGACCCATCTGCTCGCCGCCACGGCGTTCGTGCTCGCTACCGGAGCCGCCGTGAGCGCCCCGCCGGCCCAGGCACAGCACCGCAGCCAGCACCAGGTATGCCGTGACGTCGAGACCAAACAGATTCACTCCCGCGACGACAACCGCCTGATCGGTACCGGCGTCGGCGCGGTGGCTGGCGGCCTTCTGGGCCACCAGGTGGGCGGCGGCAAGGGCAAGACCCTGGCCACCGTGGGTGGCGCTGTCGCGGGCGGCTACGTGGGCAACCAGGTGCAGAAGAACCATCAGGACAAGAACGCCACCTACCAGACGCACCGCGAATGCCACTGGGTGAACGATTGACCCGGTTGTAAGCCTTCGACCGGAAGTCCGGTCTCTAAGGGAAGGGCGCGACCTCGCGCCCTTCCTTGTTTACGGAGGCTCCATGCGCAGCACCGATCCCGATCGTCGCCGCTTCCTGGGTGTTTTCGCCGCGACTGCGGTCGCGTCGATTTCCCTGCCCTTCCTCCTCCGCGGCATGCGGCCCGTCATGGCCGCCGACGCGCCACCGGCAAAGGGCGGGAACGTCACCCTGGACGAGTTCGGCGCCAACAAGAAACTGATCGACACCCGTTCCGTGCCCCGCGTCGTCATGACCGAAGAGCAGTGGAAGGAGAAACTGAGCACGCAGGCGTACTACGTCACCCGCGAAGCGGGCACCGAGGCGCCCTACAGCGGCAAGGGCTATGACAGCCATGCCAATGGCCTGTATCGCTGCATCTGCTGCGACACGGCCCTGTACGACTCAGCGACCAAGTTCGATTCCGGTACCGGCTGGCCTAGCTTCTATCAGGCGATCTCGAAGAAGAACATCGTGCAGACCAGCGACAAGAGCCTGCTCGAGGAGCGCATCGCCGTGAGTTGCGCTCGCTGCGATGCGCATCTAGGGCACGTGTTCGACGACGGTCCGGACCCGACCGGGCTGCGTTACTGCATGAATGCCGTCGCGATGCACTTCGTGCCATACGCCGCATAACGCCCCTGTAGGAGCCGATTCATCGGCGATCGCCGCACATGATAGACAAGTCCTTTACGGCCCACCTCATTGGCCTTGGCGTTCATTTCGCTGACCGATGCTGACGCCGCGGCCGATTTGCCTAATCGCCGCTGAAGCGGCTCCCACATGGAGGGCTAGCCACATGGAGGGCTAGCCACATGGAGGGCAACCTGCATGGAGAGCAAGCTACATGGAGGGCAACCTGCATGGAGGGCTAGCCATATGGAGGGCAAGCTACATGGAGGGCAAGCCACATGCAGGGCAAGCTACGTGGAGGGCAACAGGGTGGCCCGGAGGCGGCCGGGCTGCGTTACTGCATGAATGCTGTGGTCATGCGCTTCGTTGCCGCCTTGGCGTGAGCGCCGGCTTCCGGAACGCCAACCTCCTCGGACCATCCGCCGCCGAGTGCCTGGAATAGAGCCGCCACGTCGGCCAACTGGTTACCCTCGGCCTGCACCTTCGCCAGGTCGGCTTGCTGGCAAGCGGCCTGGGTGAGTAGCAGCGACTGCATGCTCAGGTCGCCTGCGGCCAGTTGCGCCCGGGCGATGGCATAGCTGCGGGCACAGGATGCGCTGGATTGCCCGGTGGCGGCCACCGCGCTGGCGTCGGACTGCACGGCACGCAGCGCGTCGGCGACATTGCCGAAGGCGGTGAACACCGTGCTCCGATACACCGCCGCGTATTGCCGCTCGGTCGCTTCCGCCGCGCGTTGACGATGGGCCAGCGCACCGCCGTCGAAGAGCGGTGCGGCGAGGTTCCCGGCAAGGCTCCAAAGGCCCGTGCCCGCGGAGAACAGACGACTGATGCGATCCGCCGAACTACCGAGCGTCGCGTCGATCTGCACATCGGGCAGGCGCGCGGCCTCGGCCACGCCGATCTGCGCGGTGGCCGCATGCCATTGGGCCTGGGCGGCCAGGACATCCGGACGCCGCTCGAGCAGCCGCGCAGGAACGCTTACCGGCAGACTCGCCGGCAATGACAGTTGTTCCAGCGCAGGCAGCGGCAAGGTCGAGCTATCCGGGAAGGCACCGGTCAGGACGGCTACCGCATCCTCGGCCTGGCCGAGTGCTTTCTCGATCGGCGGAAGCGTCGACAGCGTCTGCGCCAGCGACGCTTGCTGGAGCAGCACATCCGCGTCGCCGGCGTCACCGGCATCACGACGGCGCTGCAGTATGGCCAGGCTGTCACGCTGCCCGGCGACCAGGCGCTGCGTGATGTCCCGCTGCTCACGCAACACGGCCGCATTCACCACCGCCGTACACAGATTGGCCACCAGCGTGACACGCGTCGCCTCCAGCTGGAAACGGGCGACGTCGCTCTGCGCCGCGAGCGCTTCCACCTGGCGACGGTTGCCGCCAAAGACATCCGGCGTGAAGCCGACATTCAACTGCGCGGTGTGCAGGCTATAGATGTAGGCACCGGAGGCCGGCACAGATGACAGCGTACCGGCGGTCTTCTGCCGGGTAGGCTGGAACGCCGCGCTCACCGACGGAAAGAACGCCGATCGCTGCGCCTCTACCATCTCCTGTGTCGCCGCCAGTGCCGCTTGCGCCGCCGCGATGTCCGGATGCCGTGCGAGCGCCCGTGCCACCAGGGCATCGAGTTCGGGCGAGCGGTAAGCCATCCACCATGCGGCGGGCGGCGCGGCGTGCGCGTCGAATGTCGGCCCTTCGTTCGCAGCCGTTACCGCCGGCGGCAGGAAGTGCTCCGGGTGGTCGTTCGCGGGCGGCCGGAAGTCGGGCCCCGCGGCGCAAGCCATCAGCGCGAGCGGCAAGGTGACCGTCAAGGCGCGGCGTATCAGGCAAGCCATCCGCTTCATGACGCACTCCCTTCGTTACCCACCCGTTGCGTGGCACGCCTGGTGGCCACACGCCGTTCGGCGGCTCGCTCCACGGCGAAGTACAGCGCGGGCAACACGAACAGGGTGAGCAGCGTCGCCACACCCAGGCCACCGACCACGACGGTGGCCAGCCCCCGTTGCACGTCCGTACCGATACCGGTGGCCAGTGCCGCCGGCAGCATCCCCGCGGTGGCTACCGTGGCCGTCATCAAGACGGGGCGGAATCGCTGGGTCGCCCCGGCGAGCACCGCGTCGGCGAGCGACGCCCCCTTCTCTCTCACACGATTGATGTTGGACACCATGATCACTCCGTTCTGCACGGCCACGCCGAACAGCGCGATGAAGCCGACCGCCGTGGCGATGTTCAATGTCTCACCGCGAAGCGTCACCGCCAGCAAGCCGCCCAGTGCGGCCAGCGGCACCACGCCCAGCACCAGTGCGGCCTGCCGCAGCTTGCCGAACTCCGCGAACAGGAAGATCGTCATGACCGCGAGAACCATCACCATGACCGCGACCAGCCGCGACTGCGCGCGCTGCTGGCTCTCGAATTGCCCGGCCCATTGCAGGTGGTAGGCCGACGTGTCGAAACGTATCTTCTCGGCAATCTGGCGGTCCGCGTCGGCGAGGTATTGCGACAAGGCACGGCCGCGCGTATCGATACGGACGATCAGGTTGCGCTGGCCCATCTCGTGCGCGATCGTCGCCTCGCCCGAACGGGTCACGATCCTGGTGACCATCGACAGGGGAATCTGCGCACCGGCGCTGCTGGTGAGCGTCAGCTCGCCCAATCGGCCGGGGCTGCTGACGATCTCTCGCGGAACACGCGCGGTGATGTTGTAGATGCGGTCATCCACGTAGGCCTGCGAGATCGGCGCCCCACCGACGGCATCCTGCACGAGGTTGCTGATGTCGCTGACACTGATGCCATAGCGGGCGGCGGCCTCGCGATCGACCTCGATCGCCACCTGGGCCGTTGGCGGCTCCTCGAAGATCGACGCGTCGGCCGTGCCGTCGACCTGGTGCAGTACATCCACCACCGCGTTGCCGATACGGCGTAGCTCCTTGAAGTCCGTGCCATAGATGCGCAGCACCAGCGGACTATGGGCACCACCGAGCTTGTCGTTCTCGCCGTCGACGATGGGCTGGCTGATACCCGCGCTGATGCCAGGAAGGGTGCGCAAGCGCGCATCGAGTTTGGCGACGAAGTCCTGCTTGGTCTCACCGGCAGGCCAGGTGTCGTACGGCGTCAGGCCAACACCGGACTCGATGTGCGACGGCGTCCATGGGTCGCTGCCGTCGTCGTTGCGCCCCAGCTGGGTGACGACATAGGAGACCTCGGGAAAGGACCGCACGGCCGCCCGATAGTCGTTGGCCATGCTGCTGGCCTTTTCCAGCGACAGGCCGGACGGCAACTGCACCTGCACCCACAGGGCACCCTCGTCGAGATCCGGCAGGAACTCACGCCCCACCGTCGTCCCGAGCAGGACCACCGCCAGGACCGTCGCGCCCGCCACGCCCCAGGCGATGGGCGGACGGCCAAGCAACCGCGTCAGGCCACGGCCGTACGCCATCTGCAAACGCTCCAGAGGACGGTTGTGGAATACCTTTCGCGGACGGCGCAAGGCGAGATAGGCCAGGCCAGGGATGAGCACGAGCGTGGCGACGAGCGCACCCAGCAGCGCGAAACCCACGGTCCACGCCATCGGTGCGAACAGCCGGCCTTCGGCATGCTCGAAGGCCAGGAGCGGCGCATACGCGGTCATGATGATCAGCGTGGCGAAGAAGATCGGACGCGCCACCTTGCCCGCCGCCTCGAGGACGACATCGCCGGAAAGCACCTGCAGGGGCATCGCCTCGCGACGGCGCACGATGGTCTCCGTCACCACGATCGCGCCATCCACGATGACGCCGAAATCGATCGCGCCCAGGGAGAACAGGTTCGCCGGCATATGGAACGCATGCATGAGGACGAAGACCACGGCCAGGGCGAACGGAATGGTCACCGCCGCTACCAGGGCACTGCGCGGGCTGCCCAGAAACAGGATGAGGACCAGGCATACCAGTCCGATGCCTTCGAGCACCGTGTGCTTGACCTTCTCGACCGTCGCGTTCACCAGCACGTCGCGATCGATGTAGGGAACGATCTTCACATCCTGCGCGGCAAGCGTCGCGTTGAGCTCGTCGACCTTGGCATGAATGCCCTGCAGGACGCGCGACGCGTTCTCGTGCAAGAGCATGTCGACAATACCTTCGATCGCATCGGGATTGTTGTCCTTGCCGAGGATGCCTTCGCGGGTCTGGTGCCCATAGGTAATCGTACCCAGGTCGCGCAGGAACACCGGCACGCCCTTCTTCTGCGTCACCACGATGGCACCCATGTCGCCCAGCGACCGCACCAGGCCCACGCCACGGATGACGTACGACTGTTCGCCGCGGCTCACCCGGCCGCCGCCGGCGTTGGCGTTGTTACTGGCGATAGCGGTAATGATGTCGTTGACGCCGATACCGAAGCGCAGCAACGCCGAGGGGTCGATGTCGAGGCGGTACTCCTTGGTGAAGCCGCCAAAGTTGTCCACCTCGGCGACACCCGGCACTTTCTTCAGGGCGGGAATCACCAGCCACTTCTGCAGGTCGGAGAGTTGCATGAGATTCTTCGACGGCGACTCGAGCGTATACCGGTAGATCTCGCCCGCCGGTCCACTGACCGCATCCAGCCCGGCGGTGACGCCCGGCGGCAAGGTGACCGCCTCGATGTGTTCGCGTATGCGCGAGCGCACCCAGTAGTCCTCGCTGCTCTCGTCGAACGTCAGTGTGATCAGTGACAGGCCAAAGGTACTGCTCGACCGCATGCTGGCCAGATGCGGCACACCGGCAAGGGCACGTTCCAGCGGCGTGGTGATCTGCTGCTCGACTTCCTCGGCGGCCAGGCCCGGCGCCTGGGTGGTCACTTGCGCGGTGACGTCGCTGAGTTCGGGATAGGCCTCGACGGCAAGCTGCGTGGACGCGTAATAGCCGTAAACGCCCACCAGCAACATCACGGCGGCAACGACCCCGCGCCTGTGGAAACAAAAACGCATCAGGCGCGCAATCATTGCAGGAGCACTCCGCCTCGAACGACGACACGCTCGTTCACGGCAAGGCCGTGAAGCACCTGGGTAACGCTGCCATTGTCACTGCCGATATCGATATCGCGTCGTTCGAACGTCCATGGCCCACGTTCGACGAAGACGCTGACACGGTCGTTGTCCATGATCAGCGCCGTCTGCGGCACCACCACGCCAGGCGCACCCGCCTGCTGCAACGAGACGGTCGCGAACATGTTCGGCTTCAGACGCTCGTCCGGATTGTCCAGCGAAATACGCGCCTTGATCCGACGGGTGTCGTTATCCAGCACGGCACTGATCGAGCCGACGCTGCCCACGCGCTGCATGCCCGGATAGGCGCTGAGCGAGATGCGGGCCGCGTCGCCCACCGACACCATGGCCGCCGCGTCCTCGGGCACGTTGGCGGTGGCCCATACACGATCCAGGTTGGTCACGGTCATCAAGGGCGCGGTCACGTCGTTCACAGTCGACCCCGCGGCGATGCTCAGCGACGTGATCGAGCCATCGAACGGCGCCGTCAGGACGAGTTCGTGGCTGCGCGAAGGCGCCCCGCCACCGCCCTGCAAGGCAGCCAGGCGGATGCGCGAACGCGCCTGCTCGGCCTCGGCCTGGGCAAGTGCGCTGCGCGCGGCTTCGACGTCCTTGCTGGCGTTGCCACCCGCACCCTGGACGGCGATGGCACGATCGAGCTGGCGCCGTGCGAGGTCGCTCGCATCGCTGGCGCGAGCGTTGTCGGCGTAAGCCTGCGCGCCGTCACCGGAAAGAATTCGGGCCAGTACCTGGCCTTTATGCACGTGGTCGCCCAGGCCGACATCCAGGGCGACGACGCGCCCGATCGCCGGCGAGACGATGGTCGACGAACGCGCCGGATCACCTTCGATGATCGCCGGGTACATGGCCGTCGTCGCGCCCCCGCTGGCAGTCACGGCGTCGACGCGTATCTCGCGGCGGAGGGGAGACTCCGCGGGCAAATGAACCAGCCCGTGGCTGACGGTGAAGGCAGGCACCTCGGCCACCGCGTTTGCCGCGGGTGCGCGAGAGCAACCATCGACGAAGAGGGCCGGCAAGAGAATCGCCGGCAAGACAATCAAGCGAAATGCTTTCATGGAACGTCCTTGCATGAGACGTCGAACGGCAACGTGCCGCGTTGCGACACGTGCCGAATGCTAGTGAGGAAAGGTGACAGTGGATGTCTGACCGGCACCGTGTTTGCGCTGGCGTCAGTCCGACCCGGACCAGTAGCTGCGAAGCTGTCCGGACGATGCGTCGCGTCGCCAGACACAGTGCAATCCGCTGCGACGCAGGCCATCGCTGCGCGCGGGAACACGCGCAGGCAGGACGTCACGCACGGCGGTGCCGACGGCCGCGGGAAGCGAAAAAAGGGAAAATACGATCTTGAACATGGCACACCTCCAGCCCGCGGCCGGAGGTGAGCGAGTTATCCGTGACGGAACTCGCCCACGCCTTGCGCGCGGACATTCACGTTGAGGGCGATCACAAACGCGGTGTCCGCGATCGCCTGTCGACTCGGATAACTATCCATGGATTCCACTTGGGGGAAGACCGACCACATGATCGGCGGGCGGATCGTACGCCTCCGGCGAAGAAGCCGTCAACATAAAAACGCGTAAAGAAACGCGAGCGCCCTCAAAGACTTTCGCGAGGCTTTCATGAGCGATGTCGCTGGAAGAAAACTTCCTCGTGGGTTACCTGTGCCGAGCGCTCTGCATGTCCGGCAATCTTGCGCACCGCGCATCTCGCATATGGCTCGCCTTCGGCCTCGCGGGGCTCGGCTGCGCCATCGCTTTGTACACTTGGGCGTTTCGCGGGGAGACCTTGGCGCCCTGAAGTGGTCAAGTATTTCTAGACACCCGATAGGGCGTTTTTCGGACCGACAGCATTTCGTGGATGGCTGGCGGGATCTGTCCGTTGGCCGCATG
>NZ_DATLIW010000025.1:0-187460 GCF_035539195.1 Luteibacter sp.
AGCAAGGCATACGCCGTTACATCCACTACTACAATCACGATCGCATCAAGCTCAAACTAAAAGGCCTGAGTCCGGTTCAGTACCGAACCCAGGCCTCGGGTGCCTAGCGCCTAAACTGTCCAACTTCTTGGGGTCAGTTCAGCAGCGGCCTTTCCGGTACGAAACGCGGAGGACCTGTCTGAGCAGCGAGGGTGGGCACCGAAGGCTCTGCGCCGCCACGTCCGCGCTCGCCGCGGCATCAGCCGCTGAGTGAACCGATGCCTTCGGCGTCCCCGGACTTCCGCGATGAACCTTTTTGTTTGCGTCGCGTCCCTGTCCTCAGAGTTCGAGACGGTCGCCGAATTCGAAATGGCTGTCGGCAGGGGCGGCGATCACGTTCTGTTGGACGATGCCGGGGAAGATGTTGTCCTCGATGCCGGCAAAGTTGTCGCTGTTGTAGAGGTAGGGAACGTGCGACCACGCGCGATAGCCCAACGCCTTGATCGCGGCGATCTCTTCCGCGGCCTGCTCCATGCCCGAAAGGCGTACGTAGAGCAGCGGGCGATGCGCGCGCAGGGTCTCGCTGGCACCGGCCAGTGCATTGACCAGGGTGTCGGCAAGGTTGAATTTCATCATGTGCACGGCTTCCAGCTGGAGGCTGTCGATGGTGATCGCGCGGACCGGTTCTTTCGGGCCCAGGTGGTGCTGCCCTGCGCTTCGATCGAGCCAGGCGGGATGAGCGAAGACGTTGTCGAGCTGGTTGAGCGCGACATTCGCACACAACTGCTGGAAGCGCAGGCGGCGCGGTTCGACGACATGGACCTGGCCCAGGGGGCCTACGGCGTGGGCCATCCACAAGGCATGTGCCGCGAAGTCCCCGCCGAACTCGAGGACCGTCTGGCCTTCTTCGACGAGTCCGCTGAGCAGGTCGGTTTCGTGCTCGGCCCATTCCCCATAGAGCTGGAGGGAGCGCGTGACGACGTTGTCGGTAGCGACCGCGGCCGTGATGCCGTAACGCGTGTTCCAGAAAGAGGGCGGGTTGTCGTTGGGGGCGTGGGTAGAGCTCATCGGCGTACGGTGTTCCTGGTTAGAGTGTGGCGCGCGCGATCGCCAGCTGGCGTACGGCCTGGGCGAGCGCATGTCGATCGTGGCCGGTGGTGTCGGCGGTCTGGGTCCAGCCGCGACAGGCATCGCGCCAGAGATTGAGCAGGTGCGGGTCGCCGCCGCCGCTGCGCCATGCGGCCTCGCACAGCGTACTGGCCCCGGCGAAATCGCCTTCGCGCAGGCGTGTCGCTGCCATGGCCATGCGTGCGCCGACGGAATCGGCCTCCATCGATGCGAGCTCCCGCCCCAGCGAGGCGGCGACTTCGCCCTGTACGGCGCGGCCCGGCAGCGACTCGTACGTGAGCTGTACGGCAAGCCGGCATTCGAGGGCGTCCATACGCCATGCGGGATCCTGCTCGGCGAGGAAGGCATGCGTGAGCGCCAGGGCACAGGCGTCGACCGCCTCGTCGGAGGGCGGCAGCGTCATCGCGCGTTGGCGCGCGCAACGCGCCAGAAGCAGCGCGGTGCCGGCGTCGCCGCCCTGCATGTAGGCGTCTTCGAGCAAGGCCTGCGCGCGATCCAGGTTGGCCAGCCGTGTCGATGCTTTCTCGCCTTCGGCGCGTTGCAGGAAGATCTCGGCACGTCGGCGCAGCGCGCGCGTGGATGCCTCGAGGCCCAAGGCGGCAAGGCGGTCGCAAAGGGTTTCCGCTTCCGACTGGCGCGCCGCCGCCCCTCCGCCAAGCAACCAGCCGGCCCACGCCAGCTGCACGTCGATCCATGCATCCAGCACGGGTGCCGCTTCCACTCCGAGGTCGACGGCCTGGCGCGCTTGCAGGGCGCGCAGGGCGAACAATCGCGTGGCCCCGGAAAGGCGCTCGATGCGGGCCAGTTCAACGCGAATGGCGCGAGCGACCCAGTGCGCGCGTTCGTCGTCAGCCGCGCGATTCATGCCATCGCGAGTGCGCAGGGCGGCTTCTTCGAGCAAGGCCTCGGCATCCCGCCGCCGAAGGTCGCGTGAGCGCAACACGAGGACGGCCGGCGCGAGCCAGCGCGCGAGCCGGGCATCGTCTCCTTCCCCTGTGCCGGCCTGTTCGAGGATCGTTTGCCAGGCGTCCGCGCTGGTGGTGCCCTCGCCGACGCGACGGATTTCCGGAAATCGTTCGTCGCCGATGAGGTGAAGGGCTGGGCTGGCGTCGATGGCGTGAAGTTCCCTCAGCAGCGTGTCCTCTCGTGGCGACGCGCCGGATGTATGGGTGGGAGGCGGGCGAGTGTCGTTCGCTGGCACGAGGAGATCGACAGGATCGGGGACCATGTAGAGCGACGGCGTGGTGTACGAGGAGTCTTCATAGACCCACTCGGGTGTCTTGTGGTCGGTGGTCGCGGCAGGCGGTGCGGGGCTGTCGTCGGTGAAGAGGTCCGCGATGGACGGCGGCGGGATGTGCGCAGCGTGACGACGCTTTCGTCGGCGTCGCCACAGCATGCCGCCGACGCCGCTCGCAAGCACGGCGACAGCGCCGGTGGAAATGCCCGCGAGCCAGTCCAGGGAAGGCTTCGGCCCAACGGCTTCGGCCGACGAGGCTTCCAGAAGGCGCTTGCTCGCCGCGGCGACGGCGTTCGGCCCGGGCGCCGTGGCGCCCGGCAATGGCGGCTCCTCCATGGCATCGAGCATGCGTGACACATCCCTCATCTGCCGCGCGCGCGTGGCGCGTTCGGCGGCGGTCTCCTGTGGATCGGCGCAGCCGCCGAGCAGCGACAGGGCAAGCGCGAAGCTTGCGACGCGGCGGGACGTGGCGCGATTCCCGCAGCATGCTGGCGGTGTAGCGTTCAACGGTGTTCCTTACGACGCGCGGCGCGTGCCACGCGAGATCGACGTCGCCGATCTTAGGCGAATGACACTCGCCTATCGATGGAAGGATTCGGAAAATTCGGTCGGATTTAGCTTACGTCGAGACGCTCGCCGCGAAGCCTTACTTCGTGCAGCAGGCTACCGCCGATCCAGTAACAAAGCTCCGGCAGGTGGCGGATGTTCCAGATGGCGAGGTCGGCGCGTCGACCGGGCGCGAGCGTGCCGCGATCGTCCAGGCCAAGCGCATGCGCGGCATGGACGGTCGCGCCGCGCAACGCTTCTTCCGGGGTGAGACGGAACAAGGTGCAGGCCATGCCCATCGCCAGCCGTAACGAGAGCAGGGGCGAGGTGCCGGGATTGAGGTCGGTCGCCACCGCCATGGCCACGCCGTGGCGGCGGAACGCTTCGACCGGTGGCGGCCGTGTGTCGCGCAGGGCGTAGTACGCGCCGGGCAACAACACGGCGACCGTGCCGGCCTGGGCCATGGCGCGGACGCCTTCCTCGCTGGTCCACTCGAGGTGGTCGGCGGAAAGGCCGCCGTAGTGGGCGACCAGTGCGGCGCCGCCCAGGTCGGACAACTGTTCGGCGTGCAGTTTCACCGGCAGGCCGAGCGCGCTGGCTTTGCGGAACAGTCGGTCGGTTTCGGCATGGGTGAAGCCGATGCTTTCGCAGAACGCGTCCACCGCGTCGACCAGGCCTTCGTCGGCTAGCGACGGCAGCATGGTGTCGCAGACGAGGGCGACGTAGTCGTCGCGTCGGCCCGCGTATTCCGGTGGCAGGGCATGCATGCCGAGGAAGGTCGTCCGCACGTCGATGCCGAGTTCGACACCGATACGCCGTGCCACGCGGAGCATGCGGCGCTCCGCGTCGGGTTCCAGTCCGTAGCCGGATTTGATTTCCAGGGTGGTGACGCCGTCGGCCAGCAAGGCTCGCGCGCGGGGCAGGGACACGCGCAGCAACTCGTCTTCGCTGGCCGCGCGCGTGGCACGCACGCTGGAGACGATGCCACCACCCGCCCGCGCGATCTCTTCGTAGGTCGCGCCTTCGAGGCGTTGCTCGAACTCCTGGGCGCGGTCGCCTCCGAAGACGAGATGGGTGTGGCAGTCGATCAGCCCGGGCGTTACCCAGGTTCCCGGCAGGGACTCGACACGGTGCGCCAGGGTGTGGGGCTCTCCGGGCAGGTCGCCGCGTGGACCGGCGAACGTAATGACGCCGTCGCGCCAGCCGATCGCGCCGTCCGCGACGGCCCCGTAGGGCACGCCGTTGTCGACGAGGGTGGCAAGGCCCACGTCCAGTAGCAGGCCGTCCCAGCGGTCGTCGGTCGTCATGGTGTGCTTGTTCCTTCGGTGGTGGGCGATTCCCGGCGAAGGCGCTCCTCCTCGTAGTGGACGATCAGCACATCGGCCAACGCCTTGTAGACGGGTACGCGGCAGACCAGGCCCGAGACGGCCCGGGCCAGCAGGCACGCCGCCATGAGCGGCAGTGCCATCTGGTGGTTGGCCGTGAGCTCCAGCGAAATGACCACGGCGGTGAGCGGCGCCTGCGTGACGCCGGCAAGATAGGCGGCCATGCCCAGCAGCACGACCGCCGAGTTATCGGCGCTCGGCAGGAGCTGCGCGATATTTCCGCCTAGCCCCGCACCCACGGCGAGCGCCGGGGAGAAGATGCCGCCCGGGATACCGGCCCACGACGAGGCGATGTTACCGAGGAACTTCAATACGCCGAACAGCGGGCCGGTTTCACTGTGGCCCTGCAGGATGTCGCGCGCCTGCGCGTAGCCGGTGCCGTAGAGGCCGTTCGCGCTGAGCAGGCTGAGCAGCACCAGTGCGAGCCCACAGGTCGCGGCGAAGACGACGGGCTGACGCGCGCGAAGGCGCCCCATCGCACCGCGGAAGCCCACCGCGGAGGGAATGATCAGGCGTGCGAACAGGCCGCCGGCCAGTCCGCCCACCACCCCGGTCAGCAACACGGCGATCCATGCCCTGCCCAGCGGCAAGGCGGCGGCGACGTCGCCGAAATACGCATAGTTGCCGACGATGCCGAGCGAAACGACGCCGGCGACGACGATGGCGGTGAGCAGGGTGCCGCTCATGCGGTGTTCGAACGTCCCTGACATTTCCTCGATGGCGAAAACGACGCCCGCGAGCGGCGTATTGAAGGCGGCGGCGAGTCCGGCGGCCGAGCCGGCGAGGATGAAGCGTCCTGCGGCCGTGGGGTCGTCGAAGCCGAAGCGGCGGCCCATGGAATACAACAGCCCCGCGCCGACATGCACGGTCGGGCCTTCGCGACCGACCGACGCGCCACCGAGCAGGGCGGCGAGGGTCAGTGCCATCTTGCCCACCGCCACCTTCAGCGAAAGCAGGCGCGTGCGAAAGTCTTCATCCTCGACCTTCAGCGCGGCGATGGCTTGCGGAATGCCGGAGCCGCGGGTGGCCTTCAGCGCTCCCTGCGTCAGCCAGCAGAGCAGGGCGAACATGGCGGGCGTGATCAGCAGCGGGACCCACCAGCCGTGCGCGGCGACGCCGTGGAACACCGCGAAGGCATAATCCGCTGCCTTGGCGAAAAGTACGGCGGCAAGGCCGACCACGATGGCGCCGGTCCAGAACAGGAGACGTCGACGCCACTGCTCGGGGGACAGCCAGTCGTGCTGCCCGAAGGCTCGCAGGCGATCGAAGTTCACTTGCCCTCCGGCATGCGCGACCAGCGCACCTGATAGAGATCGAAGCGGCGGTCCTTCAGGTTGGTCACCGCACCGGAGTTGCGCGCGCGGGCGAGGTTTTCCAGGCGTAGGTCGGCGAACAACACGGTCTCGATGTTCGGTGTGGAGTCCGCGGCGATACCGTCCCTCGCGAAGGGCAGGTCGCTCGGGGTGAGGATGCAGCTCTGCGCGTACTGAATGTCGAAATTGTTTACCCCGGGCAGGTTGCCGACGTTGCCGGACAACACCACGTAGCACTGGTTCTCGATGGCACGGGCCTGTGAGCAGTAGCGCACGCGCAGGTAGCCTTCGCGCACGTCGGTGCAGAACGGCACGAACAGGATCAGCGCGCCCTGGTCCGTGAGGTGACGCGCCACCTCCGGGAACTCGGAGTCGTAGCAGATCATCACGCCGATCGGGCCGCAGTCGGTCTGGATCGTCGCCGCGGTATCGCCGCCGGTGATGTTCCACACGTTGCGCTCGCTCGGCGTGGGGTGCAGCTTCTCGCGTTCGTGGATCGAGCCGTCGCGCAGGCACACGTAACAGACGTTGTGGATATCGCCGTTGGGTTGGCGCGTCGGGTGCGAGCCGCCGATGATATTGATGTTGTAGTGCACCGCCAGGCGATGGAACATCGCCTTGACCTCGTCGGTGTACTCCGAGAGTCGGCGGATGGAATCGACCGGTGACAGCTCGGCGTTTTCGATCGAAAGCAACTGCAGGGTGATAAGCTCGGGAAAGGCGACGAAGTCGGCATCGTAGTCGGCGGCGATATCGACGAAGTATTCGACCTGGGTGGCGAACTCGGCGAAGGAGCCGATCCGTCGCTGCTGGTACTGGACCGAGGCCACGCGCACGGAGTCAGGCAGGCGATGGCTCTGGGAAACCTTGGGCGTATCCGGGTGATCGTGCAGCTGCGGGTTTCGCCAGATCAGGTGTGCCGCATAACCGAGCGACTCATGGTCCGACGGCACGTACTCGCGAAGCAGGCCGATCACTTCGAAGCCATTGCGCAACTGGAAGCTCAGCGTCGCATCGCGGCGGCTGCCGTCGACCACGGCCTGCACGTAGCCTTCCGCGCTGCCGTAACGGCCGATCGCGCGGGCGAGGCCCGGCATGCGGCCGCCGAAGACGATGCCGCGAAGCTTGAGGTCCGTGCATAGCCGCTTGCGGGCCATGTACAGGCGCTGGCCGATGCGCATGCCGCGGTAATCCGGGTGGACCACGATTTCCATGCCGTAGAGCCAGTCGCCCTTGGGGTCGTGGCGCGAGGCGAAGCCGCCGCCGGTGATCTGCATCCACGTGTGTGGCGCAAGCGCCACCGCCTCGTTGATGCGGAACGTGGCGCAGAAGCCGACGATCTTTCCCTCGTATTCGACCACGAACTGGCCTTCGGGAAAGTGGGTCTGCTGGCCCTGGAGCATCTCCGCCGAATGGCCCCACTCGGGCGTGTAGACGCGGGCGGTGAGGGCTACGAGTTCGGGCACGTCGGTCGGGCGGGCCAGACGAAGCAGCAGCTTCGGCGATTGAGCGGCGATGGTCTCGGTCATTCGCGCATTATGCCCGTCGGTTACCATGCCCGCTGGACTCCACAGGACACCCCTATGTCACACGCCACCTTCACCGCGGATTTCCTCTGGCAGGAAGGCAGCTGGCACGAGGGAGGGGCGGGCCTGGCCGTCGCCGGGGCGCGGTTCGCGCCAGCGGCCGATGGCGGTGGCGAGCGTATCGGCCGCTTCGTGCTGCCTGGTATGCCGAATCTGCATTCGCACGCGTTCCAGCGCGCCATGGCCGGCCTGGCCGAGCGTCGCGGTCCCGGCGAGGACAGCTTCTGGACCTGGCGCGAAACCATGTATACCTTCGCCGAGGCCATCGACCCGGACGACCTCAAGGCGATCGCCACCCAGCTCTACATCGAGATGGTGAAGGCGGGCTACACGCAAGTCTGCGAGTTCCACTACCTGCACCACGGCCCGCGGGGCGTCCCGTACGCCGAGCCCGCGGCGATGTCGCTGGCATTGATCGAAGCGGCGAAGGAGGCGGGTATCGGGCTGACCCTGTTGCCGGTGCTCTACATGACCGGCGGCTTCGATGGTCGTCCCTTGAACGAACGCCAGCAGCGCTTCCGTCACGATGTCGGCCAGTACGTGACCCTGCTCGAGCGCCTTGCACCGCTGCAGAACGACATGCTGCGCCTGGGTATCGCGTTGCATTCGTTGCGCGCCGTGCCGGAAGAAGCCATGCGCGCGTTGCTCGCCAGCGGCGTATGTCGCGAGCTGCCGATCCATATCCACATCGCCGAACAGATCGGTGAAGTACAGGACTGTCTCGCCGTGCGCGGCGCGCGTCCGGTGGAATGGCTGCTCGACCACGCGGAGGTGGATTCGCGCTGGACGCTCATCCACGCCACCCATCTCACCCCGCATGAAACCGATCGCCTGGCGAAAAGCGGCGCGGTGGCGGGGCTGTGCCCGACCACGGAAGCCAACCTGGGCGACGGACTGTTCCCGCTGGCCGCTTTCATCGACGCCGGTGGCACGCTAGGCATCGGATCGGATTCGCATATTTCCGTGTCGCCGGTGGAAGAACTGCGCTGGCTCGAATACGGCCAGCGCCTTATGACGCGTCACCGCAACGTGGCCGCGCGTCGACCGGAAGAGAGCGTGGGCACGGCGTTGTGGCAGCGTGCCCTGCAAGGCGGTGCCCTGGCCGCGGCAACGGATGTCGCCCGTCTCGGCGACGGAGCGCGTGCCGATCTCATCATCCTCGACGAACGTTCGCCGCTGCTTGCCGCGCGTGACGAGGCGGACGTGCTCGACAGTTTCCTCTTCGCCGGCAATACGCCGCTGGTACGCGATGTGATGGTGGGCGGAACGTGGCGCGTGCGCGACTTCGCCCATGTGGCCGAGCGCGCCGCGGCCGATGCTTACCGCGTCGTCGTCGAGAGGTTGGCCGCGGCCTGAGCCGCCGGTCCCGACGGACACTTCGACCTGCCGTAGAGACCTTCCGCGGCAGGCTCGTTGCGCTTGACCGCATCGGGCGAGGCGTACACGGTTATGCCGAGGTCGCAGTGATTGTCGCGAAGCGTGAAGCGGATCGTATCCATGCGCGTCGGCGGCGCGTCGTCGAGCGCACAGGTACTGCCCTTGGCCAGACGGATCGTCACCGTGTCGTCGCCGCTGTCGACGACCTCGAAGCCCGCGTTGCTGCAACCCTTCCAGCTGAGCGTGTTCTTGTCGACAGTGAGCATGCGCAGGCCGATGAACGCATTGCTGTACGGCTCCCAATCGCCGGCGAGCCAGGTGGGGGCGGCTTGGGCGGTCGAGAGCAGGGCGAGGGCTATCAGCGGGTGCATGGGGAATCCTCGAGGTCTTTGCTTCGCAGGAATCATCGGCGACAGGTGCTTGCATCGTCCCGCGGATCATGCTCTATTCAAGCCATGACTCGCCTCACCGCCAATAACGCCAATACCAATAATACCCGGAACCTCGGGAGGGTCGGCGTGTAGGCGGTTTCAGCGAAAGCACCCCACACACGAAAGGCCCGCCCTCATCAGGCGGGCCTTTTTCTTTGCGCGTTTCTCTTCATCGGCAACGTTCCAGCTACCAGGAGTGACAAGGCCATGTGTTCGATCTTCGGGATGTTCGGCCTCGCGGCCGGCGACGACCTGATCGCCCTGCGTACGCAGGCGATGGAGCTTTCCCAGCGGCAGCGCCATCGCGGGCCGGACTGGAGCGGCGTCTACGTCGACCAGGGCGCGATTCTCGTCCATGAGCGGCTGGCCATCGTCGATCCCGCCAGCGGCGCCCAGCCCCTGCGCTCGCCGGAAGGCGACCTCGCGCTGGCCGTGAATGGCGAGATCTACAACCATCGCGAACTGCGTGCCGCCAGCGACTATGCGTTTACCACCGCCTCCGACTGCGAAGTCATCAACGCGCTCTACCGCGAACACGGCGCGGACTTCCTCGGTCGGCTCAACGGCATCTTCGCTTTCGCCTTGTGGGACGCCGGTCGCCGACGTTTCCTGATCGCCCGCGACGCTCTGGGCGTTTGCCCGCTCTACTGGGGGCACGACCGGGCGGGGCGCCTCTGCGTCGCCTCGGAAATGAAATCCCTGGTCGGCGTGTGTGCGGACGTCGCGCCGTTTCCGCCGGGCCATGTGTACGACAGCGAGACGGGCCGGACGTTGCGCTACTGGACGCCGGCCTGGCGTGACTACGACGCCACCGTCGGCCACAGGATCGATCCGATGGCCCTCCGGGCCGCCTTCGAAGCGGCCGTGCATCGCCAGATGATGACCGACGTCCCCTACGGCGTGCTGCTTTCCGGTGGCCTCGATTCCTCCCTCGTCGCCGCCGTCGCGGCCAGCTTCGCCCGCCGGCGCATCGAAGAAGACGATCGCGGAGAGGCCTGGTGGCCGCGCCTGCATTCCTTCGCTATCGGCCTGGATGGCTCGCCGGACCTGAAGGCGGCCGACGTCGCCGCCGCGGCGCTCGGCACGGTGCACCACGGTTTCCGCTACACCTTCGAAGAAGGCCTCGATGCGCTGCCGGAAGTCATCCGGCATATCGAAACCTATGACGTCACCACGATCCGCGCGTCCACACCGATGTTCCTGCTCGCCCGGCGGATCAAGGCGATGGGCGTGAAGATGGTGCTCTCCGGCGAGGGCGCGGACGAAATCTTCGGCGGCTACCTGTACTTCCACAAGGCACCCTCGGCGCGCGCGTTCCACGAGGAAACGATCCGCAAGCTGGACGCGTTGCACTATTACGACTGCCTGCGCGCGAACAAGTCCATGTCCGCCTGGGGCGTCGAAGCGCGCGTGCCCTTCCTCGACACCGAATTCCTCGAAACCGCCATGGCCTTCGATGCCGAAGCCAAGATGGTCGCGCGCAAAGGCATCGAGAAGGGTGTCCTGCGCGAGGCCTTCGAAGGGGCGCTGCCGGAGGAGATCCTGTGGCGGCAGAAGGAGCAGTTCAGTGACGGCGTGGGTTACGGCTGGATCGACGGACTCAAGGCCCACGCGGAAGCCATGGTCTCCGATCGCGAGTTCGCGGCGGCGGCCGCCCGTTTCCCGCACAACACCCCGGCCACCAAGGAAGCCTTCTTCTACCGCACGATCTTCGAGAAGCACTTCCCGGGCGAGGCCTGCGCCGCCACGGTGCCGGGCGGCAAGTCGATCGCCTGCTCGTCGCCGGCTGCGCTCGAATGGGATCCCGCCTTCGCCGCAGCCGCCGACCCATCGGGCAGGGCAGTCCGCGGTGTCCACCAGGAGGCCCTGCCGGGCTGAACGGCCCTGCTACGCCACATGCTGGAGTGCCTGCTGTGGGAGCCGTTTCAGCGGCGCTGTGGGGGCGGCGCTGTGGGAGCCGCTTCAGCGGCGAACCCGCGCCAGCGGGCCGGGTGTCGTCGACACCCGTCGACACCCGTCGCCGCTGAAGCGGCTCCCACAAGGAGCGGGGCATCGCTGAGGCGGCTCGCACAAGGAGCGGGGCATCGCTTCAGCGGCTCCCACAGGGAGCAGGGCACCGCTGAATTTGTTACGATCAGCCGCTTTAGCCGGCGTGATCCCGCGCCGCATCAGCAGGCAAGCCAACCATGATCGAGACCAATCCGATCCTCGCGCAGATTGCGGACCTCACGGGCCGCGTCGAGTCGCTTAGGGGGTATCTTTGACTACGCAGTCAAGAAAGAACGCCTCGAAGAAGTAGCCCGCGAGCTGGAGAATCCCAAGGTCTGGGATGACCCCAAGCGCGCCCAGGAGCTGGGCCGCGAACGCTCCCAGCTCGACGGTATCGTCACCGGCATCGACGAGATGTCCGGCTCGCTCGCCGATTCGAAGGAGCTGCTCGAAATGGCCGCCGCCGATGGCGACGACGACACCGTGCAGTCCATTGTCGGCGACCTGGGCAAGATCGACGCTCGCGTGAGCAAGCTGGAATTCCAGCGCATGTTCTCCGGCGAGCTCGACTCCGCAGCCGCCTTCGTCGACGTCCAGGCCGGTGCCGGTGGCACCGAAGCCCAGGACTGGGCGGAAATCCTCCTGCGCATGTACCTGCGCTGGGCGGAATCGCGCGGTTGGAAAACCGAGATGATGGAAGTCAGCGCGGGCGATGTCGCCGGTATCAAGTCGGCCACGTTCCGCGTGGAAGGCGACTATGCCTACGGCTGGCTGAAGACCGAGATCGGCGTGCACCGCCTGGTCCGCAAGAGCCCGTTCGATTCCGATAACCGCCGGCACACCAGCTTCACCTCGGTGTTCGTCTCGCCGGAAGTCGACGACAACATCGAAATCGACATCAATCCAGCCGACCTGCGGACGGACGTCTATCGCTCGTCCGGCGCCGGCGGCCAGCACGTCAACAAGACCGAGTCGGCCGTGCGTATCACGCATATCCCGACGAACACGGTCGTCGCCTGCCAGACCGAGCGCAGCCAGCACGCCAACCGCGACCGCGCGATGAAGATGCTGAAAGCCAAGCTGTACGAGCTGGAAGTGCAGAAGCGCAATGCCGAAAAGGACGCACTGGAAGCGACCAAGTCCGACATCGGCTGGGGCAGCCAGATCCGCAACTACGTGCTCGACCAGTCGCGCATCAAGGACCTGCGTACCGGCGTCGAACGCTCCGACACACAGAAGGTGCTCGATGGCGACCTCGACGAATTCGTCGAAGCCAGCCTGAAATCCGGCCTCGAGGCCGGCTCCAAGCGCATCGATGCCTGATGTTCCCGGGGGCGCGCAGGCGCCCCCGTTCCAATTACACGAAGCCAGAAGCACACCATGACCGACGACACCAGCGCCGATACTCCCGTTACCGCCGCCGAAGAGAACCGCCTCATCGCCGAGCGTCGCGAGAAACTGAAATCGCTGCGTGCGCAGGGCATCGCCTATCCGAACGACTTCAAAGTGGACAGCTTCGCAGGCGACCTGCAGGCCGAGTTCGCCGACAAGGACAGCTGGACGGCCGAGGCCATCGAGGGCACACCGCGTCGGGTGACCGTCGCCGGTCGCATCATCCTGATGCGCGGGCAGGGCAAGGTCAGCTTCGTGCAGATGCAGGACGGCACCGGTCGCATCCAGCTCTTCGTCCACCAGGGCACGCTGGGCGAGGAAGGCTACGATGCGTTCAAGCGCTGGGATCTCGGTGACATCGTCGGCGCCGAAGGTGTCCTGATGCGGACCAAGACCGGCGAGCTGTCGGTCAAGGTCGAGTCGATCCGCCTGCTGACCAAGTCGCTGCGAGGCCTGCCGGACAAACACCACGGCCTGGCCGACGTCGAACAGCGTTATCGCCAGCGCTACGTCGACCTCATCGTCACCGAAGAGTCGCGGCGTACCTTCGCGCTGCGCTCGAAGATCATCAGCCATGTGCGTCGCTGGCTCGAAGCCGAGCCGCGGCGCTTCATGGAAGTCGAAACGCCGATGATGCACGTGATCCCCGGTGGCGCGACGGCACGCCCGTTCACCACGCACCATAACGCGCTCGATATTCCGCTGTTCCTGCGCGTGGCGCCGGAGCTCTACCTCAAGCGCCTGGTCGTCGGCGGTTTCGATCGTGTGTACGAAATCAACCGTAATTTCCGTAACGAGGGCGTGTCCACCCGACACAACCCCGAGTTCACCATGCTCGAGTTGTACCAGGCATACGCCACGTACCACGAGATCATGGACCTGACCGAAGGCATGATCCGTACCGCGGCGGCGGATGTCGTCGGCAACACCGTGATCGAATGGGACGGCGCGACGATCGATGTCGGCCCGGCCTTCCGTCGCTGGCGCATGGAAGACGCCGTGCTCGAACTCAACCCCGAGATCAAGCCGTCCGACTTGCGTGATCGCGATGCGATGGCCGCGCACGCGGCGCGTCTGGGTATCCATGTGAAACCGGGCTACGGCTGGGGCAAGCTTCTGCTGGAAGTGTTCGAGGCGACGGTGGAGCACACGCTCATCCAGCCCACCTTCATCACCGATCACCCCGTCGAAGTCTCGCCGCTGGCGCGCGAGAGCGACACCGACAAGGGCATCACCGACCGCTTCGAGCTGTTCATCAACGGTAAGGAGCTGGCCAACGGCTTCTCCGAGCTCAACGATTCCGAAGATCAGGCGGCGCGTTTCCAGGCCCAGGTGGACGCGAAGGACGCCGGCGACGACGAGGCGATGCATTACGACGCCGACTACATCCGCGCGCTCGAAGTCGGCCTGCCGCCGACCGGCGGTCTCGGTGTCGGCATCGACCGGCTCGTCATGCTGCTGACCGGTTCGTCGTCGATCCGCGACGTTCTGCTGTTCCCGACCATGCGCCCCGAGGCCTGAAGGAGACCCCATGTTCTACGCCATCACCGGTATCGATCACCCGAACTCGCTGGAAAAGCGTCTGTCCGTGCGCCCGGCTCACGTTGCCCGCCTCTCGGCGCTGAAAGAAGAGGGCCGCCTGAAGCTCGCCGGCCCGTTTCCGGCCATCGACGCCGAGGATCCGGGTGAGGCCGGTTTCACCGGCAGCCTGATCGTGGCGGAGTTCGAAAGCCTCCAGGCGGCCCAGGCCTGGGCCGACGCCGACCCGTATATCGGTGCCGGCGTGTACCGCGAGGTCACGGTCCGCCCGTTCAAGGTCGTCCTGCCGTGACCGTCGAGAAGGTCGAGCGCATCCGCCAGCGGTTGACCGAGGCCCTGGCCCCGGTCCAACTGGATGTCATCGACGAGGGTCACAAGCATGCCGGGCACGCAGGCGAGGGCAAGGGCCACTTCTTCGCCCGTATCGTCAGCCCGGCCTTTGCCGGGAAGAACCCGATCGAGCGGCACCGTATGGTCTACGCTGCACTGGGCGACATGATGCCGGACGGCATTCACGCCCTGGCGATCGAGGCAAAAGCTCCCGGCGAGTGATCGTTAGGCCGAAAAACAACGGGTTAGCGCTTTAACCTCATGCTGCTTCGCGTATTGCGCACCCCGCCCCCCTTTGGCAAAGTGACCGATCAGCCAGGGGGTGGCTCCCGAACGGAGCCCTCGGCCGCGTCCCAACGGAAACCATAATGCGTCTGACCACGATCAAGCTGGCGGGATTCAAGTCGTTCGTCGACCCCACCACGCTGCACCTGCCCACCAATATGACCGGCGTCGTCGGCCCTAACGGCTGCGGCAAGTCGAACATCATCGACGCCATCCGTTGGGTCATGGGCGAATCCGCGGCCAGCCGCCTGCGCGGCGACTCGCTCACCGACGTCATCTTCTCCGGCTCCAGCGCGCGCAAGCCGGTCGGCCAGGCGACGGTCGAACTCATCTTCGACAACAGCGACGGTACGATCCAGGGCGAATACGCGAGCTTCGCGGAGATCTCGGTCAAGCGCATCGTCAGCCGCGACGGCCAGTCGTCCTATCACCTCAATGGCGCGCGTTGCCGCCGCCGTGACATCACCGACCTGTTCCTCGGCACGGGCCTGGGCCCGCGCAGCTACTCGATCATCGAGCAGGGCATGATCAGCCAGATCATCGAGGCGGCGCCGGAAGAACTGCGTACCCACCTCGAGGAAGCGGCGGGCATCTCCAAGTACAAGGAGCGCCGCAAGGAAACCGAGAGCCGGATCAAGGCCACCCGCGAGAACCTCGATCGCGTCCGCGACGTACGCGACGAAGTCGAGAAGCAACTCGACCACCTCAATCGCCAGGCCCGCGCGGCCGAACGCTGGAAGGCCTTCAAGGAAGAACATACCCGCCGCGAGGCCGAGCTGCGGGCGCTGGAATACCGCACGTTGCATCGCCAGCACGAAGGCGAGGGCTCGGGCCTGCGCGAGGCCGAACTGGAAATCGACAAGCATCTCGCCGGCCAGCGCCAGATCGAGGCGCAGCTGGAAACCGTGCGCGAACGCCACCAGGGCGCCAGCGAACACCTGAACCAGGTGCAGGGCGAGGTGTACAAGGTCGGTGCCGAGATCGCCCGTGTCGAGCAGCAGGTGCGCCACAACCGTGACCTCAGCGAACGGCTTACCCGTTCGCGCGCCGAGACCGAGCGCGAATACGAAGAACTGCAGGGCCACATCACGGCCGACCGCGAACAGGTGGAAACCCTGCGCATGGCCTTGGCCGAGGGCGAGCCGAAGCTCGAGGCCCTGCAACAGATCCAGGACGAAACCGGCGAAGCACAGCGCGCCACCGAGGCCAAGCTGGCCGATTGGCAGCAGCGCTGGGACGCGCACACGCGCGGGGCCTCGGAATCCAGCCGCGCCGCCGAAGTCGAGCGGACCAAGCTGGCCTACCTCGATCGCCAGACCGTCGATCTCTCCCGCCGCCGCGAAGCGCTCGAAGCCGAACAGCGGGCGACCGATGTCGCCGCGCTCGACGCGGCATCCGAGCAGCTCGATGTCGAGCACGACACCCAGCGCGAGCGCGTCGAGCAGCTCGGCGGCGTGCTCGACCAGCACAAGGTGTCGTACGAGCGGGTGCTCGACGAAGAGCGCCAGGTGCAGTCGGCGCTCAACGAGGCGCGCCAGCAGTTGCAGACCGCGCGCGGCCGCCAGGCCTCGCTCGAGGCCTTGCAGAGCTCCGCCCTGGGCCAGGAGGAAACCGCCGCGAGCGGCTGGCTCTCCCGTCTGGGTCTGGATCGGTCGCGCCGCCTCGGCGAGTCGCTGCAGGTCGATGCGGGCTACGAATCGGCCGTGGAAACCGTGCTCGCCGGCGTACTCGACGGCGTGCTGGTGGATTCGATCGCCGCGCTGACCGCCGAATTCGAGGCGCTCGGCCAGGCGGACGTCGCGCTGTTCGCGAAAGACCAGGGCGGCCCCGGCGCCGCCGGGACGCTGGCCGCATACGTTCGCGGTCCGGTTGCGGCGATGTCGCTGCTGGCCAATGTCTTCGTTGCCGACTCGGTCGAGGATGCCGCCGCCCGCGTTTCCTCGCTTGCCGCGCACCAGTCCGTCATCACTCGCGACGGCGCCTGGATGGGCCCGGGCTGGGCGCGCGTGCTGCGCGCGCAGGGCAACCAGGTCGGCGTCCTCGCCCGCGAGCGCGAGATCCGCCAGCTCGCCGAACAGATCGAAACGCTGGAAGGCTCCAGCGAGGAATGGACCGAGCAGCTCGAGACCCTGCGCACGCGCAAGTTCGAGACCGAGCGCCAGCGCGACGACGCCCAGCGCGATCTCTACGCCGCGCATCGCCGGCTCTCCGAGCTGGCCGGCCAGCTGCAGAGTCATCGCGGCAAGATGGAAACCGCGCGTGCCCGCGCCGAGAAAGTCGGCGGCGAGATCAGCGTCATCCTCGAGCAGATCGACGAACTTGCCGGCCAGACGCGCGATGCGCGCTCGCGGCTGGATGAAGCCGTCGGCCTCATGGGGGATCGCGAAGACGAGCGTCGTGGCCTCGAGAACGAGCGCCGCGAACTGCTCGAAGCGCGCGAAGAAGCGCGCATCAACGCGCGCGAAGCGGCCGACCAGTCGCATCAGCTGGCCCTGGGTATGGAGTCCAAGCGTGCGGCGCTGACTTCGCTGGAGCAGGCACTGGCCCGTCTCGACACGCAGCTGCGCCAGGTCACCGCGCGCCGCGACGAAATCGACCAGCAGCTTGCCGCCGGCTCCGACCCTATCGCCGAACTGGAAGAAGAGCGCCAGACCTACCTCGACCAGCGCCTGTTGGTCGACAAGCAACTCGTCGAGGCGCGCCGTGCCCTGGAAGACTGCGACGCCGAGTTCCGTCGTCTGGAGCAGGAACGCCAGCGCACCGAACACGTCTTGAACCAGGTGCGCGAGAGCGTATCGGAGAAGCGCCTCGCCGCGCAGGCCCTGCAGCTTCGCGCCGAGCAACTGGCCCAGGCGATCAAGGCCTCGGGCCTCGAACTCGAAGCCCTGCTCACCGAACTGGCCGAAGACGCCGAGCCCGACCACTGGCAGCGTCAGCTGGTCGATCTGGCGCAGAAGATCGCCCGCCTGGAGCCGGTCAACCTGGCCGCGATCCAGGAACACGCCGAGCAGTCGCAGCGCAAGGAGTACCTCGACGCGCAGCTGGCCGACCTGGTCAGTGCCATGGAGACCCTGGAAGGCGCGATCAAGAAAATCGATCGCGAGACCCGGCAGCGCTTCAAGGAAACCTTCGACCGCGTCAACGCGGGCGTCCAGGAACTGTTCCCGCGCCTGTTCGGCGGCGGGCACGCTTACCTGGAACTCACCGGCGAAGACCTGCTCGATACCGGTGTGGCGATCATGGCGCGCCCTCCGGGCAAGCGTGTCAGCAACATCACGTTGCTCTCCGGCGGCGAGAAGGCGCTCACCGCGGTGTCGCTGGTGTTCGCGATCTTCGGCCTCAATCCGGCCCCGTTCTGCCTCCTCGACGAGGTGGACGCGCCACTGGACGAAGCCAACGTCGGTCGCTTCTCGGCCATGGTCCGTGAGATGAGCGAGAAGGTGCAGTTCATTTTTGTCAGCCACAACAAGGCCACCATGGAGGCCGCATATCAGCTGTGCGGCGTTACCATGCGCGAGCCGGGTGTGTCCCGCCTGGTTCAGGTCGACCTCGCCGAAGCGTCCAAGCTCGTCGGCGCGGCTTAAGCACTAAACAAGGAATCGAAGCATGAATCCCGCCATCGGCCTCGCCTGGAATCCCGCAGTAGGCATCCCGATGCTTTTCGTCGGTATCGTCGTCCTTGTGCTGATCTGGCTGTTCGGCCAGCCGCGCAAGGAACAGCAGGGTCGCCGCAAGCCGGCGCCGGAGGCGCAGGAGCGTTCGCGCGAGCGCCGCGAGCCCGTTTTCAACGATGACGGCGAGGAAGTCGGCGGGGCCGGCGGCGAATCGTTCAGCGCCCGCGACGATCGGGCGTTCGACACCCGCGACGACCGCGAATTCAGTGCCCGCGACGACGATGCCAACGATCCGCTGTTCCGTCCGTCGCCCAAGCAGGGCGAACTGGACGTGGACCTGCGCGCCGAACTGGAGCGCCTCGGCGCTTCGCTGTCCGGGGACCGCGCGGCCGTTCGACCGCCGGAGGCTCGCGACGAGCCGGTCTCGCCGCCGCCTGCACAGCATTCGCCCCAGCAACGCGTCGAACCGCGATTCGACCTGCCGTTCGACCTCGACGAGCCCGTCGCGGCCGCACCGGCTCGCCCGCCGGCGCCGGCGCCCGTTCCTGTTCCGGCGCCCGCACCCCCTCCGAAGGCTCCGCCGCGCTCCGACCTCGGGCGCCGTCCGGCGCATGCGCCGGTGGAGCGCATCGTCAGCCTCTACGTGGTCGCCCGCGAAGGCAGCAAGTTCCATGGCTCCGACCTGGTCGTCGCCGCGGAAAAGGCCGGCCTCGAATTCGGCGACATGGGCATCTATCACCGTCTCGTCGACGGTCATCCGGAGCAGGGCCCGATCTTCAGCGTGGCCAACCTGACCAAGCCGGGCAACTTCGACATGGGCCGTATCGCCACCTTGCAGACATCCGGCCTGTCGTTCTTCATGGCCCTGCCGGGTCCGGCCCCGGCACTGGACGCGTGGGACGCCATGCTGCCCACGGCACAGCGTCTGGCCGAACTGCTCGACGGCCTGGTCCTGGATGAGGAGCGCAACGCGCTCGGTCGCCAGCGCATCGCGCATATCCGCGATGAACTGCGCGGTTGGGATCGCGGCCATGAAGGCGAAGAGATCAAGTTCGGCCAGTAATGTACACGCCGACGTCTTTCGTCGAATCCCGTCTCCCCGTGCTGCACGAGGCGATTCGCTCGATCGCCTTCGGCACCCTGGTCACGGCGGGTGAGGGCGGCATCGAGGCCAGCCACCTGCCGTTCGTGCTGGTGCCGGACGAAGGTCCATGGGGCACGCTTTACGCCCATGTGGCCCGGCCGAACAATCACGTGAGCCGCCACGGCGGCGAGGTGCTGGCGATCTTTGCCGGCGCCCAGGCATACATCTCGCCGAACGGCTATCCGGGCAAGGCCACGCATCACCGCGAGGTGCCGACCTGGAACTATATCGCCGTGCATGCGTATGGTCGCGTCGAAACCTACGACGACCCGGCGCGGCTGCGCGCCCATCTGGTAAGCCTCACCGATCAATCCGAGCACGCGGCCAGGCAACCGGTTCCCTGGCAGGTCGACGACGCTCCCGACGATTACGTCGCCGCCAACCTCCGCGCCATCGTCGGCATCCGCCTGCCGATCGACCGCATCGAAGGCAAGTGGAAGCTTGGTCAGAACCGGCCCATCGGCGATCGCCTCGGCGCCGCGACCTTGCTCGGCGAACGGCCCGGTGACGACGAGCAGGCGATCGCACGGGCCATGATCGACAGCACCAAGAGCTGAGCGGATGGCTCGCGTCGCGAGCTCATGCCTGCACCGCCCCAGCGCCCACCCCGCAAAAACACACGTATTCACACTGCGGAAACACCCGTCTGCGTCACTGTGAATGCCTTCGCGTGTCCGGGTCGATTGGCACGACGCATACATCCGACCCGGCATGCTTGTTCCAAATTCCGAGGAACACGAGAGACATGTCGGCAAGCATGCGTGCGCCCCTTTGTATCTATTACCTGCATCCGCTGCTCGCGGGGCCGATGACCGCGTGGAACCCCTGGATCGAGCATGCGGCCTCGCTGGGCTTTCGACAGCTGTTGATCGCGCCGCCGTTCGAGGCCTCCGCGTGTGGGGACGTCTTCGTCACACGCGACTTCGATCGGCTCAACCCCGCACTGGCCGCCGATGGCGACGCCACGACCCGGCTCGGCCAGATCGCCAAGGCCTGCCGGGCGCAACACATGG
The DNA here is from genome assembly GCF_035539195.1 of Luteibacter sp. Taxonomy (GTDB): domain Bacteria; phylum Pseudomonadota; class Gammaproteobacteria; order Xanthomonadales; family Rhodanobacteraceae; genus Luteibacter. The sequence goes on from NZ_DATLIW010000025.1 coordinate 20,289, forward strand.
AGCTGTGGCTGGACCTGCCGCTGGACGAGCTGGCCGCGGATTCGCCGGTGCGCATCGAGCATCCCGACTGGTTTCGCGCCATCGCCGCCGAGCACGGTACGCCGGATCCCCGCTGGACGCCCAGCGAGAGCGACAGCGCCCGCTGGCGCCTGAACGATCCAGCCGTCGCGGACGCTGCCACCCGGTGGTGGATCGACCGTCTTCGACGCTGGACGGCCGCCGGTGTGGCGGGCTTTCGCCTGATGCACCCGCAACGCTTGCCCGCGTCGCTGTGGAGGACCCTGATCGATGCCGTGCACGAGACCACGCCTGACGTAGGTTTTCTGGCCTGGACGCCAGGCAGCACGCCGGACGATCTGGCTGCGATGCGTGGCGCGGGTTTCGACGCCGTGGTGTCTTCCGCAGGCTGGTGGGATTTCCGCGCGCCCTGGTTTGCCGAGGAAGCGGCCCGCTTGCGGTCGATCGCCCCGGCGCTGGCCTGCCCGGAAGAGCCGTTCGCCACACGCCTGGGCGACGAACTCGGCGAAGAAAACCAGCTCGACCATGCTTACCGCCGTGCTATCGCCTTTGCCGCCACCGCGCCCGCCGGCTGGATGATGCCGGTCGGTTTCGAGTATGCGGTGCACGATGCGCTCGATCCGCGACGCGGTGCTGCGATCGCTCCCGCGGACCTGGCCGCCCACGCCGTTCTCGATGTGACCGCGACGGTGAAAGCGGCGAACGCCGCGATCGGCGAACACATCGGTAGTGTTCCGACCATCGTGACGCGCAAGGGTATCGCCGCTTTCCTCACGGTGGATGGTCCGGATCCGCGCACGGCCGCGGGTGCCACCTTGACCCTGGTCAACGCCTCGCTCGACCGCGAAGTTCCCGTGACCGCCGACGACGCCCTCATCGGCGACGCGTCCCATTTCGGTCCCTGGACCACTCCCGACGGCCGCAAGGTCTTCGACGAAGGCAATGGCGTCGTCATGCATCCCGGTGCCGTGCTGACGCTGACCGCCAGCACCGGCGTGCCGGTGAAACGCAAGATCGGCGCCTCCGCCCATAAGGAATTCATGCAGTCTGCTACCAAAGCTCCCCGCGTCGTCATCGAAGCTGTCCAGCCCAGCGTGGACGGCGGTCGTTTTCCCGCCAAACGCATCGTCGGCCAGGCCATCGACGTGACCGCCGATATCTTCATGGATGGTCACGAGGTCCTCGCCGCGCGCCTGCGCTATCGCGCGCTGGACGAGAAAGCCTGGCGTGAGGTCGTGCTCGAGCCGGTCAACAACGATATCCACACCGCCCGCTTCACGCCGACGCGCATGGGGCGCTACGAGTTCCAGATCGAAGCCTGGCGCGATCCGTTCGGCACCTACCGCCACGAGCTGGAGGTGAAGCACGAGGCGAAGGTGCCGGTCGCGCTGGAACTGGAAGAGGGCAGGCTGCTGGTCGAAGCGCGCGCGAAGGACGCCTCCGGCGCCAAGGCCAAGGGCCTGCGTGCGCTCGCCGCCGCGGTAGCCAAGGCCGAAGGTGACGACCGTCTGGAACTCCTCCTCGCCCAGAGCACGCTCGAACTCATGACGGCCACCGACCCACGCCTTCGTTCGACGGTCACCGAGTCGTTCCAGCTCGAGGTCGATCGCCGCGAGGCCGGTTTCGCCAGCTGGTACGAGTTGTTCCCGCGTTCGATGACCGACGACAAGGCGAAGCACGGGACGTTCCGCAACACCATCGCGCGCCTGCCGGCCGTGCGCGACATGGGTTTCGACGTGCTGTATTTCCCGCCGATCCACCCGATCGGTACGGCGTTTCGCAAGGGGCCGAACAATACCTTGACGCCGGGTCCGGACGATCCGGGCAGCCCCTATGCCATCGGCTCCGCGGATGGCGGCCATACGGCGATCCATCCACAGCTTGGCACGCTGGACGACTTCCGTGCTCTGCGCGACGCGGCGCACGAGCACGGGCTCGAAATCGCGCTCGATTTCGCCATCCAGTGTTCACAGGATCACCCGTGGCTGAAAGAGCACCCGGAATGGTTCGACTGGCGTCCGGACGGCAGCATCCGCTATGCGGAGAATCCGCCGAAGAAGTACCAGGATATCGTCAATGTCGACTTCTATGCCGACGGGGCGGTGCCTTCGCTCTGGCAGGCGCTCTGCGACGTGGTCTTGTTCTGGGCCAACGAAGGTGTCCGCACGTTCCGTGTCGACAATCCGCACACCAAGCCGTTTCCCTTCTGGGAATGGATGATTGCGCGCGTCCGTGCGAAGTATCCCGACGCGCTGTTCCTGTCCGAGGCGTTCACCCGGCCCAAGCCGATGTACCGGTTGGCCAAGGTGGGTTTCAGCCAGTCGTACACGTACTTCACCTGGCGTAACTCCAAGCAGGAGTTCATCGATTACCTGACCGAGCTGACCACCACGCCGCCGAAGGACTTCTTCCGGCCGAATTTCTTCGTCAACACGCCGGATATCGATCCGTACTTCCTGCAGACCTCGGGACGCCCGGGCTTCCTGATTCGCGCGGCGCTGGCGACGACGCTGTCCGGCCTATGGGGCATGTACTCCGGGTTCGAGATCTGCGAGGCGGCGCCTATACCAGGGAAGGAGGAATATCTGGATTCGGAGAAGTACGAGATCCGGGTCCGCGACTTCGACGCACCGGGCAACATCGTCGCCGAGATCACCCAGCTGAACGCCATTCGCCGCGCGCACCCCGCGTTGCAGAGCCACCTGGGCGTGCGTTTCCTGCCGGCGAACAATCCACAGGTGCTGTTCTTCGAAAAGCGCTCGGGCGACGACGTGGTGCTGGTGGCGATCAGCATGGACCCGCACAACGCCCAGGCCGCCGATCTTTCCTTGCCACTGGACGACTGGGGCTACGCCACAGACGCCCAGCTCGATATACACGACCTGCTTCATAACCAACCCATCGCCTGGCGCGGCGCCAATCAGCATGTGTGGCTCGGCCTCGGCCAGCCCTATGCGATCTGGCACGTGCGGCTACCCGGAGTCTGATCCATGGCTACACGCGCCAAAGCAAAAAAGCAGGCGACCGCACCCGACTTCTCGAGCGACCCGCTCTGGTACAAGGACGCGATCATCTACCAGGTGCACCTGAAGTCCTATTTCGACTCCAACGACGACGGCGTCGGCGACTTCCAGGGCCTGATCGAAAAACTCGATTACATCGCGGAGCTGGGTGTGAACACGCTCTGGCTGCTGCCGTTCTATCCCAGCCCGCGACGCGACGACGGTTACGACATCGCCGAGTACAAGGCGGTGCACGAGGACTACGGCAAGCTCGCCGACGTCAAGCGCTTCATCCATGAAGCGCACGCCCGTGGCCTGCGCGTGATCACCGAACTGGTCATCAACCATACGTCGGACCAGCACCCCTGGTTCCAGCGCGCACGCGCGGCGAAAGCCGGCTCGGCGGCCCGCAATTTCTATGTATGGTCCGATACCGACCAGGCTTACGACGGCACGCGGATCATCTTCCTCGACACCGAGAAGTCGAACTGGACCTGGGATCCGGTAGCCGGCCAGTACTTCTGGCACCGCTTCTTTTCCCATCAGCCCGACCTGAACTTCGATAATCCGGCCGTGCTCAAGGCCGTGCTCGATGTGATGCGCTTCTGGCTCGACATGGGCGTGGACGGTCTCCGGCTCGATGCCGTGCCGTACCTGATCGAGCGGGAAGGGACGAACAACGAAAACCTTCCCGAGACGCATGACATCCTCAAGATCATGCGCGCGGAGATCGACCAGCATTATCCCGATCGCATGCTGCTGGCGGAAGCCAACCAGTGGCCGGAAGACACCCAGGACTACTTCGGAAACGGCGACGAATGCCATATGGCATTCCACTTTCCGCTGATGCCGCGCATGTACATGGCGATCGCGCGCGAAGACCGCTTCCCGATCACCGACATCATGCGGCAGACACCGGCCATCCCGGAAAACTGCCAATGGGCGATCTTCCTGCGCAACCATGACGAGCTCACGCTCGAGATGGTGACCGACAACGAGCGCGATTACCTGTGGCAGACCTATGCCGCCGACAAGCGAGCGCGCATCAACCTGGGCATCCGTCGGCGCCTGGCGCCACTGCTCGAGCGCGATCGCCGTCGTATCGAACTGATGAACGCCTTGCTGCTGTCGATGCCGGGCACGCCGGTGCTCTACTACGGCGACGAAATCGGCATGGGCGACAACATCCATCTCGGCGACCGCGACGGCGTGCGTACGCCGATGCAATGGTCGGTGGATCGCAATGGCGGCTTTTCTCGTGCCGATCCGGCCAGCCTCGTGCTGCCGCCGATCATGGATCCGCTGTACGGCTACCAGGCGATCAATGTCGAGGCGCAGTCACGCGACCCGCATTCGCTGCTCAACTGGACGCGGCGCATGCTTGCCGTGCGCAAGCGTTACAAGGCGTTCGGTCGCGGCACGCTCAAGTTCCTGTATCCCGGCAATCGCAAGGTGCTCGCGTACCTGCGCGAATTCGATGGCGAACACGTGCTCTGCGTGGCGAACATGTCGCGCTCCCTGCAGGCGGTCGAACTCGACCTGGCGGCCTTCGACGGCCAGGTGCCGATCGAGATCATGGGTGGCTCCTCGTTCCCGCCGGTTGGCCAGCTGCCGTATCTGTTGACCGTGCCGCCGTATGGCTTTTACGCGTTCCAGATCTGCCCGAACGCGCAGATGCCGGAATGGCACGAGATTCCCGCCGAGCCCATGCCGGATTACGAGACCCTGGTCGTTCGCGGCGCGCTGGTCGAGGGGCCGGTGATGGCGCATCACCGCGGCGTCATCGAGAAGCAGGTGCTGCCGACCTACCTGGGCGTGCGCCGCTGGTTCGCGGCGAAGGACCGTGGCATCGAATCGGTGCGGATTCTCTACGCCGTGCCGTGGCCCGATCGCGGCGACGACCTGGTCTTCACCGAAATCGAAGCGACCCTGGCCGATGGCGGCAAGGAGCGCTACAGCCTGCCCGTGGGTATCGTCTGGGAGGACGAAAGCCCAACCGCACGCGCGCAACAGCTCACCCTTGCTCGTGTGCGCCGTGGCCGTCGTATCGGTCTGCTCACCGATGGGTTTTCGCTGGAAGCGTTCGCCTCGGGCCTGCTGATCGGTCTGCGCAATGAAGTGGAGCTGCCGGTCAATAACGGATTCGTCCGCTTCGAGCGCACCGACGCGTTCGACCCGGACGCATTCTCGACCGAGATCGAGAACCGCTGGATGACCGCCGAGCAGTCGAACAGTTCGATGATCCTGCACGACCAGGGCGTACTGAAGCTGTTCCGCCGCACCTCGGCCGGGATCAATCCGGAAGTCGAGATGGGCCGCTTCCTCACCGAGAACGGCTACGCCAATACGTCGCCGCTGCTGGGCGAGGTGGTTCGCGTGGACGAACATGGCGATCGCACGACCATCGCCGTGCTGCAAGGCTTCCTGCGCAACCAGGGCGACGCCTGGCGCTGGACGCTGGACTTCCTGCGCCGCAGCTACGACGAATACAGCCACTCCAACGACGACGAGCGCCGTGCCGAGATCGAAGGCGGTTACGACGCCTTCGCGGCCGCCGTGGGGACGCGCCTGGGCGAGTTGCATGCCTTGCTGGCCCGGCCGTCGGAGTTCCCGGCATTCGATCCGGAAACGGCGACCGAGTCCGTGGCCAATGCCTGGCGCGACGGCATCTGCGCGCAGGTTCGCCGCGCCATAGCGTCGCTCGACCACGCCACGGAGGTGTCCGAGTCCGTGCACGCCGAGATCGAAGCGGTGCATGGATTCGCCTCCGCGCTCGAGAAGCACATCGGCGATCTCGCGAGCTCGGGCAAGGGGGCGCTGCTGACCCGTACCCATGGCGATTTCCACCTGGGCCAGATCCTGGTGGTCCAGGACGATGCCTACATCATCGACTTCGAAGGCGAGCCCGCCCGCTCGCTGGAGGAACGTCGTGGAAAGCACACGCCGCTGCGTGATGTCGCAGGTTTCCTGCGTTCGCTCCACTACGCGGCGGCCATGGCGCGCCGGGGCGAGGATGGGCTGGCGCCGGTCGAGGACGAAGGCTTCGGCGACTATCTCGCCCGGTTCCGCGCCCGCTCGTCCAAGGTTTTCCTTGACGCTTATCGGAGGGTGCTCGACGCCGCGCCCGTGCGCTGGGTCGAGGCGGGCGCCCTCGCGCCCTTGCTGGAACTCTTCATCATCGAGAAGGCGGCGTATGAAGTCAGCTATGAGGCGGCGAACCGTCCCGGCTGGCTCGACGTACCGCTGCGCGGCCTGCTTCATGCGGCCCGCGGCGACACCGCCGCCGAGCTGAAGGAGGGTACGTGACCGACGCACGCAGCTACGGATTGAACGATGCCGCTGCGGTCGCCGCGCTGGTGGAGGGCCGCCATGGCGATCCGTTCGCCTTGCTGGGACCGCATACGGTGAACGGACGGCGCACGGTGCGCACCTTGCAGCCGGGCGCACTCGGCGTCGAGCTCATCGATGCCGCCGGCCGGCCGATCGCGGAGCTGAAGCGCGTCCACGACGATGGGCTCTTCGCCGGGTTCGCGCCCGACGAGGCGAGGTATCGCCTGCGTGTGCGCTGGCCCGGCGCAAGCCACGACACGCACGACCCCTATGCGTTCGGAACCCTGCTGGCCGACGAGGATCTCGGTCGCATGGCGGCCGGCACCCACGTCGAACTCTTTCGTGTGCTCGGCGCGCATCCGATCACGCTCGACGGAGTGCTGGGCGTGCGCTTCGCGGTATGGGCGCCGAATGCGCAGCGCGTGAGCGTGGTCGGCGACTTCGACAGCTGGGACGGCCGCCGTCACCCGATGCGCAAGCGCGTGCCCTCCGGCGTCTGGGAACTCTTCGTACCGGGCCTGCTCGCAGGGGCTCGATACAAATACGAGATCTGGGGTGCCGATGGTTCGCTCACCCAGCGTGCGGATCCGGTGGCGCTGGCGGCGGAACTGCCGCCTGCCACCGCGTCCATCGTCGCCGACCCGACCGCCTTCCACTGGACGGACGGCGAATGGCTGCGCAGGCGCGGCGCGCTTCATCACGCCGGCTCACCGCTGTCGATCTACGAGCTGCATGCCGGCTCCTGGCTGCGCGGCAAGGACAACGCCGAGCTGCACTGGGACGATATCGGCGAGCGCCTGATTCCGTACGTGGCCGGCATGGGCTTCACGCACATCGAATTGTTGCCGATTTCCGAGCATCCGTTCGGCGGCTCCTGGGGTTACCAGCCGTTGGGCCAGTTTGCGCCGACCTCGCGCTTCGGCACACCCGAGGCCTTTGCGCGCTTCGTCGACCGCTGCCACGAGGCGGGGATCGGTGTCATCGTCGACTGGGTGCCCGCGCATTTTCCGACCGACATCCACGGACTGGCGCACTTCGACGGGACGCCACTGTACGAGCACGCCGATCCGCGCGAAGGGTTCCACCAGGACTGGAACACCCTGATCTTCAACCTCGGTCGCAACGAGGTCTCGGGTTTCCTCGTGGCCAGCGCGCTGGCATGGCTTGAACGCTTCCATGTGGACGGCCTGCGCGTCGACGCCGTGGCCTCGATGCTCTACCGCGACTACAGCCGCAAACACGGCGAATGGGTACCGAACAAGTACGGCGGGCGCGAGAACCTCGAATCGATCGACTTCCTGCGCCGTGTAAACCAGCTCGTCGCCGAGCGCCACCCGGACTGCATGACCATTGCCGAGGAATCCACGGCGTGGCCGGGTGTGACCCAGCCGGTGGAGCAGGGCGGGCTGGGTTTCACCTTCAAGTGGAACATGGGCTGGATGCACGATTCGCTGGATTACATGACCCACGATCCGGTCCATCGTCGCTGGCACCACGGCGAAATGACCTTCAGCATGGTCTATGCGTATTCCGAGAAGTTCGTGCTGCCGCTGTCGCACGATGAAGTCGTACATGGCAAACGCTCGCTGCTGGGCCGCATGCCAGGCGACGAGTGGCAGAAATTCGCCAACCTGCGCGCCTACTACGGTTTCATGTGGGGCCACCCCGGCAAGAAGCTGTTGTTCACCGGGGGCGAGATTGCCCAGCACCGGGAGTGGAACCACGACGCGCAGATCGCATGGGAGCTACTCGATCATCCGATGCACCTCGGCGTGCAGAAGCTGGTTCGCGACCTCAACCATCTGTACGCGGCGACGCCGGCGCTGCATGCATGGGATTCGGATCCACGCGGTTTCCGCTGGGTCATCGGCGACGACGCGGAGCAGAGCGTCTTCGCCTGGCTGCGCATGGCCGAGGGTGGGCGCCCTGTCCTGGTCGTGAGCAACATGACGCCGACCCCGCGGCATGGCTTCCGCATCGGCGTTCCCGAAGGCGGGCGCTGGCGTGAAGCGCTCAATTCCGACGCCAGCGAATACGGCGGCTCCGGCATAGGCAACGAAGGCGAGCGTCACACCCAGGCGGTGCCTGCGCACGGCTTCGACCAGTCGCTGGTGCTGAGCCTGCCGCCGCTTGCCACCGTCGTCTTCGTGGCCGACTGACGAGGATACCGATGCCCGCACTACCCGAGCGCATGCAGTCCGGAATGCCGTATCCCCTGGGGGCGACCTGCGACGGCATGGGTACCAACTTCGCCGTGTTCTCCGCCCATGCGGAGCGCATCGAGTTGTGCCTGTTCGACCCCTCCGGCAAGCGAGAGATCGCGCGCTATGATCTGCCCGAATGCACGGACGAGATCTGGCACGGCTATCTGCCGCGGGTCCGCGGCGGGACGCTTTACGGATTCCGTGCGTACGGTCCCTACCAGCCCGAGGAAGGGCACCGGTTCAATCCGAACAAGCTGCTGCTCGATCCCTATGCGCGCCTGCTCCACGGGCAGGTGCGCTGGTCGGATGCCCTGCACGGGTACCGCGTGTCATCGCCGCGTGCCGATCTTTCCTTCGATCGGCGCGACAGTGCCGCCGCCATGCCGAAGGCCGTCGTCGTCGACGAGCCCATGCACTGGACGGGCGGTAACCGGCCGCATACGCCATGGAACGAGACGATCATCTACGAGACGCATCTGCGCGGTTTCACCCGCACGCTCAAGCGTATCCGTCAGAACGAGCGCGGCACCTTCATCGCGCTCGCCGATCCCTACGTCATCGACTACCTGGTCAAGCTTGGCATTACCGCGGTGGAACTGTTGCCGGTGCATGCCTTCGTGCAGGATCGTCGCCTCACCGAACTGAAACTTCGCAATTACTGGGGCTACAACACGCTGGCCTTCTTCGCGCCCGAACCGGGTTATCTGGCGGAGGGCGCGCTCAACGAGATCCGCGCGACGGTGCAGGCGCTGCATGCGGCGGGCATCGAAGTGATCCTGGATGTGGTCTATAACCACACCTGCGAGGGCAGCGAACTCGGCACCACGATGTCGTTCCGCGGCCTGGACAACAAGAGTTATTACCGGCTGATGCCGGACAATCCGCGTTACTGCATCAACGACACCGGCACCGGCAACACGGTCAATACGGCGCATCCGCGGGTGATCCAGCTGGTGATGGACTCGCTGCGCTATTGGGTGCAGACCTTCCATATCGACGGTTTTCGTTTCGACCTCGGCGTGAGCCTGGGTCGCGAGGAGCATGGCTTCGACCCGTGCTGTGGCCTGTTCGATGCCATGCGCCAGGATCCGGTGCTGGCCAACGTGAAGCTGATCTCGGAACCCTGGGATATCGGCCCCGGCGGCTACCAGCTGGGCAACCATCCGCCTGGCTTCGCCGAGTGGAACGGCAAGTTCCGCGACGATATCCGCAAGTTCTGGAAAGGCGATTCGAATATGCGCGGCACGCTTGCCGGTCGGCTCCAGGCCTCGGGCGAACTGTTCGATCATCAACGGCGCAAGCCGTGGGCTTCGGTGAACTTCGTGACCGCGCACGACGGCTTCACGCTGGAAGATCTGGTCAGCTACAACGACAAGCATAACGACGCCAACGGTGAAGAGAACCGCGATGGCGGCAACGATAACGAAAGCTACAACTACGGTGTCGAAGGCCCCACCGACGACCCGGCGATCCGGGTACAGCGCGATCGGGTGAAACGGGCGATGCTGGCCACGATGTTCTTCTCGCACGGCACACCGATGCTGCTCGGCGGCGATGAGTTCGGTCGCACGCAGCAGGGCAACAACAACGCGTACTGCCAGGACAACGAACTGTCCTGGTACGACTGGAAACTCGCTACGTCGGAGCAGGGCAGGGAGCTGACCGACTTCGTGGCCAGGCTGTCGCGTCTGCGCGAACAGCATCCCACCTTGCGCGCCGCCCACTTTCTCCGCGGCGACACCGAGGTCGCTCCCGGGATGCGCGAGGTCGCCTGGTTCGACGAAAGCGGTGCCGAGATGACCCAGGCCACGTGGGGCTACACCGAGGGGCGTCTTCTCGCCCTCCGCAGGGCCCAGGCTTATGGGGAGAAACGGGCCGACGTCACCCTTGTCCTGATCAATGCCACCCCTGAAACCCATGTCTTCCATCTGCCTCAACCGACCGTCGGCTGGCGAATGCGCTGCAACAGCGCCTCACCTAGTGCGACCGAAGTCGCCTGGACGGACCCGACGATCGCGGTGGCCGGACGAAGCGTGATCCTGCTCGGTGCGATCGTCCGGACCGAACCGGCATGAGCGCAGGCTACGTACATGCGATGCCCTACGGCGCCAGATCGCTGGGCGATGGGCGTACCCGCTTCCGCTTATGGGCGCCGGATCTGGACGCCGTAGCGCTGGAATGCGACACGGGTCATACGGCCGCCATGCGTTCCCTCGACGACGGCTGGTTCGAGTGCATTTGCCCGGCCGAGGTCGGCGTAGGCTATCGGTTTCGCATCGATGCATCGCTGGCCGTGCCGGACCCCGCCTCGCGCCGTCAGCGAGGTGGCGACGTTCACGGCTACAGCGTGGTCACCGATCCGCTTTCTTTCGCATGGCGCAACACCGAGTGGAAGGGCCGACCCTGGCGTGAAGCGGTCGTCTACGAACTTCACGTCGGCTTGCTCGGTGGTTTCCATGGCGTCGAGATGATCCTGCCGCACCTGGCCTCGCTCGGGGTCACGGCGATCGAGCTGATGCCGATCGCGCAGTTCCCGGGAGAGCGGAACTGGGGTTACGACGGTGTGCTGCCGTACGCACCGGCCGCTGCCTATGGCTCGCCGGAAGACCTCAAGGCGATGATCGACACGGCGCACGATCTCGGCTTGATGGTGTTTCTGGACGTGGTCTACAACCATTTCGGTCCGGATGGCAATTACCTCGGCGCGTATGCGTCGCGGTTCTTCGATGAGAGCGTGCATACGCCGTGGGGCGCGGCCATCGGCGTGTCGGCGCCGCAGGTGGGCGACTACTTCGTCCACAATGCGCTGTACTGGATCCAGGAGTTCCGCTTCGACGGTCTGCGTTTCGACGCCGTCCATGCCATCGGCAACCCCGGTTGGCTGGCATCACTGGCCAGTCGCGTCCACGCGGCGGTGGGGCCGGACCGGCATGTCCACCTGATCCTCGAGAACGAAGCCAACCAGGCGAACCTGCTCGGCCGGGGACGCTTCGACGCACAATGGAACGACGACTTCCACAACGCACTCCACGTCCTTCTCACGGGCGAGAAAGAGGGTTATTACGCGCACTACGAGCCCGCGATGGAGAAGCTGTTGCGCACGCTTCGCGAGGGCTTCGCCTTCCAGGGTGACATGATGGGCTCGCGCCGCCGCGGCGAACCCAGTGGCCATCTCGCCCCGTCGCGTTTCGTCAACTTCCTGCAGAACCACGACCAGGTCGGCAACCGCGCGTTCGGCGATCGGCTGACGACGCTGGTCGACGCCGCTACCATGCAGGCCGCCCTGGCCCTGTTGCTCCTCGCACCATTCGTGCCGATGCTGTTCATGGGCGAGGAGTGGGCGAGCCGTACGCCCTTCCTGTTTTTCACCGACTTCACCGACGACGACCTTCGCGATGCGGTGCGCGACGGCCGTCGCAAGGAGTTCGCCGCGTTTGCCAGCTTCGCCGGGGAAGAGATTCCCGATCCGAACGAGTACGACACCTTTACCGCTTCGATCCCCAGGCGCGACAGCGCCGAAGGCGAGCACCGGCGCCTTTTCATTCGTGACCTGATCGCGCTGCGCCACAAGTACGTGGCGCCCTATATCGACGACGCGCGCAGCCTTGGCGCGGAGTCTCTCGGGGAGCGTGCGTTCAGGGCGTCCTGGTCGCTCGGCGGTCAGGCGCTGACCTTGTTCGTCAATCTCGGCGACGCCGACGTCACCATCGCGCAGCCACCATCGCCTTCGGCGGCGTGGCTTCATGGCGATGCCGCCGAGATTGCCTCCGTATCGCGCGGCCTGCTTCCCGCACGCCGCACCGTCGCCTGCCTGGAGTCCTGAGCCGTGAACGCCCCCCTCGACGATCGTCTCGCCCTGCTAGCGGAACAGGCCGGCGTGGACGTGTATTGGCGCGACGCGCTGGATCGTCCGCAGGCCACGCCGGCCGACACGTTGCGCGCCGTCCTGCGCGCCCTGGATCTTCCGGCGGATAACGCCGACGATATCGAAGCCAGCCTGCGGCGCATCGAACAGGAGCGCAGTGGCCGGCAGCCGCCGCGTCTGCTCACAGCCGATGCGGGCGAGCATGTCATCTTGCCCGCCGCGCCGCGCGGTCGTGTATGGAAGCTGCTCGCGGACGACGGCACGCGGGTCAGCGAAGGCCAGTTGCCCTCCGGCGAAGGGCAGCTCGATGCGCCGTCGATTCCCGGCTATTACACGCTGCTGGTGGACGATGACGAGGTGACGCTCGCCGTCGCGCCAGCGCGCACCTTCGGGATCGGCGACATCGCCGGCGCGCGCCGGCCCTGGGGCATGGCGGTACAGATGTCGGGCCTGCGCCGCCCGGGCGACGGCGGCATCGGCGACTTCACCGCACTCGAGACCTGCGCCAAAGCCGCCGCGGAGAAGGGGGCTGATGCGCTTGCGATCAGTCCGTTGCACGCCTTGTTCGCCGCGGCGCCCGAGCGGTACAGCCCTTATGCGCCGTCGAGTCGGCTCTTTCTCAACGGGCTCTACATCGACCCGGTGAGGACCAGCGGGGAGCAGACCGTGCGCGCGGTGATCGACACGCACAACTTGCGCCAGGAGCTCGCCGAACTCGAATGGCTGGATCTGATCGACTGGCCGCGCGCCGCGCGAGCGCGCATGACGATCCTGCGCTCGCTCTTCGAATCGGCCTCGGTGGATCTTGCCCATTCCGAACGCTTTGGTGCTTTTCGTCGCGAGCAGGGCGAACCCCTGGAACGCCACGCTCGGTTCGAGGCGTTGCACGCGGACTTCAGCGCCCACGGTCGCCCGGGTGGCTGGCAGGGCTGGCCCACGGAATTCCACGACCCGGGAAGTCGCGAGGTCGTATCGTTCGCTCGGGAGCATTCGCGCGAGGTCGGTTTCCACGCCTGGCTGCAGTGGCTCGCCGTTCGGGGACTGGAGGGCGCGCAGAAGGCGGCGCGCGATGCCGGCATGGCGATCGGCCTGGTCGCGGACCTCGCTGTAGGTGCCGACGCCGGCGGCAGTCACGCGTGGGCTCACCAGGCCGAAATGCTCAAGGGGCTCTCCGTCGGTGCGCCGCCGGATGCGCTCAACCGGCTGGGCCAGGACTGGGGGCTCACCACGTTCTCGCCGCGCGGGCTGCGCGAGACCGGCTTCAAGGGTTTCATCGGCATGCTGCGCGCCGCGCTCGCCCATGCCGGTGGTGTACGCATCGATCACGTGCTCGGGCTGAAACGTCTGTGGATGGTTCCGCATGGTGCCGGTGCGACGGAAGGCGCGTATGTGCGTTATCCGCTGGCCGACATGCTGCGCCTGATCGCGCTCGAATCGCATCTGCATCGCGCGATCGTCATCGGTGAGGATCTGGGCACGGTGCCCGGCGATTTCCGCCAGGTCATCGGCGAGAAGGGCGTGTTGGGTATCCGCGTGCTCTGGTTCGAGCGCGGCGCCGATGGTGGCTTCGTTTCGCCGCGCGAGTGGTCGGACAAGGCGATGGCTACGACCAGTACGCACGATGTACCGACCGTCGCCGGCTGGTGGAGCGGACGCGACGTGGAGTGGCGCAAGAAGACCGGTCTGGACGATCCCGCCGTGGACGAGAGCGTTCAACGCCAGCATGACCGCATCCTGCTCTGGCGTGCGATGTGTGCCTCGGGCTCGGCGTGGAACGAAGATGCGCCGCCGGCTCCGGACGATATTTCGCCTGTGGTTGTCGCCGCGGCCAAGCACGTCGCCCAGGCACCCGCACCGCTCGCGATCTACCCGGTCGAGGACATTCTCGGCCTGCACGAGCAACCCAATCTTCCCGGCCCGACCGATGCCATCCACCCGAACTGGCGGCGGCGCATGCCCGACTCGTCGTCCCGCCTGTTCGATGGCCCGATCGCCCATGCGGTCTGCGATGTCATCGACAAGACACGGAACCGTACGTGAGCCCGCCGCGCGCCCTCGCACGCCTGCAGTTCCATGCGGGCTTCACGCTCGACGACGCCGTGCCCATCGTCGGCTATTACGCGCGGCTCGGCGTCAGTCATATCTACGCTTCGCCGATCCTGCGCGCGCGTGCCGGCTCGACGCACGGCTACGACGTGGTCGATTGCCATGAGGTCAACCCCGAACTTGGCGGTGAAGATGCGCTGCGCCGCCTGATCGCCGCCCTGCGCACGCACGGCATGAGCCTGGTCGTCGATATCGTGCCCAATCACATGGGCGTGGGTACGCAGAACGCCTGGTGGATGGATGTGCTGCGCAACGGGCGCGACAGTCGCTACGCGAACTATTTCGACATCGACTGGCAGGCGCCGGATCCGTTGCTGCGCGGCCGCGTGCTGTTGCCGATCCTCGGTGCGGGTTACGACGAGACCCTGCGCGCAGGCCATCTGCGTCTCGCCCGGCGCAAGGAAACGTGGGTGTTGCGGCTGTACGACGATTACCTTCCGTTGTCGCCGACGTCGGTCGCGGGTCTGGGCGAGGATGCCGCGGCGAAGCACGACCCGACCAACGACGAGGGCAGGGCGGCCTTGCATGCGCTGATCGAGCGCCAGCACTATCGGCTGGCGTTCTGGAAGCTGGCCAGCGACATGGTCAACTACCGTCGCTTCTTCGACATCAACGAACTCGCCGGCCTGCGCATCGAGCGGACGGCCGTTTTCGAAGACACGCACAAGACCATCTTCCGGCTCTATGCGGAAGGTCTCATCGACGGGCTGCGTTGCGATCACGTCGACGGTCTCGCCGACCCGCGGCGCTATTGTCGGCAGTTGCGCCATCGGCTGGACAAGCTTCGCCTTCAGCGTCCGCCGGGCGCACCGCGCGACGGCGCCTACCTCGTCGTCGAAAAAATCCTGGCCGAAGACGAATCGTTGCGCCTGGACTGGCGCACGGACGGCACCACGGGCTATGAGTTCATGGACCAGGTGTCCGCCGTGCTGCACGACGCTGCCGGCGAGGCGCCGCTGACCGAACTCTGGCGCAATCTCACCGGCGAGTCGGCCGACTTCGCGACGCAGGCCGTCCGTGCCCGGCGCCAGATCCTCGTCGACAGTTTCGAAGCCGAGCTGGACCGGACCGCACGCGCGTTGTTCGCCTCGGCGCGTGCCGACGTCGCCACACGCGACGTCTCGCTGGCCGCCATCCGTCGCGTGCTGGTCGAGCTGCTCGTGCACTTCCCCGTCTACCGGACATACGCGGGCGGGGCGGGGCGCGATGCCTATGACGAAGCGATCTTCGCGCGGGCCGTCGAAGGCGCGCTGCGTACGATCCGGATCGAGGACGCCGACCTGCTGCACATGGTCGCCATGTGGCTCGGTGGCATCGCGCCGCGCAGCCTGCCGCCCGGCCCGGTGCGACGTGCACGGGAGCGGGCGATCGCGATCTTCCAGCAGGCCACCTCGCCGGTCGCCGCCAAGGCGGTGGAGGACACCGCTGGCTATCGCTACGGGCGCCTGCTCTCGCGCAACGAGGTCGGCGTGGACGCGGCCCACCTCTCGATGACGCCCGAGGCTTTCCACGCACGCTGCATGGATCGCGCCGCTACCTTGCCGCACAACCTGCTGGCGACGGCAACGCACGACCACAAGCGCGGCGAAGACCTGCGCGCGCGTCTGGCCGTGCTCTCCGAAGTGGCCGAGCGCTGGGTGATTACAGTGGAGCGCTGGCGGCTCCGCCACGCCGACCTCCGCCAGCGCGCGGAAGGCAGGATGGCGCCATCGGCCGGCGACGAACTGATGCTCTACCAGATGCTCGTCGGCGCCTGGCCATTGCACCTGGCTGCGGACGATGTCGATGGCCTGGAGCAGTTCGCCACGCGTATCGCCGCATGGCAACGCAAGGCCCTGCGCGAAGCCAAGCGCTGGACGCGCTGGACCTCGCCGAACGAACCCTACGAGGACGCCTGCGAGGATTTCCTCCGCGCCGTGCTATCCAGTGACGCCGCGGCCGAGTTGGCCGCCTTCGCCGCATACATCGCGACGCCGGGCGCCGCCAACGGTCTGGCCCAAACGGTGCTGCGCCTGACGACGCCCGGGGTGCCGGACCTTTACCAGGGCACCGACTATTGGGATTTCAGCCTGGTCGACCCGGACAACAGGCGTCCGGTCGATTTCGTGCAGCGGGCGGCGTCGCTCGATCGCGCGCCCTCGCCGCGGGACGCGCTCGCGAACTGGCGCGACGGCAACATCAAGCAGGCCGTCATCGCCCGGCTGCTCTGGGCCCGGCGCGAGCACCCCGAGTTATTCGCCCGCGGCAGTTATCGGCCGCTGGATGTCGACGGTCCCGCGGCAGGACATGTGCTTGCCTTCGTCCGTGAGCATCGGGGGCAGCGTCTGGTCGTCGCGGTGGCCAGGCATACCGCTGCGTGGTTGGCCGGCGCGTCGGCCCCGGCGATCGCTGCCGGGCACTGGGCCGGAACGACGGTCGACCTGCCTGGAGGGCGGTGGACGGGGGTGTTGGCGGAAGGGGAGCTGCTGGGTGGGACGGTGGCGACGGCCGACGTGTTCGGCGAGTTGCCGGTGGCCGCCTGGCTATCCCATGGCGCCTCCTAGGCGCCCGGAACGGTCGGTTCACCCGCCGATCGAGCGCACCAGATCGATGTACAGGCGCATCGCCGTGTCCCGGGGCGTGCCGGCCAGTTTCGCCCAGGCCTCGTACTTCGCCGTGCCGACGAAATCGAAGAATCCGGGCTTATCGCCATGAAAGTCACCCTCGGAGCCCTGCTTGTACAGGGCATAGATCCGCAGGAGGGTGTCGTTGTCCGGTCGGTGGCCCAGGCGGGTTATGTCCAGGGAAGCCTGTTCGAACTGGCTCTGGAGGTCGTCGGACATGGAGCTGCTAACCCGCGGGTGTGGAACGTTGGGGGCTTGTAGCACGCTGCCGCGAAAGCTGTCCATGGGACCAATTCGCCTGCCGTGACGCGATATCATGCCCGTTTCGCGAGAGAGCTATCCCCATGCCCCATTCGGCTGTCGCCCCTGTCCTGACCATCGACGGCCCTTCGGGCTCCGGCAAGGGCACCATCAGCCGCCTGGTCGCCGAGAAGCTGGGCTGGCACCTGTTGGATTCGGGCGCGCTGTACCGCGCCGTGGGCTATGCGGCCGCGGAAGAGGGCATCGACCTGTCCGATGTGGACGCCGTGACCCGTTGCGCGCAGACCGTGAAGATTCGCTTCCGCGCCAGTCCAGACCACAGTGAGACGCATATCCTGGTCAACGGGCACGACGCGACCGACGAACTGCGTACGGAGACCGCCGGTGCCGCGGCGTCGGCCATCGCCGTGATCCCCTCGGTTCGGCAGGCCCTGGTGGAAATGCAGCTGGGCTTTCGCAAGGGGCCGGGCCTGGTCGCCGACGGCCGGGACATGGGGACGGTGATTTTCCCCGACGCCGCCCACAAGGTATTCCTTACCGCCAGCGCCTCCGAGCGTGCGAAAAGGCGCTATAAGCAGTTGAAGGATAAGGGTCTGAGCGTTACACTTGCAGGCCTCCAGCGAGAAATCGAGGCGCGCGACGAGCGGGATGCGTCGCGCCCCGTCGCCCCGTTGAAGCCCGCCGAAGGCGCCGTGGTCATCGATACCACTGGCATGCCGATCGAGGTGGTGGTGGCAAAAGTATTCGCCGTGGTGCGTCCGTAAGGGGCATCCGGCACAACGCTCGCGCAGTGTGCGCGGGTTCTTGGCAACGGCACGGGGCGCTCCCATCTGGGTGTGCTCGATGTGCCCACAACCGGTGGGTCCCCTGTCCGCACGCGTTAAAGAATGTACGCAAGCGCCTGGTACGACCTTTCATAACCCTGGAATCAACATGACTGAAAGTTTTGCCGAACTGTTTGAACAGAGCCAGCAGGCTATTTCCAAGCTGAAGCCCGGCTCCATCGTCACCGGTATCGTTGTGGAAATCCGCAACGACGTGGTGGTGATCAACGCCGGCCTGAAGAGCGAAGGCATCGTCCCCATCGAGCAGTTCAAGGACGAGTCCGGCGCGCTGGAAGTGGAAGTGGGCGACGAGGTCAAGGTCGCGCTCGACGCGCTCGAAGACGGCTTCGGCGAGACCAAGCTCTCCCGTGAGAAGGCCAAGCGTTCGATGGTGTGGGACGACCTCGAGCAGGCGTTCGACAAGGAAGAGACCATCACCGGCAAGATCTCCGGCAAGGTCAAGGGCGGCTTCACCGTCGACATCAAGGACGTCCGCGCATTCCTGCCGGGCTCCCTGGTCGACGTGCGTCCGGTCCGTGACCCGGTCTACCTCGAGGGCAAGGACCTCGAGTTCAAGATCATCAAGCTCGATCGCAAGCGCAACAACGTCGTCGTCAGCCGCCGCGCGGTTGTCGAGACCGAGTTCTCCGAAGAGCGCGAGAAGCTGCTCGAGCGCCTGACCGAAGGCGCGGTCGTCAAGGGTGTCGTCAAGAACCTGACCGATTACGGCGCATTCGTCGACCTCGGCGGCATCGATGGCCTGCTGCACATCACCGACATGGCGTGGAAGCGCGTGCGTCACCCGTCCGAAGTCGTCAACGTCGGCGACGAGCTGGACGTCCGCGTGCTCAAGTACGACCGCGAGCGCAACCGCGTTTCGCTCGGCCTCAAGCAGCTCGGCGACGACCCGTGGGTCGCCATCGCCCGCCGCTACCCGGTCGGCAGCCGTCTGTTCGGCAAGGTCTCCAACGTGACCGATTACGGTTGCTTCGTCGAGATCGAGCCGGGCGTCGAAGGCCTGGTGCACGTGTCGGAAATGGATTGGACCAACAAGAACGTCAACCCGGCCAAGGTCGTGCAGGTCGGTGACGAGACGGAAGTCATGGTCCTCGACGTGGATGAAGAGCGTCGTCGTATCTCCCTCGGTATCAAGCAGACCCGCTCGAACCCGTGGGAAGCGTTCGCCGCCATGCACAAGAAGGGCGACAAGGTTTCCGGTCAGATCAAGTCGATCACCGATTTCGGTATCTTCATCGGTCTGGACGGCGGCATCGATGGTCTCGTCCACCTGTCCGACATCTCGTGGCAGGCCTCGGGTGAAGACCTCGTCCGCAACTTCAAGAAGGGCGACGAAGTCGAAGCCGTGGTTCTTGCGGTCGACCCGGAGCGTGAGCGCATCTCCCTCGGCATCAAGCAGATGGAGCAGGATCCGTTCGGTCAGTTCATGGCCACGAATCCGCGCGGCACGATCCTCAACGGTACCGTCCGCGAAGTCGACGCCAAGGGTGCGGTGATCGATCTCGGCGAAGGTGTCGAGGGTTACATCCGTGCGAACGACATCGCCAAGGAACGCGTCGACGACGCCACGCAGTACCTGAAGGTTGGCGACGCCGTCGAGGCGAAGTTCACCGGCATGGACCGCAAGGGCCGTCAGCTGCAGTTGTCCATCCGTGCCAAGGACGAGGAAGACGTGGCCGATGCCATGGCTGACTACGCTTCGGCTGCCGGTGGCACGACCAAGCTCGGCGCGCTCCTCAAAGAGCAGATGAACAAGGCCGACTAACCGTCGGGCGAGGGGCGGTTCGCCGCCCCTCGCTACGTATAGAAAAACAGGGGACCCATGACAAAGTCGGAATTGATCGAGGCGCTGGCGCGGCGTCAGACCCACCTTGCCTTCAGCGATGTGGAACTAGCCGTCAAGAGCGTGCTCGAACAGATGAGCCAGGCCCTTTCAACGGGCGAGCGCATCGAGATTCGTGGGTTCGGAAGCTTTGCGCTGCACTTCCGTCCGCCGCGCATGGGGCGCAACCCCAAGACCGGTGAGGCTGTTGCCCTGCCGGGTAAGCACGTACCGCACTTCAAGCCTGGCAAGGAATTACGCGAACGCGTGAACCTGGCCGAGGAAGACGCCGCGCTTTGACGCGGCGTTTTTTTGCCTTCAAAGCCCGGTCACGCCGGGCTTTTTTTATGGCACGTGCCTGAGCCCTGGCGAGACTTGGCGCTATGTGGGAGCCGATTCATCGGCGATCCCGCGGCAGCGGGCACGCTCGACGCAACCTCCAGTCGCGCGGCGAGCACCTATTGCCGATGAATCGGCTCCTACATAGAGCACATCCCAAGGGGGCCGGCGAACCTGTACGGATCGCCAACCGCGCCGCACCATCGTGTTCAGGATTCGGGTACAGTCGCGGCTATGCGTCTAATTGCCATCCTCTTTCTCCTATTGTTCGTGGCCGCCGGCATCGTCTTCGGTGCGCTGAATGCCGATCTCGTGCCGTTCGACCTGGGCTTTGCACGGATGTCCCTGCCCAAGGGTGGCGCGATGCTGGCCGCGGTCCTGGTGGGTTGGGTTCTCGGCGGCATCACCGCCTGGCTCGGCACCTCGTTCGCCCAGCGGCGCAAGCGTCGTGGCGAACGCGGCGATCGCAAGGTAAACAACGCGACGACCGCATGAATCCGATCTGGTTGCTGGCGCTCGTACCCCCGTTGGCGTTTGCCTGCGGCTGGTGGTTGGCCCGTCGCACGCACACGCGGCGTTCCGGCGAACGGGTGAACGCGCTTTCCTCCGACTACTTCCGGGGCCTCAACTACCTCCTCAACGAGGAGCAGGACAAGGCGCTCGAGGTGTTTCTGCGTCTGGCCGAATACAACCGGGATACGGTCGAGACCCATCTCGCCCTGGGCAACCTGTTTCGCAAGCGCGGCGAGGTGGATCGGGCCATCCGCCTGCACCAGCACCTGGTGTCCCGCCAGGGCCTGTCCGATGAAATGAAGACGGTCGCCCTGCTCGAGCTGGGTGAGGACTACATGCGCGCCGGTCTGCTGGACCGCGCCGAGACGCTGTTCTCCGACCTCGTCGCCATGGACGCGCTGGCGCCTTCCGCGCTGCGCCATCTCATCTCGATCTACCAGCACGAACGTGAATGGCATAAGGCCATCGACCACGCGCGCCGACTCGAAGCGATGAACAGCGAAGACGAGTCACCGATGATCGCGCAGTTCTATTGCGAGCTGGCCGAGCAGTCGCGACAGCACGGCGCCCGCACCGAAGCGCGCGACTATGTCCGCGAAGCCTTCGTATGCCAGCAGGACTGTGTACGCGCGCATATGATTGCCGGACGTCTGTCTGCCGAAGACGACGACATGGCCGCGGCCATCGACTCCTACGAAGCGGCCATTGCCGCCGACATCGCCTTCGTGCCGGAAATCCTTCCGCCCCTGCTCAATTGCTACGCCCGTTCGCAACAGATGGATCGCGCCGAAACCTTCCTGCGCGAGATCATGGAGCGCTATCACGGTATTTCGCCCGTACTGGCCCTGACCCGGCTGTACGAAGGCAGGGACGGCGAGCGCACGGCCATCGACTTCCTGACAGGGCAGCTGCGCAAGCGGCCGTCGGTGCGCGGCCTCATGGCGCTCATCGACGCCACCATGGACAAGGTCTCGGGCGAGGCGCGCGAGAACTACCTGATCCTGCGTGACCTGACCCGCAAGCTCCTCGAGGGGCAGGCCATGTACCGCTGCAGCCGTTGCGGTTTCGGCGCCAAGGCGCATCACTGGCAGTGCCCGAGCTGCAAGAACTGGGGCACGGTGCGGCCGATCCACGGTGTCGCCAACGAATGACGCCCATGCTCGCCAGCCCCGCTTCCCTGATCGTCGGCAGCGCCGTGCTGTCGTTCGTCGTTTCCTTCGCCAGCGTGCGTGTGGCGATGGCTTACGCGCAGCGACGAGGGATGCTCGACGCCCCCGGACACCGCCGCTCGCATAGCATGCCCACGCCACGCGGCGGCGGCATCGGCATCGTGATCGGGATGCTGGTGGGAGCGCCTTCGGCGTTGCTGCTTCTTCCTGTCTCACCTGGCGCTGCGACGACGGCGGCCTTCAGCCTCGCGGTCATCGCGGTGGCGGCGATCGGCTGGCTCGACGACCACGGATCGCTGCCGATCCGGCCCCGTCTGCTCATCCAGGTGGGCGCGACCTTTCTGTTGTGCCTCGCCGTGGCGGCGCTCACCTCGAGCCTGCTCTGGGCCATGCCCTTATTGGTCGCCGGTGTCTGGTGCATCAACCTGCACAATTTCATGGATGGCATCGACGCCCTGGCCGCCCAGCAGGCCATGTTCTTCGGCGCGGCTTACGCGGCCCTGGCCTGGTCCGCCGGCAGCCCGGCCCTCGCCGGTGCGGGCCTGGCGCTGCTGGGTGCGGCCGCAGGATTCTGGTGGTTCAACCGGTCGCCGGCGCGGATCTTCATGGGCGACGTGGGCAGCGCCACCGTCGGTCTGATCGTTTTCGCCCTGTCGGCGATGTTGTGGGCATTTCGCACGAACTTGCTGTGGCCTGCGCTGATTTTCTCGTCGGCCTTCGTCGTCGACGCAACCTTGACGCTGCTCGTGCGAATGCTGCGTGGTGCACGCTGGTACACTCCGCATCGCGAGCATCTGTACCAGTGGCTCGTGAGGCGGGGTGCATCGCACCGAAGGGTAGCCCTGGGGTACTTCGCATGGAACGTGGTCGTCTGCGTTCCTGTCGCATGGATGGCGTTCCGCTGGCCGGCGGCAGCACCCGTGTGCTTCGGGGCGACCTACCTGCTGGGGGCAGCGGTCTGGCGTACTGGCAAGCGTTACGGCTTGCGTCGAAGGGAGCGACATGTTTCTGCGTAAGTTCATCGGCATCATCCATCCACGTACGGCGGTCGTCGCGCACGATCTCGCCATGGCGGCTCTCGCGTGGTGGATAGCCAAGACGCTCCGTTACGCGCTCATGCCGGACCTCGCACCGGTGACCTACCTGCCGATGGAGTTCCCCATCGTCCTGCTGGTGCAGGGCGCGGTGTTCAACTGGACCGGCCTGTACAAGGGCGTCTGGCGCTTCGCCAGCCTTCCCGATCTCTGGAACATCATTCGCGCCACGGTCATCGGCGCACTGATCATCGGCCTGGCCATGGTCATGTATGCGCGACTGGACGGCGTACCCCGGTCGGTCCTGCTGGTCTACCCGGTGGTGTTGGTGGTGTTGCTCGGCCTGCCGCGTCTTAGCTACCGGTTCTGGAAGGACAGCCGCATCGACCTGTTCCAGTCGGCGCCGACCAAGCGCGTGCTGATCGTCGGCGCCGACCGCGCCGGCGAAGCCCTTTCGCGCGACCTTCGCCGCGACAGCCGCTACAGCGTCATCGGTTTCGTCGACGACAACATGGCCTTGCGTGGCGCGCAGATCGGCGGCATTCCCGTGCTTGGTACCGTGGACCAGCTGGCCGAACTGTCCAAGGCCGTGGCGGTGCAGATGTTGCTCATCGCCGTGCCGGGTGCCACGACCGCGCAGATGCGCCGCATCGTCGCCTTCTGCGAAAGCACGGGGCTGCCTTTCCGCACTGTGCCGCGCCTGGAAGATGTCGTCGCCGGACGCGCCCAGTTCAACGAGATCAAGGAAGTGGCGATCGAGGACCTTCTCGGCCGCGACGCGGTGGAACTCGATTGGACCGCCATCCGCGAAAACATCAGCGGCCGCCGCGTGCTGGTCACCGGCGGTGGCGGTTCGATCGGTTCGGAGCTTTGCCGTCAGGTCGCGCGCCTCGGCGCGAGTTCGCTGACCGTGGTGGAGATGTCCGAGTACAACCTGTACCGCATCGGCCAGGAGCTGACTTCGGCCTATCCGGAGCTGATCTTCAACGGCGTGCTCGCCGATGCGCGCGAGACGGTGGCGGTCAACCGCCTGTTCGAGGAAACCCAGCCGCAGATCGTCTTCCACGCTTCCGCGTACAAGCACGTGCCGATGCTTCAGGGCCAGCTGCGCGAAGCGTTCCGCAACAACGTCATGGGCACGCGCGTGGTCGCCAACGCGGCCGTGCGCTGCGGTGTCGAGTCCTTCGTTCTGATTTCAACCGACAAGGCCGTCAACCCGACCTCGGTCATGGGGGCCTGCAAGCGCATGGCCGAGATCTGGTGCCAGAACCTCGCCGCGCATACGTCTACACGTTTCATCACCGTTCGTTTCGGTAATGTGCTCGACTCCGCCGGCTCGGTGGTCCCCTTGTTCCGCCGGCAGATCCGTCAGGGCGGTCCATTGACGATCACCCATCCGGAAATTTCGCGCTACTTCATGACCATTCCCGAGGCCTGCCAGTTGATCCTGCAGGCGGCGAGCCTGGGCAAGGGTGGCGAGATCTTTGCGCTGGACATGGGCGACCCGGTCAAGATCCGCGACCTTGCCGAGCAGATGATCCGTCTGGCTGGCAAGCGTCCGGGTTCGGACATCCAGATCGTCTACACCGGCCTGCGCTCCGGCGAGAAATTGTTCGAAGAACTGTTCCACCCGTTGGAAAACTACACGAGCACCACCCACGCCAAGATCTTCCAGGCTCAGCATCGCCAGGTGTCGTGGGAAATGCTGCAGACCCAGCTGGCTCGCGCCGAAGAGGCCGCGGCCACGTTCGATGAAGACACCCTGCGTCGCTGCGTGTCGCAACTGCTGCCGTCGTTCCGCTGGACCGACGCGCAGGCCGACAACGTCGTGCCGCTACGCCGAAACGAAAACGGAGACATCGCATCATGACCCAACCCCTGCGCAAGGTCGTATTTCCCGTCGCTGGCCTCGGTACGCGCTTCCTTCCGGCGACCAAGGTGGTGGCGAAGGAAATGCTGCCCGTGCTCGATCGTCCGCTCATCCAGTACGCCGTGGACGAAGCCGTCGACGCGGGTGCCGACACGCTGGTGTTCGTCACCAATCGCTACAAGCACGCCATTGCCGATTACTTCGACAAGGCCTACGAGCTGGAAGAAAAACTGGCCGAGAAGAACAAGGAAGAGTTGCTCTCGATCCTGCGTGGCATCCTGCCGCGTCACGTGCGCTGCGTTTTCGTCACCCAGCCCGAAGCCCTCGGCCTCGGCGACGCCGTGTTGCGTGCGGCGCCGGTGATCGGCGACGAGCGCTTCGGCGTCATGCTTCCGGATGACCTGATCTGGAACAAGGGCAAGGGCGCGCTGCGCCAGATGAACGAAGTGGCGGACAAGTACAGCGCCGGCGTCATCGCCGTCGAGGAAGTACCCGAGAAGGACACCGACAAGTACGGCATCGTCGATGCGAAGGACACGCTGGACGATCGCACCTCGGTCATCACCCACATGGTCGAGAAGCCGAAACCGGCCGATGCGCCTTCGACGCTCGCCGTCGTGGGTCGCTATGTGCTGCCATGCGAGATCTTCAACTACCTGCGCAACACGCGCGAAGGCGCCGGCGGCGAGATCCAGCTGACCGACGCTATCGAAGACCTGCTCAAGGACAAGGGCAAGGTGCTGGCCTATCGCTTCGAAGGCACGCGCTTCGATTGCGGCAACAAGGCCGGGCTCGTCCGCGCGACCATGGCGATGGCCATGGAAGATCCGAAGCTCGCCCCGATCGTCCGCGAGTTCGCCAACAAGGCGTAAGGGTAGGCGGCTCCACAGGAAGCAAAGAGGGTCCGCATGTGTGCGGACCCTTTCTTTATCGACGAACCGGGAGCGTCGGCAGGAACGTTGGCCGCCGGTAGGCGTTGGCTTTTTGCTCGACACCATACGCGATCGCGATCAACGTGGGTTCGCTCCACTTCGCACTGAAGAACACGACGCCCACCGGCAGCTCATGGGCGAAGTCCACCGGCAGGGTGATCGATGGATAGCCGGAGATCGCCGCCGGCGCGGAGACGCCGCCGACGGTTGGATCGCCGCTGACCACGTGATCGCCCAGCACCAGGTCGTTGACGAACGCGGGTCCCCAACTGGGGGCGAGCAGGGCGTCGAGGTGATCCCTGGCCAGCGCCGCGTCGATACCCTCGGGCCCGGCGAGCCGCTGATTGCGATCGCGGATCTCGATGTATGTCGGATCGGCGAGATCGGCTTTCGCCTGCGCCTGCAAGAACAGCTCCTGGCCGAACCAGGGCATCTCCTTCGAAGCTTCGCGCGTGTTGAAGGCGATGAGGTCGGCGAGCGTCTTCATCGGCTGATCGGGGCGGCCCGCCAGGTAGGCGTCGATATCGTGCTTGAACTCGTACAGCAGCACGTCGAGCTCGTGCTCGCCCAGTTCCTTCAAATGCGGAATCTCCACCGGATCGACGACGGTCGCACCCTGGGCCTTGAGGATCGCGATCGTCTTTTCCAGTGCGCGATCCGCATTGGGTTCGATGCCGGCGAGCGCTCTCACCACTCCGATACGCTTGCCGCGCAGGGCATTCGGATCGAGGAACTTCGTGTAATCGGTGGCGTGCTTGTCCGCGTCTTTGGTCGCCGGATCGCGAGGATCACTGCCGGCGATCGCGCTGAGCACGGTCGCCGCATCGGCGACACTGCGCGCCATGGGGCCTGCGGTGTCCTGGCTGTGCGAGATGGGGATGATGCCCGTACGGCTGACCAGTCCGACCGTGGGCTTGATGCCGACCAGCCCCGTCATCGAGGCAGGGCAGATGATCGATCCATCGGTCTCGCTGCCGATCGCCACGGTGGCGAGGCCGGCGGCGACCGCCGAACCGGAGCCGGCGCTGGAACCGCAGGCGTTGCGGTCGAGCACATAGGGATTCACGGTGAGCCCGCCGCGTCCTGTCCAACCACTCGTCGCGTGGTTGCTGCGCATGTTGGCCCATTCGCTGAGGTTGGTCTTGCCGAGGATCACGGCGCCGGCCTTGCGCAGCTTCGCGGCGACCGTCGAGTCGCGTGGCGCGGGCTTGCCGACGAGCGCGAGCGAACCTGCCGTCGTCTGCATGCGGTCGCCGGTGTCGATATTGTCCTTGAGCAGGATGGGGATGCCGGCGAGCGACCCGGTCTTGCCTGCCTTGCGTGCGATGGCGAGGGCGTCGGGATTGGTTTCGAGCACCGCGTTGACTGTCGGCCCTGCCTTGTCGATCCTGGCGATGCGCGAGAGGAAGAGGGTGGTCAGGCCTTCGGGCGTCAGTGCACCCGACGCGTATGCCTGACGAATCGTCGCAATCGATGCGAAGGCATCGTCGTCGTTCGCATCGCGCGCCTGCACGACGCCAGTGGACAACGTGGCGGCGAGGGCCAGCGTCAGTGCGGCCGGCTTGATCCATACATGCTGCATATGTCTTTTCCCCCTGGCGGTGTCGTAGCGACTGCATGCAATCTACCGCATACCCGCGCGTGGCTATACTGTCCGCAAGCCTCGCCCACGAAACGCCAGGGAGTGCCACATGCGTCGTCTCTTCCGCCGGCTGGCCGTCATCGCCGCCGCGTTCTGTGCCATGCAGGCCCTGGCCGCGGATACGCCTCCGGTTCCCGACACGTTGTTGCAGCGCATCGCGGCCTGCACCAGCTGCCACGGTGAGCATGGCGAAGGCGGGAGCAACGGCTTCAATCCGCGGCTGGCCGGCAAGCCGGCGGGTTATCTCCACCGACAGATGCAGGACTTCCAGCGCGGCCTGCGGCACTACCCGATCATGGAATACACGGTGGGACCGCTCACCGACGACTACATGCGGGAGATCGCCGAGTACTTCTCCTCGCAAGACGTCCCCTACACCCTGCACGATGTCCCCGCGACCTCGCCGGCGGCGATGACCCGCGCCGAGCAACTGGTCAGCAAGGGTGACGCGGCACGTGGCATTCCGCCTTGCATGGCGTGTCATGGTTCGAACCTCACCGGAGTCCAGCCCGACATCCCCGGACTGGTCGGCCTGCCGTACGACTACATCAGCGCACAGCTCGGTTCCTGGCGCACGAATACGCGCAACACCGTCGCGCCGGATTGCATGAAAACCATTGTCGGTCGCCTCAGCGATGCCGACATCAGCGCCGTCTCGGCGTGGCTCGCCCAGCGGCCGGTACCCGCCGATGCGCATGCGGAGCCGGAGGGCAGCCTCAAGCCGCCCCTGCATTGCGGCGTACTGGGGAGCGGCACATGAAGCGTCTCCTTCGTTTCTTCGGCATGCTGGCACTGGCCGGCATGGCTTGCGCCGCCCATGCCGACGAGCTGGTCGCCCGCGGGCGCTATCTCACCCTTGCCGGCGATTGCGCCTCCTGCCATACCGCGCGCAATGGGCAGTCGTTCGCGGGCGGTCACGTGGTGCCGACACCGTTCGGCGCGATCATGGCGCCCAACCTCACCGCCGACCGCGAGACCGGTCTGGGCGGCTGGACGGCCGACGATTTCTACCGCGCCATGCATTCGGGCAAGAGCCACGACGACACGTCGCTGTATCCGGCCTTTCCGTTCACCTCGTACACCAAGGTCACGCGGGCGGATACCGATGCGATCTTCGCGTATTTGAAGACCCTTCCGCCGGTGAAGCTTGCCAACACGGAGCCAGCGCTGCGCTGGCCCTACAGCATGCGCTCGCTGCTGGGGTCCTGGCGGATGCTCTACTTCGACGAAGGCGAGTACCGGCCGGATCCGAAGCGGTCGCCCGCATGGAACCGCGGTGCCTACCTGGTCCAGGGCCTGGGCCATTGCAACGAGTGCCACTCCGGTCGCAATACCTTCGGCGCGATGGTCACCGAGCCATTTCTTCCCGGCGGGCTCATACCGGTGCAGAACTGGTACGCGCCCGATCTCTCCATGGGCCCGAACGGTGGACTCAGCGGATGGAGCGAGGCCGATGTCGTCGCATTGTTGAAGACCGGCCGCTCGCGCAAGGGCAGCGCTTTCGGCCCGATGGCCGACGTGGTGATCCAGAGCACGCAGCATCTCGACGACAGCGACCTGGCCGCCATGGCCACGTACCTGAAGTCGCTGCCCGAGCGTCCACCGCCGCGCCAGCGTGAATCCGCCGCCGACGCCGCCGATCTCGCCAAGACGGGGCAGAAGGTCTACGCGGACCAGTGCGCCGGCTGTCATGCCGCCGATGGCCGCGGCAAGGGCGAGGCGTATCCACCGCTGGACGGTAACTCCTCCGTCGTCGAGCCGACCGGCATCAATGCCATTCGCATCGTGCTGTCCGGAGGCTTTGCGCCGGCGACGGCGGGTAACCCGCGTCCTTATTCGATGCCACCGTTCTCGCAGACCTTGTCGGACGACGATGCGGCTGCGGTGGTCACCTATATTCGCCAGGCCTGGTCGAACAAGGCGCCCTCGGTGTCGCCGAACGACGTGCGCGCTTACCGCTCGATTCCGGGCGGCTGAGCGCGAACTAGGTCGGCCAGTTCCTGCCATATGCCGAGGTTCCACGAGCGCCGTGCCTGGCCGGAAGGCGAGGGCAGCACGAACAGTTGCGTGTTGCCGAACGTGGCTTGCTGCAAGCCATAGGCAAGAGGCTTGCCCAGTGCCGATGACGCACCGTGCTTGCTGGTGAAGGCGAGGATGCGGGGTGCGAAGGTCTCCACTTTCGCGCGCAGCGCGGCAACGTCGAAGGCATCCACGGGTAGTTCGTTGTCGTTGCCGTAGTGGAACTTGGACAGATCGGTGAGGCCGAGGCCGAAGGCCGGCATCGACGGAAATTCCGCGGGTGCGAGCAGGCGCGGCGTGAGGCCGACCGTGAATACCGTGCGCCAGAACATGTTGCCCGGATGCGCGTAGTACGCGTGTTCCCGCGCGGAGCGTGTGCCTGCCGCCGTGCCGCAAAAGACCACCGACAAGCCCGGTTCGAGCACATCGGGCAGGACGAAGGGCTCAGTCATCGAGAAGGAAGTCGGTGTACTGGAAACGTCCGTCGCGCAGCAGCGACTCGCCACGTGCAAGGCGCATGTCGTGTGCGAACAGCGGGCCGCCAAAGCTCAGCGTGTGAAACTCGCCGTTCTCGCCGCACGGATCGACGCCTTGCGGCAAGGCGTCGAGCAGGGCGCCGTCGTAATCGCGGCCGCAGAAACCGGCGTCGAGCTGTGTCGTATCCACACAGCAAAGCGCCGCGCGGTGACCTGCGGTTACGAAGTGGCGCCCAAGGGATGCGGTGTCTTCGCCCCAGAGCGGGTACACCCCGGTCCATCCGCCGATACGCGCAAGCTGTGCGTCCCGGTAAGCCCGTACATCGGCGAGGAAGAGATCGCCAA
Organism: Luteibacter sp.; assembly: GCF_035539195.1. Lineage (GTDB taxonomy): Bacteria > Pseudomonadota > Gammaproteobacteria > Xanthomonadales > Rhodanobacteraceae > Luteibacter. The sequence continues at coordinate 50,681 of NZ_DATLIW010000025.1, forward strand.
AAGCGATATGGGCCAGATCCGTCCAGCAGCCCCTTGCCGCGGCGAGGGCGGTCGAGAAGGCTTCCTCGTAGGCGTCGTTGTGGCTCGGCCAGGTCAACACGGCCTCGATCACGGGCAGCCCCAGGGCGGCGCCCTGCGCGGCCAGCACGGAGCGGCGTACGCCGTGCATGGCGATGCGGTCGTGGTTGGCGGTGACCGTGGTCAGCAGGCCGACGACGTGCCACGCCGGGTCGGCACGGAGCCTGCCCAGGGTCATCAGGCAGTCCTTGCCGCCACTCCAGGAAACGATGATCGGGGTTGGCATAGGTGGACTTTACCTCTCTATTGCTGCGCCACAACATAACGTGGACATCCCGGCCGTTAGGCTGGGAACCATGACACCTTCCGACTGGATGCCAGATTTCGCGCATCCGTGGACGCGTTTTGCGTTGATCGTGGTGATCGCGCTGGCCGTCGCGGGTCTCCTTCGCCGTGTGGTGAAGTTCTTGCTGCGCCGCTTCGCCGTGGGACACCCGGCCGGAGCGAGCATGATCGCCCGGGCGAACGCTCCCATGGAAGCCATCGTGCCTTTGGCGATGCTGCTGATCGCGTTCCGCGCGGCGCCGGACGAGCCTGCGACACTCATCGACGCACTCGAACATGCCGTCAGCCTGGGGTTGATCGGCGCCTGTACCTGGTTTGTCGTTCGTTGCATCGGTGCACTCGATGCCACGGTCTCGCGGTTCAACCCGATCGACCTGGAAGACAACCTGCGTGCGCGTCGCGTGCAGACGCAGGCGCGTGTCCTGAGCCGTACCGGCAGCGTCGTCGCGGTGGTGCTCGGCATCGGCGTGGCGCTGATGACGTTTCCGACGGTCCGGCAGTTCGGCGCCAGCCTGCTCGCGTCGGCGGGGTTGGCGGGCCTCGCGGTCGGTCTGGCTGCGAAACCCGTCCTTGGCAATCTCATCGCGGGGCTGCAGATCGCGCTCACCCAGCCGATCCGCCTCGACGACGTCGTCGTGATCGAAGGCGAGTGGGGCAAGATCGAAGAGATCACCAGTACCTACGTCGTCGTACGCATCTGGGACGAGCGGCGCCTCGTCGTGCCACTGCAGTACTTCATCGAGCATCCGTTCCAGAACTGGACGCGCACGAATTCGCAGGTGCTCGGCTCGGCCATGTTGTGGTTCGACTATGGGCTGCCGCTCGATCCGCTGCGCACCGAACTGGAACGACTGTGCAAGCAGGCGCCGGAATGGGACGGCCGCGTCTGCGTGCTGCAGGTGGTCGACACCAACGACAAGGCGATGCAGTTGCGCGCGCTGGTGAGTTCGTCCAACTCGAGCAAGTCGTGGGATCTTCGCTGCAAGGTGCGCGAAGGGCTGATCGCCTTTGTGCAGCGCGAATACGGCGGTTTCCTGCCGCGATTGCGTGGCCGCTTCGAATACGACGTCGATTCACCGGCTGTGGGAGCCGATTCACCGGCTGTGAAGGCTGATTCATCGGCTGTGGGAGCCGATTCATCGGCGATCCCGCGGCAGCGGGCCAGGTCGCTGTAAACGCCTGTCGCCGCTGAAGCGGCTCCCACACAAGGCGGAAACATCCAACCCGCAGATCATAAAAAAAAGGGTCCGGCGTGAGCCGGACCCTTTTTTGCTAGCGCCTAACGCTACCTGGACAAATCAACCGCGCGAAGCCTTCTTGCGGTCGTTTTCGGTCAGGTGCTTCTTGCGCATGCGGATTTCCTTCGGGGTGACTTCGACCAGCTCGTCGTCGTCGATGAAGTCCAGGGCCTGCTCCAGCGTGAACTTGGTGGCCGGGGTCAGCTGGATCGCATCGTCCTTACCGGAGGCGCGCATGTTGGTCAGCGGCTTCGGCTTGATCGCGTTGACGGTGAGGTCGTTGTCCTTCGCGTGAATGCCGATGAGCTGGCCTTCATACACGGAGTCGCCTTCGGCGGCGAACAGCTTGCCGCGGTCCTGGAGGGGCCCGAGAGAGTAGGCCGGGGTGGTGCCGCCGGCGTTCGCGATCATGACGCCGTTCTGGCGCTTGGCGATCGGCGCCGGGGTGTACGGACCGTATTGCTTGAACACGTGGAACAGCAGGCCCGAACCCTGGGTCAGGGTCTTGAACTGGTTCTGGAAGCCGATGAGGCCACGTGCCGGGATCTCGTACTCGAGCCGCACGCGACCGTTGCCGTCGGACACCATGTTCTTCAGGTCGCCCTTGCGGATGCCGAGGCGCTCCATGACGCCACCCTGGTGGACTTCCTCGATATCGATCACCAGTTCTTCGATCGGCTCCATCTTCTGGCCGTCGATTTCCTTGAGGATGACTTCCGGGCGCGACACGGCCAGCTCGTAGCCTTCGCGGCGCATATTCTCGATCAGCACCGACAGGTGCAGCTCGCCGCGGCCCGAGACCAGGAACTTGTCGGCATCGGAACCGTCTTCGACGCGAAGGGCGACGTTGTGCACCTTCTCGCGGTCGAGACGCTCGCGCAGCTGACGGCTGGTGAGGAACTTGCCGCCCGACAGGTCCTTGTTGCCGACGAACGGCGAATTGTTGACCTGGAAGGTCATGCTGATCATCGGCTCGTCGACGCTCAGCGCTGGCAGCGCTTCCGGCGTATCCGGCGAGGTGAGGGTATCGGAGATGGTCAGGTCGGGGATACCCGAGATGGCGACGATGTCACCTGCCTCGGCGGAGTCCTGCTCGATGCGCTCGAGGCCGAGGAAGCCGAGCACCTGCGCGACCTTGCCCTGGCGCTTCTTGCCTTCACGGTCGATCACGGCGACCTGCATGCCCTTCTTCAGGGTGCCGCGCTGCACGCGGCCGATGCCGATGACGCCGACGAAGTTGTTGTAGTCCAGCTGGCTGATGCGCATCTGGAAGGGGCCTTCCGGATCGACGTCCGGTTTCGGCGCGTGCTTCATGATCGCTTCGTAGAGCGGGGTCATGTCGCCTTCGCGGACGCTATCCTCGAGCGAGGCGTAGCCACCGAGGGCCGATGCGTAAACGATGGGGAAATCGAGTTGCTCGTTGGTCGCACCGAGCTTGTCGAAGAGGTCGAACACCGCGTCGACGACCCACTGGGGGCGTGCAGCTGGACGGTCGATCTTGTTGATGACCACGATCGGCCTGAAGCCCATCGCGAACGCCTTCTGGGTCACGAAGCGCGTCTGCGGCATCGGGCCGTCCATCGCGTCGACCAGGATCAGCACGGTGTCGACCATCGACAGCACGCGCTCGACTTCGCCACCGAAGTCGGCATGTCCCGGGGTGTCGACGATGTTGATGCGGTTCTTCACACCCGTCTTCTTGTCTTCCCAGGTGATGGCCGTGTTCTTGGCCAGGATCGTGATGCCACGCTCCTTTTCCTGGTCGTTCGAATCCATGACGCGCTCGGCGAGCACGGTGCGCTCATTGAGCGTGCCGGACTGCTTCAGAAGCTGGTCGACGAGGGTGGTCTTGCCATGGTCGACGTGAGCGACGATGGCGATATTGCGCAGGAATTCGATCGACATGCGGTATGCGCCGGCGTAAAGCCGGATCGCCTCTTTGGTTTGGGAAGCCGCCGATTATAAAGGAAAAGAACGACTTTCGCATGACGGGCGAGGTCCGCCTCGATCGGACCCCGCCCGTAGCGCTTTTCAGGGCGAGATCGGCTCGTCCCGGCAGCTCTGGGGCAGGTTCTTGGCGTCGATGCCGTCGGCCGAACAGGTCCAGGTGATGGTCTTGCCATCCACTTTCGGGGTCAGGATCAACTGGCCGGAATCCAGCTTGGGGTCGGTCTTGTGCGGCGGCGTGGTATCGAGGGTCACCACGATCTCGCCGCCCTGGCCGACCTCGACCGAGCCCGCGTACTCGTTGCCCAGCGTCTCCGGCTTGCCCAGTCCGGCCGCCGCATTGTTCGCCGGGAACTTGCCCGTCGCCAGGCGGCGCTCGGTCACGGCAACCTTGGCGGGGTCGGCTGCCATCAAGGCGGACGAGACCTGGCTGCGGAGGACGTACTGCTGGTATTGGGGGATGGCGATGGCGGCCAGGATCGCGGTCGTGCCGAGCGCACCGGCCGAACCCATCTGGCCCACGAGCTCCATCGGGCTCTGCTCGTAGGTGAAGGAGATGGACAGGGTGTCGGTGTCCGCTTCGATCGCCGCGCCGACCACGCCTTTCTCGGGCAAGCCGAGCGTATGGGCCGCCGGGAGGCGGGCGATGTCGAGATCGGTCCCGGCCATGCCACCCATCATCTGCAGGATTTCGATGTACGTGTAGTAGGCGTCTCGCTGGGCGTCCCGGCTGTTGGCCGTGTACCCCATCAACACCTGCGAGCCTGGATAGGCGCGGCCCTTGAACCAGTCCTCGAGCGAGGTATCCGGCTTGGCGGCGGCGCGGTCGGCCAGCGCCTGGGGAATCTTGGCCAGGACGATCCAGTCGCCTTCCTCGACCCAATACATGCGGCTGCCGAAACGCCGCATCAGGGTCATGAAGGGGACCAGGGCCTGTTGTTCGGGATGGTCGACGTCCGGCTCGTACGGCGCGCCTGGCATGAACAGCCAGTGCACCTTCGCGTCGTCGACGGTCATCTCGCCGGTGCGCCAGCGACCCGCCTTGGTCATCTCGTCGATACGCGCATGCCAGGCTTTGAGGTCGCGGGCGCGAATGGCGACGAACTGGCCGGCGTCATCGGCGAAGACGATGGATTCGGGACCCATCCACTTCGTGTAGTCGGCGACGTCGAAACCGTACGTCGCCCGCATCTTCGCCAGGCCGTCGCGAATCGTCTTCGCGCGGTCGGCGCCGAAGTCGAGGTTGAGGTTGTCCTCGAACGCTTTGTATCCCTCGGCGTTGGGCAGTGCAAAGGTCATCGCCCAGCGCGGCTCGCCCGCGCTCTTGACGGTCGGCGCGAACGAGCGCGGCGCCGCGTACTGGAGCACCCGGGCCTGCGGCGAATGCACGACCATGCGGAACTGGCCGTGGCCGTCCACCGTGCCACTGCCGAAGGCGAAGGCATCGGCCTTCGACGCGAAGTCCGTGGGCAGTTTGCCCAGCGGCGATTCCCCTGCCTGGTTCGCGGCGACCGCGCCAATGCCACGGATGGTCGCCCAGCCGAACAGGCCTTCACCCGAGGTATCGATATGCGCTTCGAGCGCGCTGAGCGTGGCCGGTGCGGTGGTCACGGAAGACTTGGCGAACGTCGCAATCAGTTCGTCGATCGTGTGCCCGTCGCTGGGCTGCTGCATCGACTGGGTGACCCACAGGCGATGCTCGGCCACGACGTAGCGGACGCTACCGCCGGAGGCGAGCTTGCCATTGCCCTGCGCATCGAGCGGCGCCACCAGCAGCGGCGCGTCGAGCGACGCCAGGCGCGCGTTGAACGCGGCGACGGAATCGAACGAAAAGGCGCCGGTCGCTACCAGCCGCGAGGTCGGCGACGGGATACCCAGTGGATCGAGGAGGACGACCTCGAGCGGCGAACGCAGGTCGCCCAGCAAGAGGTTCAGGGCCGGACCGATCTTCGCGTCGGCCAGCACTTTGTCCTTGGCGATGGTCTCGCGCAGCTTCGCCACGGCATCGAGGTTCGCCTTCGCGGAGAGGGCGGTATCGAGCGGTCGGCCACTCGGCACGCCACCGATCACGGCCCAGGGCGATGGCAACCGCAGGTAGGCCACGGCCTGGGCGGGCAGGTGCTGGCGCAGCCATGCCGGCGACGAAATCGCGGCTTGCGCGGCGGCGACGGCCTTCGGATCGGCGGTGGGCGCTTCGTCTTTCTTGTGGCAGGCGGCGAGTCCGAGGGCCGCGGCGATCGCGGCGGACAGCAGTACGGTACGGCGGGCAATCATTGCTCTATATCCCCTTGGGTTCCTCCGGCTCCTGCCGGGAATCGGAGGATAGCAGCGCCCGCGAACCGCCGATCACCGTGAGGACCGACTTGCCATCGGCCATCCATTCACGCATGGTCTGCCGCATGCCAGTCAACGACACTTTCGGCGACGTACGCATCACCACGCACCGCGACAACGACGACCTGCTGAGTGCCGGACTCGGGCTGCGTGGCCTGGCGGGCACCGCGACGCGCTTCGTCCAGCCAGCCTCGCCGACGCCCGAAGAACTGCGCCGGCGCGCCATCCAGTCCAGCTGGAAGGGCATCGCGGACCTGGGTCCGCGCGGCGGCTTCGGTAGCGTTTACGGCAGCATCCCGCACGTTCCCGGTCGGGAATTCACCAGCTTTGCCTACTTGCCGGGTGCGCGCGCCTCGCATCGCGTTCTGCTGCAGGTGCCCGACGAGTTCGATCACGAGCGACGCTGCCTCGTAGTGACTGCTTCGTCCGGTTCGCGTGGCATCTACGGTTCCATCGCCGTGGCGGGCGGCTGGGGCCTGCCGCGTGGCTGCGCCGTCGCCTATACGGACAAGGCCGGGGGCGCCGGCTATTTCGACCCCGCCGACCGGACGGGCGTGCAGCTCGACGGAACACGCGTCAGGGCGGGATCGGCACCCCTCGAGTTCGAACCGCAAGGTCTGGCGGCGGATGCCGGTATCGCAGTGAAGCACGCGCATTCGGGCGATAACCCCGAGGCGGACTGGGGGCGCCACGTCCTGCAGGCGGCGCGCTTCGGCCTGGCGATGCTCGATCGCGCCTTTCCCCACGAGGCACCCTTCACCGCACAGAACACGACGATCATCGCCACAGGGCTTTCTAACGGCGGTGGCGCGGTGTTACGTGCCGCGGGAGACGACAAGGACGGCATGCTCGCCGCCGTCGTCGCGATGGAGCCCAATATCCATGTCCGCGGGGGCCGTTCGTTTTACGACTACGCCACCGAGGCAGCCCTGTGGCTGCCGGCCGCCTTATCGGCGCGCCAGTTCGATGACGTGCCTTTCGCCCGGGTCGGCGCCGCCTCGCCGCCGGCCTGGATGCTGCGCGGGGCGGCGCTGCGAGCGCACGGCCGGCTTACCTCCCTGATGCCGGGGGCGCAGGCCGAGGAGGCGCTGGCCATGCTCAGGGCAGGGGGCTGGACCGACGAGGTACTGGCGACGGCCGCGTCGTCGACGTCGCTGGACCTTTGGCGCGCGGTCGCGGTCGCCTACGCGTCGGCTTACCTGAAGCGCGATGCCGCTCATATGCCTGGCGGTTTTTCTTACCGGCTGCAACACGCGGCCGGTGTGGCCGGGCCCATCGATGCCATCGTCCGCGCAGCGTGGTGGGCGGACGGCTCCGGGGTGCCGCCCGGAACGGGCATCTCGCTCGATGGCGGCACGGACCTGTCGCTCGACCCGACGCTCCCGGGCGTGTTGACCTTGCGTGACCTGCAAACCGGCCACGGCGCGGACGCGGATCAATTGCGCGCGGCCGTCGACGCCACGGCGGCGGAGCTCCCTCGCGAAGGCTTGCCGATCCTCATCGTCCACGGCGCCCAGGATGGCCTTATCCCGGTGGCCTTCAGCTCGCAGCCCTATGTGAAGTGGCTGCGCGACGCCGGCCGTACACCGGTGTTCTGGAAGGTGCCCTACGCCCAGCACTTCGACGCCTTCCTGGCGTTTGCCGACTTCGGCGACCGGCATGCGCCGTTGCTGCCCTTCGGTTATGCGGCCCTGGACCGCGCCTGGGCCCATGTCGCCCAGGGCAGGGCGCTGCCCGAGGACGCCGCCGTCCGCGAGACGCGCCCCCGCGGGGCGGGTCCGCTGACCGCCGCAACGCTGTCCCTTCCGCCGAACTGACCGGCCATCACGCTTTCTTGCTTGAACTCTTGGGAAGAGGGCGCCATCTTTGGTGGCCTTGCAGCCCCCCGGAGCCGGTCGCACGAGGCGACTGGACCGAATTTCAACGAGTTACAGGAATTGCGATGACCATCAACGTCACCATGAAGACCAACAAGGGCGATATCCACCTCCGCCTGCACGACGACAAGACCCCGATGACGGTCGCCAACTTCGTGAACCTGGCCAAGCGCGGCTACTACGACGGCAAGACCTTCCACCGCGTGATCGCCGACTTCATGGTCCAGGGCGGCTGCCCCGAGGGTTCGGGCCGTGGCGGTCCGGGCTACAAGTTCGGCGACGAGTTCGACGCCAGCCTCAAGCACGACAAGCCGGGTGTCCTGTCCATGGCCAACGCCGGTCCGGGCACCAACGGCTCGCAGTTCTTCATCACCCATGGTCCGACCCCGTGGCTGGACGGCAAGCACAGCGTGTTCGGCGAAGTAGTGAGCGCGGACGACCAGAAGGTGGTCGACGCCATCCGTCAGGAAGACACCATCGACAAGGTGATCGTCGAGGGCGACGTGGACGCGCTGCTCGAGAAGGAAGCCGCCAACGTCGCCAAGTGGAACGCGGTGCTGGACGCGCGTTAAGCGGCCGGTTTCCCCGCGTTCGAAACGCCGCCTCCGGGCGGCGTTTCCATTTCTGGCCCGCTGCCGCCGGATCGCCGCCGGATCGCCGCCGCATCGCCGCCGCATCGCCGCGGCGTCGCAGCCGGATCGCCGCCGGATCGCCGCCGGATCGCCGCTACCGCGGCCCCCACGAGGCCTGCGCAGGTCTGGTGTGGGAGCCGCTTCAGCGGCGAACTCCCTGCCGCGCCACCGTGTTAAAATAACGGCCTTTGCCCCGTCCCCCTCCGAGGAAACGATGCCGCAGCTCGCCACGCGAATGGGTCGCGCCAAACCCAGTGCGATCATGGTCATTGCCGAAAAGGCCAAGCGCCTGAAAGCCGAGGGGCGTGACATCGTCAGCTTCTCGATCGGTGTCCCCAACTTCCTCCCCGGCGAGCACGTTTACGCCGCCGCCCGCGAAGCCCTGGCGAAGGATTCCGGGCAGTACGGCAGCAACCGCGGTTCCGATGCCTTGGTCGATGCCTTCCTCGGCCACATCGAGGCGTTGGGCCTGACCGGCTACAAGCGCGAAAACGTCTCCACCGGCGTCGGCGCCAAGCAGATCCTCTACAACCTGGCCGAGGCCCTGTTGGACGAGGGTGACGAGATCGCCTTCCCGGCGCCGTACTGGACCAGTTACCTGGATATCGCCGAGATCGTCGGCGCGAAGATCAACATCCTGCCGTGCCCGCCGGAGCAGCACTACAAGCTCACGCCGGCCCAGCTCGACGAAGCGCTCGCTCGCAAGCCGCGCGTCTTCCTGTTCAACAACCCGTCCAATCCCACCGGCATGGTCTACACGCGCGATGAAATCGTCGCGCTGGCCGATGTCATCGCGAAGTATCCGGACACTTGGATCATCACCGACGACATCTACAACACCATGGTCTTCGACGGCGTGGGTTACCACAACTTCGTACACGTGCGTCCGGAGCTGAAGGACCGCGTGATCTTCGTCGATTCCCTGTCGAAGACCTACGGCATGCCTGGCTGGCGCGTCGGTTTCATCGCCGCTCCGGAATCCGTGGCCAAGGCCGTGACCACGCTCAACTCGAACCACATCACCAGCCTGCCGGAAGTGATCACCGCGGCAGCCGTTGCCGCATTGTCGGGCCCGCAGGATGTGCCGGCGGCGAAGTGCGTCGAGTTCGCGGTAAAGCGCGACCGCGTATACAACGCGCTGGTCTCGATCCCGGGCGTGGTCTGTCCGCGCCCGCAGGGTGCGTTCTACGCGTTCCCGGATATCTCGGTGGCCTTCGGTAAGAAGCACAACGGCGTGGAAATCACCTCGGACGTGGACTTCTGCGCGGCGTTGCTCGAGACCAAGGGCGTGGCTTGCGTGCCGGGATCGGCCTTCGGCGAGCCGCGCGCGCTGCGCATCTCCTATTCCTGCCCGGACGAGGCACTCGACAAGGGCATGGCCCGTATCGTCGAGTTCTTCGCCGAGCTCACCTGATCATCAGTCCCAAGCGATATTTCTGAGGAGTCGAAAGATGAAAGCACCCGTTCGCGTTGCCGTGACCGGCGCAGCCGGCCAGATCGGTTATGCCCTCCTGTTCCGTATCGCCGCCGGCGACATGCTGGGTCCTGACCAGCCGGTCATCCTGCACCTGCTCGAAATCACCCCGGCGCTGCCGACCCTGCAGGGCGTGGTGATGGAACTCAACGACTGCGCGTTCCCGACGCTCGCCGGCATCGTCGCCACCGATGATGTCAACGTCGCCTTCAAGGACGTCGACTACGCGCTGCTCGTCGGCGCGCGTCCACGTGGCCCGGGCATGGAGCGCAAGGATCTGCTCGAAGCCAACGGTGCGATCTTCGGTCCGCAGGGCAAGGCCCTGAACGACCACGCCAAGCGCGACGTGCGCGTGCTCGTCGTCGGCAACCCGGCCAACACCAATGCGCTGATCGCGCAGCAGAACGCACCGGATCTCGATCCGAAGTGCTTCACGGCCATGGTTCGCCTCGACCACAACCGCGCGCTGTCGCAGCTGGCCGAGAAGACCGGCACGCATTCGACCGACATCAAGAAGCTCACGATCTGGGGCAACCACAGCTCCACGCAGTACCCCGACCTGCACCAGACCACGGTGAAGGGCAAGGCCGCGCTCGAGCAGGTCGACCAGGCATGGTACGAGAGCGACTTCATCCCGACCGTGCAGCAACGCGGCGCGGCGATCATCAAGGCTCGCGGTGCGTCGTCGGCCGCCTCGGCCGCCTCGGCCGCCATCGACCACATGCGTGACTGGACGCTCGGTACGGCCGAGGGTGACTGGGTCTCCATGGGCATCCCGTCGGACGGTTCGTACGGCGTGGAGAAGGGCGTGATCTTCGGCTACCCGGTCACCGTGAAGAATGGCAAGTACGCCATCGTCCAGGGCCTCGAGATCAACGCGTTCTCGCAGGCTCGCATCGACGCGACCGAAAAGGAACTGCGCGAAGAGCGCGCCGGCGTGGAGCACCTGTTCGCGAAGTAAGTTCGCAGCAGGTTCCTGCAAGAAAAGGCCGCGCTCAAGAAAAGGCCGCGCTGCAGAGCGCGGCCTTTTTTGTTGTTGTGGGAGCCGCTTCAGCGGCGATCGGGTGCTTGCCTCAACCTGGCCCTCTGCCGCGGGATCGCCGCTGAAGCGGCTCCCACAACGAGCGGCTGCTGCAAGGCGCAGCTCCTGTAAGGCACAGCTCCTATAAGGCGCGGGGGTGGCGTGGTTTACTTGGGCGACACATCCTCGAGGTGACGATTGCCCCCATGGCCCATAGTTCCCGACTCGTCGTATTCGTCGCCCTTGCCGCGAACGTCGCCATCGCGGCGGCGAAATTCGTCGCCGCGGCGCTGACCGGCAGTTCCGCCATGCTTTCCGAAGGCGTGCACTCGCTGGTGGACAGTGTCAACGAGGTGCTTCTTCTCTATGGACTGAAGCGCTCGCAAAGGCCGCCGAACCGACAGCACCCGCTGGGCTTCGGCCGCGAACTCTACTTCTGGAGTTTCATCGTCGCGCTGCTGGTGCTCGCGCTGGGCGCGGGCTTCTCATTGTATGAGGGCGTCAACCATATCCTCGCGCCTGAACCGCTGAAGGATCCGACGGCCAACTACATCGTGCTGGCCGTAAGCGCGTTGTTCGAAGGCAGCTCATGGTATCTCTCGCTGAAGAGCGTGCAGCGGAAGAAGGGCAAGTACGGCTACTTCGAAGCCTTTCGCCGAACCAAGGATCCGACCACGTTCTCCGTGCTGTTCGAGGACACCGCCGCCTTGCTTGGCCTGTTGATCGCCGCCACCGGTGTTTTCTTCTCGCACGCGATGAACGATTCGCGCGTCGATGGCTGGGCGTCGGTGGGAATCGCTGTCGTGCTTGCCGCTGCGGCGAGCCTGCTTGCGCGTGAGAGCAAGGCCTTGCTTATCGGCGAACCGGCACAGCCCAGGCTGCTCGCGCAGGTGTGCAGTATCGCCGGCGAGGTGCCGGGGATCGAGGCGGTGAATGGTGTGCTCACCGTGCAGGTCGGGCCGGACCATGTGCTGGTCGCCCTGTCGGCCGCGTTCGACGATGCGTTGACCACGGTGGAGATCGAGGAGTGTGTGCGCGAGATCGAGGCACGGACCAAGGCGGCCAGCCTGCCGATCGTCGCACTCTTCATCAAGCCGCAAACTCCGGAGGGCTGGCGCGAGCGGTTGCGGCAGCTCGATGGTGAAGCTTGAAACAAAGGAGGCCCCGCGTGTGCGGGGCTTGTTCCGTGCTGCTTCTGAGCTCTCTGAGCTCTCTGAGTTCTCTGAGTTCTCTGAGTTCTCTGTGGGAGCCGCTTCAGCGGCGAAAAGGCGGCGCTACGTAGCGCCGCCTTTTCGCCGCTGAAGCGGCTCCCACACAGAAGCGACTCCCACACAGAAGCGGTTCCCACAGGAGCGGCTCCCACAGGAGCTTTTCAGCGCCTGGAGAGCAGCCTTCAGGAGTGCTCGCTTTCCTTCGGCGGCTTGCCGCGGCCTTCGATGTGGCCACCAAAGCCCATGCGCATGGCCGAGAGCAGGCGCTCGGCATAGGTGTGGTCCTGGCGCGAGCGGAAGCGGGCGAACAGGGCGGAGGTGAGCACCTCGGCCGGGACGGCCTCTTCGATCGCGGCGTTGACCGTCCAGCGGCCTTCGCCGGAATCGTCGACATAGCCGGAGTAGTTGTCCAGCTCCGGGCCCTTGGCCAGCGCGCTGGCGGTCAGGTCGAGCAGCCACGAGGAAACCACGCTGCCGCGACGCCAGACTTCGGCGATGTCGGCCATGTCCAGGCTGTAGCGCTCGCGCTCCGGAATCTGCGTGCCGTTACGGTTCTTCAGGATGTCGAAGCCTTCCGCGAAGGCCTGCATCATGCCGTACTCGATGCCGTTGTGGATCATCTTGACGAAGTGGCCCGAACCCGCCGGACCGGCGTGCATGTAGCCGTTCTCGACGCGCGGATCGCGGCCTTCGCGGCTCTCTGTGCGCGGGATGTCACCGGCGCCCGGGGCGAGGGTCTTGAAGATGGGATCGAGGTAGTCGACGGTCTCCTTGTCGCCGCCGATCATCATGCAGTATCCGCGGTCCAGGCCCCACACGCCGCCGGAGGTGCCGACGTCGACGTAATGCTGGCCCTTGGCGGCGAGCTCTTCGGCGCGGCGGGCATCGTCCTTGTAGAAGGTGTTGCCACCGTCGATGACGATGTCGTCCTTGCCGAGCATGCCGCTGAGCGTGGCGATCGTGGTCTCGGTGATCTCGCCCGCCGGAAGCATGACCCAGACGATTTTCGGCGAGGGCAGGGCCTTCACCATGGCCTCGAGGGACTCGACGGCTTCACCGCCGTCCTTGGCCAGCGCGGCGCGCGCGTCGGCATTGTTGTCGTACACCACGGTCTGGTGACCGTCCCTCATAAGGCGGCGGGCGATGTTGCCGCCCATGCGGCCCAGTCCGATCAAACCGATTTTCATGCGTGGGGTCCTCGATGAGTTCAACGTGGGGAATATGCGGATACCGTGGCGCGATGCAAGGTATACCTAGGGATGAGGCGCTCGATAGGCGCCCCGAAGAAGAAGGCAGGTCCCCATGGTAAACCGCATGTGCGTCCGGCGTCTTCCCGGATGGCCCGAAGGTGGCCGACGTGGAGCGGCGATCGTCGAGGATCGCGCTGCCATCGACGCGCACCGGAACGAATGGATCGAGACCCGCTTTCCCGGCGGCAAGGTCTGACTTTCGGCACGGTAGAGGCGGGCTTCGTTTGCCGGTTACGCTGAGGGATCGTCCCCAAGGTGCTACCGATGAAAAACGCTGCCCGCCTGTCGATCGCCAGCCTTACCCTAGCGGGGGCTCTGGGCGCTTCGGCCGCGACCTTCGACCCGCGCGAGACCTTCGCGCCGTTCGCTTACCCACAGCAGGCCACGGCGTATCGCTCGGGCAGCGGCATGCCCGGCCCCCTGTTCTGGCAGAACCGCGCCGACTACGAGCTCGCGGCCACACTGGATCCGGTGAAAAACACCATGGTGGGCAAGGCGACCATCCACTACACCAACAACAGCCCGGACGCGCTCGACGTGCTCTGGCTGCAGATGGACCAGAACCGCTACACCGCCGACGCGCGCGGCAACTTCACCTCCGGTCCCACGCCCAGCCAGCACACCGACGGTTATCGCGTCGCCGCGGTGACCCTCGAGCAGGGCGGCAAGACGATCCAGGCCAGCTATGTGGTGGCCGACACGCGCATGCAGGTGCGTTTGCCCCAGCCGCTCGCCGCCCGCGGCGGGAAGATCAGCCTGACGATCGAATATTCTTACGATCTGCCCGGTGACTTCGGTGGCCGTACCGGCTTCGCCCCGTCGAAGAACGGCAACATCTACGAGATGGCACAGTGGTATCCGCGCATGTGCGTCTACGACGATCTGCGTGGATGGGACACCGCGCCCTTCCTCAACAGCGAGTTCTACCTCGAATACGGCGACTTCGATTACGCGATCACCGTGCCGGCGAACATGATCGTTGCCGGCTCCGGTGAACTGGTCAATCCGCAGGACGTACTCACCGCCACGCAACGCGAGCGCCTTGCCAAGGCGCGCGACAGCGACGCCACGGTAATGATCCGCACGCCCGGGGAAGTGACCGACCCGGCCAGCCGTCCGGCCCGGACGGGCACGCTGACCTGGAAATTCCGCATGAAAAACAGCCGTGACGTCGCCTTCGGCGCCTCGACGGCCTACGTGTGGGACGCCGCGCGGATCAATCTTCCCGAGGGTAAGAAGGCCCTGGCGATGTCCGTCTACCCCGTGGAGAGCGTGGGCGATCAATCCTGGGGTCGGTCGACCGAGTACCTGAAGGCGTCCGTCGAACACTTCTCGTCGAAGTGGTATCCGTACCCTTACCCGGTGGCGATCAACGAGGCCGGCTCCGCGGCCAGCGGCATGGAGTACCCGGGCATCGTCTTCGATCCGATGAAGGCACCGGCCAAACCGCTGCATATGGTGACCGCACACGAGATCGGCCACACCTGGTTCCCGATGATCGTCGGTACGGACGAACGCCGTAACGCCTGGATGGACGAGGGATTCAACACCTTCATCGACGTGTATGAGGCGGACGCCTTCCACCATGGCGAATTCGCACCCAAGCGCGACAGCGAGTACGCGCCGAAGGGCGGCAACCCGGTCGACGAAATCCTGCCGCTCCTGGCCGATCCGGAGGCGCCGAACCTGCTGATCGGCGCGGATATGGTCAAGGAGAAGTATCGCCATCCGGCGACCTACTTCAAGGCGGCCCTCGGCCTGGTGCTGCTACGCGAGCAGATCATCGGGCCGGAGCGTTTCGATCCGGCATTCCGCAAGTACATCGCGACCTGGGCGTATCGCCATCCCTCGCCGTCGGACTTCTTCCGCCTGATGGAAAGCGAAGCGGGCGAGGATCTCTCGTGGTTCTGGCGAGGCTGGTATGCGAACAACTGGCAACTGGACATCGCGATCGCCAAGGTCGACGGCTCGGTGGTGACCATCGAGAATCGCGATCAGCTGGTCGTGCCGGCCACGCTGCGCGTGACCTTCGACGACAAGAGCACGGTCGATATCCGCGTGCCGGTCGAAACCTGGCAGCAGCACAAGAGGTTCGAGCTGACCGTGCCTGGCACGCGCAAGATCGTCGCCGCGACCATCGACCCGGACCACGTGATTCCCGACCGCGACCGCTCGAACAACAGTTGGCCGGTCGTCGCTGCCGGCAAGGGCGGCTGATCGCCATGTCGCCACGGAAAACCGCGATATCGAACGTTTATGCCGTCGTCGTCGCGGCCGTCGCGTGGTCGGGGTTGTTGTTGCAGTACTGGCTGATCCTTTGGTCGGGGACCCTCGTCTACGCCACGGTTCGTTATTTCAGTTTCTTTACCATCTTGTCCAACCTGCTCGTCGCGATGGTGGCGACATCCGCGGCCACGGGCGGCGATTGGGCGCCGCTGCGCTTCTGGCGCAGACCGCGCGTGCGTGGCCTTGCGGCGCTGTCCATCGCCGTGACATGCCTGATCTATGCCACGGTCCTTGCGGGGCAGTGGCATCCGCAGGGACCGCAGCTCGTCGCCGATCGCACCGTGCATTACGTCGTGCCTTTTCTCTACCTGTTCTGGTGGGTGGCACTGCTGCCCCACGGTTCCCTGCGATGGCGCGATGCGCTTCACTGGCTGCTGTTCCCCCTGGTGTTTCTCGTGTGGACACTGTTGCGTGGTGCCGTGGTGCACGAGTATCCCTATCCGTTCCTGGACGTCGATACCCTGGGCTACGCGAGGGTTCTGATCGACTCGCTTGGGGTGGGCGTGGTGTTTGTCGTGCTTGGCCTGGGGCTTGTCACCCTTGACCGCGCCATGGCCAAACATATCGACACATAGCGTTATTCTTGCTTTGCCTTGACCGTCGATTCACGAAGCCGCTGCGATAACCGACCTGCTGCCATCGCATAAGGTTCGTCATGAGCAAGCTGCCGTTCGACGCTTCTGCGCTGCATGAGAGGTTCGACCGGTTCGATCACGCGCGTCTTCCCGAGCGCGTCGTCAATGCCCGCGGCGCGGGAGCGCACGGTTACTTCGAAGCCTACGAATCGATGGCCTCGCTCACGCGCGCCGACTTCCTTAGCGAGAAGGGCCGGTGCACTCCGGTCTTCGTTCGTTTCTCCACGGTCGCGGGTTTTCGCGGGTCCACCGACCTTGCGCGCGACGTGCGTGGCTTCGCCGTCAGGTTCTACACGGACGAGGGTAACTACGACCTGGTCGGCAACAACATGCCGGTGTTCTTCATCCAGGACGCCATGGCATTTCCCGACCTGATCCAGGCCGCAAAAGCCGAACTGCATGACGGTATGCCGCGGGCGGCGACGGCGCAGGATGCGTACTGGGAGTTCATTTCCCGCTTGCCCGAGTCGATGCACATGATCATGTGGGCGATGTCGGACCGGGCCATCCCCCGTAGCTATCGCATGATGGAGGGCTTCGGCGTGCACACCTTCCGTCTGGTCAACGCGGCCGGCGAGGGGCGTTTCGTCAAGTTTCACTGGAAGCCCGCACTCGGCTTGCACGCGGTAACCTGGGATGAAGCGATCCGGATCTCCGGCAACGATCCGGATTTTCATCGTCGCGATCTCTTCGACGCGATCCAGGCCGGTAACTTCCCGGAATGGGAGTTCGGTGTGCAGGTGGTCGACGAGAAAGACCGGCACGCCTTCGACTTCGACCTGTTCGACCCCACCAAGCTGATTCCCGAGGAAGTGGTTCCGGTTCGTCCCGTCGGCAAGCTGGTGCTCGATCGCAATCCGCGCAATCCTTTCGCCGAAACGGAACAGGTGGCTTTCCATCCCGGGCACGTGGTTCCCGGTATCGATCTTTCCGGGGATCCCTTGCTGCAAGGCCGCGTGGCGACTTACGCGCATGCTCAGGCCGCTCGACTTGGCGCTACCGCTGCCCACGCCTTGCCGATCAATCGTGGCAGTTCGTCCCCGCCCGGCGGTAACGGCCACGCGGTACGCACCGACGCTTTCCTTGATCACTTCACGCAGGCGCGCATGTTCCTGCATAGCCAGTCCGAGCCTGAGTACAACCACATCTGCCATGCCCTGGAGTTCGAGTTGGGCAAGGTCGGCTCGGTATCGGTGCGCGAACGCATGCTGTACATGCTTGCCCAGGTGGACGCGGACATGGCGGCCAGTGTCGGCAAGGGCTTGGGCATGCCGGTACCGCGCAAGAGCGCCGGCCTTCTCAACGGCCGCGTGCCCGACGGCGCGGATCCACGGAAGGTCCAGCCGCCACCCGCGCGGGATGTGCCGGTATCGCCGGCCCTCAGCATGGCGAGCAGCCGCAAGCGCGGCATCGCCACGCGCAAGGTGGCCGTGCTCCTCGCCGACGGATACGACCGCGGCGACCTGGCCACGATGCGCAAGGCGCTCGAATCCGCCGGTGCCTGGGTGAGGATCGTCGCGCCTCAACTGGGCGCGATTCCATCGCATCACGATGCGGTGCAGGCCGATTTCAGTTTCCGCACCGGCGATTCCGTCCTTTTCGACGCGATTTACATACCGGGCGGCCGAAAGAGCGTGGATGTCCTGAAGCGTCATGTCGAAGTCGGCGATTTCGTTCGCGACAGCTGGCGTCACTGCAAGCCGATCGCCGCCAGTGGTGCCGGCGCGGAACTGCTATCGGGCTTGCCGAGGGGCAGTGTCGGGCCGAAGGCCGTGCATGGTGTCGTGGTCGCCCCCGGCAAGGCCAGCCACGCTCTGGCGGAGGCTTTCGTGCAGGCGATCGCCAGCGGTCGTCATTGGGCCCGGGAAACCCTGGCCTGACGGCGCGCGGGGCGGGCACATGCCGGTGACGGTCAACGGGATTAGAATGCCGGCATGATATTTCGCTGGTTCGAATCCCTGATCGACATCTTCCGCGAGGCGCCGGACCGTGCGCCGCCGAAGGGTGTCGTGCGTTTCTACATCTATTACCTGCGCCAGGTGTGGAAGATCTTCGCCACCGCGCTGATCGTCGGCCTCGCCGTGGCCCTTATCGAAGTCGCGCTGTTCGACTTCCTCGGTCGCGTGGTCGACATGGCGCAGAAAACGCCTGCCGCCGTGTTCTTCCAGACGCATGGGCGGTCCTTGCTCTGGATGGGCTTCGTGGTGGTGATCCTGCGCCCGCTGTCGATCGGACTGCACGACCTTCTGGTGAACCAGACGCTCAATCCGGGCATGACCAACATGGTGCGCTGGCAGCATCATCGCTACGTGCTGAAGCAGAGCCTTTCGTTTTTCCAGAACGACTTCGCCGGCCGCATCGCCAACCGCATCATGCAGACCGCGCCGTCGTTGCGCGAATCCGCCGTCCAGGTGGTCGATGCGATGTGGTATGTCACGGTATACGCCGGTACCTCGGTGTACCTGTTCGCCAAGGCCGACGTGCTGCTGGCGCTGCCGCTGGTGCTCTGGATCGCCTGCTATATCGGCATGCTGGTGTTCTTCGTCCCACGGGTCAAAGAACGTTCGTGGAAGGCATCCGAGGCCCGTTCGAAGTTGATGGGACGTATCGTCGACGGTTACAGCAACATCATGACGCTGAAGCTGTTTGCTCATACCAACCGCGAAGAAGCCTATGCCCGTGAGGCCATGCTCGAGCAGACCGACAAGGTCCGCTCGTCCAATCGCATGATCACCTCGATGGACGTGTCGATCACCTCGCTCAACGGGCTGCTCATCGCCGGGACCAGCGCTCTCGCGCTGTGGCTCTGGTCGCGCGGTACGGTGTCGACCGGTCAGGTCGCCCTGGCCGTGGGCCTGGTCATCCGCATCAACAACATGTCCGGCTGGATCATGTGGGTGGTCAACGGCATCTTCGACAATGTCGGTACCGTGCAGGACGGCATCACCACGCTGGCCCAGGAGCGCACCGTGCTCGACCGCGACGATGCGAAGCCGCTCGTGGTGACCAAGGGCGAGGTCCGGTTCGACGATATCCACTTTCATTACGGCAAGGCCGGCGGCGTCATCAGTGGTCTGGACCTGATCGTGCGCGCCGGCGAGAAGATCGGCCTGGTCGGTCCCTCCGGCGCCGGCAAGTCCACGCTGATGAACGTGATGCTGCGCCTGTACGACCTTGAAGACGGTCACATTTTCATCGACGGGCAGGACATCGCCAGGGTTCAGCAGGAGTCGCTCCGCTCGAACATCGGCGTGGTCACCCAGGACACCTCGCTGCTGCACCGTTCGATTCGCGACAACCTGCTCTATGGCCGCCCCGGGGCGACCGAGGCGGAGATGTTCGAAGCCGTACGCAAGGCGCGTGCCGATGAGTTCGTGCCTTTGCTTTCGGACGGCGAGGGCCGAACCGGCTACGACGCCCATGCCGGCGAGCGCGGGGTCAAGTTGTCGGGCGGCCAGCGCCAGCGCATCGCCATCGCGCGCGTGCTGTTGAAAGACGCGCCGATTCTCGTGCTCGACGAAGCCACCTCCGCGCTGGATTCGGAGGCCGAAGCCGCGATCCAGGAAAGTCTGGAAACGCTGATGCAGGGCAAGACGGTGATCGCTATCGCGCATCGTCTTTCCACCATCGCGCGGATGGACCGCCTGGTGGTGATGGAGCACGGCGCTATCGTCGAAACGGGCACACACGCGGAGCTGATTGCCCGCGGCGGTCTGTATGCGCGCTTGTGGGCGCATCAGACCGGCGGCTTTGTCGGCGTCGCCTAGCCGCGTGGCTCCAGCGTCTCGCGCTCGACCCAGGCGATAAAGGCCAGGGCCGCGGCGGTCGGCGGCCGGTGCGCCGAATGCACCAGGTAATACGCGTAACGCGTGGGCAGCTCCGGCCCCGGCAGGCGAACCAGGCGGCCGTCGGCCAGATGCGCCGACGACAACCGCGTGCGTGCGAGTACCGCGCCCAGGCCCGAAGCCGCCGCGTTCAGGCCATCGGCCGAGTCGCTCAGCGTATGCATCGTGCCGCCGCGCGGGTAGCGCACGCCCGCCGCCTTGAACCACTCACGCCAGCCTTCCGGCGCGATGTCGGTCAGCAGGGGGAGCGTGGCGACATCCTCGGGCGAGGCGATTCGCGCCGCCAGTTCCGGCGAGGCCAGCGGCTGCAGCGAATCGTCCATGAGGAAACGCGTGGTCAGTCCCGGCCATTGGCCCAGGCCGTAGCGAATGCCAAGGTCCGGACCGCCCTCGTCGAAGCGGACGAGCGAGCGATCGGTGTCGATCGACAGGCGCACCGTGGGGTGCGCATCGATGAAGCGTCGCAGCCGCGGGGTCAGCCAGTTCGCAGCCAGCGAGGGCAGCACGCTCAGGCGCAGGCCGTTGTCGCGTCGATGCTGGCGCAGGCTGTCGAGCACGGCTTCGACCTCGGCAAGCGCCGAACCGGCCGCGTCGGCGAGCAAGCGACCCTCCGGAGTGAGCGCCACGCCACGGGCATGGCGCTGGAACAGGCTGACCCCCAGGGCGGTTTCGAGCTTGCGCACGTGGTGGCTCACCGCGCTGGCGGTGAGATGTAACTCCTCGGCGGCATGAGCGAAATTCTGGTGCCGGGCGGCTGAGGCGAAGGCGGCGAGAGCGGGGAGCAGGGCGGATCGCATGGCGAGGGCTGAATCAAATGAGAGGCTGGCTTGCAAAGAATGCGCTTGTCCGGCGCTCCATTCCAGCGAAAATAGGGTCCAGCCACAAGCGAGGTTCATATGTCGACCGCCATCAATCCACCCGCCGATTCGTTAGGCCCGGTTGCCGAACGTGACTGGCGTACGCCGGTCGAGCTCGTGTCGCTGGGTGCCATCTGGGGAGGCTCCTTCCTCTTCATGCGTATCGCAGCGAAGGACTTCGGTCCCTTTCCCATGGTCGCCACGCGCCTGCTTTTCGGCTCGGTGATCCTGCTGCCGCTGCTATGGCGCGCCCGTAAGGCCGTCCGCCTTGCGCATCTGTGGAAGATGCTGCTCCTGGGCGCGCTGAGCGCCGCCGTGCCCTTCACCTTGTTCGCCTGGGGCGCGGAACGCGCGCCGGCCGGCATCGGTGCCATCGCCAACAGCATGACCGTGCTCTTCGCCGCCCTGGTCGCCTTCGTCGGTTTCGGCGAGAAGATCGGCACGCGCAAGGCGATCTCCCTGGTCGCCGGCTTCGTCGGTGTGGTGATTCTCGCCAGCGGGAGAACCGCCGGCGAGAACGTGGCGCCCGCCGCCCTGGCCGGCGCCGCCGCGGCGTTCTGCTACGGCCTCGCTGCCAACCTCATCAAACGCTACCTGTCCGACCTGCCGCCCACCGCGGTGGCGGCTGGCTGCCTGTTGGGCGCGACGATCCTCATGGCCCCACTGGCCGCATTGACCTGGCCGGAAGCACCGATCCCGCTGAAGTCGTGGGTCGCCGTCATCGCGCTCGGCGTGCTCTCGACGGGTCTGGCGTATGCCTTCTACTTTCGCCTTATCCAGCGCATCGGCGCGCCGCGTGCGGCGACCTCGACCTACCTGGTCCCGCTTTTCGGTGTGGCCTGGGCCTGGATGTTCCTCGGCGAGGCGCTCACCCCGACGATGGCGCTGGCCGGCGCGATCATTCTCGGCAGTGTTCTCTTCAGCCAGAAAAGCAAGGCCTGACAGGGGTCTTTCGCGGAACCTCGCGGCATGGAATAGTCCCGGCACGTTCTTTCCTGCCGGGACTCTCCATGCCGCGTCTTCGCCATCTTCTCGCCTTCGGCGTCACCAGCTTCGTCTTTGCGCTCGCCGCGCATGCGCAGGAAGCGCAGCCCGCCGCGATTCCCGCAGGCACCGTGGCGCGGCCGATGGATCTGGCCGACTTCGATGCTTACGTCGATGCCACGCGCAAGCAGTTCGACGTTCCCGGCATCGCGGTCGCCATCGTCAAGGATGGCAAGATCGTGCTCGAAATGGGTTCCGGCGTCCGCAGGCTCGGTGACCCGGCCAAGGTGGATGCCCATACGCAGTTCGCCATCGCCTCGAACACCAAGGCCTTTACGGCGGCCTCGTTGTCGATCCTGGCCGACGAGAAGAAGCTGGACATGAACGATCGCGTGGTCGACCGGCTGCCCTGGTTCCAGATGTCCGACCCGTACGTGACGCGCGAGATGCGCATCCGCGACCTGCTCGCGCATCGCAGTGGCCTCAGCCTCGGTGCCGGCGATCTGCTTTACTGGCCGGCCACGACGTATACGACGCAGGAAGTGGTGCAGCGTCTTCGCTACGTGCCGCTGACTAACAGTTTCCGCGCCGAGTACAACTACGACAACATCCTCTTTGCAGTCGCCGGCCTCGTGATCGAGCAGGTCTCGGGCAAGCCCTGGGCCGACTTCATCACCCAGCGCATCTTCACGCCGTTGGGCATGACCGAATCGCAGACGCATGCGCCCGACCACATCGGCGCGGGTGACGACATCGCCACGGGCCACGCCAAATTCGACTTCAAGGACCTGAAGCCGGTCGAACCGATGTCCTGGAACAACAACCAGGCGGCAGGCGGCATCTACTCCAGCGTGCACGACCTCGCCAAGTGGATGACCATGCAGCTCGACGGCGGTGTCTATAAGGACAGCGCAGGCAAGGAGCAACGTCTGTTCAGCGAGGCGCGGCAGAAGGAGATGTGGTCGCTGCTCACGCCGATCCGCATCGCCGAGCCGAGCGTGCCGGAACTGAAGGGTGCGAAGCCAAACTTCTCGGGTTACGGCGAAGGCTGGTTCGTCTCCGATTACCACGGGCACAAGCTGGTCTGGCACACCGGCGGCTGGCCCGGCATGGTCTCGCGCGTCACCCTTGTGCCCGATCTGAAGCTGGGCATCGTGGTGCTGACCAACCAGGAATCCGGCGCCGCCTTCCAGGCCGTGACCATGCGCGCGCTCGATGCGTATATGGACGTGCCGAAGACGGACTGGATCGCCGCGTACGCGGCCGGCGTGCGCAAGTCGGAGGGGAATGCCGACGACAGCATGAAGAAGCACGAAGCTGCCCGCGCCAAGGGATCGAAGCCTTCGTTGCCGCTCGATGGCTACGTCGGCACGTATCGCGATCCGTGGTACGGCGACGTCAAGGTAAGCAAGCAGGGTGGCAAGCTGGTCATGAGCTTCACCAAGACCGCCCAGCTCACCGGCACCCTGGACCCGTGGCAGCACGACACCTTCATCGCCCACTGGAAGGATCGCTCGCTCAACGGCGATGCGTTCGTCAATTTCAACCTGGACCAGGACGGCAAGGTGCGCGAGGTCCGGATGGAACCGGTATCCCCGTTGACGGATTTCAGCTTCGATTTCCAGGATCTGCGGTTGGCGCCGGTCGAGGCGGCCAAGTAAGAGCTTCGCCGCTGAAGCGGCTCCCACATAGAGCGAGACGACTCTCACATGGAGCGAAGCAACTCCCACATGGAGCGAAGCAACTCCCGGATGCAGCGCATCGCTCGTGTGGGAGCCGCTTCAGCGGCGATAGGGTGCTAGCGATGGATAGGGTGCTAGCGATGGATAGGGTGCCAGCGATGGCGCTATGGCGCTAGCGATCAGCTAGACGGATCGTCGGTAGACGCCTTGGGCGCCGATTCCGCCGCCGGTCCCACCACATCCGACATATTCCCGCCGCCGCGCAACACCAGATCCTGCGGCCGCAGCAACGGAATATCCGACTTGCGCAATCGAGCGATGATGTCGAACAGCAGGTCGCTCTTCACACTGCCCACGTCGCGTGGCCCACCCACATAGCAAGTCACCGCGAACGTCATCGCCGCACGGTCGATGTTATCCAGCGTGACCGACGGTCCCGGCGTCTCCAGCACCTGCTTGTGCGCCTGCATCGCTTCGAGCATGTGCTCGCGCGCTTCCATCGGGTCGGTATCCAGTGGCATGGGCAGCTTGATCAGGACGCGCCCCTGCGGGTTCGCCATCGTCATGTTGCGCACCGGCTTGGTGATGAACGACGAGTTCGGCACGATGATCGTCGAGCGATCCGCCACCTGGATCTCCGTGGCGCGCACATTGATTCGCCGGATATCGCCTTCGGCATCGTCCAGCACCACCCAATCGCCGACTTTCACCGGCCGCTCCGCCAGCAGGATCAGGCCCGAGATGAAGTTCGACACGATCGCCTGCAGGCCGAAACCGATACCCACCGATAGCGCCGAGGCGACCCATGCCACGTTCTGTACGGACAGGCCCATCGCCAGCAGGGCGATGGCGACGACGATCACGACGCCCACGTAACCCAATAGCGTGGTCAGAGAGCTGCGCATGCCGGGATCGAGGTTCGTCCGCGGCAGGTACTGCTCGGACAACCAGTTCTTGATCACGCGCACGGCCAGCAGGCCGAGGAAGAACAGGCCGATCGCGGTGAGGATCTGGTCCGGCTTGAATTCGAAGTCGTAGATCTTCAGCGTCTGCAGCTTGGTGCCCAGCGTCAGGATGTCCGACGCGCCGGCACCGAAGCCGGAGATCACGGCCACCAGTCCGAACATGAAAAGCGCCAGGCGCACGATGCCCGAGAGCAGCACGCCGGCCTGATCGAGCAAGCGCGGGTGCGTGCCGAAGACCGCCTGCGCGCGCGCGCTCATCGGGCCCTTCTCGGACAACAGCGTCTCGAACAGATCGTCGACCAGGCGCATCGCAAGATACGTGGTGGACAGCACGATCACCGTCCACACCACCTGGCCGGCGAGGAACGAGGCGAAGGCCACGAAGCCGGTCAGCAGTCCGATCCATGACGCGACGATGGCGATCCACGCCGCCGCGATGAACAGGCTGGCCCAGATCGGACGGGGCGCCGGAGTCTCGCCGTCTTCGTCGATCTTGTGCGAGCGGCTCAGGCGAACCAGGCCGATCGCGGTAAGCGTGGTCAGCACCAGCGCCTGCAGGCTGCTGGTCATCACCGTGGCGGCAAGGCTCGTGCCGATCGTGCGGTTCAGCTCCTTGAGGAAGTAGAACAGCACCACGGCCAGCGAGAACAGCATCGGGAAGCGGCGCAGGCTGAGCGCTGTTTCGTCGGATAGGGCGGGCAGGCGCCACGACGGTCGCTTCGCCGAAATGAGAGCCCGGCCCAGGCCGGCGATGAAAGCGCCGAAGAAGACGATGCGGACGAGAGCCTTGGCCATCGTGTCGGTCTCGTCGCTGAACGTCTCCTCCCAGTTGAAACCCAGATAGAGCAACTGGGTACCCAGGCCGGTGGTCAGCGCGGAGGTCAGCGTGATACCCAGAATCAGCGCCGAGCGGCGCAGGCGGCCCGGTGGCATGCGGTTCGCCGTGAGGCTGCGGGCGCGCTGCTCCAGATAGAAGCGGACGACCGTCATCAACAACACACCGAACAGGCTGCAAAGGATCAGGGCCACGCGGTTGCCGTCGGTCCAGCTCTTGACCAGATCGGCCTTCACCCCACCCGCAAAGTCGCTCAGGTTGGCCGAGTCGCGCGGAAACGCTTTCGCCGGCTCCGACCAGAAGGGACGCGACAAGGGGGACGCGGTGCGTCGGGAGAGGAACTGCTGGAAGCGGATACGCCGCAGGTCGGCGAGCTGGCTGTTGGTCTGCTGCGCCTCGAGGGTGATGCCATCGGCCTGCTTGATCTGCGCGTCGACCGCGTCGAAGGCCTTCTGGGCGTCCTTGCGAGTGGCGGCCAGTTCCGGCGCTTCCTTGGTGCCGGCGGCGGGAGCGGGGCCGAGCTGGTCGAGGCGGGCCTTGGCCGCGTCGCGGTTGGGCGACAGGGCGCTGGACACTTTCTGCGATTTGGTCGCGACATCCGCGGCCTGGCCGCGCAGGTCGTCGATCGCCGAATCGGTGATGTTGTCGTCCTTCATGCCCTTCTCGATCTGGTCGAGTTGGCCGCGGAGATCGCCGATCTGCTTGCCAGGGTCGTCGTCCGGCGCTTGCGCGAAGGCGGCGACCGAGACGGTCAAAAGGAGGGCGGTAAAGAAAATTCTCAGGGTTCGCATGAGGGGATCATCGAAGGCGGGACGGGGCAGGTCAATTCCGAGGGTTATGCGATACCCTCGGTGAACGTCGTGTTCGGCGGTCTTTATGCGGCGTTGCAGCTTTTGCCGCCGGGGGAGCCGCCGCTATCCTGCCGCCCCCTGGCCCTGACCGGAAGCAACCCATGCGCAAGAAGCTCGTCGCCGGTAACTGGAAGATGCACGGATCGCGCAAGATGGCCGACGCCCTGGTCCGCGAGATCGTCGAGGGCCTGGAAGACGGCGTCGACGTGCTGGTCATTCCACCGACCATCTATCTCGCCGACCTGGTCCATAAATACGGCGACCGCGGCCTTGCCTTCGGTGCGCAGACGATTTCCGAGCACCCGGAGCAGGGCGCCTACACCGGTGAGATCTCCGGCTCGATGGTCCGCGACGTCGGTGCCAAATGGACCCTCGTCGGGCATTCCGAGCGCCGCCAGTACTACCACGAGACCGACGCGCTGCTGGCGAAGAAGTTCCGGACCGCATGCGATGCCGGACTCACGCCCATCTACTGCCTGGGCGAGACGAAGGAGGAGCACGAGGCGGGCAGGGCCGAAGAAGTCATCGGCCGCCAGCTGGCCGCGGTGATCGACATCTATGGCGTAGAGGCTTTCCGGACCGGCGTGATCGCCTATGAGCCGGTTTGGGCCATTGGAACGGGCCTTACCGCCACCCCGGACAAGGTGCAAAAAATTCATGCGTTCATCCGTAGCCAAGTGGCAAAAAAGGATGTTAATATCTCGCTCCTGACCCGGGTGCTTTACGGTGGCAGCGTGAAGCCGGCCAATGCGGCCGACCTTTTCGCCCAGCCTGATGTGGACGGGGGATTGATCGGCGGAGCCGCTCTCGTAGCCTCCGATTTCCTGGATATTTGCGCCGCGGCGCGTCGATAACGCGACACGGCAAACAGAAGATATGTTCATCCTCTTCAGTGTTTTTTATATCCTGATCGCCGCGGCGATGATCGTGCTGATTCTCATGCAGCGCGGCGCCGGTGCGGATGCAGGTTCCGGCTTCGGTGGCGGCGCGTCCGCGACCGTGTTCGGTGCACGTGGTTCGTCGAGCTTCATGACGCGAGCCACGGCAGTCCTGGCGGCACTGTTCTTCGTGCTTAGCCTGGGCATGGGCATTTACCTCGGTCGCTCGGGTGCTCCCCAGCCGGCCGCGGATCTTGGTGTGATGTCCGGTGCTACCGTGCCGGCCGCTCCCGCCAACAACGCTCCGGTGAAGCCGGTCGCGTCGGACGTGCCCCAGGCACCCGTCGCCACCGTCCCGGCAGCGAACACCGATGTTCCGGCCGCGAAGCAGGAAGCCAAGCAGGCTCCCGCCGAGCCGGCCAAGAAGTAATCAGCAACACCGCAACACGTTGTAAAAGTTATGCCCAGGTGGCGGAATTGGTAGACGCACTACCTTGAGGTGGTAGCGGTTTAGGCTGTGGGGGTTCGAGTCCCCCCTTGGGCACCAACACAGATCCGGAGACCTCACCGGATCGCAAAGAAACCCGCGAAAGCGGGTTTTTTTGTGGGCGATCGATTTTGGCGCTGATAGTGAAAAGATAGAAATATGATCAATATCTATAAATATCGACAAAATTTTGTCGTAAACTGAGTTTAACGGCCAGCAAGGGCTGCTTATCAGTGAGATGCGATCATGCTTCATTCCTACGCGATCACGAACTCGCAGAGCTTCATAACGCGTGCCGAAGTCTCATTCAGGCTGACGCAGAAGGCCAGCTCGCGGGGCTGGGATGAAGAGTCGAGCACAGGTCACCGACTGGCCACGGCGATGGCTGTCGTAGGCCCGAACGGTGCGGGTAAGACGTCGTTGATAAAGCCGCTCGCCTTCCTGAACTGGTTCACCGCGCATTCTTTCCAGAGCCAGCCAACCGAGCTGATTCCGATCAGGCCGCACTTCTCCGCTCCGAACGAGCCAGTGGAATTCGAACTTGAGGCGGACGACGCTGACGGCGTGCTATGGAGGTATGTCTTGAAAGCTACTCCGGAGCGAGTGCTTCACGAGTCCCTTCATAAGAAGCCCAATAAGAAGGGCGCAAAGTTTTCCTACGTCTTTGTTCGTGATTGGAACGACGAAGAGGAGCACTACTCGATCAAGCAGGATGGATTCGGTTTGAATGCGGCCGAGGCGAAGAAGGTCCGTCAGAACGCTTCGCTTATTTCGACCGCCGCACAGTACGGCGTTGAGTTGGCACAGCAGATGGCGGCGGTTAGCGTTTCGAGCAACATCATGCAGATAGGTCGTTTGAATACGGATGCCGCTTTCGGTTCTGCCACCCGATTCTTCCACGGCAACGACGTGCTGAGAGAGAAGATGGAGGCACTGCTACGTGCATGGGATCTTGGCCTTTCCGGCGTTTCCATTCGAAAGATCGACTTCCCGTTCAATCCGGAGCTAAAACTTCCGGAGGGTGTAAGCCCTGCATCGCAGTACATACCGTTTGGTGTTCATACGTTAAAGGATGGTTCTAAGATCGAGCTTCCGCTGATGGAAGAGTCCAGTGGCACGAAGACGGCGTTCGTGACACTTTGGTATGTTCTTAGCGTGCTCTCTACGGGCGGTATCGCCGTCGTCGATGAGCTTGAAAGCGACATGCACCCTCACATGATCGAGCCGCTCCTGGAGCTGTTCGCAAGCCGAGTCACCAACCCACACAATGCGCAGATCATCTTTACCAGCCACTCCGTGGAGGTCATGAATCTGCTCGGGAAATCGCAGGTGGTTCTTGTGGAGAAGAATCACTGCGAGAGCGCGTCTTGGCGACTTGACTCCATGGAAGGTGTTCGCAGTCAGGACAATCTGTACGCGAAGTACATGAGCGGCGCCTACGGTGCTATTCCTCAACTATGACGATAAAACGAGTTGTCAAAGAGACCCTTCTCGTCGTCGCCGAGGGAGATGCCGAGGTCGCCTTGGTCCGCCACATCAAAGCCCTGTATCGGGATTCCCTCGGGCGGTCTGTGCAGGAAGCGAATGCGCGTGGGAAGGGTGGAAAGCACGTCCTTGACGTCGCAATTCGGCTGTCCAACAACCGAGACCACGATAAGGTGATCCTGCTACTCGACATCGATACGGATTGGACCGATGCAGAGCGCGCTAAGGCACGACGAAGCCGTATCGGTCGAAGAGGGCGACTCGATGTCATCGAATCAAGCCCGTGCTTGGAAGCTTGGGTCCTGAGAATTCTTGGCATCCGAGCAGAAGGCGACACTAGGCACCTTAAGAGACTTCTGAAAGATCGGATTGGATGTGAGGCGCACGACGTTGGCTGGATGGAGAGGCAACTAACGATGGAAACGCTCGATCGAGCCAGGGAAACGGTGGATCAGCTCGCAGAGCTCATGAATCACATGGGCATCCCGAGAGTGCGAGCCGTCTGACGCAAGTTTCGCCTACAGACAACCGAATGTTGTTTTGCTACGGTCACTCCGTTGCCTGCGTAGTCGGTCTCTACGCGTCGCAGGCAACCATCGCTCGATGCGGCGATAAACGCGAGACAGGAGTGCAGCAACACTCCTGCCTCGCTGACCACAACCAACTAGCAAGGAGTCGATCTGTGGCTACCCACGATCATACGGCACCCGCCCGCCCGCCGAATCCCCTCGGCGACAAACCGCCCGGTTACCGAGGCGCCTGCCTACAGCGCAGACGCGGTTGACGAACCGCAGCGGCAGCGCCTTTCCATAAGATTTTTCTTGGCCGAGCCACCCGGCGGGTAGCGGTGTGGGCCGGTGCCCAGGGTCTGACGCTGCGATCCACTTCATCAATACGCCGCCCGGCGCCCGGTCACGGGTAGCCGTCGAAACCGCGAGTCCGAATGATCCGCGGCACGTCTGGCAGTGCCTGGCGTGCCGCAACTCGGCGGCGGGAAAATGTAAGGAGCGACCTATGGAAACATCTGAAAACGTCTACGCGAACCGCAACCCAAAGTACGATTTCGAGCCGGGCGCCACGGCACACCAGCTGTTGAATGAAGCGACGGAATGGCTTCAGTACGCCTGTGGACTCTCCGAGCTTCTCGCCGAGCTTGTCCATGAGTCCGACAGCGTGGACTGCCAGCGCATGGCGCTTGCGCTCGAGGCGATCGGGAAGATCACCCGCGCTGGCGTGCAATGCACGGCACAGGCGCACGCCGCGTTGCATTGGAAGGCGGCGAACGCGGCGTGACCACGCGCGGCTCCAGATTGGGGAGAAGCCCGGCGGGGGAGCCGGGCTTGGTACCTACTGCTTCATGGCGACCAGGGTTATGTCGCGCTTGCTCGGTTCGTAGCGGATGACGGTGGTCATGGTCTTACCGTCTGGCGAAACGGTCGACGTTGCGACCGACGTCGTCTTCCCGCCCATCGTGGTGGTCTCTTCGAGGGCGTTGCCGACCATCTTGACCGAGATCGTCTCCGTACCCGGATCGCCCTTATAAGGCACAGGCTTGCCGTCGAGCTTTGCGGTGTACGACTCACCGCGCATGTCGTTCATGCTGATCGTGTCGCCGTCGACCTTATACGTGTAGCCGGTCATGTTGTCCGACGCGCTCTGGTAGCTGCTCGTCACCCATGAGCCGGCGGCGGCATGCGAGCCGGGTGCGGGGGCGGCCGTGCGCGTCAGGGTACCTTTGACGGTAGCTGTGCCGCTTTCGCGGGTACTGACCGATGCGAAGGTCGCTGTCTTGCCGTCAGGGGCGACGGTGGTGGTTCTGGTGTTGACCACGGCACCGTTTTTCTTCGTGGTTTCGACGATCGTGTGTTTGTCGACGATTTTCACCGAGTCGGTATCGATACGCGGATGACCCGTCACCGGATGGTCGGCACCGTCGGCCTTGATCTTGATGGGCGGTGTGCAGTCGCACGAGTACTCGCCGTCTTTCAAGGTAATGATCATGGGCTTGTTGGACGACTTCACCTTACTGATGTCGACCTTCCAGGTGCCATCGAAGGCACTTTGCGCCATGACTTGGAACGGAAGCAGGAGTGTCAGGAGCACTCCACCGATAAGCATCTTCTTCATCGCCAATCTCCGACTGCGGTGTGCGTCGCCAAGATCTGCCCGGATAGCTCAGATGGCCCCACGGTGCCGGAACCGTCCTCTTCTCCGAGTCCCAGCCAGGCCAGCCTACTCTGCGTGCCGACGAGGTAAAGGGTGCTTCGCCGTGTCCTCCGGGCCGAAATGCGCGCTATAGCCCTATATTTCAGGTTCGGCGACAGTTACTTAGATTGGAAGTCTTAGACCGTCCGATATACGATGCTTCCACCTGTCGCCGATCGACGCGCTCGAGGAATTCGTATGGATGTCACGCAGGAACGGCTCAACCAGCTACTCACCTTTTCGATGGATTTTGCGAAGGAGATGCTGGAGGAAAACGGCGACTTCTATCCGTTCGGCGCCACAGTGTCGGAAGAGGGCAAGCTGGCCGCCGATCCCGGTCATGAGGGTGACGGCGAGCCGGAGGCGCAAGACGTCTATCGCGTGATCTTCGAGCGCTTCTCGACTGGCCGACCCGCGGAGGCACTCGCCGCGGCGCTGGTGGCGAACGTGACGATTCCCGACGAGTTCGAAGCGCCGGCGAAGGATGGCGTTCGCGTCCATCTGGAGTCGAAGGGATATGCGCGTTTTATCTACGTACCCTATGAAATCGTCTCGGCGGACGCCCGCGAAGTGCGCCTGCACGACCCGTTCGCGGTCGAGATTTCGCCGAGCTTTTTTACCGCGTGAGCGCCGGCGGATCGCCCTCGTGATCTCGCTCGCACGGCTTCGTGGATCATCGAGCGGTGACTGGCGCATGGCGTATCACCAGGGCACGCCTACCCAGGCTTTTGATATTGTATGAGTTTATCGGCGTCCGCCAGGGAAGGGGCGCGCCGTGTGACGGACGTCCTTGCTCTCTATGGGCTGCGTAGGTAAGTTCTGACGCTTCACACCTGCGGAAGACACGATGAAGCGCCTGAGTCTGCTCCTGTCGACCTGCCTGCTAGCGGGCGCGGCTACTCCTTCCTTGGCCGCGCCTGTCGCTGCCACGCCGCCGCACTTCGCGGTCGATCACGGCCAGTTCCTGCTCGACGGCAAGCCTTACGTGATCCGCTCGGGTGAAATGCACTATCCGCGCATTCCCCGCGCGGACTGGCGCGATCGCCTGCGCAAAGCCAAGGCGATGGGGCTCAACACGATCACCACGTACGCGTTCTGGAACGAGAGCGAGCCCGAGCCGGGCAAGTTCGATTTCAGCGGCGACCGCGACATCGCGGCGTTCGTGCGGACAGCGAAGGAAGAGGGCCTCAACGTCATCGTGCGTCCGGGCCCCTTCGTCTGCGCGGAGTGGGAGTTCGGTGGCTTTCCGGCGTGGTTGCTGCGCACGCCCGGCCTGCGCATCCGTTCGTTCGATCCGCGTTTCCTCAAGGCGAGTGCCGAGTGGTTCAAGCGGCTCAACCAGGAGTTGGCGCCGCTGCTGAGCAGTCGTGGTGGCCCGGTCCTCATGGTCCAGGTGGAGAACGAATACGGCTACGTCGGTAACGATCACGACTACCTCGAAGCGATCCACCAGCAGATGATCGATGCCGGCTTCGACATCCCGATGTTCACCTCCAACGGCCCCGGGCCGACGTGGATGCCGCGCGGCTCCTTGCCTGGCCTGGTCTCGGTCATCAACTTCACCGGTGATGGCAAGCAGACCGAGCGTGCGTTTCGCCGCTCGGCCCCGTTGATGGAAGGCATGCCGCGCATGGCCGGTGAGTATTGGACCGGCTGGTACGATCGCTGGGGCCAGGCGCACAAGACGCGCGACGTCGCCGACGTGACCAGCGCGGTCTCGTGGATGATGGATAACGGTATCTCGTTCAATCTGTACATGGTCGACGGCGGGACCAACTTCGGCTGGATGAACGGCGCGAACAACGAGGATTCGCACTACCTCCCGGTCACGACAAGCTACGACTACGACTCCCCGATCGACGAGGCCGGGCGCCTCACTCCGAAGTACGAGGCGTTGCGCAAGGTCATCGCCGCGCACTTGCCCAAGGGCGAGACGCTGCCCAAGCCGCCGGCCTCGTCGCCGACCGTGGCCATCCCGCGCTTCACCCTCGATACCTCGGTGAGCCTGCTCGACGCGCTGCCCGGCCTGTCGAAAGCGCAGACCACGCGCACGCCGCATGGCATGGAGACCTTCGGCCAGAACTACGGCCTGATCCTCTATCGCAAGGTGCTCGACGCCGACGCGAAGGGCAAGCTCGACGTGAACGACGTGCGCGATTACGCCACCGTGCTCGCCGACGGCAAGCCGCTCGGTACGCTCGACCGGCGCCTGGATCAGCACGAGATGCCGGTGGACGTGAAAGCCGGCAGCACGCTGGACCTCGTCGTCGAGAACATGGGCCGCATCAATATCGACCCCGACATGGCCGACGAGTACAAGGGCATCACCTATTCGGTGCAGGTCGGCGGCGAAGACGTGCTCGACTGGTCGGTCTACCCGCTACCGCTGGACGACCTCTCCGGCCTGCATTTCGCGCCGGGCGGCGCAGGGCAGGGACCTGCGTTCTGGCACGGCAGCTTCACCATGGCGAAGCCGGACGGCAGCTTCCTGGATATGCGCGGCTGGAACAAGGGCAACGTCTGGGTCAACGGCCATCACCTGGGCCGGTTCTGGAATATCGGACCGCAGCAGTCGCTTTATGTCCCGGCCTCCTGGTTGAAGAAGGGGCGAAACGACATCGTGGTGCTCGAGATGCAAGCGGGCGGTTCGCACACGATCGCGGGACTCAAGGATCCGGTGTTCGCTACGCCTGCCAAGTAAACCCACCTGCGCCGTCGGATGCTTCCCGCGTCGGCGGCGCAGCGGGTGTTGACTGCGAGGGCTTTCAGGCCATCCGCGTGCCGTTGGGCACGGGCCGCTCCACGGTCGTGATCACCACGCCTTCGTCCGTGTGGAACCCCGTCAGCAGGAACTGCGAGCGTACCGGCCCGATCTGCTTCTCGGGAAAGTTGATCACGCCGACGATCTGCCGGCCGACGAGGTCCTCCGGTCGATACACGCCAGTGACCTGCGCGCTGGTCTTGCGTTCGCCATGCGGGCCGAAGTCTACCCA
This sequence comes from Luteibacter sp., assembly GCF_035539195.1. GTDB lineage: Bacteria > Pseudomonadota > Gammaproteobacteria > Xanthomonadales > Rhodanobacteraceae > Luteibacter. Next base: position 85,016 of record NZ_DATLIW010000025.1, read on the forward strand.
GATCAGGTAGGCGGGACGTTTCGCTTCGGGAAAAACCTCGGCGCGGACGACGGTTCCCGCGACCAGCATCACTTTCTCGAAATCGGCCCAGTTAATCGTCTCACTCATCGTCAAGCTCGTCTTTGCAGCTACATGGTAAGGATGATCTTACCGATACTGGACGAAGACTCCATGCGTCGATGCGCTTGCGCCGCTTCGGCGAGAGGGAAGCGGGTGTCGATGACCGGCACCAGCGTGCCATCGGCGAAGGCGTGCAGCCAGCGATCGCGAAAGCGCTGTGTCATGGCCTGCTTGACCCCCTGCGGTCGCGACTTCATCACCGTGCCGATGATCTGCAGGTGGCGATAGAGCAGGCGGTCCAGCGGCAGGGAGGCGCCCTTCGCGCCGCCGAGCAGACCGACCTCGACCAGACGCCCACCGAAGTCGAGCGAAGCCAGGTTACGTTCGAAATAGGGCGCGCCGATGAAGTCCACGATCACGTCGACGCCCTTGCCGGCGGTCTCGCGCTCGATCGCCTTGGCGAAGTCGTCGGTCTTGTAATCGATGGCGACGTCCGCGCCGAGCTGACGCACGCGTTCGACTTTTCCGGTGCTCACCGTACCGAACACCCGCGCGCCTGCCGCATGGGCGAGTTGCACGGCCGCCGAACCGACGCCGCTGGCCGCGGCATGGATGAGGATGCTCTCGCCGGCGTCGAGCCGGCCGAGGTGGAAGGCCGCTTCGTGGGCGGTGACGAAGGCCTCCGGGATGCCGGCCGCCTGGACATAGTCGATGCCCTCGGGGATCGGCATTGCCATGCGATAGTCGATCCGGGCAAGTTCGGCATAGCCACCGCCACCGACGATGCCCATGACGCGGTCGCCCTTGGCGAAACCGCGGACGTCCTTGCCCATCGCGATGACCTCCCCGGCGATCTCCAGGCCCATGATCGCCGAGTCGCCGAAGCTGTCCTTACCGTAGCCACCGGTGCGCTGGATGATGTCGGCGCGATTTACGCCGGCCGCATGGTTGCGTACGAGCAGATCGGTATCGCGCAGTTCGGGTTCCGGGACGTCGTGCAGATGGAGAACGTCGGCGGCCCCGAATTCCTCGAAGACGATCGCCTTCATGCGCCTTCCTCGCCGCGCGCCAGCACGGCCTGCCAGTGGCGTGGCACGAGGCCCTCCGGTCCGGGTGTCGGTTGGTCGCGGGGATGGCTGTGCGGTGGCTTCAGCGAGGGGCCGTCGAACATGTCGCCGGTACGATAATCGTAGAACCAGTCCTCGCCGGGCTCGAAGCTCTGGATCACCGGGTGGCCGGTGGCATGGGCATGCTTGCTGGCATGCTTGTGCAGCGAATCGTCGCAGCAGCCGATGTGGCCACACTCGGCGCAGCGGCGCAGGTGAAACCACCACGTGCCGGCGGCAAGGCATTCCACGCAGCCTGTGCCGCTGGGTTCGGCGGCCGGGTTGATTCCGTCGTTCTCGCTGGTCATGGGCACCTCCGTAAGGGATGCCCCGATCCTACCCGACGACCGCCGCCGCCTGTCTAGGTCAAAGAAGGCGCCCGGCGCGGTCCAGCGCGATCAGCTGCATGCTGTCGACCGACGCGGCGAGAATGCGCAGGGCGATACGCAACTCCACGCTGTTCGGGCAGCCACTTTCCAGCAACCCCTCGATCCGCTCGGCCGCGTCGGCCACGGGCAGGTGCTCGTGCTCGAGGGCGTGCCGGGCCACGTGGTTGGCACGGAACTGCGCCTCGAAGTAGTCGTGGTGCAACAGGGCCTGGAGCAGCCCGAGGGCTTCCAGTGAGATCTCCTGCGCTGCCATGACGTTACCCATCCGCTAATGAAAGCGTCGGCGGCGGGCCCCTGCAATCCGCCATCCGGCCTAAGTAGAATCCCCGTCACTCTCAAGGAAAGGATCGCCATGGCCGTCGCCGCTACCGTACTCACCGTCCTGGTGATCCTCATCCACCTCTATATCGTCCTGCTGGAAATGGCGCTGTGGCGCACCCGCGGGCCGAAGGTCTTCGGCATCACGGCCCAATTCGCGCGCGACAGCGCGGCGCTGGCGTCGAACCAGGGCCTCTACAACGGCTTTCTGGTGGTCGCGTTGGTCCTCGGCCTGGCCTTGCGCGAACCGTTCGCCACGGCCTTCGTGTTCTACGGGCTGGGCTGCGTCGTGGTCGCGGGCCTGTGGGGGACACTCACCGCAAGCCGCCGGATCCTCTACGTGCAGGCCTTGCCGGCCGCCCTCGCACTGGCCGCCCAGTGGCTCGCGCGCTGACCGGTCGCGCGCGGCTTATTTGACGGATCGCGCTCGTGAGGGGCAAGGTGGTGTCTGCCCTGTCCCAGAGGAGTTGCAAACGTGACGACACGTGGAACCTCCCGACTGTCCCTGGTCGCTGCGTTTGCCGCCCTTGCCGGATGTGCCGGGCATGCCACGCTCGCTCCGCCGGATCGCGCCGCGGACGCGGCGGGGGATGAGCAGGCCGCCAACCAGGCCTATGCCGCCGGGGATATCCACCGTGCGGCCGATCTGTATGCGTCCGTGGTCGCCGCCATGCCCGACGATGCGGATGCGTGGTACCGCCTGGGCAATGCCCGCTTCCGCCTGCAAAAACTCGACGATGCCGGGCTGGCCTACGAACATGCGATCAGGATCAGGCCCGATCATGCGCAGGCGCTGTACAACCTCGGCGTGGTGCGGCTGAAACAGGCGCAGGCCGCGCTGGTGGCCAGCGCACAGGCCGGCGAACCCGGCGACCGGCTGAGGCGCGACAGCGGACGTATCGTGCAACGCCTTGCCAGGGTAGGGGACGACATCGGGGCGAAGAATAAAGGAGAGGGTGGCGCACCTCCGTTTATCGTGGAACCCGACGACGTACGTTGATCCGACATGACGGCTTGGCGATTCAATCGAGCTAATGAACCGCATGCTTCTACGTTCGTGAAATTGCGGATCGAAAGGGGTAAAAATCTACCTGTTGGTCTATGTTCAACGTGCAAATTCGGTAGTAGCTTGGTCCACAGCTTCCCCCAAAGCCGAGATCGAGGCTTTCATGAGCATTGAACTTGCCACGCCGCGCGCGATCATTTTCGAAGACCATTCCGGGTTGGCCGCGGCGCTGACGGATCTGCTCGTCGGACGGCTGGGCTACGAGGTGGTCGCCTGTGCGGGATGCATCGAAGACGCGATCCGCGTCGCGCACGTGGAGCGCTGCGATGTCGCCGTCGTGGACCTCGATCTACAGGGCGTCATGGCTTACCCCGCACTGGACGAGCTGATCCGTCGCGGTATTCCGTATGTGCTTGCCACCGGTGCCATGCCGCCGGATATCCCCGTCCGTTACTTCGCACCGCTGGTCTGCAAGCCGTACAGCGCGCAGCAACTCGAACACGCGATCCGGGAAGCCTGCGGACGCGCCACCGTGCACGCGAAGGCGCCGGCCAGCATCGGCGTGTCGGCGACCGGCAGGGCCTGACTTTCTCCCCTTTCAACAGACGCCCGTCTTCGCTGGTGTCCACGCAGGGCGGGTGGACGCGACGTCGTTCCCTTGTGGCAGCCGGCGCTTTTCTCCACTATGGCCGACATATCGTCGGAAGCCGACGATTCGCCTGGCATCGTAACGGGGGTGAGATGTCGCGTATCAGTTTCGACGAGCCGTGGACCTTCGGGGGCCACCCGTGGCGCAGCCTAAAGGATACGTCGTTCGGCGTGATCGTCGCCGATGCACGAGGCGACATCGTCCACGTGAACGAGCGCGCGGCCGAGCTGCACGGATGGGTTCGGCTGGCGGTAGGTCCGGACGACTACAGTCGGATGTACAGCATCTTCACCGAAGAGGGGCGGCCCTATCCGTCCGAGGACCTGCCGCTGTCCCGTGCCGTCCTCAAGGGTGAGACCAGCAAGCATGCGCGTTGGGTGGTCCGCCGGCCGGATGGTTCGCGGCAGACGATGCAGGGCTCGGCTTATCCCGTGGTCGACGACGAGGGCGACCAGGTCGCTGCCGTGCTGGTGCACGACGCTATCGGCGGGTCCAGTCCGGAGTGATCAATGGATCGGGACGTCGCGACTGGCGGCACCGCAGGCCTGGCGCAGCCAGTCGTTGACGACGTCCAGGTCGGGCACGATGCCGGCGCACAGCCGGCGGAGCTCGGCCGAGGGCTGTTGCAGGTCGGGCACCATGATCGTCGGCAACCCCGCCGCCACGGCGGAGCGGACACCGGCCTGCGAGTCTTCGAGGGCGAGGCAGCAGTTGGCCGGCTTGTTGAGGATGCGCGCCGCGCGCAAGTAGGGGTCGGGGTAGGGCTTGCAGCGCTCGCAGTCGCCCGCCGCGACGAGGGCGTCGAAACGATCGCGCAGGCCGAACGCTTCCAGGTGGTGAATGGCCGTGCCGTGCGGCGAGGAGGTAGCGATGGCGCGAGGCAGGCCGAATTCGTCGAGGGTGTCGAGCAGGGCGGTGACCCCGGGTTTCAGCCGGAGATCGGTCTCGAACATCGCGTGATAACGCTCGGAGGCGCCCGCCCAGACGGCGTCGAGGTCGACTTCGTCGCCGACGTATTCGCGAAGCAGCATGCGTGCCGCGTGTCCGTGCAGGCCGACCATGCGCTGGCAGAGGGATAGCGGGATGTGGATGCCGACGTCCGCTGCCGCAGCGAGCAGGGCGTCACGGTAGAGCGCTTCGGTATCGAAGAGCACGCCGTCGAGGTCGAAGACGATCGCCTGCGGTATCGCCGGAAAACGGACCATGCCAGATCCCCTCGAAAACAGCGCTTGCCATGGCCGACTGCCCGGCTTCGTACCGAAAATAACCCGCTTTGTCGCGGTGCGCCATAGTCCGAATAGGTGATTTCGGCCATGCTTGCCCCATGAGCCATCCGGAAGCCCTTTACCCATGAGAAAACGCAGGATGCTCGCCCGCACTGTGGCGGGAGCCGTGGCCGGCGTGCTGCTGTTCGTATCCGGTGCCTGGGGAGCGATCGCCTTGTTCTACCAGTTGCCCGGCCCGGTCCCGGCGCGCGCGACAGGCGCGGTGCTCTGGAGCGTGCTGTATGTCGGCCTGTTGCTGGCCCTGTTCGGCTGGCGGGCGTGGTGGGCGCCGATCGGCCTGGCTGTGGCCTTGGCTCTGCTCATCGGCTGGTGGACCACGATCCGGCCGCGTAACGACCGCGTCTGGTCCGACGACGTCGCCCGGCTGCTTTCCGGCGAGGTCCATGGTTCCCGGGTCACCCTGCACAACGTGCGCGACTTCGACTGGCGCAGCGACGACGACTACGATGCCCGCTGGGAGACGCGCGATTACGATCTGGACCACCTCGTCTCGGCCGACGCGATCCTTTCTTACTGGTCGAGCGAGGCGATCGCGCACGCCATGTTGTCGTTTGGCTTCGACGATGGCCGGCACGTGGTCTTTTCGATGGAGATCCGCCGTGAGAAGGGCGAGGCGTTCTCGGAAGTCGGCGGTTTCTTCAAGCAGTTCGAACTGGTGCTGATCGCCGCCGACGAGCATGACATCGTGCGGGTGCGGACCAATGTGCGTGGCGAGGACGATTACATCTTTCCACTGCGCATGCCGAAGGAAGCCATGCGGTCCCTGTTCCTGTCCTACGTCGATGCGGCGAACGACCTGGTCGAGCGCCCCCGCTTCTACAACACGGTGACCTCGAACTGCACGACGATCGTCTATCGCATGGCGCGGCGCATCGACAGCGGCCTGCCGTTCGATATCCGCCTGCTGCTCACCGGCTACCTGCCTGGCTACCTGCGCGACAACGGTGCGCTGGACGCTCGGCTGTCGGTGGACGAATGGCGACGCCTCGGCCGGATCACCGACCAGGCCAGGTCGACGAAACCCGGTGACGACTTCTCGGCGATCATCCGTAAGGACGTGCCGCCGGCACGGGTTCCGACGTCGGCTCAGTCGCCGTCGTCGGGCGCCTCGACGCTATAGCCCCTGGCCTTGAGCGCGGCCAGGTAGCCGTCGTCGCCGAGCAGATCCTCGATCGGTACGATCGCGACGGCCTGGGTGTCGTGGGCCATGGCGGTGTCCACCACGGCGAGCCACGCGTTCTTTACCGCCTTGGGAATGTCGGTGAGACCGATCCGTTGCGCCACGCCGCCGTCGGTGACGGCATCCAGGCAGGCCGCGCGCTGCTTCGCCGTGCGGTCGTCGCGGAGCGCGGCGATATCGCCGGTGGCCCACGCGTTGCCGCGTCGGGTCATGTCGGCGAGCTGCGCATCGATGTTGTCGACGCTGAGCGTGAAGCAGGAGAGATCGTCCAACGTCGAACGCTTGAATTCCTTCACGGCCTTGCGTGGATCGTCGACCATCAACGTGTACTGCACGGGGGTCTGCTTGACGTTGTACTTGGTGGCGATGGCGGCGACCGTGCGTGTGATGACGCCTGCCTTGCCCAGGCCGCTCTTCTTGACGGCGTTCTTGTACAGCTCGACCACGGCGAAGATGGGGCGATATCGCTCCACGGAACGGTCGTCGCCGATGTAACGGGCCTTTACCGTCAGCCAGCGCGCGTAGACATCCGCCGGCACCGTGTCCTTCAGCGTCGCGCCGTCGGGCGCGTTACGGACGCCCACGAGTGACGGCAGCAGCACGAGTTTGCCGAAGAAACCGACGTTGGGCTTGATCTCCACCTTCGGCGGGAGGATCAGCTCGTTGGAATGGGCGAGGGCGTCGTCGATCTCGTCCGACTTCCAGGTCATGTTCTGCGGCAGGGGTGCCAGGCTGCCGAGGATGAGCAAGGTGTGCTCGCCCTTGGTGGCCTTCCACAGGCCAGGACCGGGCTGCACGCCGCTGACGGTCACCGCCTCGAGCGTGGGAACGCTGCTCGCTCCGGCGGGAACGGGCGGGCTTGTCGGGGCGGTCTGAGCGCCGGCCATACCGGCCAGGCCGAACAAGAGGGGCAGTGCGAACAGGAGGCGAGGTGTCGTCATCGGCAAAGTCTAGACGAACGCCACGCCGCGGCACCGGCCATCGGTCACGCCTGCTGGTCTATCGTTCACGTCCGGGAACGCCTTCCGTCGTGAGTTCGGCGTGAAGAAAACAGTGCGTCATCCTTCCATTGTGGGGGCATTCGCGAACGGATAATCTTCGCCATCCGCAGCGTTTCTCGAGCCTTCGTACGACTTTTCAGGGTTACCCACCGATCCATGGCACTGGTGATCTACGACATTCCGTTCCACCCCGATCTCGCGGGGCTCTGGCACGTTCAGATGAATGGCGTGCCCATGGAAAATTTCGAAACGCGCGTGGGCGCGATCGCGTATGCCGTGCAGCAGTCAAAGCTGCTGGGCGCCCAGAACGGCTTGCAAGTACTGGTATCGGTCGAAGGCGCCGACGGCATCTGGCGTGAATTCGAGTCGAATGCCAAGCGTCCGGTGAGCGGCCTCCAATAGGGCTGCACATCACCTTGATGCGCGATGCATACGATGGGGTGAGAAAGGAGGAACATCCCACCCATGACGCATCGAAAGATCGGTTACTTCGACGTGGAAGGCACGTGCTACGTCGCCAAACCCGGGCGCTGGCGCGGTAAGTACGTGATAAGCGAGGACGGCGAGGAAATCGCCGAGAAGCTCTGCGTCACCTTGCACGAAAACGAAGAAGAGGCCTGCGCCGAAGGCATGACCCTCGGCGTGGCGGCGGCACGCAAGCTGATGAAGGAGAGAGAGGGGTTCGATCCCGGCGACGAGTAGGCAGTTAACATGGCGGCATGACCGATCCCCATACCGATCCCCATGACGCCTTCCGCCAGGATCTGGCCAAGCTGGCCACGGCCGTGATGCCGTTCGGCAAGTTCAAGGGCAGGGCCATCGCCGACTTGCCCGGAAACTACCTCGCGTGGTTCGCCCGCGAGGGGTTTCCTCCGGGAGAGCTGGGTCGCCTCCTGGCGATCATGCTCGAGCTGGATCACAACGGCTTGCGCCGGTTGCTCGACCCCCTGCGCAAGGCGTCCAAACCAGGCTGATGGTCCGCGTCGCCACTGCATAGCCCGTGCCAGTTCGGGGCTTGCAAGTTATTCCGAATGGCCGATGGTGCAACGTGTTTACACGGCGTAAGTTTTCCTTGCGTCCCTGTGAATGTCTCGTTGCGTTCTCATTCTCCGGGTCGTCAGGTCCCAGCCCAACTCCCCTAAGGCCCGGAGACTCACAATGAAAACGAAAAAAGACATGGCGCTTCGGCGTCAAGGCCTCGCTTTGTCCATCGCCGCCGCACTGGCCTGCGCCTGTGCCCAGGCCTCGGCGCAGACACCGCCCGCGCCACCCGCCACGCCTGCGCCCGCGGCGACGCCCGCGCAAACCCCGCCGCCGGACGGCCAGCAGAAGACCACGGAGCTGACCGCGATCACGGTCACCGGCTCGGCCTTGCCACGTATCGATGTGGAGACGCCGTCGCCCGTGACGACCATCACCGCCGAGCAGATCCAGAAGAGCGGACTGACCACCGTATCGGACGTTGTCCGCTCCATCTCGGCCGACAACAGCGGTTCCATCCCGGCCTCGTTCACCGCCGGCTTCGCCGTCGGTTCGACGGGCGTTGCGTTGCGCGGCCTGACGGTGAACTCGACGCTCGTCCTGATCGATGGCCGGCGTGCGGCGAATTACCCGGTGACCGATGACGGCCAGCGATCCTTTGTCGATCTGAACACGATTCCTTCGAACGCGATCGACCGTATCGAAGTGCTGAAGGATGGTGCGTCGTCGCTGTACGGTGCCGACGCCATCGCCGGCGTGGTCAATATCATCCTCAAGCCCTCGTTCAAGGGGGCGGAGTTCACTGCCGATGTGGGAACCTCCCAGCATGGCGGTGGGACGACGAAACGCGGCACCGTGTTGTTCGGTGGCGGCGATCTGAGGAAGGACGGCTGGAACGCCTACTTCAGCGCCGAGTACCAGAAGGACGACGCGATCATGACCCGCGATCGCGGCTATCCGTACAACACGGCGGATCTGCGGCGTAGCGGCGGCAACAACCTCATCGGCGGCCAGCCCTCGCAGAATTCCGGTTCGATCTACGGCACGGTGACGCCGGGTACGCTGTCACGGCCGGGCGACGTGACCTCCGGCGTGGCCGACCCCGGCGCCCTTGCGCAGCCGCTGCAAGCATGCGGTTCGCTCGGCACGCTGGTGACGGACGATCCGGCGAATCCGGGCAGCTACTGTGCCCAGAACCGTGCGCTGTACACCGCCATCCAACCGACCACGGAGCGGGGCGGTTTATATGGCCGCTTCACCATCAAGTTATCGGATACGGTGCAGGCCTATATCGGCGCGAGCTACTACGAGGTGAAGACGACGTTCCCGGGTACCCCGGCGCAGATCCAGGCCAGTACGCCGAACAACACCAACGCGATCGCCTTGCCGGCGACCCTGCCCGACGGCTCGCTCAATCCGAACAACCCGTTCGCGGCCCAGGGTAGCGCGGCGTTGATCAACTATTCGTTCCCCAGTGCCCTGGCCAGCGGCCAGACCGACAACCACAATCTGAGGCTGGTGGGCGGGCTCACCGGGCAGTGGGGCGAGTGGAACTACGACACGGCGCTGGTGATCAACCACGATTCGCTGGATACGCGCCTGAACGGGCTGCTCAACTACGGCGCCCTGATTTCCGCGGTCACCAATGGCACGTACAACTTCGTCAACCCCTCGGCGAACTCGCGCGAACTGCTTGCTGCGCTATCGCCGACCCTGCAGAAGACATCGACCAGCGACCTGCAATCGCTCGACTTCCATGTGACGCGTCCCCTGATGGACATGGGCGGCGGATCGCTGGGCCTGGCCACGGGCGTGGATGTGCGCCACGAGCAGCAGAACGACCCAGATCTCAACGCGAACCTGCAGGCGCAGGGTCTGGGTGTCGCGCGCACGCGCGGCCAACGGACGGTGGGCGGCGTCTATGTCGAACTGGATGCGCCGTTCACGGAGTCCTTCGAGGTGGATGCTTCCAGTCGCTTCGACCACTACTCGGATTTCGGCAACAACTTCTCGCCGAAGATCGGCTTCAAGTGGAAGCCGTTCGAACAGCTGGCCGTGCGCGGCACGTTCTCGAAAGGCTACCGTGCACCGGGTTTCTCCGAGAGCGGCAACAGCCAGAGCGAGGGCTTCGCGACATTCACGCCACCGGTGGATTTCCAGAATGCGCACGGCAACAGCGGCTACGTGCAGCCGTATCCGCTCGCCTTCCTCACCACCTCCAATCCGAAGATCCAGCCGGAGCGATCGAAGAGCTATACGTTCGGCTTGCTCTACCAGCCAACCCAGGACCTCAGTGCTTCGCTGGATTTCTACCGGATCAAGAAAACCGGGGTGATCGCGCAGCAGGATCCGAACGCCGTTCTCGACGCGTACTTCGCCGGCCAGCCGCTGCCGGCCGGTTCGGCGATCGTGCCGGACGTTCCGGATCCGGCGGCGCCCGGCGCGCTTCCACGGCCCCTGGTCGTCGCGGCGCCATGGGTGAACCAGAACTCGCTGAAGACCCAGGGCTTCGACCTCGACCTCAAGGCGGGCCACGACTTCAGTGAGAACGTGCGCTTCACCAGCGAAATCAACCTGACCAAGATCATCAGCTGGAAGCTGACCCTGGAGGACGGTACGCAGCTGGAATTCGTCGGCACCCATGGGCCCTACGGGGTATCGTCGGGGGCGGGTACGCCGCGTTACCGTGGCTCGTGGGCAAACAGCATCTCGTTCGGCAAGGCGACCATCACCGGCACGGTGTACTACACGAGCGGCCTCAAGCTGACCGCGCCGGACGTCACCTCGGGCTGTTTCTCGACCAATACGGACACCGGTGCGAACGTCCCTGCAAACTGCCGGATGGCCTCGTTCACGGACGTCGACCTTACCGGTCGTTACGACCTCACGGACAAGGTAGCGATCACCGGCTCGATCATGAATGCGTTCGACAAGAAGGCCCCGTTCGACCCGCTCAACTATGCCGCGCTGAACTACAACCCGACCTACGCGCAGAACGGCGTGGTCGGTCGGTTCTTTACCGTCGGCGTGCGGGTGAAGCTGTAGCGATCAGCCGCGCAGGGATGCTTCATGGAGTACATCCACGCCATCCGCACGGATGGCGATGGATCCCTGGCTTCGCAATTTCGCCAGCATGCGGGTGACCGTGGCCGCACTCATGTCCAGGTACGAACCGATATCGTCGCGGGACATCGGCAGCGGGACGAAGCTGCTGCCGGAACCCTCCACGCGACGACGACGATCGAGCAATTCAAGCAGGAACGAGGTCACGCGCTCGGCGGCGTTGCCGTCGGCGGCGCGGCGGGTAAAGGCACGCTCGCGGCGGCGCAGGGTACGCAGATGGACGGCAACGGCTTCACTGTGTTCGCACAGTGCGTCGGTGGCGGTGCGGGGAAATCGGCAGAACCATGTCTTGCCGACGGCCACCACCGACGCGCTGTGCGTCCCGGTGCGTGGCACGTCGAGCGCAAACAGCTCGCCGGGCAGATGAAAGGCGATCACGCGCCCCTCGCCGACGGTCTTTGCCAGGCCGCTGAGCACGGCGAAGGACGCGCGGTGGGGGGCATCGGGCTGGACGAGCCGGTCCCCTTCGGAGAAGGGTCCCACGCGCTCGACCAGATCGCGCATCTCGAGCAGCGCGGGGTCGCCGCCACGGGTAGCCTCGCACGCGGCAGCATGCCGGCATGAATCGTTGCAGCAGATGGATGGTCGTCGAGTGGCGTTGGCGTGGCTGGCGATGGCTGATGCAGTCGACACGGTTAACCTCCGGCACTCACGGAGTGCATGTCGATTCTAGGCCCGGCGCGAGGGGGCGACAGGCGCAGTCATCCCACCGCGCTCTTTTGTCGCAGAGGGTCGACCCATTGACCTTGCCCCTGTTTTGCCTTAGTAAGAGCGATGGGGGAACACCAAAAGGGGGCCGTCAAGGCCATGGCACGTCGAGTCACGCAAGTCAGTACACCCGTAGTGGAAGACACCGATACCGCCGCCATGCCGTGGCCCGATGGCTTCATGCCCGGCACGGTGGCGCCGTTCGTCATGCGTTACGGCGTCGATTTCCTGGTCGCCATGCAACGCTCCGCCGCGTCCCACGACGCCGCCCTGGCGCCGGGCGAGGTAGAACCCGCTTAACGTTCCGACGGGTGCGAGCGTGGTGCCCGCGCGCCGTCGTCGGGCGTATCGCCGGCCGGACCGCCCTTCATGATGCCGCCGACCACGACGATCGCTATCGTCGCCGCGATGAGGGCTAGCAGGGCGTAATAGCGCATTCGGTTCATGTGCGCAGTGTCCGTGGGCATGGGTCAACGAAATGGATGGCTGGCGTTACGTCGCCGTCCCGGCCAACAGATCCGCGACGGCGTCGATCAGGGCGTGGACCGAGAACGGCTTGCTCAGCATAGCCGTTCGCTCGGGCAGCGACGGCGACTGCGCGAAGGCGTCCCACGCATAGCCGGTCACAAAGAGGATCGGCAGGTTCGGCAAGGTTTCGCGGACCGCCAGCGCCAGCTGGCGGCCATCCATGCCCGGCAGGCCGATATCGGTCAACATCAGGTCCGGGGGCGGTCCGCTATCGATCTGGCGCAACGCCTCGTAGGCTTCGGCACAATCGCTGACCCGGTAGCCTGCTTCTTCCAGCACCTCGCGGGCAATCGAACGCAGTATCTCCTCGTCTTCGACCAGAAGGACATGCTGTCCTTGTCCGCGCGCGACCGCGGCATCGATGTGGGCGTGCCCGGCCGCGCTTTCGCCGACATGCCGAGGCAGCCAGAGGCTCACTGTCGTGCCTTGGCCGGGCGTCGAATCGATGATCGCGCGACCGCCGGTCTGTCGTGCGAACCCATCGACCATGGACAGCCCGAGGCCGGTGCCCTGGCCGATGGGCTTGGTGGTGAAGAACGGATCGAAGGCCTTTTCGATCACGCTGGACGACATGCCGGTGCCGGTATCGCTGACGGCGATCACCACATAGTCGCGGCGCCCCCTGCCGATGTCGGCATGGGCGACGTTGCGCGTATGGATGGCCAGGGTACCGCCGTTCGGCATGGCGTCCCGCGCGTTGATCGCCAGGTTGAGGATGGCGCTTTCGAGCTGGCTGGCATCCGACAAGGTGCGCCAAAGCCCTTCGTGCATCTGCAAGTCGAGGGTTATCCGCTCACCGATCAGCGGGCGAAGCAGGAGTTCGAGTTCGCCGACCAGCGTGTTCGCATCCACGTCGGACAGCGAGAGGGCTTGCTGGCGGGCATACGCGAGCAGCCGATGGGTCAGGCCGGCGGCGCGCTTGACCGCACCGCCGGCGGCGTCGAGCAACCGACGCGTACCGTCGACGCGGCCGTTGTCCAGGCGTTCGGCGACGACTTCGATCGCGCCGCCGATGCCGCCAAGGATGTTGTTGAAATCGTGTGCGATGCCACCGGTCAGGCGGCCGAGGGCTTCCAGTTTCTGTGCATGGCGTTGCTGCTCGTCGATATCGCGGCGGCGCTGGGTGTCGCGACCCATGCCGTAGACGACGTCGCCATCGGGAACGCAGGTCCACGCGAACCAGCGGTAGCTTCCATCTTTCGCGCGCAGGCGCAGCTCGAGGTCTTCGACCACCTCGCCGTCGAACATCTGGCTCACCGCATCGCGTGCCCGATCGAGGTCGTCGGGATGGACCAGCTCCTCGAAGCCGAGCCCGACCAGCTCGCTGACTTCATACCCGAGCTCGTTACGCCAGGCCGGATTCGTGTTGCGGTAGTGCCCGTCTCGCGCGAGCACTACGTAGAGATCGCGCGATATCGCCCATATCTGGTCGCGCTCGCGCGTGCGCATGTCGATCTCGACCTCGAGCGATGCATTCAGCTCGCGCAGGGCGAGCGCGGAGCGCACGCCGCGCGTCGTCTCGTTGGTCACCGCGTACATGCCGATGATCTCGCCACGCTCGTCGCGTAGCGGTGCATATGAGAACGTCCACCAGGTTTCTTCGGGCGCTCCGTGTCGCGTCATGATCAGCCGCATGTCGCGATGAACCGAGCCGTGACCCGCCAGCGCGCTGCGCACATGACTTTCCACTTCCGGCCAGACATCGTGCCAGAGCGTCTCGAACGGGCGTCCGATCGCACCGGTCAGACGATCGCCCAGCATGGGGCGGTAAGCGTCGTTGAAGAAGAACGTAAACGCCGGCCCGAAGGACAGGAACATGGGCTGGGGAATGGAAAGCATCGTCGACAACATGCTGCGCAGCGCGGCGGGCCATCCTTCCGGCGCACCCATGGGCGTCGACGACCAGTCCAACGCACGTATCTCGTTCGCCGTCGCCGACTCGGCTGGCAGGAAGGCGAACGGGTCGGAGGCGGTCGGGGTCATTGCATCGGCTCAGGGATGGAACGCGTCGACGCGGCCGGACACCTGTTTGCCGCGTTGCCATACGGCATCGATGGTCGTCGTCGCTTCGATGTTGTCCGCGGGATTGCCATCGAGGACGACGAAGTCGGCTCGCTTGCCGTTTGCAAGCACGCCGCGGTCGTCGAGGCCGAGCAACTGCGCGGCGCCCTGGGTGGCGATGTGAATGGCCTGCAACGGGGTCAGGCCGGCATCGACCATCAACGCGAGTTCACGATGTTCGGCAAAGCCCGGAATCCGCAACGGCATGGCGCCCGCGTCCGTGCCGAAACCGATCTTCACGCCGGCGTCGAAGAGCGTCTTGAGGTTCTTCAGGTTGACCTGCAAGGCTTCCTCGCTCACAGGCGTCGAGCCGTCGTTGTTGACCTTGTCGCGCCATGCACCGTCGGCGAACTGCTTGGCGAGTTCCGGCTGCACGGCGTGGAGGAAGAAGGGCTGGTCCATCCATCCGGGATGACGCGCATAGACGAAGGCGGCCTCGTTGAGGTCGAGCGTCGGGACATACCAGGTGCCATGCTGTTTCATCGCCTCGATGAAACCCGGGTCGACCGGCTTGTCGCGCACGCCGTGGGCGAGGATGTCCACGCCGGCGTCGACCAGTTGCCGTGCATCGTCCAGGTAATAGACGTGGGCGGCGACGCGGAGATGCTTCGCATGTGCCTGGTCGATGACCGCTTGCCAGATCTCCGGCTTCATCTTGACGGGCAGGCTGCCGTTGAAATCGTCCAGCCAGATCTTGATCAGGTCGGTGCCGCGAGCCGCCGCGGCATCCACGTCCGCGCGCGCTTCGTCGGCGGTCGTCGGGCGGTCGAGCTGGTTGGGGCCGGCCTGCATCATCTTTGCGGGAGGTGCCCCGTTGGGCACCCCGATACCGCGATCGGCACCGAACAGGTCCGCGCCGTCCGCCTTGCCGGCGTGCAGGTCGGTCCGCAGGGGATAGAAGACATCCGGGTTGTTCACGCCCAGCGAGGTGACCGTGGTGACGCCGTAGGCGCGCCACTGGCGCAACTGACGCAGCGCATTGTCGCGGGTATACAGCGTCGGCAGCCCGCTTTTCGTGCCATCGACCAATCCGATGTGGCCGTGGTCGGAGACCAGCCCGGGAATGATCGTCTTGCCGGTGTAGTCGACGACTTGGGTTCCAGCAGGCATTTTCACGCGCAGCCCCGAGCCGATGAGGGAGATATGGTCGCCATCGATCACCAGCGTGACGTCCTCGCGCGGCGGCGCGCCGGTGCCGTCGATCAGGCGCGCGCCGCGGATCATGGTGGCGGCGCTGGCGGCGCTGGCGGCGGTAGCCAGGGCGAGGGCGAGCAGGGTGGGGCGGAGCAGGGTCATGAACGTCCTTCCTGGTAAGTGCCCGTCACGAATAATGCACGAGGTGCGAAGGCTTTGTCGTTGCGAAAACGTCCGTGGCGTCGCTGTCACATACGGTGCACGGCCGTCGGCCGAATCTCCCTACCCACATCCACCGCGGAGCATCGAGCAATGGAAGAGAAAGACATCACCCCCGTAGCGGACAAGCAGCGCGGCGGTATCGGTTACATCCTGCTTTGGGTGCTGGGTGTGCCGATTCCGGTCCTTATCCTGATCTTCCTGGTCCGCGGTTGCACCTGAGCAGTTAACGAAACATAGCCAAGGGGAAGCTTCCGTGCACGTCGCGGAAGCTTTTTTTGCACTGTGGATGCGCAGCGGGAGCCGCGTCGGCGGCGATTCGCGCCAACCCGCTCAGCGGGTGGGGGTCACTTCGTCGGCAAAGCTTTCGGCGTGCTCCGCCGGCCGGATTTTCGCCCCGCGTGCCACGGCGAGCCCACGGGTGAGCTCGGCGCCGAGCAGCACGATGATCGAGGCGTAATAGACCCAGGTGAGCAGGACGACGATGGCGCCGGCTGGGCCATACGCTCCACCGACGGAGGCGCGTTCGATATACAGGCCGATCACGAACTTGCCGGCGGCGAACAACACGGCGGTGAGGATGCCTCCGCGGGTGGCGTCTTTCCAGGCGATCTGCGCGTCGGGAAGCACGCGGTACATGGCGCCGAAGGCAACGGCGAAGACAACGAAGGAGACACTCGCCTCGGTGACCTGCCAGGCGGTCGTGTCGCCGGGAATCATCGCCTTGATGAGTCCGTTGATGACGAACGAGACGATCAGAAGGAAGGCGATGCCGACCAGTAGCCCGAAGGCCCTGGCGCGTGTGCGCAGCCAGCCGACGACGGCTTCGCCCGGCTTGGCGCGCAGCTTCCACACACGATTCAACGTGGACTGCAGCTGGGTGAAAACCGCGGAGGCGCTGAACAACGTGATGCCCAGGCCGATGAGTCCCACGATGTTACCCAGGTGGGGTCGCCGCTGCGCATTGTCGATCACCAGCCTGACTGCGCCCGCGCCCTGGATCCCGATCACACTGGTGAGACTGTCGACGAGCTCGTTCTGCCATTCGGGCCGGAGTGCGGCCAGCACCCACAGCAACAGGACCAGCAACGGCGCGAAAGACAATGCGGAATAGAAAGAAAGGGCCGCGGCCCGGGTCATCAATTCGTCGTCCGTAAACCCGTCGATAGCGGTACGGACGGATTTACTTGCGAGATCGAACCAGCGACGTAGTGACATGGTCATGGGGCGCGGGAGCCCGGAGAGGGCTCCCGCGCAGCCAGATCAATGATGACGGTCCGTATCACGCGCCTTGTCCGCCGCCTTGCCGACTTCCTTCTGGATCTTGCCGGCGTTCTTCTCGATGTTGCCAGCGGCTTCCTTGGCGTGATTGCCGGTGACCTTGCCGGCCACTTCTTTCACGGCACCCTTGACTTCGTGTTTCATGCCTTCGGTACGATTCTTGTCCATACGGAGATCCTCACCTGGCTCTGCGTCATTCGCAGCGGGATCGATTTACGCCGTTACGGCATTACAGACACGTGAAACGTATGTGCGCTGATATTCACTCTGTCCGTCGTCTTCAGGTGCATACGAGGCGCTCGTACTTGCTCGACGTTTACCGCCACCATCGCCGGGCAGGCGATCATGGGCGGCTTCCTCGATATTCGACTTTGGCATGACGCAGGGCTGACATACGCATCACGCCGTGCCGCGCAGTCTCGGCCTCCGATGACATCACCGGTGCCTGAAGCGATGCAGAGTCCCTACGTTCCCGAGACACCCGGCACCTCACCGGTCATTCCGGAAGGGAAGCCGAACGCACCCAGGCCCGAGATGCCCGGTACCGACCCGGCGCGCGATCGTCCGCAAGAATCTCCCCCGCATCCCGACGACCCCGAAGGCGATGGCGTCCCCAAACCGCCGGCGCCAGAGGCGCTGGCGATTCGGATCCCATGAGGTCCAAGCACCCGAACCGGAGGAATTCCGCTCATGCCTGAGAAAAAAACCACTGCCAGGGCACGGAAGGACAGCCGCGAAGGCAAGTCGGCATCGACGCAGGCCGGCGAGTACGTGCGCGAAGAGATCGACCATGTGCGCGAAGGCAGGCACGGGGTACGTTCGGCGAAACAGGCGATCGCGATCGGTCTTTCCAAGGCACGCAGGGACGGCGTGAAGGCCAAGCCATCGAAGACAGCCAGCGCCGCGACGAAGAAGAAGGCTGCCCAGGATATGGAGGCGGCTACACGCAAGCGCTCGTCCGGTACGGCAACGAAGAAGTCCACGGCTCGCAAGCGGGCCACGACGAAGGCGCTCAAGCGTGAAGGCACCACGGCGGTATCGAAGCGGTCGCTGTCGGCGCAGGCAAAGAAAAGCGCATCCAAGCGCACGGCGAGCAGCCGTTCGGCGGCCGCAAGGAAGGCGGCGCATACCAAGGGTGCAGCGGGAAGGAAGACCGCCGCCAAGAAGGCGGCTCGGACCAGGGCACGGAAGGCTTCCTGATCGTTAGCGGGCCCGCGTTGAGCGGGCCCGTTGCTTTCGCTCGTCTAACAGCAGCGAGGGATCAGAGCGTATCGCCGCTCAGACGGCTGGCGACTTCGCCCAACCAGTCGTAACCGTCCATTTCGCCACCGAACAGGTCCATGCCAGCGGTTTCAGCGGCGCGGAAGCCGTTCGAAAATTCGAAGGTCGAAATGCCGTAATCGTTGCGAAGCTCGTTCATATGGGTTCTCCCAGTCTTATCGGGACCGGTTATCAATCGTCTGACGCCACACCGCCGGTCTCTGGCGTGGCGGGGACCTGACGCTGCTGCAGGCCGGAGTAGAAGGGCGCTGAACAACTGGTCCGTTTCGTTTGGTGAACAATAGGCTCGTTAGTCTTTCGTCATGCCGCTTTCGGGCTTAATTTCTGTACCAACCAGTTTCCTATGCACCCCTTTGTATGGGCGCCTTCTGGCTTTACAAGGGCTCTCAAGCGTTAAAAACTTCGACAGCATGTGTAAGCAAAAGGTTCAAAAATTTCTCGAACCGACGTGTCGCGGCAGTGTGGCCGATTCCTTGCCGTGGCCTTTCGTTCGCCGTTTCGACCCGATCCGTTAACCCCAGTTTAACTCAATCGCGGTGAGGTCGCCACCGTGGGGGGCCGGAGACCGTTCAGTTAGAATCGTCCATCCCCCGGCCCAGGGCCGGTTTGACCGCTTTTGTACGAGGAGTTCCCCATGAAATCTCGCGCCGCCGTGGCCTGGGAGGCCGGTAAGCCGCTTTCCATCGAAGAAATCGACGTTCAGGGGCCGAAGGCTGGCGAAGTCCTGGTGCGCATCGTGGCCACGGGTGTGTGCCATACCGACGCCTACACGCTGTCCGGCGACGACCCGGAGGGGGCCTTCCCCGTCATCCTCGGCCACGAGGGTGGCGGTATCGTCGAGGAAGTGGGCGAGGGCGTGACTTCGCTCAAGCCGGGCGACCACGTCATTCCGCTCTATACGCCCGAATGCGGGGAGTGCAAGTTCTGCCTGTCCGGTAAGACCAACCTCTGCCAGAAGATCCGCCTCACCCAGGGCAAGGGCCTGATGCCGGACGGCACCTCCCGGTTCTCGATGGGCGGTAAGCCGTTGCTGCATTACATGGGCACCAGCACCTTCAGCGAATACACCGTGCTGCCGGAGATCTCGCTGGCGAAGATCAGCAAGGAAGCGCCGCTGGAGAAGGTCTGCCTGCTGGGTTGCGGGATCACCACCGGCATCGGCGCGGTCCTGAACACAGCCAAGGTCGAGCCGGGCTCGACGGTGGCCGTGTTCGGCATGGGCGGCATCGGCTTGTCGGTGGTGCAGGGTGCGGTGATGGCCAAGGCCTCGCGCATCATCGTGGTCGATACCAATCCGTCGAAGTTCGAGATGGCCAGGATGCTCGGCGCCACCGACTGCATCAATCCGCGCGACTACCCGGATACCCCGATCCAGCAGGTCATCGTCGACCTGACCGACGGTGGCGTCGACTATTCCTTCGAGTGCATCGGCAGCGTCGATGTGATGCGCGCCGCGCTCGAGTGCTGTCACAAGGGTTGGGGCGAGTCGATCATCATCGGCGTGGCGGGTGCGGGGCAGGAAATCCGCACGCGCCCGTTCCAGTTGGTGACCGGGCGCGTCTGGCGCGGTTCGGCATTCGGCGGTGTGAAGGGGCGTAGCCAGTTGCCCGGTTACGTCGATCGCTACATGGGTGGCGAAATCAAGATCGACCCGATGATCACGTATACGATGGGGCTGGAAGACATCAATCGCGCCTTCGACCTCATGCATGAGGGCAAGGCCATCCGCTCCGTCATTATTTACTGAGCTTGCCGATGAATGCATCGATCGACCTGATCCGCCGCTACCACGAGGCGTTCAACCATGCCGACTGGCCAGGCATGCTGGCCCTGCTGGACGAGCATGTCATTCACGATCTGAACCAGAGTGGCCGTGAAGTCGGCCGCGAGCGATTCGCTGCGTTCCTCCAGCGCAGCACCGCCAGCTACGACGAGCAGCTGAGGAACGTGGTCGTGATGGCAAACGAAACCGGCAGCCGCGCGTCGGCGGAATACATGATCCACGGCGTGTACAAAGCGACCGACGAAGGGCTCCCGCTTGCGCAGGGGCAGTCGTATGCACTACCCGGCGGCGCGTTCTTCGAGATTGCCGACGGCAGGATCCTGCGGGTCAGCAATTATTACAATCTGGAAGACTGGCTCTCGCAGATCCGGCGTATCGATGTCGACTGAGCCTTGAACCGACGGGAGGCGGGCCGCAGGTCTTCTGCGACCCGTTTCCCATTCAAGGTTGAGCATGGCCTGGACGAACCCGTACTTCGATCGCTCCAAGGAGCATCACACCGCGGAAGGATTCCGCAACCTCGAACCGGATATCCGGCCACCTGGTGGTCTGAAGCGCTGGCGGAAAGAACGCAAGGAGCAGCAGTTGCCTCGGCCGCCCGAGGCTGGCTACGAGGCTTTCGCCCGTCGCTGGTGGCAGGCGCCCGAGTTCGCCGGGAGTCAGGACGCCGCCTGGTGGCTGGGCCACGCCACGGTCCTCGTACGGCACCACGGTCTTACGGTCATCACCGATCCCGTACTGGGGCTGCGTGCCTCCCCGCTCTCGTTCGCCGGTCCTGTCCGCCGCACGGTGGCTCCCGTGGATGTGAACGGCTTGCCGTCCATCGACGTGGTCGCCATCTCGCACAACCACTACGACCATCTCGACAAGGCGACGGTGCATGCGTTGGCCCGGCGTTTCCCCCAGGTGGTGTTTCTCGTGCCGTTGGGGTTGAAGCGGTGGTTCGACAAGGCGGGCATCGGCAACGTTCGGGAGCTGGACTGGTGGGCGAGCACCGAGGTGCGTGGCGCCACGTTCACCTTCGTACCGGCGCGGCATTGGAGTGCGCGGACCCTGTGGGATCGCAATCGCTCGCTGTGGGGCGGCTGGGTCATGGCCCATGAAGGCTTCCGCTTCTGGTTCGCCGGCGATACGGGTTACTCCGACAAGCTCGCCGAGATCGGGCGGCGCGCAGGGCCGATCGACCTCGCCGCGATTCCCATCGGCGCGTATGCCCCGCGCTGGTTCATGCAGGGGCAGCATGTGGACCCGGCACAGGCGGTGCAATTGCACCGCGACGTCGGGTGCAAGCGGTCCATCGCCATCCATTGGGGAGTGTTCGAGTTGGCCGACGACCAGTTGGACGAGCCTCCCAGGCTACTCGGCGAGGCGCTGGCCGAGACCGGCCTGACGGATGCCGACTTCACGCTCCTCAACATCGGCGGCCGAATTGCGCTCTAATGGCAGGCCCGGATCATGCGAAAGCCCCCCACCATGTCGTTTCATGAATTTCGCCTCGAAGGCGAGTATGTCGAGCTCAACCTGTTGCTGAAGCTCACCGGTCTTGCCGCGAGCGGCGGCGAAGGCAAGCATTTCGTGGCCGACGGCCTGGTGTCGGTCGATGGTACGGTCGAACTGCGCAAGACGTACAAGGTGCGCGCAGGGCAGGTCGTGAAGTTCGTCGACCCGGGTCGGTCCGTGGACGAAGAGATCAGCGTGCTGCCTGAAATCGACTGAGCCACGGCAACGCGCATAAAAAAACCCGGCGCCGCGAGGCGCCGGGTTTTTCTATGCGTTGGGAATTACATGCCCGACGAGGACGACTTGGCCGGAGCCGAGGTGTCACTCTTGGTAGCCTTCTTGTGCGCTTTCTTGTGCGTGGACTTCATCGTGCCGGCGCCCTCGGACTTGGAGTCGGACGACATCATGGAGGAGTCGGAGGAGCCGGACTTCATCGAATCGCTGCTGGTCTGTGTGGGGGTGGCGCTCTTGGTGGCGGGGGTCGGATCCGCCTTCTGCGAGGCATCCTGAGCGAAGGCCGCGCCAGTCATTACCGTACAACCAACCAGCATCGCGAGGATCAGTTTCGTGTTGCGCATGACGTAGCTCCTGGAACTTGTGGCGCCGATAGAAACATTGCGATACCCGGCGCAAAGGCATCGCTCACCGGTGACCCGGACTAAGTGCGTGGTGCAGACGCTATCCCTTTTTCGATGAACGTTGCTCTTGCAACGCAACATTTCCTAGGCGTTCGTTCAGGAGAAAATTAGCTCCCATTAAGTGACGGCGTGGGACGCGTTGTGTGAGCGTGGCGTGGACTAATGAAAGTCCCGCGATACCGAGCCCAAAGCGGGAAGCAGATCACTGAAATCGTGAAGACGATTCGCTACCAGATGGCGCACGCCCTCGATCGATTGCCATTGTCCGTCGACCGCAAGCAACACCGCGTCGAGCAGCGCCTGCCGGCAGGCTTCGGCCACTTTGGGCCGGACAATGACGTTGACCTGTCCGGTTTCGTCCTCAAGCGTGACGAAGGTGATGCCGCTGGCGGTCTGTGGGCGCTGGCGCACGGTGACCAGGCCGGCATGGCGTAGCCAGGCGCCATTGCGCATGTGCTCCATCTCGCTGGCGCGACGTACCCGCCGGGCCTGCAAGTTCTTGCGAATCAGGACGAGCGGATGCGCTGCAAGGGAGAGACCGTGGGTGGCGTAATCGGCGAAGACATTTTCCGCGAGCGTGGGTGGTCGCAGGGCCGGCCGTTCCTCGGTCACGTTATCGAGCAGGGGCAGGGTGCGTTCGATGCCCGAACTCTCCCAGCGTGCGCGGTGGCGATGCCCACTGAGGACGCGTAAAGCGCCGGCATCGGCAAGGCGCTCGCGTTCGAACCGATTCATGCCGGCACGACGGGCGAGATCGGCCAGGTCATGGAAAGGCATGGTGGCACGCGCAGCGACGATGCGCGTGCCGAGATCGGCGGAAAGGCCGCCGATCAGGCGCAATCCGAGGCGCAGGGCGAAGGTGCCGGTTTTCTTCGCCACAGGTTCAAGGGTGCAATCCCAGTCACTGGCCGTGACATCCGGCGGGCGCACTTCCACGCCATGCCGGCGCAGGTCGGCCACCAGTTGCGCCGGTGCGTAGAAACCCATCGGCTGGCTATTGAGCAGCGCGCAGGTGAAGACTTCCGGGTGGTGGCATTTCATGTAGGAAGACGCGTAGGCGATGAGGGCGAACCCGGCCGCATGCGATTCGGGAAAGCCGTAACTGCCGAAGCCCTGGATCTGGTCGATGATCTGCTGGGTGAATTCGGGCGTGTAGTTGTTTATCGCCATGTTGCGACGGATCTTCGGTTCGAACTTCTGCAGGCCGCCCCGACGCTTCCATGCCGCCATGGAACGACGCAACTCGTCCGACTCGCCGGCGCTGAAACCCGCGACCACCTGCAGGATCGCCATGACCTGCTCCTGGAAAATCGGTACGCCGAGGGTGCGTTCGAGCACCGGCCGCACACCGTGTTCGTAGACGATCTCGTCGGGAGGAAGTTTTCGCCGCTGCAGGTAGGGATGGACCATGCCGCCCTGGATGGGGCCAGGGCGGACGATCGCCACCTGGATGACCAGGTCGTAATAGCACGCCGGTTTCAGCCGCGGCAGCATCGACATCTGCGCGCGCGATTCGATCTGGAAGACCCCGACGGTGTCGGCCTTCTGAATCATTTCGTAAGTCGCCGGATCGTCCATGGGAATGTCGGCAAGGCGCCGGTAATCCTTGCCGCCGAGCTTGCGCAAGAGGTCGACCGCCTTGCGCATGCAGGTGAGCATGCCCAGTGCCAGGCAGTCCACCTTGAGCAACTTCATGGTTTCGAGATCGTCCTTGTCCCATTGGATGATCGTGCGATCGTCCATTGCCGCGTTCTCCACCGGCACGAGGTGATGCAGTGGCGTGTCGGAAATCACGAAGCCTCCCACATGCTGCGAGAGGTGCCGGGGCATGCCGTTGATTTCCTCCACCAGCACGACCAGTTGGCGGATAGTCCGGCTGGCGATATCGAAACCGCGTTCCTGCAGCCGCACAGTGATCGGTACATCGTTATGCGCATGCGAGTAGGCATGGCTTAGCTGGTCGAGCTGGTCTTCGGACAGGCCGAGTGCCCGCCCGACGTCGCGTGCGGCGCTCTTGCGCCGGTAGCTGATCACGGTGGCGGCGAGCGCGGCGCGTTCGCGTCCGTATTTGTTGAAGACGTACTGCAACACCTCCTCGCGGCGTTCGTGCTCGAAGTCGACATCGATGTCCGGGGGCTCGTCGCGTTCGATGGAAATGAAGCGCTCGAACAAGGTGGATATCTGCTCTGGATTGACCTCGGTAATGCCCAGGCAGAAGCAAACCACCGAGTTCGCCGCCGAGCCGCGGCCCTGACAGAGGATCTGGCGTGAGCGGGCGAAGTGCACGATGTCCTGGACGGTGAGGAAGAAGGCCTCGTACTGCATCTGACCGACGAGCGTCAGCTCTTTCTCGATGCGTTCGACCCACTGTTCGGGAATGCCTTCGGGCCAGCGTGTGGCGGCACCGGCATAGGTGAGCTGGCGCAGGTACGTCGGCGCATCCATGCCATCGGGAACCAGCTCGCACGGGTAGACGTAGTTGATGCCGCGGATGTCGAAACCCGTGCAGCGCGCGGCCACCGCGAGCGTCTCGTCGATGAGGTCGCCGGGGTAGATGCGTGCGAGGGTTTCGCGTCGGCGCAGGTGACGCTCGCCATTGGGAAACAGCGCATGGCCCGCCTCGGCGATGGGGAGGTTGAGCCGGATCGCCGTCATCACGTCCTGCAGGGCACGGCGACGGCGCAGGTGCATGTGGACATCGCCGGCGGCGACACAAGGCAGGGCATGGCGTGCGCCCAACCCGCGCAGGGCGATCAGTTCGGCATCGTCGTGCTGGCCACGATGAAGTTCCACGGCAAGCCACGCGCGGCCGCTGAAATGCTTCGCCACCCAGTGGGCGCGATCGTCGTGCAGCGCGGCGTCGGTGGCGGCAAGGGGGCCGGGGATCCACAACACGCAGAGGCCCTCGGCCAGGGGCTCGAAGTCCGCGCGATGCAATTCGTAGCGGCCCTTCGGCGCGCGTCGACGACCCAGGGTGATGAGTCGGCACAGTTCGGTATACCCGGCCTGGTTCTCCACCAGCAGGACCAGCGCGGTGCCGTCCTCGAGGTGGAATTCGCTGCCGACGATGAGGGGCAGTTCGCTTTCCAGCGAAGCTTCCAGCGCACGCACGATGCCGGAGAGCGAGCACTCGTCGGTGATGGCCAGGGCACTGTAGCCGATGTCCTTCGCGCGCTCGAACAGCTCGCGCGCATTGGATGCCCCGCGCTGGAAACTGAAATCACTCAGTGCATGCAGTTCGGCATAGGCGGGGGCAGGAGCGTCCCCGTCGTTGGCGGGAGCTGGCAGTTCGTCGGGAAGCATGGGCGCTCAGGCGAACCAGCCGTGCAGCATCCAGCCGTCGAGTGTGCCGGGCGGCAGGTAGGCCCAGGCCTGCTGTCCCTCCGCCGTGCGCACGATGTAGTAATCGCGACGTGCATCGGCGCCATCCCACCAGCCGCTTTCGATGCGTTCGGGGCCGGCGAGGACGGCGACGGGATCCGGCCGCATGGGCATCGGGCGAGGCAGCAACCAGAGCGGACGGCGTCGACGTGGCAGGGAAACGACGGGGCCCGGGGTGCCATAGCGCATGGCGCGCTCGGGTCGGTGATCGGCGACCAGGGCGATCTGTCGCAACGCCGCGTCGCCCAGGCGTGCGCGCAGCCGTTCGTCCAGCGTGGGCCAGTCGAGTCCGTCACCGCGAACCGGCTCGAACAGATCGCGTAGGGGCGGCCGAAACACCGGCAGTTCGTCGGCGATGAGTTCGATCGCGCGCGCCGGTGCCGGCAGCGTCGTTCGTTCAAGGCGTGTGCGGGCCAGTTCGAAAAGGCGCTCGGCCTCGCGCTGCGGCGCCGCCATGGCGACGACGATACGGGTGCTCTGCCCATGCGCGTGTTCGAGTGTCAGGGTGAAGCGCTGCACACCGCCATCGCGTGCGGCAAGCAGGTTGGCCAGTTCGCGGGTCAGGCGCCGCAACGGGAACAGTAGGGGCTGGCTGCCGTCGAGTTCGCTGTCGAACTCGATCTTCTGCAGAAAACTCGCCGGTGGTTG
The DNA here is from genome assembly GCF_035539195.1 of Luteibacter sp. Lineage (GTDB taxonomy): Bacteria > Pseudomonadota > Gammaproteobacteria > Xanthomonadales > Rhodanobacteraceae > Luteibacter. Next base: position 111,277 of record NZ_DATLIW010000025.1, read on the forward strand.
CCAGGCGGGCAGGGCATGTGCCGACTGGCCACGGATGCGATCGAGCCAGGCCACGCCATCGCGGCCGATGCGTCGGGTCAGTTCGGGACGGGGCAGGCGGAAAATATCTTCCAGGCGGCGAAAACCCATGGCCTGCAGGGACTTCACCATGCTGGCGGAAAGACCGCTCTGGGTCAGTGGCAAGGCGGCGAGCATGCGCAGCACGCCTTCCCGTTCCGGCAACACCATGCCATCCGCGCTCGCGGCAAAAATCCACGATGCCGAGGCGAAAGGCGTGGCCGCCATGGTGTGCGGGTGACCTTGTTCGAGCAGCCCGCTACGCAGACGTTCGGCGAGTACCGGCCAGCCGTCGAACAGGCGCAGGCTGGCTCCGACTTCCATCAGGATCGCCTGGGGTGGCGCCAGGCTGACATGGCCGCTGAACTGGTAGCACCACGCGGCAATGCCGGCGAGCAGACGGGTTTCGGCATCGCGGTCGCGTGGACGTACATCCAGGGCCGGGCAGAGTGCTCGTGCGGCAGCGACACTCTGTCCACGGCGGACGCCGAAGACGGCGGCTTCTTCGTTGGCGGCGGCGATCAGGCGCTGACGCGCGTGGCCGTCGAGGAGAGCGGAGGGGCCTGCCTCCGGTGTCGCGGCGAAGGCGGCGGAGAACGCCAGGCCGGGAAAACGGAGACAGGCCCAAAGCATGGCTGCGTAGGAGTGGCGACGACGGAGCGTCCGTCACGACGGCGTGTGGAACGCGGCGTCATGACGGAATCCATCAGGCCCGCATGCGCAGCAGCGGAGCGGTGGTGGTCAGCAGACCGCGCGATTTGAGGACATCCACGTAAGTGGCTTCATCGCTGTTGCTGACCTTCAGGCGGAGCGCGGCCGGACTGTTCTGAGCGGCATGCGTGGCCGGGCGGAAGAGCATCGCGCAGGCGTCGCCGGTTTCGGCGGCCAGTTGCAGGCGACGCAGGCTGCGATAGTCGATGTCGGGCAACCAGCCGACCACGGCGCCACAGCAACCCGAGCGCAGGCACTGTTCCATACTCCATGCGGCCTCGGTGCTGCCCGCATGGATTTCGTGCAGGAAGCGCAGGTCGACACCGGCCGCGGCCAGCGCGGGCGCGTAAGGAAGGTAAGGCGGCGCGACGAAGATCACCCGGCGGTGCTCCTGGGTCAGCGCGGCCAGTGCAGGCATGACCAGGTCGAGTTCGCCCAGGCCGTCGTGCTCGAACAGGATTTCGCTGAGAGCGCCTTGCGGCCAGCCGCCGCCAGGCAGCTTCGCGTCGAGCGAGGTCCAGCCTGTCGACAGCGCGCGGACGCGCGGCTGGCGATCGGCGGAACGCCGCCAGATACCGGGATGGTCGAGCACCTGAGCGAGATTCGGGGAAGCGATGGCGTTCATGGTCAGGTCCTGCGGATGATGCCGACGTAACGCCCTTCGATGGCGAACGCGTGGCGACGGGGGTCGACTTCGATCGGCTCGAAGTCGGGATTTTCAGGCAGCAACAGGACACGGTTGCGGTCGTGCTTGAGGCGCTTCACGGTGACTTCGTCGTCCAGCCGGGCGACTACGATCTGACCGTCGCTGGCAACGGCCGTCTTGTGGACGGCGAGCAGGTCGCCGTCGAGGATGCCGACATCGCGCATGCTCAGGCCGACGACACGCAGCAGGTAGTCGGCGCGTGGGCGGAACAGCGCGGGATCGACTTCCAGTTGCGATTCGATGTTTTCCTCGGCGAGGATGGGCGAACCGGCGGCGACGCGGCCGATCAGCGGTAGTTCGTTGGCTGCCGGGGCTTGCAGGCTGGCGGCCAGGCCGGCAGGCAGGCGCAGGCCGCGGTGTTGCGGGGACCGCTCCAGTACACCTTTGCGTACCAGTGACTCGACGCAGGCCTGCGCCGAACTGTGGCTGGAGAAGCCCAGGGCATCGGCGATTTCGCGCAGAGTCGGCGGGAGCCCCTGCGTCTGCAGATATTCCTGCAGGAAGGAGAGGGTCTTTTGCTGACGCTCGGTAAGGGTAGGAGTCGACATGCGTACATTTGTACACATGCCGGGCGAGTGGCGCAAGGGGGAGCTTCGATTGCGAGATGTCTCAAGGGTTGCCGGCGCGCGCCCTTTTGGGCTTTTGCCTACACGAAGGCCAGGGCGAAGGCCTCTGGAGGGCGCTTCCGGAAGCGTCAACGATAGACAAGCCCCCCGGATAAGCCGCATGTGCGGCCTGCTGATTGCCATGAGCTCATCTCCCGTTTCCCAAGAGACGCCAGCTTCGCCGTCAACGGGGTGCGCACGGCTTGCTTGCTCCACGCCACTCCCGCAGGATGCCCTCATGGAACATAGACTCACCCGCCTGGAAGCGACTACCCAGCATATTCAGGATGACCTTCGCGGCTTACGTGCCGAAGTCGGTGATTTCAAGGGTGAAATGCGCGAATTCAAAGGCGAGATGCGTGAGTTCAAGGGCGAGATGCGTGAGTTCAAGAATGAAATGCGCGAGTTCAAGAATGAAATGCGCGACTTTCAGAAAGAAGCCCGATCCGAGTTCCGTGATGTCCGCCATCAGGCACGCATGGATTTCCGTCTTCTATTCGGTGCGCTGATCAGCGGCGCCCTGGCTATGGCCACCCTTATGGCCAAAGGCTTTCACTGGATCTGACCTGCTTCGCGCAAGCGAGGCGTGCATGGCATCGGCTATTGCACGTTTATGCACGTTTGCGTACATTGATGCGCATTCCTCGCCCCCGGAAGCTGCATGAATCCCGTACGCGCCACCCGTTTGATCTTTTTACTCTCCGGTATCGGCATGGCCAGCTGGGCGCCGATGGTGCCTTATGCAAAAGCGCGCCTGGCTCTGGACGACGCCACCCTGGGCCTCGTATTGCTGTGCATGGGTTTTGGCGCCGTGATAGCGATGCCTCTCGCCGGCTTCCTGAGTCATCGCTTCGGCCATCGCGACGTGATCGGTGTCAGTGGTCTGCTGGTCTGCCTGGCCTTGCCCTTGCTGACCCTGGCGCCGAGCGTGTGGTGGCTGGGCGCGGCCTTGCTGTTCTTCGGTGCCTCGATCGGCGTGGTCGACGTGGCGATGAATGCGCACGCGGTCGATGTCGAGAAGCAGCAGGGGAGGCCGATGATGTCGGGTTTCCACGGTCTGTTCAGCGTGGGCGGTCTCGCTGGCTCTGCGGGAATGGCGGCACTGCTGCATGCGGGCTCGCCGTTGACCGGCAGCGCGATCGCCGTATCGATCCTGTTGCTGGCCATCGTGACCACGCAGTGGCGTCACTTCCTCGTCCGTCACGACGATGGCTCCGGTGAGCCGCACACGCATTTCCGCCTGCCGGGTGGGGCAGTGTTCCTTCTCGGTTTCCTCTGCATGGTGGTCTTCCTCGCCGAGGGCGCCATGCTCGACTGGAGTGCCGTGTTCCTGCGTTTCTCGCGTGGCTTCGATCCGTCGGTGGCTGGCCTGGGCTACGCAGCGTTCTCGGTGGCCATGGCGGTAGGGCGCCTGCTCGGCGACCGCATCACTGCCGCACTGGGCCCGGTCAGCATCGTGCGCTTCGGCAGTCTGATCGCCGCCGTCGGCTTCTTCCTTGCCACGACGCTGCCCTGGGGGCCGGCCGCCCTGCTGGGATTTGCGCTGGTCGGCATCGGTGCCTCCAATATCGTCCCCGTGCTGTTCAGCGCCGCCGGCCGGCAAACGCGTACCTCACCGGGCATCGGCATCGCCACGGTGACCACACTCGGTTACGCGGGCATGCTCGCCGGACCAGCCGTCATCGGCTTCGTTGCCAACGCCAGCACACTGTCGATCGCCCTGGGCGGCGTCGCCAGCCTGCTCCTCGTGGTATCCCTTTGCGCGTCTATCGCGCGCCGCTGATCCAAGGAGTCTTCCATGCATTCCAAACGCAATGTGGTCATCTTCGATTTCGGTGGCGTGCTCGTCGACTGGAATCCCCGCTATCTGTACAGCAAGTTGTTTGGCGACGACGAAGCAGGCATGGAGCGTTTCCTTGCCGAGGTGACCACGCCCGAGTGGAACCTGCAGCAGGATGCTGGCCGACCCTGGGATGAAGCCGTCCGTTTGTTGGCTGCGGAACATCCCACCCAGGCCGACCTGATCGCGGCTTATCAGCACCGTTGGGAAGAAACCCTGGGAGGTCCCATCGACGACAGCCTGCACATCCTGCGCGAGCTGAAGGAAGCAGGGCATCCGCTTTACGGCCTGACCAACTGGTCGCACGAGACCTTTCCTATCGCACGCCAGCGTTATGCCTTTTTCGACTGCTTCGACGGCATCGTGGTGTCGGGCGAGGAAGGCATGATCAAGCCCAACCCGAAACTCTACGAAACCCTGCTCGAGCGCTACGACATCGACCCGACGTGCGCCATCTTCATCGACGACAACAAGGTCAACGTGGAGGCGGCGGAGGCTCTCGGTATCTACGGCATCCATTTCCATAGCCCGGCCCAGTTGCGCGCGGAACTGATCGAGCTCGGATTCCTGCCGAAATGAACGTACCGGATACCACGCTACCGCGCGAGCGGCAGCAACTGATCCTCGAGCGCCTGCAACGCGATGGCAAGGTCATCGCGGCGGATCTCGCCCTGGAGTTCCGTGTATCGGAAGATTCGATCCGTCGTGACCTGCGCGATCTCGCGGCGCAGGGCCTGTGTCGCCGTGTTTATGGCGGCGCATTGCTCGCCGTGAACATACCCCCCTTGGGCGAGCGCCACGCCGAACGCACCGAGCTGAAACGTGCGTTGGCGCGTACGGCACTTGGCCTTGTGGGCACGGGTCAGATCCTTTTCATCGATGCAGGTTCCACCAACACGGTGCTGGCGAAGATGCTGCCCGACCACAACGACCTGACCGTGGTGACCAATGCGCCCGACGTAGCGTTGGCTGTATTGGGGCGACCGGGTTTCGACGTGATCATGCTCGGCGGCAAGCTCGATCCCGCGATCGGGGGGGCGATCGGCTCGCGTACCGTGCGCCAGGCGCAGGATATTCGTGCGGACCTGTGTTTTCCGGGCGTTTGCGCGATCGATCCCCAGCGTGGGTTATGGACCTACGACGAGGAAGAGACGGTGTTCAAGCAAGCGATCATCGAGGCGAGTGGCGAGACGGTCGCCATCGCCACGCCGGACAAGCTGGTGGCATCGGCGACGCATCACACGGCGCCGATCACCGGCATTTCGCACTTGGTCGTCGCAGCGGATACGGATGCAGGCGTTGTGGCGCGCTATCGCGCCGCCGGCGTCACCGTTCACATGTAACGGTGCCGGCGATGCCGCGGCAGTGGAGAGTTTGCTGCGAGCACCCATCGCCGCTGAAGCGGCTCCCACGGATTCGCTGGGGGCCATCGCCGCTGAAGCGGCTCCCACACACAGGTTCGCTGGGGGCTATCGCCGCTGAAGCGGCTCCCACATACAGGTTCGCTGGGGGCATCGCCGCTGAAGCGGCTCCTACAGGTTCGCTGGCGTCCATGCCGATACATCGGCTCCTACCGAGCGTGGCCCGGTAGGAGTCTTGTCTCTGCCAGCCTTCTCTCAGCCGGCCTTCTCTCAGCCGGCCTTTTTCTTCGCCAGGCGTAGCCAGGTATCGACGACGGTATCCGGGTTGAGCGATACCGATTCGATGCCTTGTTCCATCAGCCACTCGGCAAGATCCGGGTGGTCGGACGGGCCCTGGCCACAGATGCCGATGTACTTGCCCTTGGCGCGGGCCGTGCTGATCGCCATCGAGAGCAGCTTCTTCACCGCGGGGTCGCGCTCGTCGAAGAGGTTGGCGACGATGCTCGAATCGCGATCCAGGCCAAGGGTGAGCTGGGTGAGGTCGTTCGAGCCGATCGAGAAGCCGTCGAAGATATCGAGGAACTCGTCGGCCATCAGGGCGTTGGAGGGAACCTCGCACATCATGATGACCTTCAGGTCGTTCTCGCCCTGAACGAGGCCGTTCTTGCGCAGTACCTCGATGACCTTGCGGCCTTCGTCCAGCGTGCGCACGAAGGGGATCATGATCCATACGTTGGTCATGCCCATCGTTTCACGCACATACTTGGCCGCCTTGCACTCGAGCGCGAAGGAATCGGCGAAGCCCGGGTCGACGTAACGGCTGGCGCCGCGGTAGCCGATCATCGGGTTCTCTTCGTGCGGCTCGTAGCGCGAACCGCCAAGGAGGCCGGCGTACTCGTTCGACTTGAAGTCGGACAGGCGCACGATCACCGGCTTGGGGTACACCGAGGCAGCGATAGTGGAAATGCCTTCGGCGAGACGGTCGACATAGAACGACACGGGGTCCTTGTAGCCCTGGATACGCGCGTCGATGCGGGCCTTGGTTTCCGGGTCCTGCTTGGCGTATTCCAGCAGCGCCTTCGGATGTACGCCGATGTGGCTGGCGATGATCATTTCCAGGCGGGCAAGGCCGATGCCGGCATTGGGCAGCATGCCGAAGTCGAATGCCCGCTCCGGGTTGGCCACGTTCATCATGATCTTGAGCGGTGCTTCGGGCATCGCGCCGAGGTCGGCCGTGATGCGGTCGAACTTGAGCAGACCCTCGTAGATCGTGCCGGTATCGCCTTCGGCGCAGGACACGGTGACTTCGGCCCCGTCCGGAATGGTCTCCAGCGCGTTACCGCAGCCGACGACCGCCGGCACCCCAAGCTCGCGGGCGATGATCGCCGCGTGGCAGGTGCGCCCGCCTCGGTTGGTGACGATCGCCGCGGCACGCTTCATCACCGGCTCCCAGTCGGGATCGGTCATGTCGGCCACGAGAACGTCGCCGGGCTGCACCTTGTTCATGTCGGCCAGCGAGCGGATCACGCGCGCCTTGCCCGAGCCGATCTTCTGGCCGATGGCGCGGCCTTCGGTGAGCACCTTGCCTTTCTCGTTGAGCTGGAAGCGCTCGAGCGTGGTCGTCGTGGCGCGCGACTTCACCGTTTCCGGGCGTGCCTGCACGATATAGAGCTTGCCGGTATGGCCGTCCTTCGCCCACTCGATGTCCATCGGGCGGCCGTAGTGCTTCTCGATGATCAACGCCTGGCGGGACAGTTCCTCGACATCGGCGTCGACGACACAGAAGCGGTGACGCAGTTCGACGGGCGTTTCCTCGATACGCACACGCTCACCGGGTTGGTCCGAATAGACCATGCGCTGCTGCTTGGCGCCGAGGCTGCGGCGAAGCACGGCCGGCTTGCCTTCGCGCAGGGTCGGCTTGAATACGTAGAACTCGTCCGGATTCACGGCGCCCTGGACCACCATTTCGCCCAGGCCGTACGAACCGGTTACGAAGACGACATCGCGGAAGCCGGATTCGGTGTCCAGGGTGAACAGCACGCCCGATGCGCCCACGTCCGAACGGACCATCAGCTGCACGCCGGCGGACAGGAAGACGTCCTCGTGCTTGAAGCCCTGGTGGACGCGATAGGCAATGGCGCGGTCGTTGTAGAGGGAGGCGAAAACCTCCTTCACCTTGTGCAACACGTCGTCGATGCCGACCACGTTGAGGAAGGTTTCCTGCTGGCCGGCAAACGAGGCGTCCGGAAGGTCTTCCGCCGTAGCGGATGAGCGCACGGCCACGGCGATATCGTCGGCGCCGGCGTCCTTGCAAAGCTTGATGTAAGCGTCGCGGATGGCCTGTTCGAGGTCGGCGGGCAGGGCGGTATCGACGATCCAGCCGCGGATCTCCTTGCCGCCGCGGACCAGTTCGTCCACATCGTCCACGTCCAGCGTGGCCAGGCGTTCCTGGATGCGCTTGGCAAGGCCGCTCTTTTCAAGATAGGTCTGGAAGGCGTCGGCCGTGGTGGCAAAGCCACCCGGAACGGACACGCCCAGTTTCGCCAGGTTGCCGATCATTTCGCCAAGGGAGGCATTCTTGCCGCCTACCTTGCCCAGATCGGTCATGCGCAGCGCGTCGAGCCAAAGTACCAGGTCGCTCAAAGGAAAGTCCTCACATCGGTTCGTCGGTGGCGGCGGGCCGCGCTAGAAAATCCGCGCATTGTCGTGTCCCTGCTATCGCGGAACAAGGCGCGATGCACAAACGTTCAGGGATCATGAGGGGTCGCTTGTTATGCCGGCGTCTTGCGCTAAGGTTTGCCCATGGACCACCCGCTGGGAAAACCCCCGATGCGCCGCACCGTCTTCTTCATTTCCGATTCCACCGGCATTACCGCCGAAACCATCGGAAACAGCATGCTGGCCCAGTTCGAAGGGGTCCAGTTCGATACCCACCGCCTGCCGTTCATCGACAACCCGCAGAAGGCCGAGGCGGCCTCCCTGCGTATCAAGACCAAGTACGCCCAGGACGGCCAACGGCCGATCGTGGTCAACACCATGACCTCCCGGGCCCTGTGCGACATCGTTGCCGGCAGCGGTGCACTGATGCTGGACGTGTTCGCGCCCTTCATCGACCCGCTCGAAGCCGAACTCGGTACGAAGCAGTCCGGCGCGGTCAATCGTTCGCACGGCCTGGTGGACTTCGAGCGCTACGAAGCTCGGATCAACGCCACCAATTACGCCCTGGCGCATGACGACGGCCTGGATGTCGATTACAACGAATCGGACCTGGTCCTGGTCGGCGTTTCGCGCTCCGGGAAGACCCCCACCTGCCTGTACATGGCCTTGCATTACGGTGTCTGTGCCGCCAACTATCCGCTCACGGACGACGACCTGGACAAGCTGGAGCTGCCAACCCGTCTCCGCCCCTATCGAAGCCGGCTGTTCGGCCTGACCATCGACCCGAACCGCCTTGCGCAGATACGCGAGCAGCGTCGCCCAGGCAGCAGATATGCGACCCTGAAGCAGTGCCGCTGGGAACTGGAGCAAGCCGACCGGCTCATGCGACGGGAGAATATCCCCGTCCTCAATACCACGCATACGTCGATCGAGGAGATTTCGAGCAAGATTTTCGAGTACCTCGGCATCGAACGTCACATGTACTAGACAGCCCTACGGAGAACCTCGCCCGACATGACCGCCGTCATCGAACGCCCATCCGCTTTCCTCCCAGGACGCTTCGGCTTCCTGATGGGGCTGTATGCGGAGAACTATCACCGGCTGGCACGGCTGTTCGCGCCGCAGCGGCTGGCGCCGGGCCGCTACATCTCCGATGTCGACGACGGCCTGAAAGTGCGCCTGGATGTGCAGGAAAAGCACCCGTACACGCTGGAACTCGAGCTTACCTACGACTTCGTCGACGAGACCACGGGGCAGCCGTCGCCGTCGGCCCAATTGCGCATGTACACCGATGCGCACGTCGCCGAGGCCATGCATTGCCATCCCGGACGCAAGCTTTGGCAGGTGCTTGGCCCTTTTCCGCCGGCCAATACGGTGCTCCAGCATCGCCTGCGCATGAACGGCTTCCTCAGTCGCTGGCTGGAATTCCTGGCCGAGCAAGGGCATTCGATCGGGACGCTCGAGCGCCTCGAAGACACCAAGCCCGATTGATCCGGGAGCCGGCCATGCCGGCAATGGTGGGGGCCGGTCATGCCGGCGATGGTGGGAGCCGGTCATGCCGGCTTCGTGTGGGAGCCGCTTCAGCGGCGATCCCGCGGCAGCGGGCCGGTTTGAGGTGGTCGCCCATTCGCCGCTGAAGCGGCTCCCACACGAAGCCGGCTCTCAGGTGACAGCGGGCTTCGGGGCCAAATTCGGGGCAAAAAAAACCCGCCAGCCGGCGGGATTCTTTTTGGAAGTAATGGCGGAGCGGACGGGACTCGAACCCGCGACCTCCGGCGTGACAGGCCAGCATTCTAACCGACTGAACTACCGCTCCACACTTACATTCCAGCTTTCCAACTTTCCAACTTCTTCGTCCTTAACACTCTCTGGCGGACCAGAAAGTGGCGTCCCCACGGGGATTCGAACCCCGGTCGCCACCGTGAAAGGGTGATGTCCTAGGCCTCTAGACGATGGGGACGTCTTAGAAGTTGGTGGAGCCAGCCGGGATCGAACCGGCGACCTCCTGCATGCCATGCAGGCGCTCTCCCAGCTGAGCTATGGCCCCCTGCTGGAAGCCGCAAAGATTACGTCCGACCCGGTAATTCGTCAAGCATTCGTTACATTTTTTTTGAAATTATTTTTGCGAATTCGAGAATGACGAACGCTGGCGCGCACTTGCGTGACGACGGTGCACGCGCATCGGCGCGCATTCCGTACGCATGTTCCTGTGCACGCGCTAACCTGTCCCTTCGCATTGGCAGGGGCACGCATGCACGGCATCGTTTTCATCCAGGATCTGGCGACGGTGATGCTCGTTGCCGGGCTGACCACCGTGATCTTCCAGCGGCTGAGGCAGCCGGTGGTGCTCGGCTACATCATCGCGGGCCTGTTGATCGGGCCGCATACGTTGCCGGTGATCTTCATCCACGACGAAGAAACGATTCGTACGCTGTCCGAACTGGGCATGATCCTGCTGCTGTTCGCGCTCGGTCTCGAGTTCAGCCTGAAGAAGCTGCGTGCCGTCGGCGGCGCGGCGCTGGTCGCCGCATTCGCCGAAATCGTGCTTATGGTGTGGATCGGCTACGAGATCGGCCGCTTCTTCGACTGGTCCGCCATGGACGCGATCTTCCTCGGCGCGATGCTGTCGATCTCCTCGACCACGATCATCATGAAAGCGCTCGAGGACCTGGGTCTCAAGCGCGAGCGTTTCGCCCAGCTCATGTTCGGCATCCTCATCGTGGAGGATCTGCTCGCCATCGTCCTGATGGCCCTGCTCACCGGCATCGCCAGCACGGGTGGCGTGGAAGCGGGCCAGGCTTTCGCGGCGATCGGCCGGCTCGGCCTGTTCATGGCCGTGTCGCTGGTGGTGGGGCTTCTGCTGGTCCCGCGGGTGGTCGACTACATCGCGCGCGTCAGCCGCAACGACGTCCTGCTGATCGCGGTACTGGGCATCTGCTTCGGTTTTTGCCTGCTGGTGACCGAGATGGGCTACAGCGTGGCGCTGGGCGCGTTCATGATCGGGGCGATCGTCGCCGAGTCGGAAAGCGTGGCGCGCATCGAACGCATCATCATGCCGGTGCGCGACATGTTCAGCGCGATCTTCTTCGTCGCCATCGGCATGCTGATCGACCCTGCGCTGCTCGTGGAGTACGCCTGGCCGATCACCATCGTGACCATCGCCGTGGTCCTGGGTAAGGTGGTCACCTGCAGTTTCGGCAGTTTCGTCGCCGGCAACGACGGCCGTACCTCGCTGCGGGTAGGCATGGGCCTGGCCCAGATCGGCGAATTTTCCTTCGTCATCGCATCGTTGGGGCTCACGCTCAAGGTGACCAGCAATTTCCTCTATCCGGTGGCGGTCGCGGTGTCGGCGATCACCACCTTTCTCACCCCATACCTGATCCGCTCCTCCGATCCGCTTGCGAGCTTCCTCGGGCGGGTCTTGCCCGCACGCGTCACCGGCGTCTTCGGCGCCTATACGGAGTGGATGGGCAGCCTGGGCCTGCAGGGGCAGGGCGCCATCGTGATGAAGATGATCCGCCGGCTGGTCTGGCATGTGCTCATCAACATGATGCTGGTGATCGCGGTATTCATCATCGTCGCATTCGCTTACCGCCGTGGCTTCCTGCATGTCGACCTGCTCAGCGACGACCCCACGGTGCGCCGCAGCCTGGCATGGTCGCTTGCCGCGTTGCTGTCCCTGCCGATGGTGGTCGCGACGTACCGGAAGGCTGGCGCACTGGGCATGTTGCTGGCCGAACTGAGCATTCCGGATCGTTTCGGCAGCCGCACGTACCGGATCCGCTCCGTGCTGGGGCGGATCATTCCGGTGGTGGCGATGCTGATCCTCGGCCTCCTGGTGGCGGCTCTGGCGTCCACCATCCTGCCCCCTCGCGAGGTCGCCGGGGTGTTGATCCTTATAGGAATCGGCCTGACTTGGCTGCTCTGGCGGGTGCTGGTTCAGGTGCATGCCCGCCTGCAGGCGGCCCTCCGGGACACCCTGGAAAAACCCGGTCCTGGCCACGACGAGTGACCGAATCGTCATCCCGGTGAAAGGCTGCTGAACTTTTGATGTGAAACCTTGTCTCTCGCCACGTCATTGCAAGCAGGGCGCGAACCACCGCACAATGGCGTTTCCGCCTCCACATGGAGGTGTACCGGCGGCGTCGCCGAATCTTTCCAAGAGAGGGAATACCGAATGAAGCAATTTTTGCGTCCCACGATGACGGCCGTCGCCCTGGCGGTTGCGCTGGGTACCGCCGCGGGCGCATCCGCCCAGGCAGCCAAGCCGGCTGCCGCTGGTGCGGGCACCGTTGACAAGCAGAAGGCCAGCTACGTCGTGGGTTGGGACCTTGCCAGCTCCCTGCCGCCGCTCGTCGCGAAGGAAGTGGACGCTGCCACGGTCGCCAAGGCCCTGCAGGCAGCCCTGTCCGGCCAGAAGCCGACCATGAGCGAAGCCGAAGCCAAGTCCGTCCGCGAAGCCTTCGTGGCCCAGCTGAAGGTCAAGGCCGAAGCCGAGTACAACAAGGTCGCGGCCCAGAACAAGCAGGAAGGCGATGCGTTCCTGGCCAAGAACAAGACCGCCCCCGGCGTGAAGGTCACGGCTTCGGGCCTGCAGTACACGGTCGTCCAGGCAGGTACCGGCGCGCGCCCGGGCCCGAACGACATGGTCTCGATCAACTACACCGGTACGTTCGTGAACGGCGAGAAGTTCGATGCCTCGGCCGATCATCAGCCGGCCGGCCCAGCCTCGATCCCGCTCCAGGCGGTCATCCCGGGCTTCCGCGAAGGCCTGCAGCTGATGCAGACCGGCGGCAAGTACAAGCTGTTCATCCCGTCGAACATCGCGTACGGCGCCAAGCCGGAAAACGGCTTCCCGCCGAACGCGACGATCATCTTCGACGTCGAGCTGCTCAAGACCGGTCCGGCTCCGGCCGGTGGTCCCGGCGGCCCGGGTGCTGCTCCGGGCGGCAAGTAAGCCCTCGCACCACCTGTAGGAAAATAGAAGGGCGCGGAGCGATCCGCGCCCTTTTTCTTTGCCTGGGCGCCGGCCGGGACTACAATCGACCGTTACGACGGCAGGTCTTGATGCCCCCGGGAGTTCCATGAAAATCACGATCTTCGGCACCGGCTACGTCGGTCTCGTCACCGGCACCTGCCTTGCCGAAATGGGTAACCACGTGGTGTGCGTGGACGTCGACGCGAGCAAGGTCGGCCGCCTGAAGGCCGGCGATATCCCCATCTACGAGCCCGGCCTGAAACCGATGGTGGTTCGCAACTTTGCGGAAGGCCGGCTGGACTTCACCACCGACGCGGTCCCCGCGGTCGGCCATGGCGAGGTCGTTTTCATTGCCGTCGGCACGCCGCCGGACGAAGACGGAAGCGCCGATCTCCAGTACGTGCTCGCTGTGGCGAAAACCATCGGCGACAACATCGACCGCTATACCGTCGTGGTCAACAAGTCGACCGTTCCGGTCGGCACCGCCGACCGCGTGCGCGAAGCCGTCCTCGCGCGCTTGCAGGTGCGCGGCGTCGACGTTCCCTTCGACGTGGTTTCCAATCCCGAATTCCTCAAAGAGGGCGATGCCGTCGAGGATTGCATGCGTCCGGACCGGATCATCGTCGGTGCGTCCAGCCCGAAGGCGATCGCCATCTTGCGCAAGCTGTATTCGCCGTTCAATCGCAACCACGATCGCATGGTCGTCATGGACGAGCGTTCCGCCGAGCTGACCAAGTACGCGGCCAATGCGATGCTCGCGACCAAGATCAGCTTCATGAACGAGATCGCGAACATCGCCGAGCACGTCGGCGCGGACGTGGAGCTCGTGCGCCAGGGGATCGGCGCGGACCCGCGCATCGGGTATCACTTTATCTATCCGGGCGCGGGCTACGGCGGTTCGTGCTTCCCGAAGGACGTTCAGGCACTGGCGCGCACCGCGCATGGGGTTGGCTACGACGCCCGCCTGCTCGATGCCGTGGAAGCGGTGAACGACTCGCAGAAGTCGCGCCTGTTCGCGCTGCTGTCGCGTCACTTCCGTGGTGAGCTGAAGGGGCGGACCATCGCACTTTGGGGCCTGGCCTTCAAGCCGAATACCGATGACATGCGCGAAGCATCGAGCCGTCGCCTGATGGAGCAGCTGTGGGACGCCGGCGCGATCGTCAAGGCGTTCGATCCCGAGGCGGCTGACGAAACTCGTCGCATCTATGGGGAGCGGGCCGACCTGCAGCTGGTCGAGCGCCCGTACGACGCAATCGACGGCGCGGATGCGTTGATGATCGTCACCGAATGGAAAGCGTTTCGTGCCCCGGACTTCGCGCGCGTCAGGTCGCTGTTGAAGACTCCGGCGATCTTCGACGGCCGCAATCTCTACGATCCGATAACGGTCGAGGAAGCGGGCATCGCCTATTACGGCATCGGCCGCGGCCGCAGCCTGGCAGGCCGCCACGGTGACTGATATGGACGAACGCGTGATGGAGCTCGAGATGCGTCTCGCCTTCATCGACGACACGGTCAATGGGCTGTCATCGGCGGATACCGAGATATCCCGACGACTGGATCGACTGGAGAGGGCGGTGCGCGATTTGCGTTCCGACCTCATGAACATGCGTGCGGGACTCGGCAGCGATACTGCCAACGAGCCACCGCCGCCGCATTACTGAAACGACCGAACGAGCCTTACCGATCATGGCAGAGTCCCTGCGCGACCAGTTGTTGAAGAGCGGCCTCGTCAAGGAGATCCGCGAAGAGAAAAGGACGTCCACACCGCCGCGTCAGGGTGGAAGCGACGGCAGCAAGGGCGGGCGACCGTCCGCGGGTAGTGGCCAGCCTTACGCGGGCAACAATCCGCGCCAGGGTGCCAAGCCGTCGCAAGGCGGCAGGCCCCAGCAAGGCGGCCGTCCCCAGCAAGGCAATCGCCCCCAGGGCGCGGGTCGACCCCAGCAAGGTGCCGGGCGTCCCCAGCAGGGTGGCAAGCCCGGGGCGGGCGGGCCACCGCGGCCGCCGCGCAAGGACGGCGAGATCGATCTGGCCAAGGCCTATGCAATCCGCGCACAGACCGATGCGACCGAGCGTCGCCGTCTCGAAGCCGAGGCGGCGGAGCAGGCGCGGCTGCGCAAGGAGAAGAAGCGCAAGGTAGAGGAGTTGCTCAAGGGCAAGGCCCTGAACCTTGCCGACGCCGATCAGGTTCGCCATTTTCCGTACGGCGAGAAGATCCGTCGCGTCCATGTCGACGCCGCCCAACTGGCCGCGATCAATGCGGGCGAGCTTGGTGTGGTACAGCAGGGCGGGCGCTACCTGATCGTCGACAAGACCGTGATCGTAGAACTGCAGGCGCTGGCGCCGGAGTTTGTCGCCTTGCTTGTCGATCCGAACGCGGTCAGCGAGTCGGACGACGGGGTGCCCGACGATCTGATGTGGTGACGTTGCCGCGCTGGCGCGCGGATCGCCGATGAATCGGCTCCCACAGGGCAGGTGAGTCGGCTCCTGCCCGGCTAGTGGGTCGGCTCCCACAGGGCAGGAGAGTCGGCTCCTGCCCGGCTAGTGGGTCGGCTCCTGCCGGCAGGAGAGTCGGCTCCTGCCGAACTAGTGGGTCGGCTCCCACAGAGCAGGAGAGTCGGCTTCTGCCGGGCTGGTCGCAACCTGCTCGGTGGGAGCCGCTTCAGCGGCGATGGTCTGGTCAGCGGCGATGCTTCCGGGTCAGGCCGGTGGCGAAGTCAGCTCGGGATTGTCCCAGCCTTCCTTCTTGGCGAAGCGCGCGCCGTGCTTGGCTTCCAGCTTGGCCAGGCGTTCGCGCACCACGGCCAGGCCTTCCGTGCGCACGTACTGGATCGGGCCGCCGCGGAACGGGGCGAAGCCGGTGCCGAAGATGACGCCCGCATCGAGCAGGTCGGCATCGTCGACCACGCCTTCGGCGAGGCAGGCGATGGCCTCGTTGACCATCGGCAGGATCATGCGGTCCTGGATGTCGGCCGGAGGTACGTAGTCGGGGTCGACGTCGGGTTTATCCGGTTTGCCTTCCTTCCACACGTAAAGGCCTTCGCCGTCCTTCTTGCCGCGCTTGTTCGCCGCGATCTTTTCTTCCAGGCCGTGCGGAATCTCCAGGCCCAGGAAGGGCGCTAGCTCCTTGCCGACCGAGGCGCAGACGTCGAGACCGACCGTATCGGCCAGTTCGATCGGGCCCATCGGCATGCCGAACTTCTTCGCTTCACGATCGAGAACGGGGCCGGGCACGCCTTCGTTGTAAAGACGCATCGCTTCCATCAGGTAGGGCATCAGGATGCGGTTGACCAGGAAGCCTGGCGTTCCCTTGACCGGCACCGGCAGTTTGCCGATGGCTTTGCAGAAGGCCAGGGCCCGCTTTTCGATCGCGGGGTCGAGCGTGTCGTGGCGGACGACTTCGACCAGAGGCATCTGCGCCACCGGGTTGAAGAAGTGCAGGCCGAGGAAACGCTGCGGTGCCTTCAGGCCCTGGCGCAGTTCGTCCAGGGGAATCGAGGACGTGTTGCTGGCCAGGATCTCGTCCGCCTGGAACTGCGGTTCGATCGCGGCATATAGGGCGTGCTTGGCTTCCGGATTCTCGAAGATGGCTTCGATGGCGAGGTCGGCATCGGCCACGCCCTTGCCGTCGACGTCCGCACGCAGGCGGGCCACGGCGGCATCGACCTTGGCCGGTGCCTTGAGCTTCTTCTCGAACAGCGTCCGTGCGCGCTGGATCGCGGGCTCGATGAAACGCAGTTCCCGATCCTGCAACGTGACATCGAACCCCTTGAGCGCCGACCAGGCGGCGATGTCGCCACCCATGGTGCCCGCGCCGACCACATGCACGTGCTTGATGCCGTGATCGGTGCCACCGCCGAGACCTTTCAGGCGCTCCTGCAGGAAGAAAATGCGGATGAGGTTGCGCGCGGTGGGTGTCGTGGCGAGTTTGGCCACCGACTTCGCTTCGAGTTTCAGCCGTTGCTGGATGCTGGCGCCGCCACGTGCCCAGGTGTCGATCAGGGCGAACGGCGCCGGGTAATGTTCCTTGCGCACCTTGGCGGCGGTCTGTTTGCGGACCATGGGCGCGAGGATCGCGCGCGCCGGCAGGGTGTTGGTGGCCCAGGCCTTGGCGCGCTGTGCGAAGGGACGCTGGTGGGGACGCTTGATGAGGTGACGGGCTTCGGCGAGCAATTCGTCCGCGCGGGCAAGACGGTCGACCAGGCCGACAGCCTTGGCACGCCGGGCATTGAACGGCTTGCCGGTGAGCATGGCGGGCAGGGCGTCCGGCGCGCCGATCAGGCGCGGCAGGCGGGCCGTGCCGCCCCAGCCGGGATGGATGCCGAGCATCACTTCGGGAAGGCCGATCTTCGTCGCGTCATCGTCCACCGCGATGCGCTGGCGGCAGGCCAGGGCGAGTTCCGTGCCACCGCCCATGCAGGCACCATGAATGGCGGCCACGGTGGGGCACGGCAGGCGGGCGAGGTTCTCGAACACCCGCTGGCCGTTCTCGATGTTGGCGAGGACGGTGCCGGTGTGGGCGTACTCGACGAATTCGCGAATATCCGCGCCCACGGCGAAGCCCGAGGGTTTCGCCGAGTGGATGACGACACCACGGGGGTTCTCGATAGCCAGGCGCTCGACGATCGTATCGAGTTCGTCGAGCACCTCTCGCGACAGCGCGTTGGCGCTGGCGCCCTCGCGGTCGAAGGTGAGCACGACGATACCGTCGTCGCCCACGTTGGTCTTCCAGTGCTTGAATCGGAGTCCTTCGAACATGGCGGGTCGTACGCTGGCGAATAAGCGCATCACCATACCTTCCCACAGGGCCGAATGCGAGATACCTCCGCGTATGGTGCGGCAATCGCTAGCGTACGCCCCCGTATTGGGCCGATACTTCGCGCCACTGCCGCCGATGTGTCGCCCATGCCTGCCGACTCCCATGTAGGAACCGATGTCTTCGACCGCATTCTGTCCGCGTCGGGGCCCTTGGTCGCTTTGCAGACGGGTGAAACCAATGCGTTGATCGAGCAGTTTCGCCTGGTCGCGCGGCGGACGGGCCAGGCGGTCTACCTGTGGCGCCACGCCGAGGGGCTGGCCAGCCTTCGCGACGCGCAGATGCGGGTGCCTGGCTGTACCCGGCTGGGCGACGCGCTGCGCTACATCTCGCAGAGTCTGCACTTCGGCGTATACCTGCTGGACATGCCGCCTGGCCCACCGAGCGCCACCGACGGTGCACTTTTACGGCAACTCGCCCGCGCCCAGACCGGCCACATACGTCGCGTGGTGCTGATGGGGGCAAGTCCCAGCCTGCTGGCTACGTTCGAGGACGACATCATCCGGGTCGATGCCGACTGGCACGCGCGCTCCGCCGCGCCGCGCCTGCGTGACGGCCGGTGGGTCGTTTGAGCGCGCGCATGTCGATCTCGGAACCGACCGGCGTACTTATCTTCACCCCGCGCCGCGATGTCCGGCGGGCGGTATTCGACGCGCTCGATGCGGACGGCGATTTCGTTCTGCTGAGCGCTCGCGACGCGGCGCAGCTCGAAGCCCTGCTGGCCGATGCGCCGCCCCTGCATGTGGCTGTCATCGGCGCGGATGGCACGGCGGACATGGCGCAGGGGTTGCGCATCCTGCGTGGCTCGAAAGTCTACTCACAGCTCCCGGTGGTTTATGTGGTCGGCGAGGCGCCGGGCGTCGCGCCGGACGACAGCACCGACTGGCTGCGCGAGGGAGCCATCCCGGTCGAACTCGCCCAGCGGGTGCGCGCAGCGATCCATAGCGAACCCGCCTTGGCCGCCAGTGAGCCGACCGGGCTGGATTATCGCTTTGCTTTCGAAGCCGGGGCGGCCTGGGTAGTGGCCTCGACGCCGGATGGCTGCGTCATCGAAAGCGGCGCCGCGATGAATCGGCTCATGAAGGGAGACGGTCCCGTGCACGGCCGCCTGCTCGCCGACCTGTTCAAGATCGACAGCGGCGCCCTCTGGCCGGTGCCCGACAGCGACGGCGTGCCTTGCACGCTGCGTCGGCTCGACGGTGCCGATATCGGCGGCGAGGTCGACGTGCGTCACATCACCGATCGCGGCGCCCACCGGATCGCCGTGGCGTTTCGCGACCTTCGCGCCGTCGACATGGCGGGCAGGGCACTGTCGCTGCTGTCCGTGCTGGATGCCTGCCCCAGCGATGACGAAGGCATGGGTGAGGCGGCGGCCATGCTCGCCGACGCACTCGAACTCGACGTGGTCGCGGTGTGGTCGGCGCTGCCGGAGAGCGAATTCGGGCCCGAGGTACTCACGCGGATCTGGAACGGCCCGGGCTCGGTGGAGTGGCCTGAAGCCAACGACCTGCCGTTGCTGAAGATCTGCCTGGGCGGGGAAACGCTTTCGCATCTTGGCGAGGGTCATGGCGCCCCGCAGGCCGATCCACTGGTGGAGGCGCTGGGCCTGCGTTCCTTCGCGTTTCTTCCCCTGCTCGATGAACGCCGCAACGTGCTCGGCGCGCTGTTGGCAGGTCGCCGTCGCGTCGGCAGCGATGCCCGTGTGCTCGAGCCCGCCTTGCGTGCGGCCGCCGCCCGTTTCGCCTCGGCTTTGGAATTGCGCCGCGCGCGCGACCAGGGACGCGCGCGCGGCCTGGTCGACACGCTGACGAACCTGCCCAATCGACTCCTGTTCAACGACCGCCTGGATACCACCATTCGCGAGGCCGAGCGGACCGGCGAATGCTTCGCCACTCTGTTGGTCGACCTCGATCGCTTCAAGGGCATCAACGACACCCTTGGCCACGCCGTCGGCGATCAGGTTCTGACCGCGGTGGCAAAGCGGCTGCGCGCCAGCGTTCGCGCTTCGGACACGGTCGCGCGTTACGCCGGCGACGAATTCACGATGATCCTGCGCCATATCATCAAGCGCGACGATGTGCTGCGCATCGCCGAGAAAGTCGTGCAGGCGATGGAAATTCCCCTCGGGCTCGATGATGGGTCGGAACTTCAGGCCACGGTGTCCGTCGGCATTTCCTTCTTTCCGGACGACGCGACGGAGGGCGAGCTGCTGCTGCGCCATGCCGACGAGGCGATGTACGGGGCGAAGAGTCTCGGCCGGAACAATTACCAGATATACGCCGCCAACCCGGATGCCTCGCAACAGCAGCACGTCGCCTTGAAGGCCCGCCTGCGCCACGCGGTGAAGAACGACGAACTGCGCGTGTTCTACCAGCCCCAGGTCAATGCGATCACCGAAGATATCGTCGGCATGGAGGCACTGGTGCGTTGGGAGCACCCCGAGCTGGGCATGATCAGCCCGGCCTTCTTCATTCCGCTTGCCGAAGCCAGTGGTCTCATCGTGCCTATCGGCGAGTGGGTGCTGCGCACGGCCTGTGCCCAGGCCAAGGCATGGGAAGACACCTACGGCCTGCAACTGCGCCTGGGCGTCAACCTCTCGGCCGTGCAGCTGATGCAACAGAACCTGGCCGAGGTGGTGGCCAGTGCCCTGCGCGATACCGGCCTTAACCCGGACAGCCTCGAACTCGAGGTGACCGAAAGCATCAGCGTGAAGACGGTTCCACATCTGGTCGAAACCCTCGATGCGTTGCACGCCATGGGCTGCCACATCGCCATCGACGACTTCGGCACGGGCGCCGCCTCGCTCGATTACCTGCGCCGGCTGCCGGCCGACCGGATCAAGATCGACCAGAGCTTCGTGCGCAATATCGGCGTGGACCCGGACGACGAAGCCATTGTCCGCGCGACGATCGACATGGCCCATCGGCTCAAGCGCGGCGTGGTGGCCGAAGGGGTGGAGATCGAGCAACACCTGCACTTCCTGCGCGCGAACGGTTGCGACGAGCTCCAGGGCTACCTCTTCTGCCGACCGTTGCCCGTCGCGACTTTCGACAAGCTGCTGGCCGAGCGCGAACGCGTGATCGGTGAAGGAAGGACCCCGGTCAGTGCCTGATCGCCCGGGCCTCCAACTTGAGGTTCAGGCCGGTATGCGCATATTTTCACGGGATGACCGGTGGGCCGGGCGGTGAACTTGCTCGGCCCGCGCTTGTCTCAGCTGCGCCCGCGACTGGCCCCGAATGATGTGAGGAGACGGCCCGGATGGGCGAAAACGAACTGGATCAAGCACTTGTCGAGCGTGTGCAGCAAGGAGACCGCCGCGCGTTCGACCTGCTTGTGCGGAAGTACCGGCACAAGGTTATCGCGTTGATCTCCCGCTACGTGCACGACTGGACCGAATGCGAGGACATCGCCCAGGAAGCCTTTGTGCGCGCCTGGCGCGCCCTCGGGTCGTTCCGTGGCGAAAGCGCGTTCTACACGTGGCTCTACAAGATCGCCGTGAACACGGCGAAGAACCACCTGGTGGCCATGGGCCGCCGCCCGCCCACCGGAGATATCGACGTGGAGGATGCCGTTTACGTGCCCGGCGCCACACGGATGCACGAAAGCGCCACCCCGGAACGCGAGTTAATGCGGGAACAGGTGGAACAAACGGTGTTTTCCACTGTCCAAGCCTTGCCCGAAGAACTCCGGGTCGCGATTACCCTGCGTGAAGTGGACGGCAAGAGCTACGACGAGATCGCCGCCATCATGAACTGTCCTATCGGTACCGTTCGTTCGCGTATTTTCAGGGCTCGTGAAGCCATCGACGAAAAACTGCGGCCACTTCTTTCCGACCGCGAGGATCACCATCCATGAGTGACACCAATCGTGAAATTCTCTCCGCCGGCATGGACGGAGAGCTGTCGCGGGAGGAAATCCGCTTCCTGTTACGTCGACTCGAGGCCGACCGGGGTCTGGCGGACGTCTGGTCGCGGTATCACGCGGGTCGTGACGGACTGCGCCGCGAGGCCATGCCTCCGGTATCGCACGACTTCGTCGATCGGGTCATGGCCGCCATCGAGGCCGAGGCCGGCGTGTCCGTGGTGACGGGCGCCGTTCCGCGTCGCCGCTGGCTGCACTGGTCGGCCGGTGGCGCGATTGCCGCAAGCGTGGCTGTCGCCGCGCTGATGCTCTCGCAGCCGGCGGGCAACCGTTCCGGTGTGCCCGAAATCGCCCATCAGGCACCGGTCTCGGGCGATGTCCAGGTGGCGGAGGCGTCCCCGGAGCCCGCGGCCGCGCCGGTGGCGCCGCAGTGGCTCGCAGGCAGCAACATGGCGTCCCAGTTCACCCAGAAGGCGGCCTTCGACAGCTCCAGCGATGCGGGAGCCCCCTACCTGCCGCGTTCCACGCCTTACCAGATTCATCGCGCCCGGGCCGCGGAAGCACCGGAAGGCAATGGCTACATGCTGCTGACCCGTCCCGACGGCAGCCGTTATGTGCAGCCGGTCGCCGCGCCGCAGGCTCGCTGAGCCAGGGCGTCACCCTGGCGCGCCGCACGTCCCCGGCGCGCCTTACCCCTTATTCGTATCCAGCCGTGCGGTCGTCTCGACGTACGGGCAACCGTGGCTTTGACAAGGAGGAAAGAGGATGGGTTGGTTGAACACACGCGCCGTGCTGGGCGGCGCATTGGTGCTGGCGACCGCTGGCGTGCAGGCGCAGAGCTTGCCCGACTTTACCGGCGTCGTCGAAAAGAATGCCCCGGCCGTCGTGCACGTCGAGGCGAAAACGACCGGCGCGCACAAGAAGGCGAAGGGCGGCCGGGACAACGCGCAGGACGACCAGGAAGAACTGCTGCGTCGCTTCTTCGGCATGCCAGGCGTGCCGGCCCAGCCCCCCGAGCAGACGTCCCTGGGGTCGGGCTTCATCATTTCCGCCGACGGATACATCCTCACCAACGACCATGTCGTCGACGACGCCGACGAGGTCAAGGTGCGCCTGCAGGACCGCCGCAGTTTCACCGCGAAGGTCGTCGGCAAGGATCCGCAGTACGACATCGCCCTGCTGAAGATCGATGCCGGCGCCTTGCCGGCCGTGACCATCGGCGATTCGCGTACGGTCAAGCGCGGCCAGTGGGCGCTGGCGATCGGCTCGCCGTTCGGGCTCGATGCCACGGTGACCCACGGCATCATCAGTGCGGTCGGCCGCAACCTCGGCAGTCGCGACCAGCCCTATACCTCCTTCATCCAGACTGACGTCCCGATCAATCGCGGCAATTCGGGCGGCCCCCTGTTCAACCTGCAGGGCCAGGTCATCGGCGTGAATTCGCAGATCTATTCCACGTCCGGCGGCTACCAGGGGTTGTCGTTCTCCATTCCCATCGACGTGGCGATGAACGTGGTCGACCAGATCAAGGCGAAGGGCTATGTCTCGCGGGGCATGCTCGGCGTCACCGTGCAGCCGGTGGATCCCTTCGTCAAGAACCTGGATCTTGCCGATTCCAATGGCGCCCTCGTTGCCCAGGTCACCCCTGGCAGTGGCGCCGACAAGGCGGGGTTGAAGCAGGGCGACGTGATCCTGTCCTTCAACGGGACGCCGATCACGCAGGCGCCGGACCTGCCGCCCCTGGTGGCCATCACCCGGCCCGGGTCGACGGCAAAGGTCGAACTCCTTCGAGACCACAAGAAGCAGACGGTCGAGGTCAAGGTCGGCGAGCTGCCGCGCGACAAGTCGGCGCTCGCTTCGGCGGCGACCGCCGAGGAAGGGGCGGCCGGCGGGTCCGCGGCGGCCCTCGGCGTGGCCGTGCAGGACATCGATGCTTCGACGCGGACCGAACTGGGCCTGAAGGCCGGCGAAGGGGTCGTGGTGAGCAGGGTTTCCGGTCCGGCGGCGGCCAACACCGGGCTACAGGCTGGCGACGTGATCCTGATGGTCAATCAGAAACGTGTCGGCAGCGCGGCCGCTTTCCGCGACGCGGCCAAGGGAATCAAGGCCGGCGATACCGCCATGCTGCTCGTCCGGCGCGACGACTCGACCCGGTTCGTCGGTGTCACGGTCCCCAGCGAGCGCTGACGAACGCGAAGCCACCCGCCGGTCGGCGGTGGGTGGCCTTCCATGCGATAATGCTTGATTCGCGCTGGCCCCTAGGGCTGGCGCGCGTCGTTCGCGCCGCGAGCGATGGTGAACGTGACCACGGCGCTCCATGGAACTCATCCGCAACTTCTCCATCATTGCCCATATCGACCATGGCAAGTCGACCCTGGCCGACCGCATCATCCAGTTGTGCGGCGGTCTGACCGAGCGCGAAATGGAAGCGCAGGTCCTCGACAACAACCCGATCGAGCGGGAACGTGGCATCACCATCAAGGCTCAGTCGGTCTCGCTGCCGTACACGGCGAGGGACGGCAAGACCTACCAGCTCAACTTCATCGATACCCCTGGGCATGTCGACTTCTCCTACGAGGTGAGCCGCTCGCTGTCCGCCTGCGAGGGTGCGCTGCTGGTCGTCGACGCCGCTCAGGGCGTCGAGGCCCAGTCGGTGGCCAACTGCTATACGGCGATCGAGCAGGGCCTGGAAGTCATCCCGGTGATCAACAAGATCGACCTGCCCACGGCCGACGTCGAAAAGGCCAAGGCCGAGATCGAGGCCGTGATCGGCCTCGACGCCAGCGACGCGATTCCGGTCAGCGCCAAGACCGGCCAGAACGTGATCGAAGTGCTCGAGGCGATCATCCATCGCATTCCCGCACCGAAGGCGGGTGACACCGACAAGCTGCAGGCGCTGATCATCGACTCCTGGTTCGACAACTACCTGGGCGTGGTGTCGCTGGTGCGCGTGATGCAGGGCGAAGTCCGTCCGGGCGACAAGATCCTCGTCATGTCGACCGGCCGCACCCACCTGGTCGACGACGTCGGCGTCTTCACCCCCAAGCGCAAGAAGCTCGATCACCTGGGCGCGGGCGAGGTGGGCTGGATCAACGCGTCGATCAAGGACGTTCATGGCGCCCCCGTGGGCGACACGCTGACCCACGCGGGCAAGCCGGCCGCCGAGCCGCTGGCGGGCTTCCAGGTCATGCAGCCGCGCGTGTTCGCCGGCCTGTTCCCGGTGTCGGCCGATGATTACCCGGCGCTGCGCGAGGCACTGGACAAGCTGCGCCTCAACGACGCGGCCATGTTCTTCGAGCCGGAAAGCTCCGAGGCGATGGGCTTCGGCTTCCGCTGCGGCTTCCTCGGCATGCTGCACATGGAGATCGTGCAGGAGCGCCTCGAGCGCGAATACGATCTCAACCTCATCACCACGGCGCCGACCGTGGTCTACGAGGTGGCAAAGACCGACGGTACCGTGCTGCAGATGGACAACCCGGCCAAGCTTCCGCCGCCGCAGCAGATCGTGGAGATCCGTGAGCCGATCATCGTCGCGACCATCCTTACGCCCGGCGACTACGTCGGCAACGTAATCAAGCTGTGCGAGGAGAAGCGCGGCGTGCAGCGCTCCATCCAGTATCTGGCCACCCAGGTGCAGGTGACCTACGAATTGCCGCTGGCCGAGGTGGTGCTGGACTTCTTCGATCGCCTGAAGTCGGTTTCCCGCGGCTATGCCTCGATGGACTACCACCTGGAGCGGTTCGACCCGGGCCCGTTCGTCCGCGTCGACGTGCTGATCAACGGCGACCGCGTGGACGCGCTGAGCCTGATCGTGCATCGCTCGCACGCCGACCGACGTGGCCGGGAACTTGTCGAGCGCATGAAGGATCTCATTCCCCGTCAGCAGTTCGATGTCGCCATCCAGGCTGCCATCGGTGCGGCGGTGATCGCCCGCTCGACGGTGAAGGCCCTGCGCAAGAATGTCCTCGCCAAGTGTTATGGCGGCGACGTCTCGCGAAAGAAGAAGCTCCTCGAGAAGCAGAAGGAAGGCAAGAAGCGCATGAAGCAGGTCGGCAGCGTGGAGATTCCCCAGGAAGCCTTCCTTGCCGTGCTCAGGCAGGATAAGTAAGCGAGACATGGATAGCCGGCGCCGGACGCGCCGGACCGGGCCGAAGGGCCCTTCGACACGACTGATGGAGATGGTATGGCGGCATTCGATTTTTCGGCGATTCTTCTCGGCCTGACCGTGCTGTTCGGTGTGGTCTGGTTGTTCGATCGCCTTTTTCTGGTCAAGGCGCGCCGCGCCCGCGCCGAGGCCTCGGGTACCGAGCAACCCGAGCCGTGGCCTGTCGACTGGGCCCGTTCGTTGTTCCCGGTGATTCTGGTCGTGCTCCTGCTGCGCTCGTTCGTGGCCGAGCCGTTCCGCATCCCGTCGGGCTCGATGATGCCGACGCTGGACGTGGGTGACTTCATCCTGGTCAACAAATTCGCTTATGGCCTGCGTATGCCGGCTTTCAACAATAAGCTGGTCGAAAATGGCGAGCCGCGCCGTGGCGACGTGATCGTGTTCCGCTTCCCGGGCTACGTGTGCCAGGACGAAAACGGCAAGACAATCCGTAGTGGCGACATGACCTGCCAGGATCCCCATGCCCCCGTGCCCAGCGAAAACTGGATCAAGCGCGTCATCGGCCTGCCGGGCGATCGCATCGAAACGCGCGGTAGCGAGCTCTATATCAACGGCGAGCGCGTGGGTGCCGACGAGATCGGACCGTTCAAGGGCAGCATGAACCGGCCCGAGGACCGTCTGCTGATGACCTACGGTTCGAAGCTCTACACCGAGCATCTGGGCAGCATCAACCATACGATTGCGTTGACCCCGGCCTATAACATGCCGCAGGACATCCCCAATGCGGCGGTGCCGTCGGAAGTGCCCAAGGGCTGCTACATCGTCATGGGCGACAACCGGATGAACAGCACGGACAGCCGCTGGTGGGGCTGCATGCCCGAGGCGAACCTGGTCGGCAAGGCCTTCTTCGTCTGGCTTGCCTGGCGCGGGTTCGACAATGGCGTATTCGACTTTTCCAAGATGGGCAAGGTCATCCACTGACGGAACGGTGGCGCCCGTCACGCTGGAAGGCGTTGCGGGACGCCCCGGACAAGGTAATCTCCGCTGCGGGGCGCCTTGCGCGCCCCGTCGGCATTTTAAGTCTTGAACAGGGGAGCCGCTTCGCGCGGCGGAGACCGAAACATGAAATCCAGGCAGTCGGGTATTACCCTTATCGGGTTCGTCATCATGCTGGCCATCGTTGGTTTCTTTGCCTTCATGGCGATGAAACTGGTGCCGTCCTATATCGAGTACATGGGCGTGGTCAAGGCGCTCAACCAGATGTCGACCGAGGGCGGTAACGACGATATCGAGCAGGCCCGTCGCCAGCTCGCGTTCAAGATGAGTTTTCAGTATGTCGACGATTCGACGATCAAGCCGAAGGACGTCACCATCCAGCGTTCGGGTAACGGCTCGGTTCTGCGCGTCGCCTACGACAAAGTGATCCCGTTCATTTACAACATCGACTTCCTGCTCCATTTCGAGAAGTCGGTGCCGCTCAAAAGTGCCGTCGGGCAATGAGGTTTCGTGGAATTTCCTTACCGCTTTCGTGATCCCGGTCTCGCGACCCTGGCCCTGACCCACCGCAGCGCCGGGAAGCCGAATAACGAGCGGATGGAATTCCTGGGCGACGCCCTGCTGGGCGCCCTCGTCGCCGAGTTGTTGTTCGAGGCGCATCCCAACGCCAGCGAAGGCGAGCTCTCGCGCCTGCGTGCCCAGTTGGTCAACGGCCAGGCCCTCGCGGTCATCGGGCGCGAGCTCGAGCTCGGCGACGACCTGAAGCTGGGGCCGGGCGAACTCAAGAGCGGCGGCTTCCGCCGCGATTCGATCCTCGCCGATGCCTTCGAGGCCCTGGTCGCGGCGGTCTACTTCGACGACGGCTACGACGCCTGCCGCCAGGTGGTGCGCCGGCTGTTCACGCCTCGCGTGGCGGAGATCAAGCGCTCCAGCAAGGATGCCAAGACGCGGTTGCAGGAATGGCTGCAGGGCAGGGGGCTTCCCCTGCCCACATACGAATTAACCGACAGCTACGGCGAAGATCACGCCAAGATCTTCGACGTCAGCTGTACGATCGACGAACCGGAACCGATTCGCGTCGAAGGACGCGGGGGCAGCCGGCGCGCCGCCGAACAGGACGCTGCCGAAACGGTGCTGCGCCGCTTGCTGGAAAAGAAATCATGAACGACATCGATATTCCCGAAGAAAACGACACCATCGTCGACGACGACTTTCGCTGCGGCTACGTCGCCCTGCTGGGCCGCCCCAACGTGGGCAAGTCCACCTTGCTCAACGCGATGATCGGCGTGCGCCTGAGCATTGTCAGTCATCGGCCGCAGACCACCCGGCACCGCATTCTCGGCATTTCCACCAAGCCGGAAGGCCAGATCCTCTACGTCGACACGCCGGGCCTGCATCGGGGCGGCAAGCGTGCGATGAATCGCAGCCTCAACCGCGCAGCGCGCGCGGCCATCTCCGAGGTGAACCTGGCCGTGCAGGTGATCGAGGCCGGGCGCTGGACCGACGAAGATGCCGCCATGTATGCGGCGCTGGCCGAACAGCCCGACGTGCCGAAGCTGCTGGCCATCAACAAGGTGGACCTGCAGAAGGACAAGACGGCCATGCTGCCCTTCGTCGCCGACCTGATGCAGAAGCATCCGTTCGACGACGTCTATTACGTCAGCGCGCTGAAGTCCAAGGGCCTCGCCGGCCTGGAAAAAGGCATCCTCAAGCGCCTGCCAGAGCAGCCGGCCATGTACGCCGAGGACGAGATCACCGATCGCAGCGAGCGCTTCCTCGCCTCCGAAATGGTCCGCGAGCAGCTCATGCTGCGCCTGGACCAGGAGCTGCCGTACGCCACCACCGTGGAGATCGAAGCGTTCCAGGATCGCCCCGACGGCATTGCCGAAGTGCACGCCGTGATCTGGGTGGAGCGCGACGGCCAGAAGGCCATCGTCATCGGTGAGGGCGGCGCCCAGCTCAAGGCCATCGGCACATCGGCACGCAAGGCGATGGAACACATGTTCGAGCGCAAGGTGTTCCTCAAGCTCTGGGTCAAGGTCCGCGAAGGCTGGGCCGACGATGAGAACCTGCTCAAGCGTTTCGGATACGAATAAGCCCTGCGGGCGCGAGCCACGATGCGCGTCGAACAACAGCCCGCCTTCATCCTGCATGCCCGGCCTTACCGGGAAACGTCGATGCTGGCCGAATGCCTCACCCGCGATCACGGCCGTATCGGCGTGGTCGCCCGGGGTGTCCGGCGCGAAGGCGCGCGCACGCAGCGTGCCCAGCTCGAGCCCTTCCAGCGGGTCGAACTCGACCTGATAATGAAGGGTGAGCTCGCCACGTTGCGTAGCGCGGAGCCTTCTGGCGCGGTACTCCGGCTGACCGGCGATGCCGGCCTTGCCGGGCTCTACCTCAATGAACTGGTCGTCCGGCTCACCGGGCGGCAGGATGCCAACCCGGAACTGTTCGCCTCCTACGACGCCACCTTGCAGAGGATGGCCGCGGGCGAGCCCCTGGCCTGGACCTTGCGGCGCTTCGAGCGTGACATGCTCGATGCCCTCGGCTATGGATTGCAGCTCGACATCGACGCCATCGACGGCTCCCCGGTGGAGCCTGGCCTGGTCTATTTCTACGATCCCGAGTCGGGCGTGGTGCCTGGACGTCTCGGCGATCAGCGCGCCATCCGTGGCGTGGATCTGCTGGCCCTGGCGGCGGACGCGCCGCCGGACCCCGCTGGTCTTTCGTCGCTTCGCCGCATGATGCGCCAGGTGATCGCCTTCCATCTCGGTGGCGGCGAACTCAAGGCCTGGCGCGTTCTACGCTAGGGCGTCGAGGGTCCGTTCCACTTCGGAGCGAAAACGATGCAGGGCGGCGGGCGATGCCCAGCGGACTTCCAGCACGTGGTTCTGCAAGACTTTTGCCTGGGCGGCCAGGCGTGCCGCACCGCAGAACCCGCAGGCCGAGCGCAGCCGATGCATCCGATCGATGAGGGTGGCGGGATCGGTGGCCAGGGATTCCAGCTCCGGCACCAGATGCTGTAACTCGTCGCGGAACAGGCTGCGCAACGCATGCATGGTCGATGCGTCGCCGGCGGCCAGGAGTGCTTCCTCGTCGTCGAGCAGTGGCGCGTCGTCCTCGATGCCCAGCGTTGCCCGAAGCGCATTGGCGAGCGAAGCGATCCGGCACGGCTTTTCGATGACGCAGGCGAAGCCCGCGTCGATCAAGGTTTTCCTCAGATCGGCGGGTACCTCGGCGCTGGTGGCCATGCTCACCGCGTCATGCGACAGGGCCGCCGGATCGCCCCGCAAAGCGACAAGGACGTCGATCGCGCCGCCCGCCGGCATGCGGCAATCGAGCAAGAGGGCCTCGAATCGCGTGCGGCGAGCCAGGTCGAGCGCTTGCGCGCCATCGTCGGCAAGCGTGACGGCATAGCCCATGGCGGCGAGCGCGCCGCGAAGGAACTCGCGCGTCGAGGGGTCGTCGTCGGCGACGAGAACCTGGGTAAACAGGCGGTCCGGCATGCAACGTTCCGTGTTGTTCATCTGAGTTTGGCAGAATGGCCGAGCATGCTCGCCGTATCAACCCGCACGCTCACGCTCATCTTCGTCGCCTGCGCCTCGCTCGCCGGGGCGGGGGGCGCTCGTGCGGGCGTTTCGGTCGGGGCGGACAGCCTCGCTGTCCCTGGCGTGGATATGTCCGGGATGCAGGCCGACATAAACTCGGCGCCGGACGGACAAGGATTGCAGCTCAAGCTGTCGGCCGATCGGGCGGACATCCCCGCGATGGGTTGGCGAAAGCTGGGTGTCGCCCTCGACGGCTCGCTCGACCGCGACGAACTCGGGCGTTGGGTCTTCGACGGCTCGCTCCGCTTGAAAGGCGCGCCCGGCGCAGCGCTGACCGATGCACGCCTGCGCATGGTCGCCGACGAATCGGCAAACACACTCGAACTCTCGGTGACCCAGGACAAGGCCAGTGCCAGGATCGCCTTGCCGATCGATCAGACCACCCACGCCCAGATAACCCTCAAAGGTTTGCCGGCGGGGTGGCTCAACGGCCTGCTCTCCACGGTATGGGCCGGACGCACGACGACCGGTCGCGTCGATGCCGACCTCGCCCTGGACCTTCTCGACAACGGCGTGCAGGCCAGTGGGCAATTCGCCCTGGACGGCGCTGGCTTCGATAGTCCGGGCGGCAAGCTCGCCGGGCAGAAGCTCTCCGGCGCTGGCCGGCTTGGCCTGGACAGTCGCGCGGGAAGCACGTCGATCGACCTGGATGCCAGCCTGAAGGGCGGCGAAGTCCTGATCGGTCCGCTCTACGCCGCCCTGCCGGGTCATGCGGTACAGCTGGCCGTGACGACGCGATCGCAGAAGGGCGTCCTGTCGATACCTCGCCTGCGCCTGACCGATCCCGACGCGTTGCAGTTGGAGGGGGAGCTCGCTTTCAACGCGAATGGCGACCTGACCCAACTCCAGATGGATCGCTTCAACGCCCGTCTGCCTGCCGCCTACGATCGCTACGGTACGGGCTGGCTGCGCAGCATGGGCATCGACGGACTCGTTGGTTCCGGCGAAGTGAGCGGGCAGGTCACGGTCGACGCGAGCGGGCCCACCGCCTTTGCCTTACAGACCGGTAGCCTCGATCTGTCGCTCGCCCAGGGCCGCCTGGGGGTCAAGGGCCTGCATGGATCGCTCGACTGGAGTGCCACGGGTGACCGCCCGGCGACGAAGCTGGGCTGGCGCGCCTTGCAGGTCTACAAGATTCCCAATGGGGCTGCGGAGGGTAGCTGGCGCAGTCGCGGGGGCTCGCTGGCACTGGAGAAGCCGCTGGCCATTCCCGTCCTCGACGGTCAGTTCAGAGTGCAGAGCCTGGCCTGGAAACCGGCTGCGGCAAGCGGTGAGCGCCTGCAGACCTCCCTCGCCTTGACCCAGGTCGACATGGCGGCCCTGTGCCGCGCGCTGGGCTGGCCCGAGTTCAAAGGCACCATCGGTGGCGCTGTGCCCTCGATGCGTTACGTGGACGACCACCTGGAAATGGGCGGCGGTCTTTCGCTCAGCGTGTTCGATGGCTTTGTTGACATCACGCGCATGACATTGTCGCAACCCTTTGGCAACGCACCGGTTCTCACGGGAAATATTGCCCTCCGCCAGCTTGATCTGGGCCTGCTGACCTCGGTCTTCGACTTCGGCAGCATGACCGGGCGGCTCGACGGCTCGCTTGACGAACTGCGCCTGGTTGCGTGGGTTCCGGCCGCGTTCAAGGCCAGCTTCGTGGCGAACGACGGCGGCCGGATCAGCCAGAAGGCGGTCAATAACCTGACCGCCGTCGGAGGTGGCGGCATCGCCGGCGGCCTGCAGGGGACGGTGCTGAAGATCTTCAAGACCTTCGGTTACAAGCGCATTGGCCTGACCTGCGTACTCAAGGGCGACGTCTGTTCCATGGGCGGGCTGGGCAATACGAAGGATGGCTACACTATCGTCGAGGGCAGTGGCTTGCCGCGCCTGACGGTCGTCGGCCATCAACGCGAGGTGGATTGGCCGACCCTGGTGAGACGCTTGCAGGCGGCCACGGAAGGTGGCGGGCCGGTCGTAAGGTAATCAAGAAAGGAATTTATCAATGATGCGTAAAGCACTGATCGGCCTCTTCACCTCCGCGGCGATCGCCTTGGTGGGGTGCGTCACTATCAATGTCTACTTTCCCGAAGCCGCGGCGCAGAAAGCGGCCGACCAGTTCATCGGCAACGTGCTCGACGAAAGCGGAGTCGCCAAGCCCAGCCAGGGTGGCGCGCCGACGACACCGGCCAAGCCGGCTGCCGGCAAGCAGCCATCGGCATCGCTGCTCGATCTCGTGATTCCGGCTGCCCAGGCGGCGGACGCGCCCGATATCCAGATTCGCACGCCGCAGACGGATGCGATCAGTGCGCGGATGAAGGACCGCTTCCGTGGTCAGCTCAAGGCCCTGTTCGACAGCGGTGCGGTGGGCTTCACGGCCAATGGCCAGGTAGCCGTGCGCGATGCCGGCGCGCTGCCACTCGACCAGCGTGCGCAGGCCAACGCCATCGTCGGTCAGGAGAACAGCGACCGCGATGCGCTCTATCGCGAGATCGCCCGTGCCAACGGTCATCCGGAATGGGAGGCGCAGATCCGCAAGACCTTCGCCGATGGCTGGGTCCAGCGCGCGCCGTCGGGCTGGTATTATCAGAACGCCTCGGGCGCCTGGCAGCGCAAGTAGGCAGCCGCCAGGCGGTCGCCGCGGATCCACGCGGCGCGTCCTCCCAGCCAGCCCGGACCCTCGTCGTCCGGGCTTTACGTTTTTGAGCGCATGACCGAATTCGAAGCCACCATCACCGACCTCAGCCACGACGGCCGGGGTGTCGCCCGCATCGACAACAAGGCTACCTTCGTCGCCGGCGCCCTGCTGGGCGAGCGCGTGGTGTTGAGATACCTCAAGCGCCACCGCAGCTACGACGATGCCGAGATCGTGAGCGTGATCGATGCCTCGCCCGATCGTGTCGAGCCGAAGTGCCGCCACTTCGGCCAGTGCAGCGGCTGCTCGCTGCAGCACATGGAGCCCGCCGCGCAGATCGTGGCCAAGCAGCGCGTACTGGCCGATAACTTCGAGCGCATTGGCAAGGTTGCGCCGGCGTCCTGGTTACCGCCGCTTTCCGACCAGCCGTGGGCGTACCGACGCAAGGGCCGATTCTCGGTGCGCTACGTCGCTAAAAAGGAGCGCGTGCTGGTCGGCTTCCGCGAGGAATCCAACGCCCGCTTCGTCGCCGATATCGAGCATTGCGAGGTGATCCACCCCGCGCTGGGACCGAAGGTCGGCCTGCTGGCCAACCTTGTCGGCGGCATGGACGCGGCGCGGGATATCCCGCAGATCGAGTTCGCGGCGGGCGACGACACCGTGGCCCTGGTGTTTCGCCATCTCTGTCCGTTGTCGGAGCGAGACCGCGATGCCCTCGTGGCGTTCGGTCGCGAGCACGGCTTCGCCATATACCTTCAGCCGGGCAACCAGAGCAGCGTGCATCCGATCTGGCCCGAGGCGCCTCGCCTCGCCTTCGCCGTGCCGGCGGACGACGTGGAGCTGGAGTTCCTGCCGCTGGACTTCGTCCAGGTCAACGCAGGCATGAACCAGCGCATGCTGGCGCGGACGCTGGACCTGCTCGACCTGAAACCGACCGACCGCGTACTCGATCTGTTCTGCGGTCTGGGCAACTTCACCCTGCCTATCGCGCGTCATGCGGGCGAAGTGGTCGGCGTGGAAGGCGAACACGGTCTGGTCGAGCGCGCCGCCGCCAACGCCGCACGCAACGGCCTGGGCAATGCGTCGTTCCGCGTGGCGAACCTCTTCGACGACCAGCGCTCGGCGCCGTGGGCCAGCCAGCCGTGGGACAAGATCCTGCTCGATCCACCGCGCGCCGGCGCGGACAAGGTCCTGGAATACCTGCCGCGCAAGGGCACGAACCGAATCGTCTACGTATCCTGCCATCCGGGTTCGCTGGCGCGCGATGCGGGTATCCTCGTCCAGAAGCACGGCTTCAAACTGGTGTCGGCTGGCGTGATGGACATGTTTCCGCACACCGCGCACGTGGAATCCATCGCGCTTTTCGAGCGCGGCTGAGCCGTCGGGAGACCCCATGGGTATCGAGATCGAACGCAAGTTCCTGCTCGCCAGTGACGACTGGCGCGCCATCGTGGTCCGCAGCGAGCGCATCGCCCAGGGCTATCTTTCCGGATCGGCGGCAATCCGGGCCGGCGTGGTGAAGTGTTCGGTGCGCGTGCGGATATCGGGCGAGCTAGCCTGGCTGAATATCAAGTCGGCCACCCTGGGTATTTCGCGGCAGGAATTCGAGTACCCGATCCCCGTGACCGACGCCGAACAGTTGCTCGCCAACCTCTCGGATGGCGCGCTGGAGAAGATTCGTCATCATGTCATGCTCGGCGGTACACACTTCGAGATCGACGAATTCCTCGGCGCGAACGCGGGGCTGATCGTCGCCGAGGTGGAGCTTCCGCATGCCGATGCGGCGTACCCGAGGCCGGACTGGCTCGGGCTCGAGGTGAGCGAGCAGGTGCGCTATTTCAACGTCAACCTGATCGACCGGCCTTATGCGCTCTGGTCGTTGGCCGAACGGGAAGGGAAGGAGGGCACAGCATGCTGATCATCGGTTTGTCCGGCACCGAACTGGCGCCCCACGAGCACGGGCGGCTTACCGCGCACGGCGTGGTCGGCGTCATCCTCTTCTCGCGTAACTTCGCCTCACGCGAGCAGGTCACCGCGCTGATCGATTCGATCCGCGCGGTTGCCGGCGAGGACTTCCTCGTCTGCGTCGACCAGGAGGGCGGGCGAGTGCAGCGTTTTCGCAACGGCTTCACGCGTCTGCCGCCGCTGGCCTCGATCGGCAGGCTCTACGACACTGTCCCCTACGAGGCGATCCAGCGCGCGGAGGAGCATGCCTGGATCATGGCCAGCGAAATGCGCGCGATCGGCGTCGATTTCAGCTTCGCGCCGGTCGCCGATCTGGAGCGCGGCAGTGCCGCGATCGGCGATCGCGCCTTTCACGCCGATCCGGTCATCGCCGCCGAACTGACCCAGGCCTACGTTCGCGGCATGCATCTTGGCGGCATGGCCGCGGTGCTCAAGCATTTCCCGGGGCACGGTTCGGTCAGGGAAGACACCCACGAATCCCTGGCCGTCGACCCACGCAGCAAGAACGATATCCTCAGCACGGACCTGCTGCCCTTCGTCGCCGGCATCGAAGCACGCGCGGAAGCCGTGATGGCCGCCCACGTGACGTACACCGCCGTCGACGACCAACCGGCCGGTTACTCGCATGTGTGGATCGAAGAGATCCTCCGCGGCGAACTCGGTTTTCGCGGCTGCGTGTTCGGCGACGACATCAGCATGGCCGCGGCCGGCAGCGTCGGCGGCATCGCCGCGCGTGTCGGCGCCAACCTGGACGCGGGCTGTGACCTCGTGCTGGCCTGTTTTCCCGACGCCGTTGCCGAGGCGATCGCGGCGGTCAAGGACCGCCGCCTGCCCCAGGTCGAGCGGATCGCCCCTTTGCGTGGGTCGATCGGCTCGACCTGGGAAGGACTCGTCGACAATCCCCAGCGCGATCGATTCATCGCGCGCGTGACCGCTTTGGAGCCGTAACCTACCCATGACCGCCACCGCTTCGCTCGACTACGCGCTTGCGCATTCCGACGTGCTGTTCACCCGCGAACAGTTGGAAACCGAGATCGCCCGGATGGGGCGAGAGATCGACGCCGCCCTCGATGGCGAGCGTCCGGTCTTCCTCACCGTGATGCACGGTGCGCTGATCTTCGCCGGCCAGCTGGCCTTCGCGATCCGCACCGACCTCGAGTTCGACTATGTCCACGCCACCCGCTATCGCGGCGAGACCAGTGGCAGCGAGCTGCACTGGCTGCGCCGCCCGGAAGTGCCGCTGAAGGAGCGCACCGTTGTCCTCGTCGACGATATCCTCGACGAAGGTCACACGCTGAAGGCCGTGCGCGATGCCTGCCTGGAGATGGGAGCGAAACGTGTCCTTCTTGCCGTCCTGTGCACCAAGCTGCACGACCGTCGCGCCCACGGTATCGAGGCCGACTTCAATGGTGTCGATCTGCCGGACCGCTACGTTTTCGGCTACGGCATGGACTATCACGAGCAGGCTCGAAACCTGCCGGCCATCCACGCGCTGAAGGACTGATCCCATGTCGATCGATCTGGCTGTCATCGGCGGCAGCGGCCTGTATCAGTTCGACGGGCTGGAGAATGCCCAACGGCATTCGGTAGAGACACCGTTCGGGCCGGCCTCGGGCGACATCGTCACCGGGGACTTTCGTGGCAAGCGCCTGGCCTTCCTGGCGCGCCATGGCGAGAGCCATACGGTGCCGCCGCACCGCGTGAACTACCGGGCCAACCTGTGGGCGCTGCATTCGCTGGGTGCACGCCGCGTGGTCGCGGTCAACGCCGTCGGCGGCATTCGCGACGACATGGGTCCGCGGGCCCTGGTCGTGCCGGACCAGATCATCGATTACACGCATGGCCGCTACACCAGTTTCAACGACGTCGACGGGGCGGAAGTGCGCCACATCGACTTCAGCGAGCCTTATACGGAAAGCCTGCGCCAGTCGATCCTGGCGGCGGCCCGTGCCGAGGGCCTGCCGGTGATCGATGGCGGCTGCCACGGCATCACCCAGGGACCGCGCCTGGAGACGCGGGCCGAGATCGCACGGATGAAGCGCGACGGTTGCGACCTGGTCGGGATGACCGGCATGCCCGAAGCGGTGCTTGCACGCGAGCTGGACCTGGAGTTTGCCTGCCTTGCGCTGGTCGCCAATTACGCCGCGGGTGCGGGCGACGAAGCGGAAATCAGCATCGAGGAGATCTTCGCCCACCTCGCGGCAGCGACGGCCAACGTCCCGCCGATCCTTGGCCGGTTGCTCGCCGGGGGCTGATCTTCGGCGATCGACCGGGAAATCGTCGTAGTTGCGCTTTGCCTGCAAACATGTCGATACTTCGCCTGCGCCGCGGGGGCAGGCCAAGGGGATCCATGGGGAAGCCTCGCCATCGCAGGGGCGCGCTTCCAATCCATGTCCAGAGGTTTCCGCATGCGTTTCGGTACGGTCAAGTGGTTCAACGACGCCAAGGGTTTCGGTTTCATCGCGCCTGAGGACGGTGGGGAGGACGTGTTCGTCCACTTTTCTGCGATCAATTCCAAGGGCTTCCGCAGCCTGCAGGAAGGCCAGCGTGTAAAATTCGAAGTCACCACGGGCCCGAAGGGCGCGCAGGCTTCAGGCGTCGAAATCGCGGCGTAATCGCCACGACAGTGTTGCCAAGAAACCCCGCATTCTCATGCGGGGTTTTTTTGTGGCCCGGCAGCTCAGCGCGGCGATTCCACAGTCGTGCTTGCTGGCGGCACAACGGCGCTCGAGTGGCGCCCGCGGGCCATGGTCAGTATCGCGACGCCCGCCGCCGCGGCGCCTGCCGAAGCACCCACGCCCAGCGCCCAGCGTGGGCCCAGGTGGTCGGCTACCCAGCCGACGATCGGCGCGCCGATAGGCGTTCCGCCAAGTGCCACCCCCACGCGTAGGGCCATCACACGTCCCCGCATGGCGGGTGCCGTCGACAGCTGCATGAGACTGTTGGTGGTGTTGGTGAGCGTCAGGGCGGCCACGCCGATGATCACGAGTGCTCCGCCAAACCACCAGTAGCCCGGCGCGAAGGCAGCCAGCGTGCAACCGAGTCCAAAGGTCGCCGAGCCTGCCGCCAGCGAGGCGAACCTTGGTCGGTCGCGACCGGCCGCTAACAGCGCGCCTGAGATCGTGCCGATGGCCATGATCGACGAGAGGAGCCCGAACCCACGGGCGTCGCTATGAAAGACGCTGACCGCCATGGTCGAGATGAAGATCGGAAAGTTCAGGCCGAACGTGCCGATCAGGAACAGCATGATCAGCATGGCCTGAAGATCCGGTCGCGACCACACGTAACGCAAACCTTCTCCAAGGCTGCCCTTGGTCCGCTGTGCTCGCGTATGGGGCCGAAGGCCGGCGACGCGTAGCAAGAGGAGGGAGGCGAGTACGGCGATGAAGCTGGCGCCGTTGAGCAGGAACGCCCAGCCGATGCCAACCGAGCCGATGGTCAGGCCGGCCACGGCGGGGCCGATCATGCGTGCGGCGTTGAACGACGTGGAGTTGAGCGCGACCGCGTTGGGCAGGTCCGTATCGCCGACCAGCTCCGACACGAAGGTTTGTCGCACGGGCGCATCGAAGGCTGCTGCGGAGCCGGAGAGAAAGGCAAACACATACACGTGCCAGAGCTGGACGAGGCCGGAGACCGTCAGGACGCCGAGCGCAACGGCGAGCAGACCCATGATCGCCTGGGTGGCCATCAGGAGCCTGCGCTGGTTGTAGTGATCGGCCGCGAATCCCGTCCAGGGCAGCAGCAGGAGCTGCGGTCCGAACTGCAGCGCCATGACGGTGCCGACAGCCGAGGCGTTGTGGTGCGTGAGTCGGGTGAGCACCAGCCAGTCCTGGGCGGTGCGCTGCATCCACGTCCCCACGTTGGAGACCAGCGCGCCGGCGGCCCAGATGCGGTAGTTCGGATTCCTTAGCGAGCGGAACATGCCGGTGGCGTTCGGGCTCACAAGGGCGTCGACCTGTCACCGCCGTGGAAGCGGCCGAAGAGCCGCGCGCAGATAAGGCCGAGGGTCAGGACACCGAGGCCGAAGGCAGCGGCATGACTCGTGACATTCCAGTCGAAACCGCCGCCGTGGCGGACGAGCGCGTAGCTGGCCACAAGGTTGAAGAAGCCCCAAAGCACATTGATGGTCGACGAGGAAAGACCTTTTCCCGATGGTTTCGCAAACGGGCTCTGGAATGCTCTTCCGGTGACGCCGCTGATGAAGTGGGGCACGGCGTTGGTGAAGAAGAGACCGCCGAAGAAGTACGACACGAGAGGGAGCCATGCCATGGTTGTGGTTTCCTGGAGCGGGCCGCGATGGGCTCAGAAATCGGTGAGTCGCTGGAGCAGTTTCAACGCGGCAGCGAGTTCGCGTTGTTCGTCGGGCGAAAGTTGCTTTTGCAAGGCGCGGACCAGCCAGTCTTCCTTGGCGGCCCGACTTGCCTTGATCGTCTTGCGAAACCCGGGTGTCAGGTCGACGAGCGTTTGCCGCCCATCGCTGGGATCGGGCTTGCCGGCGACGGCCCGCATGGACTCCAGGCCAGCCACCGTGACGCGCATGGACTGTGGTCGAACGCCTTCGGCTCGGGCCAGGGCCGATACCGTTGCCGGCCCATCGCGATCCAGGCGGAGGAGGACCGACTTCTGTGAGGAGGTGAAGTCGCCCGGATGGGATTGTTCCCGTAGGCGCCGGACCAGCTTGCCGCCGGTGATGCGCAATTCGGCGGCCAGTGCGGCCAGTGAGGGTGCGTCGGATGTGGGTTGAGACTTGACCATGGGCGGACCATAGCATGAAGACAGAAAAACTGTACAGGTAAACTGTATGTATAGCCAGTGTGCCGGAGCGGTTGGCGTGGGTTATCGCTGGAGCGGCGGACCGCGCCTCGCCGACACGCGAGCTTTGCAGGCGCGGGCGGACCGCCCGGTAACAGGCTTACGAAGGCTGCCGAATGTCCGGGCATCACCGGACGCTTCGCCGGGCGAACGTGGACGCATGAATCGTCGCGGCTCATCCCTGGTCGAATCGCTCGTCGCCATGTCGGTCTTTTCGATCGGCAGCGCGGCGACGGGTGCGTGGATCGCGCACGTCCTGATGACCGACGCACGTGCTTCGCGGCTGCTCGCCGCAGACGCGATCGCCGCCAGCCTGGATGCGCGGATGCGGTCCAACGGGGCGGGTGTGGCGGCGGGTTCCTACATGGCGGCACCGCAAGCAACGTCCTGCGTCCAGGCCTGTGATGCCGCTGCCTTGGCTGCCGACGATATCCGGCGCTTCCGTCAGGCCCTCGCGGCAAACCTCGGTCCCGCAGCGGATGGCGTCGTGGCCTGCGAGACGACGGGAGCGTGCGCTATCCGCATCACCTGGCAGCACAAGGCGTTGCTCGCATGGCCGCCGACGCCGTGAGGCCGCGTGGTCATACGCTGGTCGAGCTGGCGATCGGTCTGTGCGTGGCGTCGATCGTCGCGCTCATGGCGACGACATCGCTGATGACGGCGGGTCTGGTGCTGCGGCATCACCTGACAACGCGCCGTACCGAGGACGACGCGTGGCTGGCGCTCGCCGCCATCGCGCGGGATCTGGAAGCCGCGAAAACCTGGGGCATGTGCAGCGAGGCCCGCGACTGCCCGCGAAAAAGCTTGTCGCACGAGTACAACGTACCCGCTCTGCTTGCCGGCGAGGTCGGCTGGTTGGTGGCGGATGAGCTGCGCCGCTGTACCCGATCCTGCACAACCTTCGTCGCTGGCGTGGCTTCGCTCGAGGTGATGGCCGATCTCCGGGGCGCCGATGGGCTCACTGATCGCAGGCCGTTCCTGCAGTGGCATGGCGATCGGGCGCATGCCCTCGAGGTCATCGTGACCATGCGCGATCGGCGGCGATTCAGTCGCGTGGTATCGCGGCCGACGGACGACCAATGACGTCCCGTCGCCACTCACGCCGCGGATCGATCCTCATTCTCGTCCTCGCCGTGCTGGCGATGCTCGCCATCCTCGGCGCCGCCTTGTCGAGGTTCGTCCACACCCGCGCTCTTTCGGTGCAGGATTCCGTGCGCGGTGGCACGGCACACGCGTCGCGTGCGACCATCGGGAAGGGCGCAAACGGCGCGCCGTAGAACGAGGATGTCCATGGACCGCAGACGATTCCTGCAGGGGGCGACGATCGCCTCCGGCGTGGCACTGACCGCCAAGGGCTTTGCCAAGGGCGAGCCGCCGATGGCATCGGGCGGGATGATTCCGCGCGTGTGCTCCACCTGGGACTTCGGCGTCGCTGCGAACCAGGCCGCGTGGAAGGTGCTGTCCGGCGGTGGTCGTGCGCTCGATGCGGTGGAGCAGGGCGCGCGCGTTCCCGAAGCGGATCTGCGCAACCACAGCGTCGGCCGTGCCGGTTATCCGGACCGGGACGGCAAGGTCACGCTGGACGCCAGCATCATGGACGAGCACGGCAATTGTGGTGCCGTCGCCGCGATGGAACACATCGCCCATCCGATTTCCGTGGCGCGCCGGGTGATGGAGCGCACGCCGCATGTGTTGCTCGTCGGCGACGGCGCCACGCAGTTCGCCATCGAACAGGGCTTTCCGCGTGAAGAACTGTTGACCCCCGACTCGGACAAGGCCTGGCACGAATGGCTGAAGACGGCCAAGTACAAGCCATCGGCGAACAGCGAGGTCAAGACCTATAACGCCGGGCCGGGCGGCACGCCAGGGGATGCAAGCAATCACGACACCATCGGCATGCTGGCCATCGATGCGCAGGGCAATCTTTCCGGCGCCTGCACGACGAGCGGCATGGCCTGGAAGATCCACGGGCGCGTCGGCGACAGCCCGATCATCGGCGCAGGCCTGTACGTCGACAACGAGATCGGTGGGGCCACGTCGACCGGCGTCGGCGAGGAAGTCATCCGCAACGTCGGCAGCTTCCTCGTGGTCGAACTCATGCGCCAGGGCCGATCGCCACAGGACGCCTGTCGCGAAGCGGTCGAGCGCATTCTCCGCCGCAAGCCGGAGGCGAAAGATCTTCAGGTCGGTTTCCTTGCCATGGACAAGAAAGGAAATGTCGGCGCCTGGGCGATCCAATCGGGCTTCTCGTACGCGGTCTGCGATGCGAAGAAGCAGGACACCTTGATCCCTGGCAAGAGCACGTATTGACCATGGCCCTGCTCGAAGTCGCCGCGAACTCGATTGCGTCCGCGTTCGCCGCGCAGGCCGGCGGCGCCGGTCGCGTGGAGCTATGCGCAAGCCTGGACGAAGGCGGCGTGACGCCGTCACACGGCACCATCGCGCTGGCTCGCGAGGGTCTCGATATTCCCCTCTACGTACTGGTCCGCCCACGTTCGGGCAACTTTCTCTACGAAAACGCCGAGATCGAGGCAATGCTCGATGACATCGCTCACTGTGCCGACCTCGGTTGCGATGGGGTGGTCGTCGGCGCGTTGACCGCCGAGGGCGAGGTGGATACCGAAGCCTGCCAATTGTTCCTGGAGGCGGCAGGGTCGATGGGCGTGACCTTCCACCGTGCGTTCGACCTCGTGGCCGATCGCGTGGCGGCGCTGGAGACGGTGATCGCGCTTGGCTTCGAGCGCGTTCTCACGTCAGGTGGCATGCACAGCGCCGTGGCGGGCGCCTCGTCCATCGCGCGCCTCGTGGCGCAGGCGGGTGGTCGCATCGTCGTCATGCCGGGCGCGGGTATCGAACCCGATAACGTCGCCGCCTTGCGAGACATGACGCGTGCGCGCGAGTTCCATGCTTCGGCCAAACGCCGGCTCCCGTCGGGGATGCGTCGCACGCCCTCCGACGATCTCGGCATGGGCGGCGGTGAAATTCGTACCGACGAAGACACGGTCCGTGCGCTCGTCGCGGCACTGAGCTGACCTGCTTTCGCCGCTGAAGCGGCTCCCACACAGAGCGAATCGGCTCTCGCACGGAGCGAATCGGCTCTCACAGAGAGCCAGGAACAGGCCAGTACTTCAGCGCGGGTGGCTCCCAGACTGGGCCGGGGCCTCGTCGATACGTCTAATGTGGGAGCCGCTTCAGCGGCGATGCTCTCCCACCATGACGAGACCTGCCGGGGTGACCGCGATGATCTCGCGACCGGGCGCAGCGGCCACTTCATAGAGTCCGGTCAGCGTACCGAAGGCTGGCAACATGCCGACATCGCGGTCGAACACGAAGGCGGGTAGACGGTGCTTGCGCCAACCGTCCCGGACGACGACACCTGGGTGCACGTGGCCGGCCAGCGTGTAGCCGGCGGCCTGCGGATGCGGGTGATGCGACAACACGAAGGGTGCGACGTCGACACGGTCCGGGACGACCTCGATACCGAGCGAGCGTACGTCGAAGTGCCGGTCGTGATTGCCGGCGATCAGCGATACATCCACACCTGCATGGGACCGACGCCACGCGCGCACGCGTTCCACCCAGGCGCTACGCTCGGTCGCGGCGCCATGTACGAGATCGCCGAGCACGACAAGGCGCTCCGGGGAAAACTCCGCGATCAAGGCATCGAGCCGCGCCAGGTCGTCGTCGGTATCGCCGCTGGGAACGGCGATCCCCGCGCGACGGAACACCGCACCCTTGCCGAAATGCACATCGGACACGAGCAACGTGCGCCGAGCCACCCAGTAAGCCGCACGTTGCGCATGCAGCGTGAGGCGTTCACCGGCAACGACGATATCGCGCGTCATCATGCGTCGGCATCCGCTTCCAGGGTGGCCCGCATGCGTTCGACACGACTCTTCCAGTCGTCGGTGGCGATACCGCCGCGGAGGCGCTCGACCCACAGCGGGAAGGCCAGCGGGCTCAGGCGTTTCGGCTCGCGCCAGAGCAGCCGCGAGCGGGCGACACGAAGCAGGCAGGCGCGTAACCGCGTGTAATCGAGTTGCTGGTCGAGCACCTCGCGCTCGGCTTGCCAGAGCAAGGGGTGAGTCGGGTCGTGACGTCGCAGTACGTCGAACAGCAGCCCGCTCGATACCTGCAGTTGCCGTAATGTCTTACCGGCCGCGGGATAACCGTTGAACACCAGGCCGGCGACGCGCGCGATTTCACGAAACTGACGCCGCGCCAGTTCGGTCAGGTTGACGCTCGCCAGGATATCCGTGCGCAGATGGGCGGGGTGCAGCAGTTGCCGCATCGACCCGGCGTCCAGCGACGGCATGTGCGCGGCGGTGATCGTCAGGCCATAGTCGTTCACGGCGTAACCATAATCGCCGGGATGGAT
This sequence comes from Luteibacter sp., assembly GCF_035539195.1. GTDB lineage: Bacteria > Pseudomonadota > Gammaproteobacteria > Xanthomonadales > Rhodanobacteraceae > Luteibacter. The sequence continues at coordinate 155,351 of NZ_DATLIW010000025.1, forward strand.
GCGGGCGAGGCGGTAGGCCAGCACGGCGGCGAGGCCTTCATGGGCGAGACGGCCGGCAAAGGGAAACACGAACAGGTAGTCACCCTCGCGCGTCCGGGTGCGTTCGCAAAGCGTTTCGTCGACGGCGGGAACCGCGGATCGCCCGCGCTGAATCGCGAGCAGGGGACCGAGTGTGCGCATTTCCGCGCTGTGCGGCGCGCCCTCGGCCAATGTGCGGCGCAGTTCGTCGGAGAGCTCCCCGGACAAGGGAAGCTTACCGCCCATCCAGCGCGGCACGCCGCCGCGACGGTTCGGCGCGGCGCGCACATAGGCGGTCATGTCGCGTATGCGCACGAGCTCGAGATTCCGACCTGCGAAAAGGAAGCGATCGCCCGGACGAAGACGGGACAGGAAGCTTTCTTCGACCGTGCCAAGCCGTGCACCCTTCATGTAACGCACCTGCAGGCTGCCGTCGGAGGTGATCGTGCCGATCGACAAGCGGTGCATGCGGGCGATCCTTCCGCTGTCGACATGGAAACGACCGTCGGTCTCGACGAGCTTCTGGTATTCGGGATAACTCGCCAGCGCCGTGCCACCGGTGCGCAGATAGGCGAGCACGGCGTCGAACCGCTCGCGCGGTAGCTGCGCATACGCCAGCGACGAGGTGATCTCCTCATAGGCGTCGTCCGCGGTGAAGCCACCACCCAGGGCCATCGTCAGCAAGTGCTGGGCGAGGACGTCCAGACAGCCGCGCATCGGGCGCCGCGGTTCGAGATGGTCTTCCGCCAGTGCACGTCGTGCCGCGGCGATCTCGGCCAGTTCGAGCAGGTGGGTGGGCACGCAGAGGATCCGCGACGGCATCCCTGGCTGGTGTCCGCTTCGCCCTGCGCGTTGCAACAGGCGCGCGATGCTCTTCGGACTGCCGACCTGGAGCACCTGCTCCACGCTGGAGAAGTCGACGCCCAGGTCGAGGCTCGAGGTAGCGACGACACAGCGCAGCGTGCCCAGGCGCAGACCTTCCTCGGTGGCCAAGCGCAGCTTCGGATCGATGGAGCCGTGATGCAAGGCGAGGGTCTCGGGCGGCCTGGGCCACACCGACGCCAGCGCCTCGTGCCATAGCTCGGCCTGGGAACGCGTATTGGCGAAGACGAGGCTGGTTTTCGCCGCCAGCACCGCATCGAGTACGCGTGGCAGTTGCGACAGGCCGAGATGACCGGCCCAGGGGAAACGCTCGCCCCCTTCGGGCAGCGCCGTATCGATATGCGTTTTCTTGCGCGAACTGCCGCCGATGAGTACGCCATCGCCGGCCAGTGCGTGCAAGGCTTCGTCGAGGTTGCCCAGGGTGGCCGACAGGCCCCAGGTACGCAGCCCCGGTAGCCAGCGATGCAGCCGTGCCAGTCCGAGCTGGAGCAGGGTGCCGCGTTTGTTGCCGATGAGCTCATGCCATTCGTCGACGACGATGCCGCGTAGGTGGGCGAAGCGTTCGCGGGCATCCGGGTAGCTGAGCAGCAGCGCCAGGCTTTCCGGTGTGGTCACCAGAAGCTCGCATGCCCCACGGCGTAGCTTGGCGCGCTCGGCACTACCGCTGTCACCCGTGCGACGCAGGACGCGCCAGGGCAGGCCCATCGCTTCGACGGCCGCCGTGAGGTGTTGCGCGGTGTCGGTAGCGAGCGAGCGCAGCGGCGTTATCCAGATCAACTGCAGACCCATCTGCGGGCGCAGCGCGGCGTCGATCAATGGTCCGCCTGCGGCAGCGAGCGTCTTGCCGGTCCCGGTAGGGGCATGGATCAGGCCATTCCTTCCCTCTGCCCAGGCGCGCCATGCCGCCCGCTGAAACGCCGCGGGCCGCCGTTCCTGGGCGGCGAACCACGCCATGAGGCGGGCCTCAGCCCGTCGCCAGGCGGCGGAGGTCGTCGAGCTTGTCGGCATCGCGGATCGCGAGGTCGGTACGCCAGCGGAGGATGCGCGGGAAACGCACGGCCACGCCGGCCTTGTGTCGGCCCGAGGCCTGGATCGCCTCGAAGGCGAGTTCGAAGACGTGGGTCGGCTCCACCGAGCGGACGGGGCCGAAACGGTCGATGGTATGCGCGCGGATCCAGCGGTCGAGGCGGCCGATCTCCTCGTCGTCCAGGCCGGAATAGGCCTTGGCGACGGGGACCAGCGTCTCGCCATCCCATACGCCGAAGGTGTAATCGGTAAAGAGTCCGGAGCGGCGCCCGTGTCCCGGCTGGGCGTAGAGAAGCACGGCATCCACCGTGTACGGCTCCACCTTCCACTTCCACCAGTCGCCGCGTTTGCGGCCGACACGATAGGGCGAGTCCAGGCGCTTCAGCATCAGGCCTTCGGTCTGGCGCTCACGCGACTCGCTACGAATCGCCGTCAATGCATCCCAATGGTTCGCCGCGACGGCCGGGGACAACATCAGCGTCGGGCCATGCCCGTCGACGATCGCTTCGAGCGAAGCGCGCCTGACATGCAACGGCTGCTCACGCAGGTCGATGCCATCGCGTTCCAGCAGGTCGTAGACCATCAGCCGCACGGGTGTACTGGCGAGCAATGTCGGGCCCGGCTTGAGCTTGCCGATGCGTTTCTGCAAGGCGGCGAAGGGCAAGGGCCGATCGCTATCCGGTGCCCACGCGAGAATCTCGCCGTCGAGAACGCAGCCGTCGGCAAGTGCGAGGGCGGCCTGCTCGATTTCGGGGAAACGACCATCGAGCCGTTCCTCGCCACGCGACCAGATCAGCACGCCGCCCTCGCGCCGCATCAGCTGCGCGCGGATTCCGTCCCATTTCCATTCGGCCAGCCATTCCCTTGCCTCGCCGAGGCTGGCAATGTCGTGCTCCAGCGGCGAGGCAAGGAAGAACGGATAGGGGCGCTCGCCCGCATGCTCGTCGGCACGCTCGGGGCCCGTAAGCGCCTCGAAGGCGGCTGCGCCGGGCTTCCACGTACCGCTCAGGCGATGGGCGATGAGATCGGTCGGCAACGACGACCCATGCGCGATGGCCTGCACGACCAGTCGGTGCGATACGCCAACGCGCAGCGAACCGGTCAACAACTTGTTGACGAGGAAGAGCTGGTCGCGGGGTAATGTGCGCCACCACTCGCGCAGGACATCCATCCGCTCGGCGGCCTCCCGCTTGCCCAATGAGGGTAGCCGCGCTTCCATCCACACGTGCAGCGGGGTGTCGTCGATGGTTTCGTCCGCCGTGGGAAGCATCAGCGCGACGGTTTCGGCGAGATCGCCGACGTGCGCATAGCAATCGTCGATCAACCAGTCGGCGTAACCGGTCTCCGCCGCCAGCGCGAGCCGAAGTTCGGTCGATGAAGCGGTACGTTTCAGCTTGCTGCCGCCGAGCACATAGACCGCCCACGCCGCGTCTTCGGGCGGCGCATCCCGAAAATAAGCGGCCATCGCATCGCGCTTGGCCGTCGTCGAGGCAGTGCGGTCGAGCGCCTCGAACAGCGCGGCGAAACGGCGCATCAGTCGCCTTCCTCGCGATCGCGTGCATCGGCGACGATGCCGCCGAGCGAGCGCAGCGGTCGTGCGTCGTGGCCGGTCTCGCGCAGGTGACGGATGAGGGCTTCACCGTCGCCATGGGTGACGTAGATACGCTTCGCGCCGCAGTCGCGCACGCTCTGCAGCAGGCCGGGCCAGTCGGCATGATCGGAGACGACGAAGCCCCGGTCGTATCCGCGGCGGCGTCGCGCGCCACGCACCTGCATCCAACCCGAGGCGAATCCCGTGGAGGCCTTGGCGAAGCGACGCATCCACGGCGACCCCGCCGCCGAGGGTGGCGCCATGATCAGTTCGCCGGCGAAATCCTTGCCGCGCGCCGACTCGCTTACCGCCTGGGTGGGCAGCATGCGCACGCCCGCCTCGCGATAGGCCTCGACCAGTCGCAGCATCGCGCCATGCAGATGCACGGTGCGCTCCGTTCGCCTGGCGAGCTCGGCGAGGATGCGCTGTGCCTTGCCGAGCGCGTAGCAGAACAGCACGGCCGGCACGGCGCGCTCGGCGCATTCGTCCAGCCAGGCGAGCATGTCGTCGACCACCGCATGCATCGACGGCCAGCGGTAGATCGGTAGGCCGAACGTGGATTCGGTGACGAACACATCGCAGGGCACGGGCTCGAAGGGAACGCAGGTAGGGTCGGGATCGCGCTTGTAGTCGCCGGAGACGACGGCAACCAGGCCGCGCCCTTCGATCCGTACCTGCGCCGAGCCAAGCACATGACCCGATGGATGGAGCGACAGACGCGTGTCGCCGAGCGTGAAGGACTCCCCGTAGGCGTAATCGCGAATTGTCGCTGTGGCACCAAGCCGTTCCCGCATCAACCCCAGGCCGGCACGGGCGACGTGGTACAGCGCACTTCCCGAACGTGCATGGTCGCCGTGGGCGTGGGTGACCACGGCACGAGGCACCGGGAGCATGGGGTCGATGAAGAAGTCACCCGCCGGGCAGTACAGGCCTTCGGGGCGAGGGAGAAGCAGGTCGCTGTCCATCGCCGCACGTTAGGCGGCGACTCGTCAACGCGGCGAAAACGAATCGCCGCTCAGGCGACGAACTGCAACCTCGCCAGTTCGGCGTAGAGGCCGCCTTCACGCAGCAAGGCCTCGTGCGTGCCCTGGGCGACGATCCTGCCGCCGTCCATCACGACGATCCTGTCGGCGCGTTGTACGGTGGCCAGGCGATGGGCGATCACCAGGGTGGTCCGGCCTTTCTCGAGCCGCTCCAGGGCATGCTGGATGGCCGCTTCCGACTGCGCGTCGAGAGCCGAGGTTGCCTCGTCGAGTAGGAGCAACGGGGCATCGCGCAGGATCGCCCGGGCTATCGCGATGCGCTGCTTCTGGCCGCCGGAAAGGCGCACGCCCCGTTCGCCCAGCGTGGCCTCGTAGCCTTCCGGCAAGGCCTGGATGAAGCCGTCGGCTTCGGCCAGGCGCGCGGCATCGCGTACCTCGGCGTCGCTGGCGTCCTCGCGACCGAAACGGATGTTGTCCGCGGCGCTGCCGCCGAAGATCACGGTTTCCTGCGGCACCAGGGCGATCGCGCCGCGCAACTCGGGTAGCGCCAGCGCGCGCAGTTCGACACCGTCGAAGCGGATCGAACCGCCGACGGGATCGTGGAAACGCAGCAGCAGGCTGAATACGGTGCTCTTGCCGGCGCCGGAGGGTCCGACCAGGGCGACGGTTTCGCCGGGCGCGATCTCGAGGTCGAAGTCGGACAGCGCGGCCACGTCCGGTCGCGAGGGATAGCGGAATTCCACATGGTCGAAGCGCAGTGCGCCGGTCACCGGCTGCGGCAACGGATCGGGAGCGTCCGGTGTGGCGATGGTCGCTTTCTCCGCGAACAGCTCGCCGATACGCTCCATCGCACCCGCAGCCTGCAACACGTCGCCCCACACTTCCGACAGGCCGGCAACGGAGCCGGCGGCGAAAATGGCATAGACCACGAACTGGGTGAGGATGCCAGGCGCGAGTTCGCCGGCGATGACGTCGCGGGCACCGGCCCAGAGCACCAGGGTGATCGCGCCGAAAATCAGGACGATCACCGCGGCGGTCAGCATGGAGCGCATGCCGATGCGCCGGCGCGCCGTGGCCAGTGCGAGGGCGATGGCATTCGCATAGCGGCGGCTCTCGATCGGCTCGCGTGCATAGGCTTTCACGGTCTGCGCGGCATTGAGCGTTTCGTTGGCGACGGCGGCGGCATCGGCGAGACGATCCTGGCTGCTGCGCGACAGCTTCTGCACGCGGCGGCCGAAGATGAGGATCGGCAGCATCACCGCAGGAATGACCAGGGCAGTGAGCCCGGCGAGGCGCGGGCTGGTCCAGGCCATCGCCGCCGCCGAGCCGATCAGCATGACGGTGCTGCGCAGCGCCACCGAGATCCCGGAGCCGACCAGGGTCTGGACCAGTTCGGTGTCGGTGCCCAGGCGCGAGGTGAGCTCGCCCACACGGGTGCTTTCGTAAAAGCCTACGTCGAGGTTGATCACGTGCCGATACAGCGAGCTCCGCAGCGCGGCGAGCGAACGTTCGCCGAGCAGGGCGATGAAGAAGTAGCGCGCGGCGGTGGCGAGGGCGAGCACCACGGCGAGGCCGAACAGGGCAAGGAAGGTCCCGTTGATCGTCGCCAGGTTCGAGGCGAGAAAACCCTTGTCGATGATGTGGCGCAACGCCACAGGCAGCAACAGCGAGGCGCCGGACGAAATGCCGAGGAAGACCAGCCAGCCGATGGCCAGGGCCTTATGCGGCTTGAGGAAGGGCCAGAGGTTGCGCAGTGCACCGATGTTCCGTGACTTCTCCCTGCGTTCGGTGGTCATGCGCCGCTCATTGCTGTGGTCATTCGCCAACGGATGGGGCCGCCCGGTGCAGTATTCAATCGACCCGGCGCGGCCGGATGCGCCCCCGGCTGAGATCGACCACGCGGGCGGCGATGGTATCGAGGCGGGCCAAGGGGGCGAGTACGGTCAGTTCGGCGCCATCGGCAACGAAGGTTTCCCGTTCGATCGCGCCGTCCATCTCGCGGATCCGCGCGGTGAGCAGTGCGAGTTCGGCGAAGTCGCAGTGGATAAGCAACCGCCCCATGGGGACGATCGCTACGCGCGGCGCAAGGCGCAGGCATTCCGCCGCCGTGCCGCCATAGGCCCGGGCCAGACCGCCCGCACCCAGCTTGATGCCGCCGTACCAGCGCGTGACCACGACGACCACGCGGTCACAGCCCTGGCCGTCGATCGCCTGCAGCATAGGGCGGCCAGCGGTACCACCGGGCTCGCCGTCGTCGTTGAAACGGTAGGCGTCGCCGATCCGGTAGGCCCAGCAGTTGTGCGTGGCTGTCGCATCGCCGGCGGCAGCGACGAAGGCAAGCGCTTCCGTCGTCGTGCCTACCGGTGCCGCTTGGGCGAGGAAGCGGCTCTTGCGAATGTCTTCCTCGTGCCGCCACGGCGCGGCGAGCGTTTCCAGCGCCACGCTCAAGGAGTCAGGTCACGCAGGTCTTGGGGCAGGTCGTAGCGCGGATAACGCCGACGAAGATCCTCAAGCTCACGTATCGCCTGGGCACGCTCGCCGCGACCGAGCAGGCGGCGGATCTCGCCGACGCGGTCGTCGGGGGCGAGGCTGGCTGGAACCGCGGCGTCGGCGGACACGGGAGCGGCGACCTTCTGCCGCAGCATGCCGGAAGGCCCAGGTCGGGCACGCTCGAACGGCGGCGCCGGAGAAAGCGCCGCGGATGCGTCGGCTTCCGCCGCATCGGGTGGGCCCACCGGCGGTGCCGGGGCAGGGATGGGTGCCTGGACAGGGGCCGGTGCGGCGGCTGGTGCCGTTAGCTTGGGGGACGCCGTCGGGGTCAGGCGGCGGACGGGGGCGCGAGACGAAGGCATCGCCGCTGAAGCGGCTCCCACATCAGGCATCGCCGCACCCCTTGAGGGAGCGGCTCCCACACCCGGCATCGCCGCACCTTTTGAGGGAGCGGATTTGGCTGTTGTGGGAGCCGCTTCAGCGGCGATGCCGTTGACGTCCTGCTGGGACGGACCCGGCTGCCCCTCACGCACCTGCCAGGCGACGCCGACAGCGAGGACCAGCACGGCCGCGGACGCGAAGGCGACAGGCCAGCGCGGGCGACGACTCACCGGCATCGCCCGCGCGGCGGCGAGCACCGTTGCATCGAGTGATGCGTCGGGCTCGGCCTTCGGCAGGCGCGCATAGAGCGCGGCGAATTCGCGCTCGTCGGGCAAGTCGTCGTCGCTGGGCGGGGGCGTGATCTGGGTCATGTCATTCGGTTACGAGTTCGCGGATCCGGGCCATGGCGTAACGAAGCCGCGATTTCGCGGTTTCGCGTCCTACGCCGGTGACAGCGGCGATGTCCTCCAGGGAAAGTTCGTTCTCCATGCGCAACACGAAGGCGGTGCGCTGTTCGTCGGGCAGACTCTCGATGGCACGCTGCATACGTCGGCGCTGCTCGAAATCCGATAACGCGTGTTCGGGCTGCTCTCGCTCGGGAGCGGCCTGCGCGGCGAACACGGCTTCGGCTTCCTCGGAGCCGGCTTGTGGGCGTTGCTTGCGGAAGCTGTCGATGGCCAGGTTATGGGCGATCTGCAGCAGCCACGTGCTGAACTTCGCTTCGGCACGATAGCGCTCGCGGGCGGCGATCACACGACTCCAGGTTTCTTGGAACAACTCGTCGGCGACCGCGCGATCCTTCACCGTTCGCAGGAGGAACCGGTAGAGCGGACCCTTGTGCCGGGCGTACAGCTCGGTGAAGGCGGCCGCATCCCCGCTCGCCCAGGCGAGCATCAGTCCGCCATCGTCGGCCAGGGGAGCATCCATGGCCGGGGAGGGTACGTCATCCGGGTGGTATTCGGCGATGGGCAGGGTCGTGGTTCCGTTCAATCGCCGATGAATCGGCTCCCACACAAGGCTGACCTCGTCGCGAGGCCACCGGCTGCCACACAGGGCGGACCTCGTCGCGAGGGCCACCGGCTGCCACACAAGACGGACCTCGTCATGAGGGCCGCCGGCTTCCTGTGGGGCCGATTCAGCGGCGGTGGTTACTTGCCTCGGCGAACGAACGTTCCGGCCACCGGTTGCTCGGTCTGCATGCCACCGGCCAACGCTGCCAACCTTGCCATTGCCGCTCGATAGCCACCCTCGTCCTTACCCAACGAGCCGCGCGCCAGCGCAGCTACCTTGTCGTAACCGAAGCCTTCGACATATTTGCCGCCACGCAGGTTCTCGGCGAACGCGGCCACCGAGGCGGCGAAGCGCAGCCGTTCGCTGGGCGCGACCGCTACCTGTGCCGACAGCGGTTGTTCGATCAGTTTGCTCGCGCCACCTTCCGCGGCCTTGTAGCGAAGCCGGAGGAAGGCCAGTTCGTTGCCCTTCGCCACGACCGCGGGTTCGCCGCCGTAGCGCAGTGGATCGACCTGCGCGCCCGGCGCACCCTTGAGGGTGATTTCATAGAGAGCGGTGACGTTCGCGCCGGCACCGATCTCCCCCGCATCGACGGCGTCGTTATTGAAGTCCTCGCGAGCCAGCACGCGCTTCTCGTAACCGATCAGGCGGTACTCGGCGACGACACCGGGATTGAATTCGACCTGGATCTTCACGTCCCTGGCGATCGTCATCAGCGTGGCCGACATCTCGTCGACCAGAACGCGGCGGCCCTCGTCCAGGCTGTCGATGTAGTGATGGCTGCCATTGCCGACGTCAGCCAGTTCCACGGCCATTTCGTCGTTGTAATTGCCTTCGCCGAAGCCCAGCGTGGTGAGCGCTACGCCGCTCTTTCGCTTCTCGGCGATGCGGTCCTTGAGCGACTGCACGCCGGTCGTGCCGACGTTGAAGTCACCATCCGTGGCGAGGATGACGCGATTGACGCCGCCCTCGATGTAGCCCTTCGCCGCCTGCGCATACGCGAGGTCGATGCCGGCGGCCCCGTTGGTGGAACCGCCGGCGGCCAGGGCGTCGATCGCCGCGGTGATCGTGGCGTGCCGGTCGCCGGGCGTGGAGGGAAGCGCGACGCAGGTGGCGCCGGCGTAGGTCACCAGCGAAACACGATCCTGCGCGCGAAGCCTGGGCACGATCTGCTTCAGCGAGGCCTTCAGCAACGGCAGCTTGTCCGGCTCATCCATCGATCCGGAGACGTCGACGAGGAAGACCAGGTTGGCCGCGGGAATCTCGCTGGCCGGCACCTTGTATCCCTGGATGCCGACCATCAGCAACTGGCGGTGGCTGTTCCACGGCGCGGGCGCCAGTTCGGTGGTCACGCTGAAGGGGCGCGAGCGGTCCGTCGGCGGCGCATAGCCGTAGTCGAAGTAGTTGATGAACTCCTCCGTGCGGACGGCATCGGCGGGTGGCAGACGTCCTTCGTCGAGCATGTGGCGCACGTTGGTGTACGAACCCGTGTCGACGTCGATACCGAACGTCGACACCGGATCGCTGGCGGCCAGGTGTACCGCGTTGGCTTCCCTGTGTTTGTAGTTGTCTCGATCGATCGGCTGGGATGGGGCGAAGCCGTACATCGACATGCCGCCCGCCACTTTCCGCAGACGCGAGGCAACGACCCCATTCGCCGCATCCGCTTCCGCCATGACCGGAGATGCGGCCGGCTCGGCAGGCTGCGGCACGGCAGCTGGCGCCGGTACCGATGCGGCTCGCCGCGCCATCATGGGAATGGGCATGGGCCGCCCGGGCCCATAGCCATGCACGGCTTGCTCGCAGGGAGCGTCGTTGAATACAGGCGGGATGGGCGCCACGCGCTGGCGGGGGGAAGTGTCGGTAGCGACGCTTCCCGCCGCGGCGACGAGGCCGGCGAACAGCAGGGGCAGGGTGATGCGGAACGTATTCATCGTGCACGGCCTCGTGGGGGACATACAGATGAAACGTCGGCACCTGCGAAAAGGGGTTAAGCGCGCTCCAGTCGGGCGTCGCCCTGCGCGCCGATGCGGTTGCGGCCGGCGTTCTTCGCCCGGTAGAGCGCACGGTCGGCGGCGTTGAGCAGGTCCAGCGGGCCACCGTTGGCATTGGCCAGCAAGGTGGCTACGCCGATGGTGATCGTCAGCACGCCGAACGGGCTGAGCGGATGCACGATACCTTGCGCTTCCACCTGGGCGCGCAAGTCTTCGGCCAACGCCACGGCGTCGGACAGTCGCGTACCGGGCGCGACCACGGCGAACTCCTCGCCACCGAAACGGGCGATGAAGTCGCCCGCCCGCAGGCTGCGACCCGAGAGCACGGAGGCGAGCGCGCGCAGGCAGTCGTCCCCGGCGAGGTGGCCGTAGCGGTCGTTGTATTCCTTGAAGAAGTCCACGTCGATCATCAGCAAGGCGATCGGCTCGCGCTGCGCGGGACGGTGCCATTCCCGCAGGAGACGCTCGTCGAGGGCACGGCGATTGGCCAGCCCGGTGAGACTGTCGGTGAAGACCAGGCCTTGCAGCTCGTCGCGGCTGAGCGACAGGCGGTATTCCTCCTCGACCAGGTCCACCTGGGCCAGGGTGCCGCGAAGGCCGATCCCGATCACCGCGGCGATCGCGCCGCCGATACCGAGCGACGGATAGACCGGGATCACCATCAGGCCGAAGCCCAGCACGCTCATGGCGAGGAAGGTGGGACTCGCACTCTGCACGAAGCGGATCAGGTACACCGGCGGGTGCCAGTGACGCTGCGGTTGTCGCGTCATGGTGACGACGAAAAGCGCCAGGAAGGGCAGGTCGAGCAGGACGTCGAACACCGACGTACCGAAGTCGGGGTGACCGTTGAGCGCGACGTAGTGGTTGTACGAGAAGCCGGAGACCGCGTAAACGACGAAGAAAGCCATCACCGCCCGGAAAAACGCGTGATCGTCGGCGCGGTCCGTGGCGACGAAGCGCAGCAGCGCGGCGACGGCCAGGCACACGTTCTCGAAATCGAGCATGTAGGCGACGTCGACCGCCTGCTGCGGACCGATCGCGCCTTGCAGCGTCACGATGGAGAACGTGCGGATGTAGAAGAGCACGCCAAGCAGGCCGGCCAGGACCAGATCGATCGCCATCGCCCATTTCTTGCGTGCGGCGACAGGAGCGGACGACACCGCGACGAGTACCGGCAGCACGTACAGGATGTAGAAGAACATGCTGTCGCCGGGGGCGGGGTTGGAATTGTCGAGCACGTAGTTCTGTCGCGCCGACAGCGACATGCCGACGGTCCACAGGCCGAGGCTGGCCAGGAGCAGCCACCAGCGGTGGTCACGTGGCGTGCCCGAACGCGTCCAGGCCCGGTACGCGCTGAACATGGCGAGCGCGGCCACCGAGAAGAAGAACGTGTACGAGATCGCCATGCCGCTATCGGGCAGGACCGCCAGCGCGGCTGCGTGAGCCCCAACGATGGCCGCTGCGGCGATGAGTGCTTTCATGGCGTGCCTCCCCCGACCTGCAACGCACTCATCTTATCGGCCGCGGGGGCGGGAAGTTGAGCGGCATCCCGCTGAATTCTACGTACTACCCCACGGCAAATGTGAAGATTTCAGGCAGCGCGGATGGCACCCTTGGCGATGACCGGGCCAGTGGGCTGCCCGGTCGGGGAGCCACCGACCGGCTCCAGCGAGACGGCGAGGGCGGCCGTCGGGCCGAGGCGATCCAGGAGGTCCTTGTCCAGGTGGAACCGTTTCGGATCGCCCGGTGGGAAGACGCCGACCGAGATCGGAGCGCCCCCGGCGGGAATCAGCCACAGCTGCGTGTTGCGGTCGGTCGCGACGTTGGCCGGGCTCGCCGGCACGACGAGCAGCTCGGAGCGGTCGATATCCATGGTGGCCGTCCACCCGGCGACGCCGTTGTCACCGGCGATGGTCGAGACCATCAGCACGGATGCGTGCGCCGCGGTCGGCGGTGCCAGTGGTCGGGTCACGGTGATGACGAGCAGGCAGGCGGCTACGGCCGTCGCGCCGACGCCGATCCAGCGCCACAGCCCGAGGCTGTCCCAGATACTGCTGCCCGTGCGCGCCGCCGCCGGCGACGGCGGCGCGGCATCGAAGGCGAGGCGACGCCGGATGCCGGCCCAGACATGCGCCGGTGGCGCGACATCGGTGACTTCCATCGCCAGGGGGGTGAAATGACGCTGCCACAGCGCGACCGCGGCGGCTGCTTCCGGGCTGGTCTCGACTTCGTGGGCCACCGCGGCGCGCGCGTCGGCATCCAGCAGGCCGAGCACGTACTCCGCGTAGCGCAGGTTGTCTTTATCGGATTCGAAGGTGCTGTTCATGGATTGAGGCACGCCCTGAGTTGCAGGAGACCGCGACGAATCCAGCTTTTCATGGTGCCGAGGGGCACCTTTGCGCGTTCCGCCAACTCGTTATACGTAGCGCCGCCGAAAAAGGCTTCACGGATCGAGCGACGCTGCTGGATTTCCAGTTCGGCCAGGCAGGCCTGCAGGTTGCGATAGTCCTCGTCGCTTTCGGCGCCATGCGCGGGACCGGGGCCTTCATCGACCAGGGTTTCCCAGTCCACTTCCACCGGACGCAGATCGGGCCGCTGGCGCAGGCGGTCGATCGCCTTGTTGCGGGCGACGGTAACCAGCCAGGTAAGGGCACTGGAGAGCTTCGCGTCGAAACTGCGAGCCCGCTTCCACACCGTGACAAAGGCTTCCTGGAGCACTTCCTCGGCCTCGTCACGGTCGCCCATCAGCCGCACGCAGACGCCGAAAAGGCGCGACGAGGTGCGCCGGTAGAGCTCCTCGAAGGCACGCTGGTCTGCGTCCGCGGTGCGTAGCAACAGTCGATTCAGCTCGTCGCGTTCGGCGGGGCTGGTGGCTGGCATGCGTGGGTCCTTGTCCTTGTACGGGCTGGCGGCGATCGGTCGATCTATGCGGAGCGATCTATAACATGACCGTGGTCGGGGCGTCGCGATCCGCATCCGCCCTTCACGCCGACTCGTATCCACTGTCACGTATCCCTTTCGAGGACGAGCATTCCGTGAGGCTTCTTTCTTCCGCCCCGATCGTCCCGCTCGCCGCTGTCGCCTGCCTGGCCGCCGCCGCCCCTGCCGCCGCCGCCGAACGCTTCGTCGGCGATGCCTATGCGCCCGATAACGGCCAGTTGCTCTATCGCGAAGTCCACACCGTGGGCACCGGTCGCCAGGTGGTGCAGTACCAATGCCCCGACGGGAAGGCATTTGCGCGGAAGGTGCTGGAGGGCGGTGGCACGGCGATCGGGCCGGACTTCAGCTTCGTCGATGCGCGCAATGGCGACGCCGAAGGGGTGCGCTCCAGGGAAGGCACCCGCAGTGTCTACGCCAAGCGCGGTGCCGCCGCCGAAGTGGCCAAACCGCTCCCCGCGAAGAAGGACGGGGTGATCGATGCCGGGTTCGACGTCTATGTGCGTACGCATTGGGACGCCATCGGCAAGCGCGGCGACGGTATTCCATTCCTGCTGCCGGGGCGCTTCGCCTTCTACAACGTACGCCTGGTGGACGGCGAAACGGCCGGTGGCCTGCGGCGCATGACGATGAAACTGGATGCCTGGTACGCCTTCGCGGCACCCACGGTCGTACTCAGCTACAGCGTCAACGACCGTACGCTGCGCCGTTTCGAGGGCATGGGCTCGATTCGCGGCGAGAACGGCAAGTTGCGCGCCGTGCGTATCGAGTTCATGCCGGACAAGCGAGAGGGCAAGGTCGCCGATGCCGCCGTCGACGAGGCGCTGTCGACGAAGCTGGACGGTCGCTGCACCATCTAGGCCAGGTTCGTGCATCCGTGACCCGTGGCGCCCCGTATAGGTAAGGGAACGCCAAGGGAGTCCACATGAACGTCCGCCCCACCGCCACTTACGAAGCGCCTCCGGTGGCACGCCGTGTCGGCACGATACGCCGTTGGTTCGATACCTCGAACGCGGCTCCGGTCGATCCGTCGAAGGGCGACCGCATCGACTGGCTCCGCGCCTCGCCTTTCGTGGTCATGCACCTGGCGTGCTTCGGCGCTTTCCGGACCGGCGTCTCCCCGGTCGCGGTGTGGGTTGCGGTGGCGCTCTATGCGGTGCGCATGTTCGCCCTGACCGCGTTCTACCACCGCTACTTCTCGCATCGGACGTTCCGCACCTCGCGTCCGGTACAGTTCGTCTTTGCCCTGATCGGCGCGAGCTGCGTGCAACGGGGGCCCTTGTGGTGGGCCGCCCATCATCGCCACCACCATCGTCATACCGACACGGCGCTGGACCCGCACTCGCCGGGCGTGCATGGCTTCCTCTGGAGCCATGTGGGCTGGTTCCTCACCCCGAACGGCTTCCGCACCGAGATCGAGCGCGTGCCGGACCTGGCGAAATATCCGGAGCTGCGTTGGCTGGACCGCTACGACACGGCCATCCCCGTGCTTCTCGCCATCGCCCTGTTCGGCCTGGGCAAGCTCCTGCAACACGTCGCGCCAGGTCTCGGCACCACCGGCTGGCAGATGCTGGTCTGGGGCTTCTTCATCTCCACCACGGTGTTGTTCCATGCCACGGTGACGATCAATTCGCTGGCCCATCGTTTCGGCCGCCGTCGTTTCGACACGGCCGACGACAGTCGCAACAACGTGTGGCTGGCACTGCTCACGTTCGGCGAAGGCTGGCACAACAACCATCACTTCTTTCCTGGCACCGTTCGGCAGGGCTTCCGCTGGTGGGAAATCGACCTGACGTATTACGGCCTGCGCGCGATGTCGTGGCTGGGCCTGGTGCACGACCTCAAGCCGATCCCGGCCTGGGTCGCGGCCAAGGCGAGGCGCTGAGCATGCGCGTCGCCGTCGTCGGTTCGGGTATCGCGGGGTTGGCCTCGGCATGGCTGCTGTCCCGCACGCACGCCGTGACGCTGTTCGAAGCCAACGGATATCCTGGCGGCCACACGCACACGCACGACATCCGCCTGGACGGTCGCGAATACACCGTCGACACCGGCTTCATCGTGCACAACCGCGCGCATTACCCCCTGTTGTCGGGCCTGTTCGACGAACTCGGCGTGGCGACCCAGCCGACGACCATGAGTTTCTCGGTGCGTAACCAGGCCAGCGGCCTCGAGTACAACGCGGCCAACCTGGATACGTTGTTCTGCCAGCGCCGTAACCTGGTATCGCCACGTTTCTACGGCATGCTCCGTGACCTGATGCGCTTCTATCGCGACGCACCGGCCTTGCTCGACGAGGCCGGCGAAGGTCCCTCCCTCGGCGAGTATCTGGAGCGCGGCGGCTACGGCGAAGCCTTCCGTGAGGAGCACCTCGTGCCGATGGCCTCCGCGCTGTGGTCGTCGCCTTCGGCCACCATTCTGCGGTTCCCCGCACGTTACCTCGTGCGGTTCATGGCCAATCACCAGATGCTGAGCCTGTCGGGACGGCCGGAATGGCGCGTGGTCACGGGTGGGTCGCGGCGCTACGTGGATGCGCTGCGCGCGCGCTGGTCGGTGGAAGAACGCCTGCACACGACCGTCGTCGGCGTGCGCCGCTATGAGGACAGCGTGGATGTCGTGACGCATGCCGGCACGTACGCCTTCGACGAGGTAGTACTTGCCTGCCACAGCGACCAGGCGCTGGCGCTGCTGGCCGATGCCGATGGGGTGGAGCGCTCGATCCTCGGGGCGATGACCTATCAGTCCAACGACACCGTGCTGCATACGGATGCGTCCTTGCTGCCACGCTCACGCAAGGCCTGGGCGGCATGGAACGCCTTCATTCCCGCCGATGCCGGCGATGCCTGCACGGTCAGTTACTGCATGAACCTGCTGCAGGGATTTTCCTCGCCCGATCCCTTCGTCGTCACGCTCAACCGCAGCGAGGCCATCGATCCGCGGCGGATCCTGCGGCGCATGCATTACCGGCACCCCGTGTATACGCATGCTTCCGTCGCCGCGCAGGCGCGCAAATGCGAGATCCAGGGGCTTCGCCGCACATGGTTCGCCGGCGCGTACTGGGGCTGGGGTTTCCACGAGGACGGCATGCGCAGCGCCGTCGAGCTGGCGCGGGACTTCGAGCGCGCGATGGCCACACGGGGCAGGGCGACCGCATGAGCGACCGCTTCGCCAGCGCCGTGTACGAGGGCATCGTGACGCATCGCCGGCATGCCCCGCACGAGCATGCTTTCACCTATCGCATGGCCCAGATCTATCTGGATCTGGACGAAGTGGATCGCGTGTTCGCCGATCGCTGGTTGTGGTCGGCAAGCGGTCGGAACGTAGCCGAGTTCCGGCGCTCGGACTATCTCGGTGCGCCGGACGTGCCGCTGGCCGAGGCCGTGCGGGAGCGGGCGAGGGTGTCGCTGGGATATCGCCCGGCCGGCCCCGTGCGTGTGCTCACCCACCTTCGCTACGCGGGCGTCGTATTCAATCCGGTGACTTTCTATTACTGCTTCCGGGTGGATGGCGTCACGCTCGATTGCGTCGTCGCCGAGATCACCAATACCCCGTGGCGCGAAAGGCACAGCTATGTGCTCGCGGTGGACGAAGGCGCTGAAGGCCATGTCGTCGACGCGACCTTTCCCAAGGCCTTTCATGTGTCGCCGTTCATGCCGATGGAGCGCGAGTATCGCTGGCGCTTCACCCGCCCCGACGAGCGAATTCGCGTGCATATGGACGTGCTGCGTGACGGTGTGCGCGAGTTCGACGCGCATCTGTCGCTTCAACGGCGGGAGCTCGGCGGCGCCTCGCTGGCGCGCGTTCTGTGGCGCTATCCGCTGATGACGGCGAAGGTCGTCGGCGCGATCCACTTCGAAGCGCTACGCCTCTGGCTGAAGCGCAATCCCGTTCACGACCATCCGGTGAGAACCCCATGAATGCCATCGTCACTCGCGAACGTGCCGCGCCGGCGCCTCGAACGCTTCGTCTCCTCCGCCACATGCTGCTGTCGAGGATGCGCGGCATGCGCCATGGCCGGCTGGTCATCGACGACCCGCTCGGGCGGGTCGAACTCGGCGAGTCGACGGCGTCGCAACCGGACCTCGTCGCGCACATCCAGGTGAACGACCTCGCGTTCTATCGCGCCGTTGCCGCCCATGGCAGCGTCGGCGCGGGCGAGGCCTTCATGGATGGCTTGTGGCATTGCGACGACCTGGTGGGTCTTATTCGCCTGCTGGTGCGCAACCGCGACCGCCTCGACAGCATGGAATCGGGTCTGGCACGCCTGGGCGGCCTGGCGATGAAGGGTTGGCACGCCCTGCGCCGAAACACGCGCGACGGCAGCCGCCGCAACATCGCCGCGCATTACGACCTGGGTAACGATTTCTTCGGTCTGTTTCTTTCGGCGGACCTGATGTATTCGTCCGCGCTTTGGGAAGCCGACGACGACACGCTGGAGACGGCTTCCACGCGCAAGCTCGATCGCGTCTGCCAATGGCTGGACCTCAAGCCCGGCGACCGGGTGATCGAGATCGGCACGGGGTGGGGCGGGTTTGCTGTGCACGCCGCACGCCGATACGGTTGTCATGTAACGACCACCACGATCTCCCGCGAGCAGCACGCGCTGGCCGCCGAGCGTGTGAGGGAGGCCGGCCTCGACGATCGCGTGACCCTGCTCCTGGAGGATTACCGCGACCTCACCGGTACCTACGACAAGCTGGTGTCGATCGAGATGATCGAGGCCATCGGCGCCCCTTATCTCGACACCTACTTCGCCAAGCTCGGCAGCCTGGTGCGACCGGGTGGCCGGGCGCTCATCCAGGCGATCACCATCGAGGATCATCGTTACGCACAGGCGCTGGCGTCGGTCGACTTCATCAAGCGCCACGTCTTCCCGGGCAGCTTCATTCCGTCGATCCACGCCATGCTGGCGGCGAAGACGCGCGTCACCGACCTTGCGCTGGTGCGGCTGCAGGACTTCGGCCTGTCGTATGCGCGGACCCTCGCGGCCTGGCGGAAACGTTTCCTCGACAGTCTTGGCCAGGTGCGTGGGCAGGGCTTCGACGAGCGCTTCATCCGCTCTTGGGAGTTCTACCTCGCTTATTGCGAAGGAGGCTTTCTCGAGCGCTCGATCGGCGTCTCGCACGTGTTGATGGAGAAGCCGATGCATGGGAGCAGGGCGGGATGATCGCTTCCTGGAGCAGCGTCATCGGCTATCAGTTGGTCTGGTTCGTCGCGGTGATCTTTGCCGGGCGTGGCGAGCCTTGGCCGGGTGTGATCGCAGCGCTGGCGTTCGTCGGCTGGCAGCTCGGCGTGTCGGCGCGACCCCGCGCGGCCTTGCGGATCGTGACGATCGCCGTGCTGTGCGGCGTGACGATCGACGGCCTCGTCCGGGGATGGCATCTGGCCGACTACGCCGCGGCCATGCCGGCGCTGCCGACGGCGGGTGCGCCGCTGTGGATCCTCGGCCTGTGGGCGTGTTTCTCGCTGACCCTGGGCGGCCCGTTGCGGGCTCTGGGGACACGACCGGTGCTCGCCGTCCTCATCGGCGGCATCGGTGGGCCGCTGGCCTATGCGGGCGCCGCGAGCGGCTGGGCCGCGCTGACCTTCGAGGCTCCGGCGTGGCGCGCCCTTGCCGTGCTCGCCGCCGGTTGGGCCATGGCGATGCCCTTGCTGGCGGCGCTGAGCCATCGATGGCTCCTGGTGAGGGCGCCCGCATGAGCACGGTGAATACCTTGCTGGTGATCTGGCTGGCCTCGGCCTGGCTGATGACGGCGGGATGGGCATGGCAGCGCCGCCACCGCAATGCGGGCATCGTCGACGTGCTGTGGTCGGTGGCGGTGGGAGCGGCGGCCGTGCTGGCTGCTCTGGTCGGTTCGGGTGCGCCGGTCACGCGTGTTGTCACGGCCGTGCTCGGCGGTCTCTGGGCCTGTCGTCTTGCCTGGCATCTCTGGCGACGTGTGTCCGCTGAAGAAGAGGATGGCCGCTACCGTGCGCTGCGCGAACACTGGCATGGCAGCCAGGGCAAGTTCTTCGGTTTCTTCCAATTCCAGGCCTTCCTCGTCGGTCTGTTCGCCGTGCCATTCATCGCGGTGGCCGCTAATCCGGTGTCCTCGATGGCCGCCATGACCGTGGCGATCGCTATCTGGCTGGCCAGTGTCGGCGGCGAAGCCCTGGCGGATCGCCAGCTTGCCGCGTTTCGCGCCGATCCGGCGAACAAGGGCAAGACCTGCCGCGACGGGCTCTGGCGCTACTCGCGCCATCCCAACTACTTCTTCGAGTGGCTGCACTGGTTCGTCTACGTGGTGTTGGCCATCGGCTCCCCGCTGTGGTGGCTGGCATGGAGCGGTCCCGTGGTGATGTTCCTGTTCCTGCGCTTCGTCAGTGGCGTGCCGTACACCGAGACCCAGGCCTTGCGCTCGCGTGGCGACGCCTATCGTCGCTACCAGCGCGACACGCCGATGTTCTTTCCGTGGTTTCCGAAACATGAGAGCGATAACGCATGAACACCGCCGTCAGCAATGCCTTGTACGCCCGTGAAGATCGTGCCGGCTCCGGCTTGCTCGGCCTGGCCGAGCGTGGACTGCTTCCCGACGCCCTGCTGCGCGCGGGCATTCGCCGGCTGTGCGCGAAGCGCCTCGCCGAAGAGGGCGCGGGTGGTCTCGACGCCGTGGCCGAGCGCTTTCAGAAGCGCATCGACGGACTGAAACACAGCGAGGTTGCGATCCACACCGACGCCGCCAACGGCCAGCACTACGAGCTTCCGCCACGTTTCTTCGAGCTGTGCCTCGGGCCCCGCCTGAAGTATTCGGGTTGCTACTACCCGACCGGTAACGAATCGCTAGCCGAGGCCGAAGAGGCGATGCTCGCGCTCTACGCGCAACGCGCCGAACTGGCCGACGACCAGTCGATCCTCGAACTGGGCTGTGGCTGGGGATCGCTCACCTTGTGGATGGCCCAGCGCTATCCGCGGTCGCGCATCACGGCGGTGTCCAACTCGGCGGGCCAGCGCCGGCATATCGAAGCGAACTGTGCCGCGCGCGGCATCCATAACGTGAACGTGATCACCGCGGACGCCAACACGCTGGAACTGGGCCCGACCCAATTCGACCGTTGCGTGTCGGTGGAGATGTTCGAGCACATGCGCAATTACGAGACGTTGCTCTCGCGTATCTCGCACTGGCTGCGTCCGGGCGGCAAGCTGTTCGTGCACATTTTCGCCCATCGGACCCTGATGTATCCCTTCGAAACCGAAGGCGAGGACGACTGGATGGGCAAGCACTTCTTCACCGGCGGCCTGATGCCCGCCTCGGACACCCTGCTGTGGTTCCAGCAGGACCTGGCCATCGAACGCCGGTGGCATGTCGACGGCACCCACTACCAGCGCACCGCCAATCACTGGCTCGCGAATCAGGACATGGCCCGTGAAGAAATCATGAAGGTCCTCCAGGGGGCCTACGGCGACGCGGCGGGACTATGGTTCCAGCGCTGGCGCATGTTCTGGATGGCCTGTGCCGAATTGTTCGGCTATGCGGGCGGGCAGGAGTGGCTGGTGGCGCATTATCGGTTCGCCAAACCCGGCTAAGGCGGTCAGAAACGTCCAATCCGGCCAGCTTTGCCTGCGGGTAATGTCACCTGTTCCGGATTGTCGCCTTGGAAACGGCAGCCCGTGGTCGCACGATGTGTGACTTGCACCGCAGCCGCATGAAGGAGAGCGCCATGTCCTCCCGTCCCGTTCGCATTCCCGGGCCCGACCATCCGATCACCGTCACCCCGTCGGGCGGCCGCGTGGTCGTGCGCGACGGCGACCGCGTGATCGCCGATACCCGTAACGCGTTGACCCTGAAGGAGTCGACGTATCCGGCGGTGTTCTACATTCCCCGCGCCGATGCCGATATGGCCTCGCTGACGAAGACCGAACACCACTCGTACTGCCCCTATAAGGGCGAGGCATCGTATTTCAGCCTGCCGGGTAACGCCGAGAAGGCGATCAACGCCATCTGGACTTACGAGGCGCCGTACGACGCCGTGGCGCCGATTCGCGAACATCTCGCCTTCTACGCCGATCGCGTCAGCATCGAGCACACGCCGGGCTGATCGGCCAGGGCAGGGAACCACACACATGCAAGCCATTGTCGATACCACCTGGGCGCCTGGCGCCGCCGCGGCGCCGCGATGTCAGGCCGGCCAGTCGCTTCTTGCCCGCTACGACGCCGTTCGTGCGCGTACCGAAGCGCTGGTCGAATCGCTCGACGCCGAGGACATGGTCGTCCAGTCCATGCCCGATGCGAGCCCCGCGAAGTGGCATCTCGCGCACACCACCTGGTTCTTCGAAACCTTCGTGCTAGGGCCCAACGTGCCGGGCTACAGGGTGTTCGATACCGACTTCGGCTACCTCTTCAATTCGTACTACGAAGCCGTCGGCCCACGGCATCCGCGTCCTTTGCGCGGTCTGCTCACGCGCCCCTCCGTGGCACAGGTGTTCGCTTACCGCCACCATGTCGATTCGCATATGCGGGCCTTTCTGCAGGAGCATCCTTCGGCGGAGTTGGAAGCACTGCTACGCCTGGGCTTCGCTCACGAGGAACAGCACCAGGAACTGCTGGTGATGGACGTGCAGCACCTGTTCGCCCAGTCGCCGCTCAAGCCGGCCCTGGCGCCGGCGTGGTCCACGCAGGCCCCTGGTCCCGGCGGGCGGTTCCGTCGTGTCGGTGGCGGCCCCGTGCGCATCGGTGCCGTGGATGCGCTATTCGCCTTCGATAACGAAGGTCCGCCGCATACCGTATGGCTGGAGCCTTTCGAGATCTCGGACCGCCTGGTGACCAATGGGCAGTGGTTGGCTTTCATGGCGCTCGGCGGCTATCGACGTGCCGATCTGTGGCTTTCCGATGGTTGGGCACAGCGTCAGGAGGAAGGCTGGGAAGCACCGCTGTATTGGCGCCGCGAGGACGATGTCTGGTCGCACATGACGCCGGCCGGCTGGAAGCCGGTCGACCCCGATGCCGCCGTCACGCACGTCAGCTACTACGAGGCTGACGCGTTTGCCCGCTGGGCCGGCGCACGCCTGCCGACGGAAGCGGAATGGGAACACGCCGTGCGCACGCGTCGCGACCTCGACCAGGTGGCCGATGTGGCATGGCAGTGGACCGCCAGCGCGTATTCGCCGTACCCCGGCTTCCGTGCGACGGACGATGCCGTGGGCGAATACAACGGCAAGTTCATGAGCGGCCAGATGGTGTTGCGTGGCGGTGCCAGCGTGACGCCCCCCGATCACGTTCGCCCTTCGTACCGCAATTTCTACCGTCCGGGTCAGCGCTGGATGTTCTCCGGCCTGCGCCTCGCGCGGGATGTCGGTAGCTCGCCCGACGACGACAGGCTCACCTTCCTGCGTGACACGCTCGCCGGTCTGTCCGCCTCGCCGAAGGCTTTCTCGCCGAAGTACTTTTACGATGCCGCCGGATCGACCTTGTTCGAAGCGATCTGCGTGACACCGGAGTACTACCCGACGCGTACCGAAACCGCGCTCCTGCACGACATTGCGCCAGCGCTGGCGACAACCATCCCGGACGGTGCCGTGCTGCTCGAGCTGGGCAGCGGGGCAAGCGACAAGACACGCGTGCTGCTGGATGCGGTACCGCAGATTTCGGCCTATGTCCCAGTCGACATCAGCGTCGATGCGCTCAACGGCGCGGTGGAACGGCTGCGTTCGGCGTATCCCGCGCTGGAAGTTCACCCGGTGGTGGGCGATTTCACTCGTGCCATCGAGGTGCCCGAGGCGCTCGCCGGGCGGCCTGTCGTGGCGTTCTTCCCCGGTTCGACGATCGGCAACTTCGTTCCGGACGAGGCAATCGCCCTGCTGCGATCGGTCCGCGAACGCCTCGGTCCGGATGCCCATTTCATCGTCGGCGCCGACCAGGTCAAATCGGTCGACACGCTGATCGCCGCTTACGACGATGCCGAAGGCGTCACCGCGGCGTTCAATCGCAATGTGCTGGTGCGCGTCAATCGCGAGCTGGGTGGCGATTTCCATCCGGACGCCTTCGAGCATCGGGCCGTGTGGAATGCGCAACGCGAACGCATCGAGATGCACCTGGTGAGCCGCCTGGCGCAGCAGGTGACGGTGGCTGGCCAGCACTTCGCCTTCGCCGCCGGCGAGTCGATCCACACCGAGAACTCGCACAAGTTCACGCCGGCATCCTTTGCCCGCCTGGCCGAAGCCGGCGGCTGGCGGATCGATCGGGAGTGGATTTCGCCGGATCCCGCATTCGGGGTGTTCGCGCTGGTGGTCGCTTGACGAATTCGCCTTCTAGCGGACCTCGTCCACGGTCATGTAGCCGGCCTCGCTCACGCTGACGACGGCGCGGCGATGCGCCTGGATACTCAGGGCATCCTCGGTGGTCGCGCCGATCACACGCGCCGTGGCTTCGACGCCCACCGGGTCGTTGCCGCGGCGTTTCTGCTTTCCGGCGAAACGTGCGTGGTTGTAGGCCGACCAGGCAGAGAAGACCAGAGCGCAAACGATGGCCGCGATCAGCACGACGTTGATGTCGCCTCCCTTGCGTGCCGGCTCGAGCACGTGTAGCTGCAGCCAGGCATTGCGCAGGCCGAAGGCCCAGGCGCCCAAGGTGAGCAGGGGGAGCCAAAGGAAGGCCCAGAACAACCACGCCACGATGGTGACGACGCCGAACATGGCCTTCTGTACGGACGACTGGCGCTCGGGGCGCTGGATCAGGATGGCTTCGGCTTTCATCGCAGTCCCCGGTCCGGGCTGATCCATACCGCACGCGTACCCTTGCGCTTGAGCAGCGCCTTGGGCATCGCGACGATGGAGGTTGCCGTGTTGAGGGTCCAGTACACCAGCGGGTACCAGATCATCCAGTAATAATTGCGCCCGATGCGCGTTTCGTAGCGCCGGTCCACCAGCAGGCTGATCAGGAACTGCAGCAGGCAGATCGCGCCAAGCACGACGCCATGCCATTGCGGCAACAGGGTTTCGATGTACAGCGAGGGCGGCAGCACGACGATGCGCCCGAGCACCCATAGCGTGACGATGATCGCCATGGTGTAGGACCAGACCAGGCTCGTCACGTATTCGATGGCCACCGGCCACATACGACGCTGCCGCCACGCGAAAAGCTGCTTCGTGTAGCGCAGCAGTACCTCCGAGCCGCCCTGGGCCCAGCGCAGGCGCTGCTTCCACAAGCCGCGGATCGTTTCGGGCATCAGGATCCAGCACAGGGCGTTCGGCTCGTAGCGGATCTCCCAGTGGCGCATCTGCAGGCGCCAGCTGATGTCGATATCCTCGGTGACCATATCGGTATTCCAGTAGCCGACATCGTGCAACGCGCTCTTGCGAAAGCCGGCAATCACGCCGGATACGGTGAAAATGCGGCCGTAGACACGCTGCGCGCGCTTTATCAGGCCGATGATCGAGGAGAACTCACCCACCTGGAGCTTGCCCAGCAGGGTGGATCGATTGCGGATACGGGGATTGCCGGTGACCGCGGCCACTCGCGGGCTCTCCAGCATGTGCGAAAGCAGCCAGTGCGTGGCGTAATCGTCGAGCAGCGCGTCGCCGTCGACGCAAACCAGGAAATCCGCGTTGGACGCCAGCGCGGCGGCACGCAGACCCATCGCCTTGCCCTGGTTGCTCGCCATGTGGATGACGCGTAGCGCAGGGTATTGGTCGAGCAATTGATCGAGCTGGGCGCCGGTGTCGTCGGTCGAGCCGTCGTTGATCGCGATGATTTCGAAGTTCGGGTACTGCTGCGAGGCGAGGTGGGCGATGGTCTCGCGGACCTGCTCTCCTTCGTTGTGGCAGGGCACGACCAGGGTGACCATCGGATACGACGGTAGTTCGGGAGGCTTGACGCGTACCGGCTCGTTGCGCTCCCAACGCATGAAATAAATCACGCCGCCCGTCATCCACATGAGCGACATCACCGGCGGATAGAAGAACGCAAACTCGAGCAGGGCGTGAAGCATGCCACCGTTCATCGCGTCGGCTCCGGATAGGGGTAGTCGGACGCCGAGATAGCGGGGCGGATCGTCTCCCGTCCCGGATGGTCGCGCAGGAAGTCGTCCGGGTAGTAACCGATGTGTCGCGCGCCCGCGGCCTGTACGGTGCGCATGCGCAACGCAAGGTCACGGTCGCCGATAGGCGTGTGCGTGCGCCAGTCCTGCGTGGCGAATTCGAACAGCGTGCGGTCGAACCCGTCCGGAACGGCGCCGACCGCCGTGGCCAGGTGCCTGTACCAACCCAGGCGATCCGATTGCTGGTCCAGCTGCGGCATCGCCATCACGGCGGTCGTGTCATAAGCCTTGATGAAGGCCGGCAGGCTTTGCGCCGTCCATGCCTCTGCATTCGGCTGCAGGATGGGGCGGGCGAACATGTTGCGAGCCGTGAGCAGTTGCGGGCGCCATTTGCGCATGCGCTCGGAAAGTTCCAGCGTGAAGTCGATCAGGGCCTGGGTGTTCTGCGCCGGGGTGTTCTTTGCCCACGGGCCGAGGTTATCGGTATCGCGGATATAGGCGTCGTCCGAGAACAGCACGCCGGCGGTGTCGGCATGCATGGCGAGGTCTTCGTAGATGTCGCCGATCATCGCGCGCACCTTGGGGTCGTACGGCGCCAGGCGGAAGTGATCGCCGCCGGGCTTGGGTTCGCCGGCGAGGGAGGGCAGGTCCTTGCCATCCGGGAAGCGGAAGGCGAGGACCGGCATCCACGCGTAGACGCGAACACCCGCGCGCGTGCGCAACTGCCAGGACACACGCGAGAACAGGTCGGCGCGCATCGGCAGGTGGCGATTGGGGAAATAGACCGCGTCCGCCACGCCGTCGCCGTCGGGATCCGCATAGGCCTGCAACCAGACCTGGCTGGGATGCAGGCGCTTGATGCGGTCGAGCAGTCTCGACAGATTCCGGTCCTGTTGCGCGGGATCGGGGTCGTAAACGTAGTCGAGATCCACCTGTACGGCGCGTGCGGGATCGATACGGTCCTGATGACGCATGAGCCAGCCCAGGCGGTTGGCGGTGACGTTGCCACTGACCAGGAGACGGGGAATGGTCTTGCCGACTTCGAGCGTGGGCAGGCGGTCGCCGAGACTGAAGGTCACCGGCATGCCGTGCTCGGCGGCTACTTCGCGGCCCACCCGCGTATAGGCACCGTAAGGCCAGGCGACCGCGCGCGGACGGACGCCGGTGTGCTCGGCGATCTCATCGGCGCTGTGTTGGAGATCGGCGCCGACACGCACGCGGTACTGCGCTTCGTCTTCGTAGGCCTGGGTCTTGTCGTCGTAGCGCAACGAGGCGGCCGCCGGCAACAGGTTGCCTTGCGGATTGCCGTTGGTACCTTCATGCAGTGCCCAGGAGTGGGAGGCGAATTCCACCAGCCCGCCCTTGTGCATCTCCTCGACCTGGTTCCAGGTGAGGAAGCAGTCGCGGTCGCAGTCGGAACCGTTGTACGGCATGCGCTTGCCGGCGGGCATGTCCATCCACGAGCCAACGAGGGCGGCGACGGCGGGATAGTCGTATGCACGTAACAGCGGATACACGCGGGTGTAGAAGCTCTCCAGACCGTCGTCGAACGTGAGCAGCACGGCATTCGGCGGCAGGGCGGCACCGCCATGGCTGGCGTCGACGACCTGCTGCAGGCTGACGACGTTGTATCCGTTGGCCTTGAGCCAATCGAAATGCGAGATGAGGTGATCGGTACTGGTCGCATCGGGATCGCGATCGGCCTTCACCCCGACATCGTCGCGGACGTCGTGATAGGCGAGCACGATCAGCGAGGGCCGTACCGGGGCGATGGCCTGCGCAAACGCGGGAAGCGCGAGCCCGCACAGGGCCAGCAGGAACAACAGGGGACGCATGACTCTCATTCTCCCCAATGCAGGGTCAGATCGAGGACGACGCGATGTTCGCGGCGGCCGTCGTAGGGTTGGTTGTGCCAGCCGATGCCCCAGCCCAGGCGAATGCCCGCGCGCGGCTGGAAGATCTGGCCGTAGCGCACGCTGGCCATCCAGTCGCTGGCATAACCCTTTTCGTCGTACTCGCCGACGGCGACGTCGATGCGCTGGGTGACCTGGCGCTCGTAGAACTGGCCGAGCAGGTTTTCCAGGCGGCCGGTGAGCGCATAGCTGTTGTCGCGACGGGGGTTGAAGTAGGGTCGATCGGTCTGCGTATTCATCGATCCGCCCAGTTCGACGCCACCATCGAGCGTGAGGTTCGGTGCCGTGTAGACGCGCTGGGTGAACGCCGCCAGCCAGCTCGTGCGCTTGTTGCCGTCACTGAAGTTGTCGCGTGCGACGCCGAGGCGGGCTTGCGTGAGTTCGCTCGCCCGCCAGGTCACTGCGGTTTCAAGGGTCTTGGCCGAGATGCCGTAGTACTGGGCGCGTAGCGGTGTGTCTTCGCCTGCCGTGCTGAAGTCGGCGGCGAGGGCCCAGTGGTCGTTGAGCGACCAGTTCACGCCGGCTTCCAGAGCCGTCTTGCCCACATAACGGTCGGCTGCGGGCAGCGCCTGCACGTACGCTTCCAGACCACGCGCGTAACCGCGGATACCGAGGCCCATACGCGTGCGGCGGACGTCGCCTTCCGGCAGGGCGGCGGTGGCATAGCGGCCCAGCGCGACGACCCGCCAGTGATCGTCGATCAACGGACTTGCGATCGTCGCCAGAGTGGCGCTGTCCCGGTCGCCGTAGTCGGGACTGGAGCCTTTGCCGTTTTCCTGGCTGATGTCGAACTGCCAGCCCCGCTCGCGCTCCCACGATTGCACGGCGCGATCGACACGCTCCGTGCGACTGCCCAGCACCTTGGCCTCGGCGAGGTGCTCGTCGATACCTTCGTAGTCGGTGAGGGCGCGTTGCGTGTCGACCTCATCGAGGTAGGAGTCGACGTCGCGCGGGTTCAGCGTATCGGCGATGGCGAGGTCGTCCTGTGCACGCCGTGGCCAGCCGCGGGCCAGTTCCACGGTTCCCAGCTGGCGGCGGATCTCCGAGTCGGCCGGTGCCTCGCGGCTAAGCGGCTCGATGCGCGCATAAGCATCGGCAGGCATATTCACGATCGTGCGTAACGAGACCGCCGCGGACTCGGCGTCGTACTTGCGTGGATTCTGGATCGGTAGGCGGATACCGGACACGCGAACCCATGGCGGTTCTTTGGACGCGAGGCCGTCGATCGTAGCGATCGCCTTGTTCGTCTGACCCGACTCCGCGTACGCATACATGAGGCCGATGCGCGGATCGAGATCGGCGGCGTCGTATGGACCGGGATCCTTCGCGATGCTGTCTTCGTACACCTGTGCGGCTTCCGCCGGCCGACGTTTCGCCAGGAGGGCATCGGCCGCATTGCGTTCGGCGTAGGCGGGCAGGGCCACGCCTTGCTTGTGCAGGGCATCGTAACGCTGCACGGCTTCGTCCATGAGGCCGGCCTGGTCGAGGGCGACGATGAGGTCGAACTGTTCCCGAAGCCGCATGTCCGCCGGAAGCAGGGGATCGTCGGCCAGGCGTCGGGCGTCGACGGCCGCGCGATCCGCTTCGGCGTAGGGCGCACGCGGATCCGCCGGGGCACCTTCGGCCCAGCGGGTCTCGCGGGCCACGTGGTCGGCTTCGAGCCGGGCCCTGTCGGCGGTACTCTGCGGTGGCTGCAGAGTCGACGCCAGTTCTCTGGCGCGAGTGGTGGCGCCTATTTCCGTCAACAAAGCGACGTTGAGCGCCTGCGCCTCGCGGTCATCCGGCCACCGGTCAAGGATCGACTGAACCTGCGCCAGTGCGTCCACGCGGTGACCACGGTCGCGCTCCTGGCGCACCTTCGCCATCAGTACATCCCGTTCCGCAGGCGCCGCGGCCCAGGCCACCGGCCCGTGCAAGGCCAGGAGTAACGCCAGGCACAGCCGCGCGCGTGGCGGACGGCTGTCTCGCCGAAACATCGTCAAAGTCGATCCCATGCCTACAACATGACCTGTATCTGTCGCGCCGGATGTCCATTCCCGGCAACGGAGTGAGAAAAGCGTGCCATCTTAGAGGCAAGTTAGAAGCAAGCATCGTGCCGCCTGACATGGGATTCCCCGGTTGGGACCGAACCACGTGGCGCTGGCCTGGCGACGCATGGCGGCACGTGGAAGGGCGACGCTCGACGTCGTCGTCCTGTCGATCGATATGCTCATAATCGGCAAGTTTGGCTATTTCGCGTTGACGTTTTGTGTAGGACTTATTGCGTCGGTTCAGATTGCGCTGGCTCCGCGTGCGCGAGTTCGAAACCTTCGTCGAGCCACCCCGTGATACCGCCTGCCATGACCTTCACCGGCCGGCCGAGGCTGGCCAATCGTGCCGCACCGCGTGCCGCACCGTTGCAATGAGGGCCGGCGCAATAGGTGACGAAGAGTGTCGATGCGGGCCATGCGGCCATGCGCGAGGCAACGATTTTGCCGTGCGGCAGGTTGATCGCGCCCGGGACATGCCCCTGCGCGAACAGGCTGGCGCTGCGGACATCGAGCAGGACGAAGTCGGGCTCGTCGTGAGCCAGCGCATCGTGGGTGTCCCAACAGTCGGTTTCGAAGCGGAACTGCGCCTCGAAATGAGCGAGAGCGACATCGGAAGCGGCGGCGGGTACGCGGGTGACTGCGCTGGGCATGGGGGGGCTCGTGGTGGTGAACATGCAAGCCATTGTCCCGATGGCGGTTGCACGTCATAGTGGCTTAAACGCCATCATGCGATCAGATCATGCCAACCTTTCGTGAGCCGCCGAATTCTCTGGTCGTCGCCCTCGTCTACGAAGGTCTGTGCATGTTCGAGTTCGCCAGCGCCGCCGAAGTGTTCGGCCTGGCGCGGCCGGAGTTCGGCGAGGACTGGTACCGCTTCGAAACCTGCGCAGCCGAACCTGGACCGATCCGCGGCCAGTACGGCACGCGGATCCAGCCCGATGGCGGTCTGCAACGGCTTGCCGAGGCCGGGACGATCATCGTGCCGGGCTGGCAGGGCATCGATGCGCCGGTGCCTGCGTGTGTCGTGGCTGCGCTTCGCCTTGCACATGCGCGTGGCGCAAGGCTGCTCTCGATCTGCTCGGGGTCGTTCGTGCTGGGCGCGACCGGCCTGCTGGACGGGCGCCGCGCCACGACGCACTGGCGTTACGCCGACGCGATGCGCACGCGTTTTCCTGCCATCGAGGTCGATCCCGCGGTGCTGTATGTCGATGAAGGCCAACTGCTCACCTCGGCGGGTAGCGCGGCGGGGCTGGATCTGTGCCTGCACCTGATCCGGCGTGATCACGGCCCGGACATCGCCAACCACGTGGCGCGACGCCTGGTTATTCCGCCGCACCGGGACGGCGGGCAGGCCCAGTACGTCGAACGTCCCATGGCGAAGCGCGAGCGCGACCCGTTGGCCGCGGTAATGGAGACCATGCGTCGTCGCCTCGCCGATGACCTGCCACTCCCCACGTTGGCCGCCATGGCGGCGATGAGCGAAAGGTCCTTTATTCGTCGCTTCAAGGCGTCTACCGGAACGACGCCGGCGGAATGGCTGACGACGCTGCGCGTCGACCGCGCCCGCGAGCTGCTCGAAGCGTCCACGTTGTCGATCGACCTGATCGCCGGCCAGACCGGACTTGGCACGGCGACCACGATGCGCCACCACTTCCGGCGCAAGCTCGGTACCAGTCCGGGCGCTTACCGACAGCGGTTCGCCACTCGGTAGCCAGACGGGCTGGCCACTCTCGCGGTTCCTGTCTTCGTTCAGGCGATCGATGCGCAGTGCGGCATTTATGATGTCCGCTCATAGGACTATGCCAACACCTGACCTGTTGCCCTGACGGGCCGGGCCATAGGATGGCAACGATATTCACCAAGGAGAACCCATGTCGATCCCCTCCCTCACGTCGCTGCCTTCCATGGACGATGTCGCCGCGGTAGCGCCAGCCCTGGCGGCTTACACCGCCGAGGCACTCGACGCGGACGTGTGGACGCGTCCGGGTCTCTCGGTGCGCGACAGATGCATCGTTACCGTGTCGGTCCTGATTGCAAAGGCGCAGCTGCCTGGCTTGCCTCACTACTTCGCCAAAGCGCTCGACAGCGGTGTCACTCCTTCGGAGCTGTCGGAAATCATCACTCATCTCGCCTTCTACACGGGCTGGATGAATGCGTACGCCGCGGTGGCGCCGCTCGCCGCGAGCCTGGCCGAGCGCGGCATGTCGCCCATGCCCTTGCCAGCGACACCGTCGAGGCTGCTTCCACTGGACGAAGAGACCGAGGCAAGACGGGCTGCGATGGTCGAGCAGAACCTGGGCGATGTCGCTCCCGGCGTGGTGCGCTACACGACCGAGCTGATTTTCCGCGATCTCTGGCTTCGCCCGGATCTGGCGCCGCGCGATCGTAGCCTCGTCACGGTGTGTGCGCTCACGGCGACCGCGCAGGTCGCGCAGATCTCGTTCCATCTCGACCGTGCCATGGATAACGGGTTGACGCGGGCCGAAGCTTCCGAGGTGTTCACCCACCTGGCGTTCTACACGGGCTGGCCGGCGGTGATGTCGGCGCTGCCGGTGGTGAAGGACGTCTTCGCGTCGCGACGCAAGTAAAGGCAAAAAAAAGGTTCTTCGCGGAAGTCCGGGGACGCCGACGCCGAAGGCATTGGTTCACTCAGCGGCGGAAGCCGCGGCGGCGGACTCGGACGTGGCGGCGCAGAGCCTTCGGTGCCCTGAAGTGGTCAAGTATTTCTAGACACCCGATAGGGCGTTTTTCGGACCGACAGCATTTCGTGGATGGCTGGCGGGATCTGTCCGTTGGCCGCATGCAGGCGCCGATAGTTGTAGTACGACGTCAGGAAGATCGTGGC
>NZ_DATLIW010000026.1:0-60937 GCF_035539195.1 Luteibacter sp.
CGGCCGTAGGCCATATAGATACATAGGCCGCGCAGCGGCCTTCCGCACCGAACGCGGAGGACCTGTCTGAGCAGCGAGGGTGGGCGCCAAGGTCTCCCCGCGAAACGCCCAAGTGTACAAAGCGATGGCGAAGCCGAGCCCCGCGAGGCCGAAGGCGAGCCATCGGCAAGGTGCGAACGAACGCCCGGCATGCCGAGCGCCCGCCTCCCAGTCATCCGTGACGAACCAAAATAGGCCGACTACTCAGTAGTTCACCTGCAACTGCGCGCGAAGAAGCTGTCCATCGATACGACGGTACGGCGCCGCGCTGACATCCGTCCGGCGCATGTTCGCCCACGCCACCGCAAGTTCGACGGCACTGGACGGCTGCCACTCGACACCCGCCTCCAGTTCGTACACCTGCATCTTCGGCGCGTTGGTGTCGAACTTCGACGCGCCACGATACGTCTGCCACTTCGCATACGGCATCAGCGAGCCGAAATCGCCGTCGAACTTGTACATCACCTGCGCATAGCCGCCGCGAACCGATTGCGTGCGAATGATCCTTCGCGCGACGTCGAGCCCCGGACCTTGCCCCACTGTCCACTCCGCCTGGAAACCGAACGGCTGCGGGTAATACACCACATGTGCCGCGACGCGACGATCCGTCGAGCCGGCGACCGGCGCATCCACCGTTGGCGTGAATGTCGCGCCGCCGATGGCGGCCGACCCTGTCGCCACCTTGTAGCGCCCCGAGTAGGCATCCGCACCGACTTCGAGATACTGCCCGTTGGCGAATTTGAACGGGTAGGAAAAGTGGATCACCGAGTGCAGCTGGTCGTTGCGGTCCGGGCGATTCGCACCCTGACCGTTGTAGACGCCGACGCCAAACACGCCGTAGTCGCCCGAACCCTTCAGGCCCGACTTGACCAGATAGGCGTAGCGCTCCTTGATCTCCTTCGGCGTCCAGTAGAGGAACACGCCAAGATCCCGTTCATCGCGCACCGCCGAGTTGAGCGCGTCGGCGCGATCGAGGGCGAGGCGGTTCTGGCTCGACTGCAGGTCTTCCCAGCCATAGGGAATCTTCGACTGGCCCGCACGGATGCGAAACGTCTTGTCCTTGTCCAGCCACAGGTCCGCATACGCATCGCGCAGCTGGGCGAAGTTGCCGGTGCTCGATCCGGTCGGCGTACTGGCGAAATCCGGCTGGATGTAAATGGACATCTTGTCGGTGACGTCGCCACTGATGACCACGCGTGCGCGGCGAATGCCGAAGCCCTGTTCGCGACCGATGTAGCGATCGCCGGGCGATTTCAGGTCTTTCGCATCGCCGCCGGCCTCCTGGTTGTAGCGCATCTGCACGTAGCCACGAATGCCGATCTTGTCGTACCAGGCCTTGCCCGCCGGCGAGGCCGATTTAACCGCCGCAGCGGACGGCGTGACCGCGCCCGCCACCACGGTGGAGGCTGCCGTGGCGGGGGCCACGGCAGTGGCGGGGGGCGGGGTATCCGTCACTTGCGCGAACTTGCCCAGGCGCTGCCGCCCCGGACCCGGCTCCGCAAATAGCTGCCGCGTGGCCGAATCGACGTAGAGCTCGATCGCTTCTTGCGGTGCGCCCTCGGCGGCGGCGGTACCGCACATCGTCCAGAACGCAGCGGCCAGGGGGAACTTCTTCATACGCGGGTGCTCCGAAAATACTCATGGAATGTGTTGAGAAAAAGCTCAAACGTCGGCGATAGTGGTGCCTACATACCCGAAACGTCACGAACGCCTCCGGTGGAGCGGCACGTTATCGGCCACCCGTTGCACTTCCATGACAAGCCCAGGCCATTCGAATCCACGCAGTTTTCTGCGTTGCAACACTTCCGTCATGACCACGTCACAAGGGATAATTCGCAAAGACGCGCCCTCGCCAGGGGATCGGCTCGACCGAAGTTGGCGAGGCACTCTCCCACCCCAGGACCTCCCAGGCGGACCACACCATGTCTCTCGTTAGCTCGCGCCGTATGCCGCGACGTCTCGTCATCGCCCTGTCCATCGCCACGGCGCTCACCGCCGGCACGGCCATGAGCCAGGACGCCGCGCCCACTGCTCCGAAGGCCAAGACCGCCACGCTGGAGACCGTCACCGTCACGGCCGAGAAGCGCACGGAAGACCTGCAGAAGGTGCCCATCTCGATGACCGTGATCACGGCCGAGAAGCTCGAGGCATTCGGCCAGGCCGGCGACGGCGTGCTCCAGCTCGCCGCGCGCGCGCCGAGCGTGTATGCCGAGACATCGTATGGACGCGAGTTCCCGCGCTTCTACATCCGCGGCCTCGGCAACAGCGACTTCGACCTCAATGCGTCGCAGCCGGTGTCGATGGTTTACGACGATATCGTCCAGGAAAATCCCATCCTCAAGGGTTTCCCGCTGTTCGATCTCGACCAGGTGGAAGTGCTGCGTGGCCCGCAGGGCACCTTGTTCGGCCGTAACTCGCCGGCGGGCGTGATCAAGTTCGAATCGCGCAAGCCGACCCAGGAAACCGAAGGCTACGCCCGCGTCTCCTACGGCTCCTACGGCACGGCGAATGCCGAAGCCGCCATTGGCGGCAAGATCAGCTCCGACTGGTCCGGCCGCGTCTCCGCCATCGCCCAGCACCGCGACGGCTGGATCGACAACGACTTCAAGGGCCAGAAAGACGACCTCGGCGGTTACAACGACCGTGCTGTCCGCCTGCAGGCCATGTACAAGCATTCCGACGACTTCGATGCACTGATCAACGTGCATGGCCGCCTGCTCGATGGCAGTGCCATGGTCAACCGCGCCAACGCGATCACCCTGGGCAGCGACCAGTTCGTCCAGGGCTTCGACCGCGACTCGGTCTCGCAGGACGGCAACAACCGGCAGCACCTGTTCACCTGGGGCAGCAACCTGCACCTGAACTGGCACTTCGGCGACCTGAACTTCACCTCGATCACCGGCCTGGAACGCGCGCAGACGTACAGCCTGGGCGATGTGGACGGCGGCTACGACGCCTCCGAGACGCCGGCCCGCCCAAGCAACACCAATCGCACCACGCCCTTCTACTCGGAGACCGCGGACGCCCTGCCGAAGGATCGCCAGCTCAGCCAGGAATTCCGCCTGTCCAACGACAGCGCGGAACGCCTGAAGTGGCAGGTGGGTACGTACTACTTCGACGAAGACGTCGCGATCACGAACTACTCGTACGACACGCTGAACAACCACGCCCTCAACGGCCTGGTCGACCAGAGCCAGCACACGAAGGCCTGGGCGCTGTTCGGCTCGACCGATTACCAGTTCACCGACGAATTCGACGTCCGCGCCGGCGCCCGCTGGTCGCACGACAAGCGCGACTTCAGCGCGCAACGCTTCATCGGCTTCACCGGCCCGATCGGTCCGCTGACCTCCAAACCGACCGACTCGCGCTGGAGCGGCGACCTGACCGGTACCTGGCAGCTGTCGAAGAACGCGAACGTGTACGCGCGCGTCGCCAACGGTTTCCGCGCGCCCAGCGTGCAGGGCCGCATCACCTTCGCCAACAGCATTTCCACGGCACGGCCGGAGACGGTCACGTCGTATGAAGTCGGCTTCAAGTCCACCACGGAAGACAACAAGCTCCGCTTCAACGCAGACGTCTACAAGTACAACATGCACAACCAGCAGCTCACGGCGGTGGGTGGTGCGAGCAATGTCACCGAGCTGATCAACGCGAAGAAGACCGAGGGCTACGGCGCCGAGTTCGATCTCGAGGCCTACCTGACGCCGCAGTTCTACATGACGGCCGGCGGCAGCTACAACCACACCGAGCTGAAGGACAAGAACCTGGCCATCGCGCCGTGCGGCGGTGGCTGCACGGTGCTCGATCCGCTCAATGCCGACGGCAATGCGCTGATCAATGGCAATTCGCTGCCCAACGCACCGAAGTGGATCGGCACCTGGACCGCGCGCTACGGTATCCCGTACGGCGAAAGCGGCGAGTTCTTCGTCTACACCGACTGGAACTACCGCAGCGAGGTGAACTTCTTCCTGTACGACTCGGCGGAGTTCAAGAGCAAGCCCTTCCTCGAAGGCGGCATCCGCGTCGGCTATAACTGGGACTTCGGCAAGCGCGAGATCGCCCTGTACGGTCGCAACATCACCGACAAGAAGGTGATCACCGGCGGTATCGACTTCAACAACCGCACGGCCTTCGTCAACGACCCGCGCATCATCGGCGTGGAGTTCCGCGCGGAGCTGTAAGGCTCCAGCCGCCTTGATCGGCTAACGGCCGGCCCCGCAAAGGGCCGGCCGTTTTCGTTGCTGACCAGCCCGTCCGTGTGGGAGCCCCTCGTGTGGGACCCCCTCCGTGTGGGACCCCCTCCGTGTGGGAGCCGCTTCAGCGGCGATCCCGCGGCAGCGGGCAGGCTCGCCGCCAGCACCCCACCGCTGAAGCGGCTCCCACGGGCCTGCGCAGCTCTCGCCTAAACCTTTCCCCCGGAAGCCGCATCAGAGCTGGTGCCACCGACGCACCCCACCAGCACAGCGCGGCACGGCATAGGCCATAAGTCATATGGAATTTCACGAAATTCCGGTTGACGACTAAAAATCTGGTGTTATAGTTCACTACAACACCGGTCACCCACACCACCACTGGAGTACAGACATGAAAAACCTCAACCTCGCCGCCCTCGCTGCCGCCTTCGCCATCGCCACGGCTTCCCTGGCCGGTTTCCACAGCACCTCCACCGCCGCCGCCCCGCTGACCGAAATCAACGGCACGCATGTCACCGACCTCGCCCCGATCGTTGTCTACGCCAACGCCGACGCCAACGTCGCCTCCCTCTAACCCCACCGACCGACCTGCAGCAAAGTCATCGGAGTCGAATCATGAAAGCGCCGAACCTCATCGCACTCACCGCCTCTGTCCTGATCGCCGGAACCAGCGTGTTCGCCCTGCGCTCCTTCGATGACCGCGCCGCTGCCCTGGTCGCCGCCCCCCATTTCGTCAACGGCGTTCGCGTCGTCGACCTCCCGGCACTCCAAGTGCGG
Source organism: Luteibacter sp. (assembly GCF_035539195.1). Lineage (GTDB taxonomy): Bacteria > Pseudomonadota > Gammaproteobacteria > Xanthomonadales > Rhodanobacteraceae > Luteibacter. The sequence continues at coordinate 5,010 of NZ_DATLIW010000026.1, forward strand.
CCCACCGACGCCGATGTGCGCGAGGCCGCCCTGGCAAGCGAGGCCACCCTGGACTCGGCGGCTGCCGCCCTCAAGCGCAGCGCGGAAGATCGCGCCGCTGCCTTGATCGGCGCCCAGCTGGCCATGCCCTACTATTCGTTTGGTAATGCACTGCGCCGCACGGCCAAGGATTAAATACATGTCCATCACCTGGAACGACAGCGTCCCGATTTACCGCCAGCTCCGCGAACGCGTGGTGGCGATGATCCTGGACGGCGCCTTGAACGAAGGCGACCCGCTGCCGTCGGTACGCCAGGTCGCGGGGGATTTTCAGATCAACCCGCTGACCGTTTCCAAGGCGTATCAGGAGCTGGTCGACGAACAACTGGTTGAGAAACGGAGGGGTCTTGGCATGTTCGTGATCGATGGGGCGCGTGACGCGCTGCTCAAGAGTGAAAGGGAGCGCTTCCTGCGCGAAGAATGGCCGGCGCTGTTTGCCCGCCTCCAGCGCATGGGCCTCGACCTCAAGACTTTAATGCGTGAAGCCCAGGGCTCCACGGAGGATCCGTCATGACCGCGGTCGTTACCGCCACCGGCCTGAGCAAACGCTACAAGTCCTCGCAGGCGCTCGATGGCGCCACCTTCCAGATCGGATCGGGGCGCATCGTCGGCCTGATCGGCCCCAACGGTGCAGGCAAGACGACCGCGCTCAAGGCGATCCTCGGGCTGACCACGTTCGAGGGCGAGCTCAACGTCCTCGGCCTGGATCCGCGCAAGGACCGCGACAAGCTGATGGAACAGGTCTGCTTCATTGCCGACGTCGCGGTGCTGCCACGCTGGATACGGGTAAAGGACGCGGTGGACTTCGTCGCCAACACCCACCCCCGCTTCGACCGCGCCAAGTGCGATGCCTTCCTGGCCCGCACGAAGCTGCAGCCGCAGCAAAAGGTGAAACAGCTTTCCAAGGGCATGATCGTGCAGTTGCACCTGGCCCTGGTGATGTCGATCGACGCGCGGCTGCTGGTGCTCGACGAACCGACGCTGGGCCTGGATATCCTCTATCGCAAGCAGTTCTACCAGAGCCTTCTGGAAGACTACTTCGACGAGGAGAAGACCATCCTGGTCACCACCCATCAGGTCGAGGAGATCGAGCACATCCTCACCGACCTCATGTTCATCCGCGACGGCAAGATCGTGCTCGATACCGACATGGACAGCCTGGGCGAGCGTTTCGCCGAGGTCCTGGTCGGCGCCGAGTTCGCACACGCGGCCCGGGAACTGAAGCCGCTCGACGAGCGTCAGGTCTTCGGCAAGAGCATTTTTCTCTTCGACAACGTCAGCCGGCCCGAGCTGGAACGCCTGGGCGAGGTACGACGCCCGTCGATCGGCGACCTCTTCGTCGCCACCATGAAGGGCACCTACGCATGAAAACCTTCTACTGGCTGGTCAAGCGCGAATTCTGGGAACACAAGGGCGGCTTCTTCTGGGCTCCCGTGATCACCGGCATCGTCTTCCTCGTGCTCAACGGCATGGGCATCGCCCTGGGCGAAGTGTTCGGGCGGCGATGGGGCGGCCTGCAGTTCGGCGGCGGGCATGTCCACTTCGAGAACAACATGAGCCTGGTGGACCTGCGCAACGCCGGGGCCGGCATCGACATCATGCTTTATGCGGTCGCGGCGATCATCCTGGGCGTCGCCGCCATCGTGGTCTTCTTCTACTGCCTTGGCGCGCTCTACGACGACCGCCGCGATCGCAGCATCCTGTTCTGGAAGTCGCTGCCGCTGTCGGATACCTCCACCGTGCTGTCCAAGCTGGCCAGTGCCGCCCTGCTCGCTCCCGCCATCGCGATCGCGGTCGGCGTGGTTGTCGGACTGATACTCGCCCTGCTTCTCGCCGTCGTCGCCACGATCCACGGCATCAGCCTCTGGTCGCTGTTGATGGCATCGCATCCGCTCCATGTCGCGATCAACATGGTGCTGCTGCTCCCGCTGTATGCGATCTGGGCATTGCCGACACTGGGCTGGCTGCTGCTCTGCTCGGCCTGGGCCAAGAGCAAGCCGTTCCTCTGGGCTATCGCCCTGCCCGTCGGCTCCGGCGTCATCGTCTCCTGGTTCGGGCTGATGGGTCTGCTCAATCTGTCGACCGACTGGTACTGGAAGAACGTGGTCGGCCGCCTGCTGGGCAGCCTTGTCCCCGGCAGCTGGGTCGGCAACGCCTCGCCGCTGGTGGTCCCGGACCACAACGATCCGGCCGCTGTGCTCGACAGCCTGGGTCTGGCCTATCACTACAGCGCCCTGGCCAGCCCGTCGCTCTGGATCGGCGCCGCGGCGGGTATCGCGATGATCGCCGGCGCCATCTGGTTCCGCCGCTGGCGGGACGAAAGCTGAAACGATGATTGGGCGGCCCCTTCGGGGGCCGCCTTCCGTTGATGGGTCACACTTGGAGGTCGCTCATGGTCCGTCCGCCCTGGTTCCTGCTCATTCCGCTAGCCCTCCTTATCGCCGGCTGCGCCACGCACCCGACGGCTCCCGCCGCAGCGAAACCCCTGCGTGGCGAGGCCCTCGACCAGCGTGTCGAGCAGCTGATGAAAGCGGCCAACGTGCCCGGCCTCGCCATCGCGATCATCGAAGATGGCAAGGTGACCTACCTGCACGCCTACGGCGAGCGTGATACGGCGCAGCACCTGCCCCTGCAGACCGACACCGTGATGTATGCGGCATCGATCACCAAGCTGGCCTTCTCGTACGCGGTCATGGGACTGGTCGACGACCATCGGCTCGATCTCGACGCGAGCATCGCCAGCGATCTTCCCAAGCCCCTTCCCGCCTACGAGAAATATGCGGACCTCGCCAGCGATGGCCGCTGGAGGGCGCTCACGCCGGCCATCCTGCTCAGCCACCGCTCGGGATTCTCCAATTACCGCTATTGGCCACCGGGCAAGGACTACGATCCGAACGGCAAGCTTGCGTTCTACTTCGATCCAGGCACGCGCTACGCGTATTCCGGCGAAGGCATCAACCTGCTGCAATTCGTGATCGAGAACGGCAAGGGTATCGACGTGGACACGCTGATGCGCGATCGCCTGTTCACCCCCTATGGCATGACGCGGACCGCCATGACCTGGCGCGACGATTTCTCCGGCAATGTCGCTATCGGCTACGACGAACACGGCAAGGCCCTGGGCCATAAACGCCGAGAATCCGTGCGCGCGGCGGGATCGATGGACACGACGCCGCGCGACTACGCGCAGCTGCTGGCCGCCATGGTTCGCGGTGATGGCCTTAGCGCCGCCACCTACCGGAACTGGCTGACGCCGCGCATCGCGATCCGTTCGCTGCAGCAGTTCCCGACGATCGGCGCGCCCGATACCACCGACAACGCCGGCATCGGGCTCGGCTACGGATTGGGTATGGCCCGCTACCATTCGAGCGCGGGGCCGGTGTTCTTCAAATCGGGCCATGACGACGGGACGAACAACCTCGCGGTCTGCCAGATCGATTCGCGCACCTGCGTCCTGCTCATGAGCAACAGCTCCAACGGCGAAAGCATCTTCGCCTACCTGCTGGAAGCGACGATCGGCGAAACCTGTTTTCCCTGGTACTGGGAGAACTACATTCCGTTCGACCATCCCGAACTCGGCGGCGACGCCGGGCGCGTCATGCACCATCCTTCGTGCACCGTGCCGAAAGCGTCGATCTGATCCTCGCGCCATGGCCCGGAAGCGTGCGCCAGCGCACGCGAATACGCTGCATGGCGTGTTGCACGCGCTGGCCGCAGGGTCTACAAACGGAGGCATGAGCACAGCAGCCGCCGCGGCAACGGAGCCGACCACGGAGAGCGAACGCGAAGCGTTGGCCCGACGCCGCTCCGCCGCCGGCATCGACCCCGCCGCGCCACGCGTGGGGCTCGCCTTCTCCGGCGGCGGTATCCGCAGCGCCACCTTCTGCCTGGGCGTGCTTCGCGCCCTCGCCCGCAACAAGGTGCTGCATCGGTTCGACTACTTGTCGACCGTCTCCGGCGGCGGCTATATCGGCTCGGCATTCGGGCGGCTGTTCCACGCCGGCAAGGATGGCGACGCCGCTTCGGTCGAGAAGGGTGTGGCGGACGACGGCTCCCTGTTCCTCTGGTGGCTGCGCAATAACGGCCGATTTCTCGCGCCGGCCGGCGCGTCGGACCTGATCCAGGCCCTGGCGAGCCAACTGCGCGGTTTCCTCGCGACGCAGGTGGAAGTCGCGGTCCTGATCATGCTGTTCGCCGGTGCGATCACCCTGCCCCACCTGGCCTATTCCTGGGTGTTCGCCGTGCGCGAAGGCATGCCCGTCGCGATGAGCCTGTGGTGGTGGCTGTTGCCCTTGCCGGCCGCCGGCGCACTGACCATGTGCTACGCGTACTGGTTTCTCGGCAAAGCGAGTGCGAGCGGACTGGCTACCGCCGTGCTGGCCACCATCGTGGGCCTCTATCTGGCCGCGCAGGCCAGCGCCACGCCCACCTCGTTCGACGCGACCCTCCTGTGGCTCGGGGCCATTGGCATGTTGCCTTCGCCCGTGGCCTGGGTCTGCGCACGGGTGAGCAGCCTGCGCCGTTCCGAGGAAACCAACCGGGTGCGTTACACCAAGGGGCTGGCCAGGTGCCTGAAAGCGCTGGCGGTGGTCTTTGCCTTCGGCCTGCTCGACATGCTCAGCTGGTACATGAAGCTCTGGCTGACCCAGATCGGCGGTGAGGCCGCCGGTGGCAACGTCGCGGCCGGCGTCGGCGTGACGACGGTGCTCATCGGCATCGCCCGCTTCGTCCTGCCGATGCTGCAGACAGGCAGCAAGTCCGGGATCGCAAAGCTACCCTGGGGCATGCTCGCCAACGTGCTCGGCCTGATACTCGTGATGGCCCTGGCGCTGTTCTGGATGACGATCTTCCAGACCATCATCTTTCCCGACAAGGGCGACGTGCTCGGCAATCTCTTGCGCAATGCGTACGCGCGCTGGGCCAGCGTCTTCGTCATCAGCCTCGCCTACGTGCTGTTGAACGGCCGGGCGCTGCAGCAACTGAATCGATCGTCGCTGCATTTCTTCTACCGCTCGCGCATCGCCCGGGCCTATGTGTCGGTGGGCAATGGACCCGATGGCGGCGCCGCGCATCCCCGCTTTCCCGCCAGTCCCCTCGTCGCGAACTCGCGTAGCCTGACCGAGCGCACGGCGAAGATCACCTCGCTCATGGATGGCGACGATGTCGCCATGACCGACTACGTACCCCACCACTTTGGTGGGCCGATCCACCTGGTCAACTGCTGTATCAACCAGACGGTGGACGATCGCACCGGCACGTACAACGCCGACCGCAAGGGCGTCAGCCTGACCGTGAGCGCGCTGGGCGTGGAAACCGGAACGCAGCTGCCCGAAGATGGCTCGGCGGCCTTGTTACGTGACAGCACCGTCGCCGAGTGGATCGCCATTTCCGGTGCCGCAATCGGCTCGGGCATGGGCTCGCTGACCCGCCCGGGCACGGCCGCCATGGCGTTCCTGAGCGGGCTTCGACTCGGCTATTGGCAAGACAACCTCACCGTAGGTTCGGTGCGGCGCCACGGCCCGGTCGCCAAATACTTCGCCGTATTACGTGAGATGTTCGCGCGCTTTCCCGGCCTCGGCAGCGCGGAGTGGTATCTGTCCGACGGCGGCCATTTCGACAACACCGGCGTCTACGCGCTGCTGAAGCGCCAGCTGGCGTTGATCGTGCTGGTGGATGGCGGGGCCGACCCCGATTACTGCTTTGCCGATGTCGAGAACCTCGTGCGCAAGGCACGCATCGATTACGACGCGACCATCGCCTTCGTCGATCCCGCGGGCCTCATACCGCTGGCCGGCGCGTTAGCGCCGATGTTCGGTACCCCCGAGACCATCTCCAACGGGCCGGGCGACGCGCATCTCCTGTTGGCGCGCATCACCTATGCCGACGGACAGCGCGGCACCCTGCTCATCGTCAAGCCGCGAACCACCGACGACATGCCGCTGGATATCGCCGGCTATGCCAACCGCGAGGAAAGCTTCCCGCAGCAAAGCACGAGCAATCAGTTCTTCAACGAGGCGCAGTGGGAAAGCTACTGCGAGCTTGGCGTGCTGCTTGGTGCGCCGGTCGATCCGTCGCTCATCGGCCACCTGCCGGTATGGGCGTGGAACGCTCCGGTCATCGGCGCGAACGCGGCGCTGCTTTCACCTGCCGCCGCGCCCATGAGCCGCACGCAACGCCTCGCCACGACCGTCGGCACATCCATCGGCGTCGGTGCCTTGCTGACCGCACTCCTTGCCGGTTGGCAGGCCTGGGACTCGCACAAGCAACAGATGGTGCAGATGCAATCGGCAGCCAACGAACAGACCAAGGAGGTCAACGACGAAGTGCGTTCCCTGCTCACGTATCTGTCTGCGCCCGAACGGCAGAGCGCGAGTTTCGATCCCTCGGTGGACGCGACGGTGAACCTGCTTACCTCGGATATCGGCAATGCCACGCTGTCCGACCAGCAGGTGAAGACCATGCAGGATCTGGCCAACCTGCTCTCGCCGATCTGTGCGCGCACGCAGGACGCCACGCTGGTGACGCAGTGCGACTACGACCTGTTCGTGCTGACCAATAGCGGACATCGGCCGACGAGTGCGTGGAACGACGCCATGGCCAACTACAACGGCTGGCGCGATCCCGCCGCGGTCGCCTTCGTGTCGGCAACGACGACGGCGGCGAGCATGAGCCTTGGTCTGCCGGAAGCCGGACCCTCGCCGCCCCCGCCGCCGGTACGCGCTCCGGCAACCCGGCCGGCGGCCGCGCCGATCGATCGCACGCAACTGCGCAACGATGCCATCGCCAGCTGTGCGGAGAACGGGCAGACATTCATGCTCTATACGCAGATCTACGATGAAAGCCAGCGCGACGATGTGCTCAGGAGCCTCGCGCCGGTGCGCGAACTGGGCATCGTGGTTCCCGGTGTCGAGAATGTCACCGACACCGCCAAACGCAATGGCAAGCACAGCCCGTTCGAGTGGAAAGCGCCGACCCTGCTTTATGCGCCCGAAGGCAAGACCTGCGCGACGGCCCTGGTCAAATGGGGCAATGCCACCCTGCCGGCGCTGGCGACAACGCCGGCGAAAGCCGTTGCCCTCCCCGTCGGAACGGGGACGAGCAACGTGCTGGAGCTATGGATCCCACGGCGCCGAGCGGCTACCCCGTAACAGTGGCCGATCAGCCGCCACCACCGCCGCCGCCATGGATGCCGCCCTTGGTCAGCGCGGCGGGGTCGAGCAGCTTGGCGAGCTCGGCCTTCGACAGGCCGGTGGTCTCCAGGGCCACGTCCATGATCGGACGCTTTTCCTTGTAAGCCTGCTTGGCCGTCGCGGCGCCCTTCTCGTAGCCGATGACCGGATTGAGCGCGGTCACGAGGATCGGGTTCTTGTCGAGCGCCTCGCGGATGTGTTCCTCGTTCACCTTGAAACCGGCGATGGCCTTGTCGGCCAGCAAGGTCACGACGTTGGCGAGGATCTCGATCGACTGCAGCAGGTTGTACGCAATGACCGGCAGCATCACATTGAGCTGGAAGTTACCCGACAGGCCGCCGATGGCGATCGTCGCGTCGTTGCCGATGACCTGGGCGGCGACCATGGCGGCGGCCTCCGGAATCACCGGATTGACCTTGCCCGGCATGATCGACGAGCCCGGCTGCAGTGCCGGCAGCTCGATCTCGCCCAGGCCCGCCAGCGGTCCGGAGTTCATCCAGCGCAGGTCGTTGGCGATCTTCATCACGGCCACCGCCAGTGCGCGCAGCTGGCCGGAAAGTTCGACCGGTGCATCCTGTGCCGCCATGCCGGCGAAATAATTCGTCGAGGATTCGAACGTCACGCCGGTGAGCTTCGACAACTCGACCGCCACGGCCGGGCCGAACTTGGGATCGGCATTGATGCCGGTGCCGACGGCGCTGCCGCCCTGGGGCAGGCGACGCGTGCGCTTGAGGGTGTCGGTGATCCGTTCGGACGCGTCGGCGATCTGCGCGGACCAGCCCGAGAGCTCCTGGCCGAAGGTGATCGGCATCGCGTCCATCAGGTGGGTGCGGCCGGTCTTGACCACCTTCTTCAACTCTTTGGCGCGCGTATCGATGGTCTTGCGCAGGTGCTTCAGCGCTGGCAACAGCTTTTCGGTCGTCGCCAGCGTGGCGCTGACCAGGATGGCGGTAGGAATGACGTCGTTGGAACTCTGGCCCGCGTTGACGTGGTCGTTCGGGTGCACGGTCGTGCCGGCGGCCGCGGCGAGGTGGGCGATGACCTCGTTGGCATTCATGTTCGAACTGGTGCCCGAGCCGGTCTGGAACACGTCGATCGGGAAGTGCTCGTCGACGCCGCCGGCGGCGACCTGCTCGGCCGCGGCGCGGATCGCCTTGGCCGAGGCCTTGTCCAGGTGGCCGAGCTTGACGTTGGCCTCCGCCGCGGCCGACTTGATCAGGCCCAGCGCACGGATGAATTCGCGCGGCATGGTCAGCCCCGACACCGGGAAGTTGTCCACCGCCCGCTGGGTCTGTGCGCCATAAAGAGCCTTGGCGGGTACCTTCAACTCGCCCATGCTGTCGCGTTCGGTGCGGAATCTGCTCATGCGGGGGTTCCTGTGGGAGGGATCGGGTCACGATAAGCCTAATCGCGTCATCGTTCTACGCCGATTCCCACGGGCCGGGCCTCCCCTGCCCGCTGGCGGTATAATCACCGGCTGCTCCCGCCTAGCCTCCAGGAACGCCCCATGTCCCACGCCACGCTGACCGCCCTCTCGCCGCTGGACGGCCGCTACGCCGCGAAGGTGGAGCCGCTGCGCCCAATCTTCAGCGAGTTCGGCCTCATGCATCGCCGCGTGCACGTGGAAATCCACTGGCTGCTGGCCCTGGCCGCGAACCCGGGCATCGTCGAGCTGCCGCCGTTCCCGGCCGACGCCGTGACCCGGCTGATCGCCATCGCCGACGATTTCTCGATCGAAGACGGCGAACGGATCAAGGCGATCGAGGCGACCACCAACCACGACGTCAAGGCGGTCGAATACCTCATCAAGGAAAAGATCGGCAACGATCCCGCCCTCGCCCAGGCCAAGGAATTCGTGCACTTCGCCTGCACCAGCGAAGACATCAACAACCTCGCCTACTCGCTCATGCTGCGCGACGCCCGCGAGTCGGTGCTGCTGCCGGCGCTGGACCAGGTCATCGCCAGGCTGCGCGGCCTCGCGCACGAACATGCCGGCCTCTCGCTGCTTGCCCGCACGCATGGGCAGACCGCGTCGCCGACCACCATGGGCAAGGAAATCGCCAACGTCGTCGCGCGCCTCGAGCGCCAGCGTCGCCAGCTCGTCGCCATCGAAATCCCGGGCAAGATCAACGGCGCCGTCGGCAATTACAACGCGCACGTTATCGCCTACCCTGCCGTCGACTGGCCGGCCCTTGCATCGAGCTTCGTCGACGGCCTCGGTCTCACGTTCAACCCGTACACCACGCAGATCGAGCCACACGACGGCATCGCCGAGTTCGCCGACGTGCTGCGCCGGATCAACATCATCCTGATCGACCTCGCGCGCGACATCTGGGGTTACATCTCGCTGGGCTACTTCCGCCAGGCGCTCAAGGCGGGTGAAGTCGGTTCCTCGACCATGCCGCACAAGGTCAACCCGATCGACTTCGAGAACGCCGAAGGCAACTTCGGCCTCGCCAACGCCCTGCTCGGCCACTTCGCCGAAAAGCTGCCGATCAGCCGCTGGCAGCGCGACCTCACCGACTCCACCGTGCTGCGCGCGCTGGGCACCGCGTACGGTCACTCGCTGGTCGCGATCGAGTCGCTGCTCAAGGGCCTTGGCAAGCTCAACGTCAACGCCGATCGCGTCGCCGCCGATCTCGACGCCAGTTGGGAAGTCCTCGCCGAAGCCGTACAGACCGTCATGCGTCGGTTCGGCCTGCCGGAGCCGTACGAACAGCTCAAGGCGCTCACCCGCGGACAGGGCATCACGAAGGAGTCGATGCGCGCCTTCATCGCCGGGCTCGACCTTCCCGCCGACGCGAAGCAGGCACTCGCCGAACTGACGCCTGCGTCTTACATCGGCCTTGCGGACAAGCTCGCGAAAGCCATCTGATCCAACGCGTCATCGCCTATGAAAAAGCCCGGCATTCACATGCCGGGCTTTGTCATGGCTCTTCGCCGGGCATTCTTTCGCACCTCGCACCTCGCACCTCGCGCGGGGCTCGCCTTTGGCTTCGCGGGGCTCGGCTTTGCCATCGCTCTCTACACTTGGGCGTCTCGCGGGGAGACCTTGGTGTCCACCCTCGCTGCTCAGACACGTCCTCCGCGTTCGAGAAGGAAAGGCCGCTCACGCGGCCCGTGTATCTATTTGGCCTACGGCCGCTCCACTTGTGCGGAACTCGCCTCGAGGGTGGACACCAAGGTCTCTCACGACGGTACGGTTGATTGGCAGGAGAGCCGTTGGCGTGGTGCCGTCGTCGGCCCCGGCCTCTCCGGGACACGAAGGCGATGCGGAAGCCGTTGCTGGTAACCGGTTGCGGAACGCCTTACTCGCGTCTGCGCTTCCGCCGGCGTGCTGGCGTGCTGGCGTGCCGGCGAGGCTGCAAGGCTGCAAGGCTGCGAGGCTGCCGACAATGCTGCGCGCTTTGGCCCGACCCACGCGAACATCAGGGTCCGGGAGAGCCTTCGGTGCCCACCCTCGAGGCGAGTTCCACACAAGTGGAGCGGCCGTAGGCCAAATAAGTACACCGCCGCGCAGCGGCCTTTCCGGTACGAAACGCGGAGGACGTGTCTGAGCAGCGAGGGTGGGCACCGAAGGCTCTGCGCCGCCACGTCACCGAACGCTCTGCGCCTCACCCCTGACGCACTCGGCGGCGCGCGAGCCGCTAAAAACACGCACTCGCAAAAAGCGAATGAACCACCTGGGTATCGCCGCACCAGCCAGCATTGAGCGGCGTACATCGCCCACGAAAAAGCCTGGCATGCGAATGCCGGGCTTTTATAGGTTCAGGCGTCAGTGGTGGTCGTGATCGTTGCAGCTGTTGTCGCGATGGTCGCGATCGTCACAATGATGATCGGGGCCATTGTTGTAGCGGTCGGGGCCACCGTCGCGGTGATCGCGAATGATGCAACCACTGAGTGAAGCGACGGACGACAGAATCACGGCGATGAGAAGAAGACGTTTCATGGGCGGCTCCGGAGATAACGACGGCGCGTTACGTTGTTACAACGTACGCTCGGCTGCATCAAGGAGCGATGAATGCGCCTCGAATCCTGTCCCACTCCATCTTGATGTGCCCGCGATGCGCACTGGACGCCCATGACGACCAATGCATCGATTGCCCCGAGCGCCAATAGCACTCTCTGCCGGTCCGGGATCTCGTCATCGTGTAGTGACTCGACGAGCAAGCCCGTCACCCCACGCGCGTACTGCAAGAACTCGCTCGCATCATTTAACAGTGCATTTATCCCAGCCTCCGCGTCGAGGCAAAAGCTCCCTTCGCCGAGCGTTCCGTACGTTTCCATGGACAACTCATTAGGACCGCACCTCCGCCGAGGTGTGGCGCGTCGCGAACAACATGACGCGCCACCATCGCTCGGACGATGAGTTCTCAACGGCGTGTCCGTGACCGGACGCCGGGCGGTTTGATCGAGAAGTGGGATGCGGCGTCAGTCGTTGCTTTCCAGGCACGCGGCTAGGCGCCGAGTGTCGCCGGCAAGAAATGTCTCATTTCAACGGCGGCCGCCGCGGTTCTTCAACCGTGTCTGCGACGCGTGCGGACGGCCCGATTACCGTTGAGGGAGGCCCCGCAGGAGAGCGGCGCGCGTGGGAATGCCTTAGTATTTGGCTTAGCCATGGTCAACCTTGCTTGTTGATTAGGGTCAGCGGACCTTGTGGTGCTTCTACACCCATGGTCCGCGCTTCTCATCTCTTCGAGCGATGGTTGCCTGCGGTGTGCGAAAGGCGGTTCCGCAGGCAACTCATACAACCTAGCAAACTCAACAATCTGTTGTCATGAGAATGTTTGGGTAGCGCGGAAAAAAGACCTGATAAGTTGGCCGCTCGGCGCTTCGACGATCGACCATTGCCGTCGCATCAGACTGTGTACGTCTTGTCGTTCTTCGTCAGGCTCCATGCCCCCAGCGTCATTCCGCCCTGACCGCCGTCGATGTTCTGCTTCTGGTATCTCCACTGGATTGCTGCATAGCGAAGCGACATCATCTCCGTCGGAAGCGATGCCTCGCCGACGTCGAGAAAGATTTGTGAGATCAGCACATTCTTGAGTTGAATCTCAAGATACTTCACTCGCTTGCCATCCCCAGCATCGCGATAAAGGTCGATTTGTGCCGACCGAAACGTCGTGCCTCCCGACAGGTACTGGTAGAGCATTGGGCTCGCTGAATCGAGTTCCTTGAACAGCGATATGTCTCCGTGCTCGGCACGTTGTGTCGCATGACCACCGGCCGTGGACACGACAGGAGACGTCGGCTGATGCATTTCGTGGCGAAGCGACTTCAGTTCGATCCACTGGCCGTGATCCTTGTCCAAGGACTCACCATTCAGGTCGGGACCGCACAGTTTCAGATAGATGCTTTTCATGAAATTCCTTTCTTTGATGGGATCTGGCGTGCGTGATGACGTCATCGCACCTGCAGCCTTCTATAGAAATTCGGTTCCGAATACATGAGACCAACGAACATCTAGTTCTGACGTAATGCCTGTATTCATGCGACTGACAAGCTCGCATGAATGGACACACACTCCGTATAGATGTGTCCGATTTTTCGCATTCCGCCACGGCCGTCCGATCACTACCATCCCCGCCCAACACCTTTTTACCGAAGAACGGAAACGGGCCAGCAAGGGGTCTCTACACCATGGAAGCGTCGAATGTCGCCTCATGGATAGCGAGAGTTCGAGCACCTATAGGGAAGGATGATAAGCATGATCGGAAGTTCGTCGCACCAGGAAAACGTTGCAGCCGTCAGGGAGTCGATCGAAATGATTCCTGTCGCCATGCGTCGGATGGGATGGAGAGTCTCGGCCGAATTGATGGAGCGCTGGCTACGTTCACCCGCGTGGGTGTTGCCGAGCAAGTGGAAGTCGAACAATCCACCGGATCCCAGAACACTGGCGTCCGCGCACCTTGATCAAAAAATCGTCCGCATGAGTTGGGCGATGGCCAACCCGCGCGTGCGCATCGCGATGGATGAGCTGCGTGCAAAGATGGCGAACGGTCCAGCAAGGGCGAATCTACGTGACCGGATCTCTACCTTGCCGTGGCTGTCGCACCAAAAGATGGCCTTCGGCAGTCAAAGCGACAGCGCGGTACAACTGGACCAAACCTGCCAATCGAACCGCGTATCCTTTGGCGGCATGATGGACACGATGGATGATTTGTACGGAGGCATTGGCAGAGCGACCTTGAAGGTGGCGCTGATCGGTGAAGCAACGCGCGACGCAAGAACAGGAAACGACTCGCTCCGGATTACGCATGCCGGCTTCTACATCCGCGATACGTACGACTTTAGTGGCATCCAGTACTTAGGAACCTGGACGGAATCGGGCGTTCTGAACAAGTCACAGATGCTCATGGCCTCGGTGAGCGACGGCCTGACATTCCGCTGGGGCAAGCCACTTGGCCACAGGTCCAATCAGGATTTCGAGACGCTCAGGCGCCTCACCGGGGTGGGCGGCGACTTTGTTCTCTATTCCGACGTTTACTGGGAGCGCGTGGACCTTTTACTGGATCTGAGCTGATGCGTGTAAAGGTGATCCTCGCCCTCGCTGCGGCTGCTGGTGGTGCCGCGGTCTATCAGGCGTCCGAATGGTGGGAGCGTGCCTATGCGATCTACGTCGCTTCGGAAATAAGCCCCGATGGTTGTTTTCGCATCGATACCTACACGCCATTTTGGGTCTTGCCGTCAATGCTTCATCGAAGCCCGGATCCCGATCCCGCAATCCGTAACAGCCTAGGTAGGCCTTGGGACATGGCTGTATTCAGGCGTGCGTACGAAATCAGCACAGGCGAACTGCTGGGTGAGACGGTCGTCTTCGACCCGGTGGGTCCGGCCGATCGCAACTATTGGAACACCTCAAGAACTCCTGGCCGCCGCACTGTGTTTGCCAATGAATTTCTTCTTTTCGACTCCGACCGTTGTTCCGACGATGCGACGCTCGCCAAGCTCGAGGCATTCTACGAACAGCAGCGGGAAGCGAACCGAACGATTGTGAACGCCTGGGAAGAAGAACGCAGGCGCGCGAATTCTCCGACGGGGACCGGTCAGTAACGCGTCGAAGCTCGGTTTCGACGGAGACAACGACAGCGCGTTACATCGCTACAACATACGGCGAAGGCGGCAGTGGACCCGGTCGACATCGACGCCATGCTTGCCAGGGCGCTGACAACCGCGCGCGCAGGGCATGCAAAAAGCAACGGACACGTCCGAGCTCATGGAGCCTTACGGCATTGCGCTCGGCGAAACCGCCAAACGCGCGCCGAAAGGCAGCCCCGAGTGGCGCTTCGGGACGCGGAGACGCCCTGGTTTCGCCAGCTTATGGTCGATCGTTGCCAGCCGACGATCCAGCGCCTTCGCTCACGGCTGCACACCCCTGAGACAGGAGCCCTAACGCGGCTACAATGCCGCCCATGGCCATCCAGACCCCCACCCGCAAGCCCCTCCCGATCGAAGTGCGCGGCAGCGCCAGCCAGCCGCTCGGCATGAGTGCCGCGCAGTTCCTGCGCGACTACTGGCAGAAGCGACCGTTGCTCATCCGCAACGCCTTCCCGGACTTCGAGCCGCCGATCCAGCCCAATGACCTCGCTGGCCTGGCCTGCGAAGAAGGCGTGCTCGCCCGCCTCATCGTCCACGACGAGAAGCGCGACCGCTGGACCGTGAAGAGCGGCCCCTTCGAGGAAGCCGAATTCGGCAAGACCCCCAAGCGCGACTGGACCCTCCTGGTCCAGGACGTCGACAAATGGGACAGCGATGTCGCCGGCCTGCTGGAGCACTTCGCCTTCCTGCCTAGCTGGCGCGTGGACGATGTGATGATCTCTTACGCCGAGGACGGCGGTGGCGTTGGCGCCCATGTGGACCAGTACGACGTCTTCCTCCTCCAGGGTATCGGCCAGCGCCACTGGGCGATCAGCGACGACCCGGATGCCCCGCTCGACTTCCGCACCGATGTCGAGCTGAAGCAGTTGAAGGCATTCCTGCCCACCCACGAGTGGCTGCTCGAACCCGGCGACATGCTCTATCTGCCCCCCGGCGTGCCGCACGACGGCATCGCCCTCGGCGATTGCATGACCTTGTCGGTCGGCATGCGTGCGCCTTCGCAGGCGGAACTCACCGGCGACCTCGCGGACTTCCTCGCCGAGCGCATGCCCGACGAACTGCGCTATACCGACCCCGACCTCGTTCCGGCCAAGCGCACGGGCGAAATCGACTCGGCCGCGCTGAACCGACTGCGCCAGGCCCTGCCCTTCGCGGCGGCGCTCGACCGCGACCTGCTGGCCGACTGGTTCGGACGCTTCATCACCCGCTATCGCAACGCCCAGGTGCCAGCCGCGCCGCCCAAGGCCAGCACGGCCGCCGCACTGGCGAAGGCACTCGACGCCGGGGCCACCCTTGTCCGTCACCCGTTTGCCCGCCTGGCGTGGGTCCGCGGCAAGAAGGACGCAACGCTTTACGTGAACGGCCACGCCTACCCTTGCCCGATCGACCTCGCCGAGCGCCTTTCGGCGGAACGCGAGCTCCGGGTCGCCGCCACGGCGAATCCCGCCGAACGCGAGGTCCTCCTGGCCCTGGTCAACGAGGGCCAGCTGGTCGTGCGCAAGGGTCGTCGCCGGTGACCGGCATGGCGGACACGGCGCTGACCGTCGAGGACCGCGCCGGTCTCGAGGCAGCCCATGTTCGCCTGCTGGGGCAGGCCCGCTACCGCGCCGCGATCTATCTGCCCCGGATGGAACCCGGCATCCTCGATAGCGAGGCGATCCTCACCGAGCTGCGCCGCCTCGCCACCAGTGGCAGGCCGGCCCAGATCCGCATCCTGACCCACGACGCCGAGCAGGCGCTCCGCGACGGGCACCGGCTGATCGCCCTCGCCCAACGCCTGCCCACGGCGGTCGCCATCCGCATGCCGGTGGACGAATCCCACCTCGGATATGCCTCCGCGTTCATCTGCGATACCAGGAGTGGCTACCTGTTCCGGCCGGTGGCCAGCCGCTACGAAGCGCGGGGCGATCTCGACGCCCCCGGTGAGACCTCTCGCCTGATGGCGTATTTCGACGAAGTCTGGGAGCGGGCCGAGCCGGCCTGGCAGATAAGACCACTCGGAATC
The DNA here is from genome assembly GCF_035539195.1 of Luteibacter sp. Lineage (GTDB taxonomy): Bacteria > Pseudomonadota > Gammaproteobacteria > Xanthomonadales > Rhodanobacteraceae > Luteibacter. The sequence goes on from NZ_DATLIW010000026.1 coordinate 21,342, forward strand.
TGAAAGGCATACGAAACGTGAATCCGGGTTGGCGCGGCGCAACAGCACGGAGCTATACTTAACGGATTCTTATGCCGCGGCGCGTCCCCACACGTCCAGCGGCAGCCCGTCCTTTTCGTGTGTGCCGGTGGTGACGTGAGCGCAAACCTGATCCGCGAGTTTTCCGAATCCTCCCAACTCGCCGGCGGCAACGCCGACTACGTAGAGCAAGTCTACGAAGCCTGGCTGGCCGATCCCGGCTCCGTCCCGGGCGAATGGGATACCTATTTCAAAACCTTCAAGGGTCGCGAGGCCGGGGATGTCGCCCATTCCGGCGCCATCGCCCGTATCGAAGCCGCGCAGAAACAGCGCCGCACGGCCGCCCCGGCACCTGCCGCCGGCTCCGCCGATAACGCTTACGCGCAGAAACAGGCCGGCGTGCTCCGCCTCGTCACGGCCTATCGCTCGCGCGGCCACATCGCGGCGCAGCTCGATCCGCTCGGCCTGACCGTCCCGGATATCGACACCCCCGACCTCGGCCTGGCCTTCCACGGCCTGTCCGACGCCGATCTGGGTACCGAGTTCGATGCCGGCACCTTCGCCGGCGGCGGCCAGCGCATGACGCTGCGCGACCTCCTCGCGAAGCTCAAGCAGATCTACACCGGCACCGTCGGCGCCGAGTTCATGTACATCTCCGATTACGACCAGCGCGCGTGGATCTACTCGCGCCTGGAAAAGGCCGCCGGTTCGCCGGGCCTGCAGAAAGCGGAAAAAGTCCGTGTTCTGGAGGCCCTCACCGCCGCCGAAGGCCTGGAGCGCTACCTCCACACCAAGTACGTCGGCCAGAAGCGCTTCTCGCTCGAGGGCGGCGAAAGCATGATTCCGATGGTCGATGACATCGTCCGCGCCGCCGGCGACAACGGCGTCAAGGAAGTGATCATCGGCATGGCCCATCGCGGCCGCCTCAACGTTCTCGTCAACATCCTCGGCAAGGCGCCCTCGCAGCTCTTCAACGAGTTCGAAGGCAAGTTCGAGCATGACGACAGCCCGATGCACACGGGCGACGTGAAGTACCACCTCGGCTTTTCCGCCGACGTCAAGACGCCGAACGGCGGCGTGCACGTCGCGCTGGCGTTCAACCCGTCGCACCTGGAAATCGTCAATCCGGTCGTCGCCGGTTCCGTGCACGCGCGCCAGTCGCGCCGCCGCGATACCGCCCGCGAGAAATCGATGGCCCTGCTGATCCATGGCGACGCGGCCTTCGCCGGCCAGGGCGTCAACATGGAACTGATGCAGATGTCGCAGGCCCGTGGCTTCGCCATCGGCGGCACGCTGCACCTGGTGATCAACAACCAGGTCGGTTTCACCACGTCCAAGCGCGAAGACGCCCGTTCCACGCTGTACTGCACCGACCTGGCCAAGATGGTCAACGCACCGGTGTTCCACGTGAACGGCGACGATCCGGAAGCCGTGCTCCAGGTCACCCGCCTGGCCTACGAGTTCCGCAAGCAGTTCAAGAAGGACGTGGTCATCGACCTCGTCTGCTACCGCCGCCACGGCCATAACGAGGCCGACGAGCCGGCGGCGACCCAGCCGCTCATGTACCAGATCATCCGCAAGCGTCCGACCACGCGCGATCTCTACGCCCAGGCGCTGGTGAAATCGTCGACGATCGGTGCGGACGACGGCCAGAAGATGCTCGACGATTATCGTGCGCGCCTCGAGAAGGGCGAGCCGCTGATCGCGATCGATCCGAACCCGACCCGTGACATCCCGGTGGACTGGAGCCGCTTTCAGAAAACCAACCTGGCGATGGAAGTGAACACGGGCGTGCCGCGCGAGCAGCTTGCCAAGGTGTCCGACGTTCTGCTGAACATCCCGGCAGGCGTGACGCTGCACGCACGCGTCGCCAAGATCTACGAAGACCGCCGCAAGATGGCCGCCGGCGAACTGCCCGGCGACTGGGGCTTCGCCGAGAACCTCGCCTACGGCACGCTCATCGCCGAAGGCAACGACCTGCGCATCGTCGGCCAGGACGCCGGCCGCGGCACGTTCTTCCACCGCCACGCCGTGCTGCACGACCAGTCCAGCGACGACACCTTCATGCCCCTGTCGAAGGTCCGCGCCGATGCGCGCGTCGACGTGATCGACTCGCTGCTCTCCGAAGAAGCCGTCATGGCCTTCGAGTACGGCGAAGCCACGACCTCGCCCGACCAGCTCACCATCTGGGAAGGCCAGTTCGGCGACTTCGCCAACGGCGCCCAGGTCGTCATCGATCAGTTCATCAGCTCGGGCGAAGCCAAGTGGGACCGCCTCTGCGGCCTCACGCTGCTGCTGCCGCACGGTCAGGAAGGCGCGGGCCCGGAGCATTCCTCCGCCCGCCTGGAGCGTTTCCTCCAGCTGTGCGCACTGGACAACATGCAAGTCTGCGTGCCGACGACCCCGGCCCAGGCGTTCCACATGATCCGCCGCCAGCAGGTGCGCCCGGTGCGCAAGCCGCTGATCGTGATGACGCCCAAATCCCTGCTCCGCCACAAGCTCGCCGTGTCCTCGCTGGACGAACTGGCCAACGGCAAGTTCCAGCTCGTGATCGGCGAACATCGCGACCTCCCGACGAAGAAGGTCAAGCGCGTCGTCGTCTGCTCGGGCAAGGTCTACTACGACCTCCTCGAAGACGCCGACAAGCGCGGCGTGACCGACGTCGCCCTCGTGCGTGTCGAGCAGCTGTATCCGTTCCCGCGCCCGGAAGTCTCGGCCGAACTGGAGAAGTACGCTTCCGCCAAGGAAGTCGTCTGGTGCCAGGAAGAACCGATGAACCAGGGCGCCTGGTTCCAGATTCGCCACCACCTGCAGGCCTGCATCGGGTCGAAGCAGAGCCTCTCCTATGCCGGACGCTCTCGCTCGCCGTCGCCGGCACCGGGCCATCTCAATACCTATATCGCCGAACAGACGGCGCTCGTCGAGCAAGCGCTCGTCGCGCCGGTCGGCACCGATCACGCAGCGGAGTAAGGCAAGCATGTCCATCGAAGTCAAAGTCCCGGTCCTGCCCGAGTCGGTCTCGGACGCGCTCATCGCCACCTGGCACAAGAAGGCCGGTGATGCGGTCAAGCGTGACGAGAACCTGCTGGACCTCGAGACCGACAAGGTCGTGCTCGAAGTGCCCTCGCCGGTCGACGGCGTGCTGAAGGAAATCAAGTTCGAGGAAGGCTCGACGGTCACCAGCAGCCAGGTGATCGCCGTAATCGAGGAAGGCGCCGCCGCTGCCGCGCCCGCTCCGGCGCCGGCCGCTGCCGCCGCCGAAGCGCCCAAGGCCGAGAAGACCGAAGCCGCTGCGCCGAAGGGCGTCGATGAACTCTCGCCCGCCGGCCGCCGCGTCGCCGTCGAAGAGAACATCGACCCGTCCAAGGTCGCCGGCACCGGCCGCGACGGCCGCGTGACCAAGGAAGACCTGGTCAACGCCGGCAAGGGTGGCACCGCCGCGCCCGCCGCCGCGCCGGCCCCCGCCGCCAAGCCGACCCCGGGCAGCCGTCCGGAAGAGCGCGTGGCCATGACGCGTATCCGTACGCGCATCGCCGAGCGCCTGATGCAGTCGAAGAACTCGATCGCGATGCTCACCTCGTTCAACGAAGTGAACCTCGCCGAGGTGGTCAAGCTGCGCAAGGCCCTGGGCGAGCAGTTCGAAAAGGCCAACGGCGTCAAGCTCGGCTTCATGAGCTTCTTCGTCAAGGCGGCCACCGAAGCCCTCAAGCGCTATCCGGTGATCAACGCCTCGGTGGACGGTTCGGACATCGTCTACCACGGCTACCAGGACATCTCGATCGCCGTGTCGACCGAAAAGGGTCTGGTCACGCCGGTCCTGCGCGACGTCCAGGACATGTCCTTCGCGGACGTCGAGAAGGGCATCGTCGGCTACGCCAAGAAGGCCCGTGACGGCAAGCTCGGCCTGGACGACCTCCAGGGCGGCACCTTCACCATCACCAACGGCGGCACCTTCGGTTCGCTGCTCTCCACCCCGATCGTGAACCCGCCGCAGAGCGCCATCCTCGGCATGCACACGATCAAGGAGCGCCCGATCGTCGAGAACGGCCAGGTCATCGCCGCCCCGATGATGTACATCGCCCTGTCGTACGACCACCGCATCATCGATGGAAAGGACGCCGTGCTCTTCCTGGTCGACATCAAGAACCAGCTGGAAAACCCGCAGCGGATGCTGCTCGGCCTGTAATGGTCGGTTGATTCATCAATGTGAAAGCGGGAGTCGAGAGACTCCCGTTTTTATGTTCCGACCCCATATTGGCGGTAGCAGAATCCCGCCGTTTCATCCGGAGCAAACCTCATGAGCGACAAGTTCGACGTCATCGTCATCGGTGCGGGCCCCGCGGGCTATGTGGCCGCGATCCGCGCCGCGCAGCTGGGCCTCAAGACCGCCGTGGTCGACGCCTTCGTCGGCAAGGACGGCAAGGCCGCCCTCGGCGGTACCTGCCTCAACGTCGGTTGCATCCCGTCGAAGGCGCTGCTGGATTCGTCCAAGCAGTTCCACAACCTGACGCACAACTTCAAGGATCACGGCATCACCGCCGAGAATCCGCAGATCGACATCGCGACCTTCATCGGCCGCAAGGACAAGATCGTCAAGCAGTTCACCGGCGGCGTGACCATGCTGTTCAAGGCGAACAAGGTCACCTCGTTCTTCGGCAAGGGCAAGCTCCTCAAGGGCAACCAGGTCGAGGTCACCGGTAACGACGGCACCGTCCAGACGATCTCCGCGACCAATGTCATCCTCGCCTCGGGCTCGGTGCCCATCGAGCTGCCGTTCGCGAAATTCGATAACAAGCACATCATCGACAACACCGGTGCACTCGACCTCACCGCCGTGCCCAAGCGCATGGGCGTGATCGGTGCCGGCGTGATCGGCCTCGAGCTCGGCAGCGTGTGGAAGCGCCTCGGCGCCGACGTCACCGTGCTCGAAGCGCTGCCGAAGTTCCTCGCCGTGGCCGACCAGGACATCGCCAAGATGGCCGCTCGCGAGTTCGCCAAGCAGGGCCTCGACATCAAGGTCAATGCCAAGGTGACCGCCGCCGAGGTCAAGGGCGACGAAGTCCATGTCAGCTACACCGACAAGGACGGCGCCGCGCAGTCGCTGGTCGTCGACAAGCTCCTGGTCGCCGTCGGCCGTCGCGCCTACACCGCCGGCCTGCTCGCCGACGACACGGGCGTGAAGCTCGACGAGCGTGGCCGCATCGTCGTCGACGAGCACAACCACACCGGCGTCGATGGCGTCTGGGCGGTCGGCGACGCCGTGCGCGGCCCGATGCTCGCGCACAAGGGTTCCGAGGAAGGCGTCATGGTGGCCGAGCTCATCGCCGGCAAGCCGGGCCACATCAACCTCGACACCGTGCCCTGGGTCATCTACACCGAGCCGGAAATCGCCTGGGTCGGCAAGACCGAAGAGCAGCTCAAGGAAGAAGGTATCCCGTACAAGACGGGCGCCTTCCCGTTCGCCGCCAACGGCCGTGCCGTGGCGATGAACGAGGGTATCGGCCAGGTCAAGATGATCGCCCACGCCGAAACCGATCGCATCCTCGGCGTGCACATGGTCGGCCCGGTTGTCTCCGAGCTGATCCACGAGTGCGTCGTGGCGATGGAGTTCAAGGGCTCGTCGGAAGACCTCGCCCGCATTGTCCACGCCCACCCGGCGCTGTCGGAAGTCGTGCACGAAGCCGCTCTGTCGGTCGACAAGCGCGCCATCCACAAGGGCAACTGATCGCCTGTGCGACCCAAGCCCGTCCATGCCATGAGCATGGGCGGGCTTTGTCGTTTCTGGGTGTCTTTACGAGAGTGCGCTTTGTGTGGGAGCCGATTCATCGGCGATGGACGATACGGCGCCACCGCTTCGTTGGCTTTGCGCCGATGAATCGGCTCCCACAACAGCGGGTGCTCTGGTAAGTACATAGGAGACTTGGACATGCGTGACATCAAATCGCTCTGCGTCTACTGCGGCTCCAGCAGCGGCACCCATCCGGGCTACACCGAGGCCGCGAAGGCCTTCGGCACGCGCCTGGCGAAGGAAGGCATCGCCCTTGTCTACGGCGGCGGCAAGGTCGGCCTGATGGGGACCGTGGCCGATGCCGTGCTCGCGGCCGGGGGCCGCGTCATCGGCGTCATTCCGCGCCAGCTCGTCGAAAAGGAAGTGGCCCATACCGGCCTTTCCGAGTTGCAGGTGGTCGAGACCATGCACGAGCGCAAGACGCGCATGTACGAGCTCTCCGATGCTTTCGTCGCGTTGCCCGGCGGTTTCGGCACCATGGACGAAATGTTCGAGATGCTCACCTGGGCGCAGCTCGGCCTGCATAGCTATCCCTGTGCCTTTCTCGACGTGCGGGGCTTCTACTCGCGCCTTTCCGCAAGCATGGACCACATGGTCGCCGAGGGTTTCGTCAAGGAGACCCAGCGCGACCAGGTCTGGTTCGGCGCCAGTATCGACGCGCTGTTCGATTGGATGAAGCACTACGAGTCGTCATACACGCCGAAATGGATCACCGGGACCTCGGTCGACAGCGTCGTCTGAGGTGTTTCCAGCGGCTGTACGGAAGGCCGGACGCGCCGCCGGCCACCCCCGGGATCCTGCTCGAAACAGGTTTCGAACGTCTCACCATTGATACAACCGCGCTGGCCGGTAGAATGAGCCCACGCCAGAGGCGCAACGCGTGACGTTTTTTCGTCACCGCAGCAATCGAGACGGCCGCCTGGAAGGCGTACGTCATCAAGGACAACACATCGGGCCTGGCCCGGGGGAAAGTGAATGGCTCGTATCCTGATCGTCGACGATTCGCCGTCGCAGCTGCTGGGCATCAAGCGCATCGTCGAGAAACTGGGCCATGAGGCCATCACGGCCGAGGACGGCGCGCAGGGGGTGGAAGTCGCCAAGCGCGAGATTCCCGACCTGATCCTGATGGACGTCGTCATGCCGAACCTCAACGGGTTCCAGGCCACGCGCACGATCAGCAAGGAAGAAACCACCAAGCACATCCCGATCATCCTGGTGACCACCAAGGATCAGGACACCGACAAGGTCTGGGGCCTGCGCCAGGGCGCCAAGGACTACGTCGTCAAGCCGATCAAGGAAGAAGAGCTGGTCAAGGCCCTCAAGGAACACCTGCCGCACGCCTGAGCGCCGGCAGGCAAAGGCGCGGCAGGGCTCAGCCCTGCCGCGGATCGAACCCCGGGAACGCGTCCTTGAACTCCGCGTACGCCGCCTGCTCCTCGTGGGTTTCAGGCACCGGGACGCGAATTTCCAGCACCACGATCTGGTCGCCCGGCTCCGAGCCCGGCAACCCTCGCCCCTTGAGGCGCAGCTTGCGGCCCGACTGCGAGCCCGCCGGGATACGCAGGTCGACATGACCACCCAGCGTCGGCACGGGCACCGTGGCACCCAGAGCGGCCTCCCACGGCGTGATCGCCAGCGTATGCGTGACGGTCCTGCCTTCCAGACGGAAGCGGGCGTCGTCGCGAACGCCGATCTCCAGCAGCAGGTCGCCCGAGGGGCCGCCGCCCATGCCTGGGTGGCCCTGCCCGGCGAGGCGGATGGTCTGGCCCGGCGTGATGCCGGCGGGGATCTTCACCTCGAGCACCCGCTCGCCGCCCGAGGCGTCGTTGAGTACGACGCGGGTCTTGCCGCCATTGAAGGCGGTCTGCAGGTCGGTCTCGATCCTGGCCTGGATATCCCGGCCCCGGCGCGCATGCGACTGCTGCTGGCCACGGCCGCGGCCACCGCCGAACAGACTCTCGAAGAAGTCGCTGAAGTCGCCGCCACCGCGGCCCATGTCACCAAAATCGTAGCTTCCGCCGCCCTGACCGAAGCCCGGAGGCGGACGGAACTGCTCGCCCTGACGGTAACCGCCCGCGCGCAGCTGATCGTAGGCCCGGCGCTTTTCGGGGTCCTTCAGCGCCTCATTGGCTTCGTTGATCGCCTTGAACTTCTCTTCGGCACCCGGCTCCTTGTTCTTGTCCGGGTGGTATTTACGGGCGAGCTTGCGATACGCCGCCTTGATCTCGGCGTCGGTCGCTTCAGGCTTCACCCCAAGTGCTTCGTAGTAATCCTTGAACTCCACAGGCTCTCCCGGGCTTGTGTCGAAAACAAAAAGCAGAATGCCCGCGGTGGCGCATGTCCACCGCGGGCCAGCGTTACAAGCTTAGAGCGAATCAGCCCGCGGCGTTAATCTCAATACGACGCGGCGCGCTTTCGGCCTTTTTCGGAATCGCGATTTCCAGCACACCATGGGCGCCCGAGGCGGTGATGCCCTCGGCGTTGGCGCTTTCCGGCAAGGTGAAGCTGCGCTTGAACGCGCCGGTAGCGCGTTCGACGCGGCTGAACTTGCCTTCGGTCTCGCTGGCAAACGCCTTCCGCTCACCCTTGATGCTGAGCACGTTCTTTTCCATCTGGATCTCGATGTCGGCGAGGTTCACGCCCGGCACATCGGCAAGGATCAGGAAACGGCCGTCCTCTTCACGAATGTCGACGCGCGGCGCCCAAGCGCTCTGCGCGGCGACAGCCGGCGCGGCGATCTCGTTGCCGAACAGCTGGTCGAAGACATTGCGGACGTCGCTGCCGAACACCGGCGCAGGACGGAACGACACATGACGAAGCTGGTTCATCTGTTTGACTCCCAAGAAGTTTTTCGGCCATGTGGCCGTCTGGGATCAAACATATGACCGACCCGTCGGGATTCAAGTGGCGCGACGCGAGACGCCGGTTGGGTCGGCTACGGTGTTCGCGCTAAGCTCGGGCATCTCTGCCCGCTAAGGATTCCCCATGACCATCGCCGTTGGCGACACGTTGCCCGATCACACCCTCACCCAATACAAGGACGGCCTGGAGACAGTCTCCAGCCTCGACGCTCTGGGCCAGGGCAAGGTGGTCGTATTCGCCGTACCGGGCGCCTTCACGCCCACCTGCTCGAACAAGCACCTGCCTGGTTACATCCAGCACATGGAAGATTTTCGCGAGCGCGGCATCAAGGTCGCCTGCGTATCGGTCAACGACGCCTTCGTCATGCACGCCTGGGGCATCTCACAAGGCGTACCGGACGATCTGGTCATGCTCGGCGATGGCAATGCCACGTTCGCCAAGGCCCTGGGCCTGGAACTGGACGGCACGAAGAACGGCATGGGCATCCGCGCCAAGCGTTTCGCCATCTACGCCGAAGATGGCGTGGTGAAGGTCCTGCACGTCGAGGCGCCGGGCGAATTCCGCGTCACATCGGCGGAAGCCATGCTCGAAGCCATCGAGGCCCTCGGCAGCTGAAGACTACCGCGCTTCCCGTGGGAGCCGTCGACCATGGAGCCCGATAAACAAGGGTTCTTCACGGATTACCGGGGCGGGCGGGCGCTCGGCATGCCGGGCCTTCGTTCGCACCTCGCACTCCGCCGAGGGCTCGCCTTCGGCATCGCGGGCTCGGCTGCGCCATCGCTTTGTACACTTGGGCGCTTCGCGGGGAGACCTTGGCGCCCACCCTCGCTGCTCAGACAGGTCCTCCGCGTTCGGTGCGGAAGGCCGCTACGCGGCCTATGTATCTATCTGGCCTACGGCCGCTCACTTGTGCGGAACTCGCCTCGAGGGTGGACGCCAAGGTCTCTCACGACGATACGGTCGAGTGGAAGGAGAGCCGGTGTGTCGTGCCGTCGTCGGCCCCGGCCGCGCCCGGAACATCCGGGCGAAGCGGAAGCGGTTGCTGGTATACGGTTGCCCAACACCTTCGTCGCGCTTGTGTCGGCGTGCCTGCCGGCGATGCCGTGGCGCGATTTGACTCGACCCACGCGAGCCTCACGGTTCGGGAGAGTCTTCGGTGCCCACCCTCGAGGCGAGTTCCGCACAAGTGGAGCGGCCGCAGGCCAATAAGAACATGGGCCGCGCAGCGGCCTTTCCGGTACGAAACGCGGAGGACCTGTCTGAGCAGCGAGGGTGGGCACCGAAGGCTCTGCGCCGCCACGACCCAGCCCGCCGCCGCGGCATCAGCCGCTGATAACACGCACTCGCGAAGCAAGTGAACCGATGCCTTCGGCGTCGGCGTCCCCGGACTTCCGCGAAGAACCTAAAAAAAAACCCGCCTTTCTAGGCGGGTTTTCGTTGTTACGCTTCGGTTGGTTCGCCGCCGTCGCCGGTGGGGCCGCTTTCGATCGGCGGCATGTCGGCAGCGACGTCACCGTCGATGACGTCACCCTCGCCTTCGATCTCGAGTTCTTCCTCGGCTTCCAGGCGAACCACGCCGATGAGCGTTTCGTCCTTCGGCAGCTTGATCAGCGTCACGCCCTGGGTGTTGCGGCTGAGCTGCGAGACTTCCGACACGCGAGTGCGGACCAGGGTGCCCTGGTCGGAGATCAGCATCAGCTGCTGCGCCTCGGTGACCTGGGTCGCCGCGACGAGATTGCCGTTGCGGTCCGAGCACTGGATGGCGATGACGCCCTGCGTGCCGCGGCCCTTCTTCGGGAACTCGTCGAGCGCCGTGCGCTTGCCGTAGCCACGTGCGGTCGCCGTGAGGATATCGCCCTCACCCGCCGCCACGATCAGCGAAACCACTTCCGCGTCCTCGGCCAGGCGCATGCCGCGTACGCCGGTGGCGGTACGACCCATCGAGCGAACGGTACCTTCGTCGAAGCGCACCGACTTGCCGTTCGAAGCGAACAGCAGGACGTCGCTCTCGCCGCCGGTCATCGCGACGTCGACCAGGGCATCGCCCTCGTCGAGGTTGATCGCCGCCTTGCCCTTCTGCAGCTGGAACGCGAATTCCGTCAGCGGGGTCTTCTTCACCGTGCCCTTGCGGGTGGCGAAGAACACGAAGCACGTCGGATCGTAGTCGCGAACCGGCAGCAGGGCCTGGACCTTCTCGCCCTCGCCCAGCGGTAACAGGTTCACGATGGGCTTGCCACGCGCGCCCGGGCCGGCTTCCGGCATCTGGTAGACCTTGAGCCAGTAGACACGGCCGGTGCTGGTGAAGGTCAGCAGCGTGTCATGGGTGTTGACCACCCACAGCTGCTGCACGACGTCTTCGTCCTTCAGCGCCGAGGCCGAACGTCCCTTGCCGCCACGTTTCTGCGCGCGGTACAGGCTGGCCGGCTGGCGCTTGATGTAGCCGGTGTGCGAGAGCGTCACCACCACGTCTTCCGGCGCGATGAGGTCGAGCACGTTCAGGTCTTCCTGCGAATGCTGGATCTCGGTGCGGCGTTCGTCGCCGTAGTCGGTACGGATCTGCTCGAGCTCTTCGCGGATGACTTCCAGCAGACGCGACGGGTTCTCGAGGATCTCGATGAGGCCGCGAATGGTGTTGAGGATGTCGCGGTACTCTTCCGAAAGTTTTTCCTGCTCCAGGCCGGTGAGGCGATGCAGACGCATCTGCAGGATTTCGGTGGCCTGCGCTTCGGACAGCTGATAGCCGTCGTCACGAAGGCCGTCGCGCGGATCCATGTCTTCCGGGCGCGACGACTCGGCGCCCGTGGCCGCCAGCAGTGCCTTGACCAGTCCCGGCTCCCAGCGACGGGCGACCATGCGCTCGCGCGCCTCGTTGGACGAGGCCGAGGTACGGATCAGCTCGATCATCTCTTCGATGTTGGCGAGCGCGACCGTGAGGCCCTCGAGGATATGCGCGCGCTGGCGTGCCTTGCGCAGTTCGAAGATGGTGCGACGGGTGACGACTTCGCGGCGGTGGCGAATGAAGGCCTCGAGGATGTCCTTGAGGTTCATCAGCTTGGGCTGGCCGTCGAGCAGGGCCACCATGTTGATGCCGAAGGTGACCTGCAGCTGTGTCTGCTGGAACAGGTTGTTCAGCACGACATCGGCCATGGAATCGCGGCGGATCTCGATGACCACGCGCATGCCGTCCTTGTCGGACTCGTCGCGCAGTTCGCTGATACCCTCGAGCTTCTTTTCCTTGACCAGCTCGGCGATCTTCTCGATCAGGCGAGCCTTGTTCACCTGGTACGGCAGTTCGTGGACGAGGATCGTTTCGCGACCGTTGGCCTCGGTTTCGATCGAGGTGCGCGCGCGCACCAGGATGCGGCCGCGACCGGTACGGTACGCCTCGACGATGCCGGACGAGCCGTTGATGATGCCGGCGGTCGGGAAGTCCGGGCCGGGGATGAAGGTCATCAGGTCGTCGACGCCGAGCGAGGGATCCTCGATCAGGCCCAACACGGCGTTGATGACTTCGGTCATGTTGTGCGGCGGGATGTTCGTCGCCATGCCGACGGCGATACCGGCGGAACCGTTGACGAGCAGGTTCGGCACGCGGGTCGGGAGGACCAGCGGCTCGTGTTCGCTCTCGTCGTAGTTCGGCCCGAAGTCGACGGTTTCCTTGTCGATATCGGCCATCAGTTCATGCGTGAGGCGCGCCATGCGCACCTCGGTGTATCGCATGGCAGCCGCGTTGTCGCCGTCGACCGAACCGAAGTTGCCCTGGCCGTCGACGAGCATGTAGCGCAGCGAGAAGGGCTGCGCCATGCGGACGATCGTGTCGTAGACCGACGCGTCGCCATGCGGATGGTATTTACCGATCACGTCACCGACCACGCGGGCCGACTTCTTGTACGGCTTGTTCCAGGAGTTGCTCAGCTCGTTCATGGCGAACAGTACGCGTCGATGTACCGGCTTGAGGCCGTCGCGCACGTCGGGTAGCGCACGCCCGACGATGACGCTCATCGCGTAGTCGAGATAGCTCTGGCGCATCTCGTCTTCGATGTTGACGCGGATGACTTCTTTGGCGAGTTCTGCCATCAATCGGCTTCCTGGATATCTATCAATAGGCCCCCGCCGGCCGCGCGATTCGCGGTATCGCGACGCGGCCGACCCAACCCGTCGATGGTAGCACAACGGGCGTCGAAAAGACAGCTAAAAGCTTTTCTAATTCAATGACTTACGCAGGTGTTTTGGCGCTGCGGAAAAGCAGCGCCCGGGCGAACAGGAAATTCGCCACGGAACCGCCCACCGAGCCCGCCGCCACGGCCACTGCGGGCCACGCGTGAAGCTGGGGAAAGGCACGAAAAGCGAGTACGTACACCCCGTTGTTAATCACCGCGCCAACGGCCATCAAGCCCATCCAGCGCAGCCACTCCGAGCCCTGGCTCCGACCCGAATCGCGTTGCGCGAACGTGTGATTGCGGTTCCACCACCAGGTAACGGTGGCGGCGCTGAGGAAGGAAACGACACGGGCGCTGTACACATTCCAGCCGGCCATGCTGACAAGGGCCTGCGCAATACCCGCATCGACGATGAAGCCCAGCAGTCCGCCCACGGCGAAGAGCGCGACCTCACGACGCAGAGGACTCACGGAAACAGGATCCGCATCTGGTCTTCATCGGGCTTGAGGATCACGCCGCGCTCGGTGACGATCGCATCGATCAGCTCGGCGGGCGTCACGTCGAACACGGGATTCCAGGCATCGGCACCTTCGATCACCGTACGCGTGCCGGCGACGGACAGCAGTTCCGCGGCATCGCGCAGTTCGATCTCGATGTCCGTACCGGTGGCCGTGGCCATGTCGACCGTGGTCGAAGGGGCGACCACCATGAACTTCACGCCATGGTGGCGCGCCGCGATGGCGAGCTGGTAGGTGCCGATCTTGTTGGCGGTGTCGCCGTTGGCGGCGATGCGATCGGCGCCGACGATCACCCACTTCACCCTGCCCTGTTTCATCAGGTGCGAGGCGGCGGAATCGGCGATGAGCTTGGCGGGAATGCCGTCGCGCACCAGCTCCCACATCGTCAGCCGCGCCCCCTGCTGCCAGGGCCGCGTCTCGCCGGCGTAGACCTGCTCGATGTTGCCCATGGCGACGCCCGCGCGAATCACCCCCAACGCCGTGCCATAGCCCGCGGTGGCGAGCGAGCCGGTGTTGCAGTGGGTGAGCACGTGCGAGCCCGCTTCAATCAGCGAGGCACCGAGTTCGCCCATGTGACGGTTGGCGGCGAGGTCTTCATCCTGGATAGCCTGCGCCTCGATCTGAAGTGCGGCGGCGTCGGCACCCTCGAGGACACGCCGGTTCATGCGATCCAGCGCCCACATGAGGTTCACCGCCGTGGGCCGCGCCGCGCGCAAGGTGGCCATGGCGCTGGCGAGGTTCTCGCCCGTCTGCGCAGCCAGCACGACACCCCACGCCGCGGCGATGCCGATGGCGGGCGCGCCGCGCACGGCCAGGTCGCGAATGGCACGCGTGACGTCGCCCGCGTTCACGCAATCGAACCAGATTTCTTCCGCCGGCAAGCGACGCTGGTCGAGCAGGCGGAGACGATCGCCCTGCCACTGCACGGCGCGGATGGAGTCGTGGGAGTCGTTAGTCATCATGCCGCCATTATCGCATCTTCTGAGAACCCATCTCCCGAGAAGCCATCGTCGGGGAACAGCCTTCTGTGGAAGACAGGAACAGCCTTCCGTGGAGCCGGGAACAGCCTTCTGTGGAGCCGGGAACAGCCTTCTGTGGAGCCAGGGACAGTCTACTGTGGAGCCGGGGACAGCCTTCTGTGGGAGCCGCTTCAGCGGCGATGCCCTTCCACTTCCCCGTCAGCCTGGTTGACGAAAACCAGCACCCCTACTATCGCCATATAAAACCGGAAGGCGGCCTCCTGCCCGTTCCACACCTTCGACTGCCACATCGCGAACCATTCGCCGCCGACCACCATGAAACCCAAGAACCAGAGCACGAAGCCCAGGCCGCATCCGGCGATGACCCAGCGTTTAGCCGCCTGGAACGCGGAGGCCGACTGCCTGCGCGCGCGCCACAGAACGATGCTGCCCAGCAGGAGCAACAGACCGGTCGCCGCTTCGCCCACGATGATCGCCACGTAACCGGCGTGCCACATCCATGGCTGGGTGAGCGCGCGACCCGACAACGCATTCCCCGGGAACGTCGTATCCATCGACAGCACGTGCCGGACGAAGGCGAAGTTCGAGCCGTAGTCGACCAGGTTGTCGTACGCCACCACCAGCGCGAAGGCGGCCAGGGTCAGCGAGAGGAGGATCTTGGTCATGCGCGCCGTCATGCGCGGCTCCCATGGGTGACGATGGACTACCGCGCGGCCAACCATTCGTGGATGGCCGGCGGCACCTGGGCCTGCGCCCTGCCCGATACGTAAATACCGATATGACCGCCCTTGAAGGCGAGCGCGGTGTAATCCTTGCTACCGATGGCATCACCCATGGGTGTCGACGCCGCCGGTGGGACGAGGTGATCCTGCTCGGCGTAGATGTTCAATACCGGCTGGGTGATCTTCTTCAGGTCGATCGCTTTGCCGCCGATGCGCGCTTCGCCCTTGATCAGCTGGTTCTTCTGGAAGAAGTCGCGGGCAAATTCGCGGAACGCCTCGCCAGCCTGGTCGGGCGAATCGAAGATCCACTTCTCCATGCGCAGGAAGTTCTCGACTTCCTTCGGGTTGTCGAGGATGTCCACGAGGCCGACATACTTCTGTTGGTTCAGGCGAACCGGCTTGAGCGTGAGGTAAGCGAAGTTCATGACGTCCGCTGGCACGTTGCCGTAGGTGTCCACGAACAGATCGATGTCGATGTTGCGCGCCCAGTGCGAGAGCATGTTATCGGGCGTATGGAAGTCCACCGGCGTCACCATGGTGACGAGGTTGCGTACCTTTTCCGGATGCAGCGTGGCATAGCAAAGCGAGAACACCCCGCCCTGGCAGATGCCGAGCAGGTTCAGCGAATCGGCGGCATGACGCTGGCGGATCACGTCGACGCAGCGGTCCAGGTAACCGTCGATGTAATCGTCGAGGGTGAGCCAGCGATCGGCACCGTCCGGGTAGCCCCAGTCGATAAGGTAGACATCTTCACCCTGCGCGAGCAGGTTGCGGACCATGGAGCGGTCTTCCTGCAGGTCGACCATCCACGGCGTGTTGACCAGCGCATAGCAGATCAACAGCGGCGTCTTCGACGTCGGTTTCTTCGTTCCCTTGAAGTGCCAGAGCGTCAGCTTGTCTTCGCTATAGACCGCTTCGCGCGGTGTCGTGCCGAGTTCGATCGGACCGACGTGTTTCAATGTTTCCATGCCGGCTTCGAGCTTGCGCCGGAACGCCTCGACTTCGGCCTGCGCACGCTCGGGGTCGAAGGAAAACGGGTTGCCGTTCATCGCGCTCCGCCCTTCTTCGCGGTCGTCCGGGTGGCAACCTTCGGCTTGCCGGCCTTCTTCGCGACCGTCTTGCCACCTCGCAACGACGCCACTTCCGCACGAAGCGCTTCGACCTCGGCCACCAGCCCGTGCATCTGCCGCAGCTCGCGACGCATCGCCTGCAAGCGCTCGCCGAGACTATCCACTTCCGACCGCGTCGGCATGCCGGCCTGCCCCGTCACGCGCTCGACCTGCTTTCGTTGCAGCACCTTCAGGCGCATCTGCGCATTCACCAGTGCGGCATAGACGTCGCGGAATTCGCCGGACAACGCGGCTTCGCCGTAGCTTTCCTCGGCCAGATTCACCCAGCGGTCGTAAACCGAACGCATGGACTCCGCGTCCGACGGCGCCGGCTGCTCGCGCAACGCGGCACCGGCGCGGTCGTTCACGCCCTGCAGCAGGGCCTGAAAACGTGCGTAGTGTTCGGCGTAGTCGATCCACGCGCGGAACAAATCCTGCTGCTCTTCCTGCTGCTCGCGCGTCAAACCGAAGGCCGGCATCGACAGCGCTTCGCGCGCGACCCTGGCCCACTCGTCGAATGACTCGCTCCCCGGCGGCGGCATCGCGGCACCGGGCGGCGGACCATAGCCATAGGGCGCGGCCCCCGGCGGCGGCCCGTAACCAAACGGCGCGGCACCTGGGGGGAAAGCGTCGGCCGGGCCGGGCTGGCCGAACGGCGGTACGCCACCCATGGCGAATGGGGCGGCTCCCGGCTCACCGGCAGCCATCGAGCGCATCCAGTCGCCGTATCCACTCAGGCCAGTGAACATCCGGCCCATGATGTCGGCCGATGGCGATGCAGCGCTGCCCTGGCTGGCGGGGTCGAACTGACGCGACCAGGTTTCCAGCCCTGCGCGCACGAAGGCCTGGTATTGATCGATGAAATCGGTGGGTTTATCTGCCATGCGGGTATGGTACGGCACGACACGAGCGGGCGCGCCGGTTCATCAGGGCGTGATCGCGAAGACGGCTTGCCGGTCGGCCCTGGAGCTGCCGCCCACCCAGACCGTGTACTGGGTCGGTTCGACAACCTCCTCGCTCTTCGCGTTCCAAAGCGACAATTCGGAAAAGCCCAGCCGGAACGTGACGCGCCGGGACTGTCCAGGCTGGAGCGCGACACGCTCGAAGCCCTTCAGGCTGCGTATCGGCTGCTCGACGCTGGCGCCAAGGTTGCGCACGTAAAGCTGCACGACTTCCGTGCCGGCACGCGGGCCGGTATTCGTCACCGTGGCGGTCACGCTGACCAGATCGTTTGCGCCCTGCCTGTTCGCTTCCGCCAACGGGATGGTGGCGCGGGACACTTGCACGTCCGAATAGCCGAACGTGGTGTAGGACAGACCGTGGCCGAAGACGTACAGCGCGTCGTTGGGCACGTCGATATAGCGCGAGATGAAGGCCGTGCCGTGGGATGGCGGCTTGGCCAGGTCGGCGTCGCCGGGTGGACGGCCGGTCGGGAACTGATCGTAGTAGAGCGGCTCCTGGCCTACCGCGCGCGGGAAGCTCATGGTCAGCTTGCCGCCGGGCGCCACATCCCCGAACAGGACGTCGGCCACGGCATGGCCCGCCTCCGTGCCGGGGAACCACACGGCCATCACCGTGGGCACGTGGCGATCGGCCCAGTCGAGCACCAGGGGGCGTCCCGAAAACACCAACAAGACCACGGGTTTTCCGGTGGCGACCACCCGCTCCAGCAGTTCCTGCTGGTTGCCGGGCAGGTCCAGCTGCGCCCGCGAGCCCGCTTCGCCGCTCATGCGCGACGATTCGCCGAGCGCCATGACCACCACATCGGCCCGGGCGGCGGCCTGCATGGCCTCCGCGAAGCCGGCTTCCGATGCCGTCTCGACCTCGGTGCCCCGGGCGTAGAGCAGTTCGCCACCCCGCGCCTTCATGCGTGCCGCAAGACCACTGCGCAACGTGACGACGTCCGGAAAGTGCTGCGCGCCACCCCAGGCACCTTGCATCTCGGCGGCCGCATCGGCCAGCGGCCCGATCAGCGCCAAGGTCTTCACGCGGGCGTCGAGGGGCAGTACGGGTGGCATGCCCTGCCCGCCATTCTTCAACAGTACGAAGGATTCGGCGGCAGCGCGCCGTGCGAGAGGCCGATGCGCATCCACCGCCTGGGTCACTTCCGTGCCACGCGCGTACGGATGTTCGAACAGCCCCAGGGCTATCTTCACCCGCAGCACGCGTCGCACGGCCTCGTCCACGGTGGCCATGGACAGCTTTCCTTCCGCGAGCAGCTTCGGAATCTGGGTGTCGTAGTAGTGGCTCATCATGTCCACCTCGACGCCGGCCTGCAACGCCTTCCGCGTGGCGGTGGCAGCGTCCAGCGCCACGCCATGATGGGTGAGCTCCATCACCGCCGTGAAGTCGCTGACCACGAAGCCGTTGAAACCCCACTCCTTTCGCAGGATATCCGTCATCAGATACGCACTGGCCGTGGCGGGCACGCCGTTGAGCGCATTGAACGCGCTCATCATCGTGGCCGCACCGGCAGCGACCGCCGCCCGATACGGCGGCAGGTACACCTGGCGCAGGCGGACGTCCGACATATCGGTGGTGTTGTACTCGCGCCCGGCTTCGGCCGCACCATAAGCGGCGAAGTGTTTGACGGATGCCGCCACGCTTTCCGGATCGGCCAGGTCGCTGCCCTGGTACCCGCGGATATAAGCACGCGCCATGGCGGCACCGAGGTAGGCGTCCTCGCCGGCACCTTCGGTCGAACGGCCCCAGCGTGCATCGCGCGAAATGTCGACCATGGGCGAGTAGAACCATTTCACTCCCGCCGTCGTCGCCTCCGCGGCGGCCATGCGGGAAAGGTCCTCCACCAACGGTGGATCCCACGTCGCCGAGAGACCAAGCGGCACGGGGTAGATGGTGCGGTAGCCGTGAATGATGTCGGCGCCGAACAGCAGCGGAATACCGAGCCGGCTCTTCAGCGCGGCCTCCTGGAATCGGTGCGTCCTGGCCGCGCCGGTCACGTTGAGCATGGAGCCGAGTTCGCCCCGGCGCGCCAACGCCAGCGCATCCACGCGCTCGCGCGTTTCCGGATTGCTGCCAACCGCTTCCCCATCCGCCGGCTCGGATGCCCCGGTGGCACCGTACTGCACGAGTTGCCCGATCTTCTCCGGCAGGGTCATGCGGGCCAGTAGCGCATCTACCCTTCGTTCGATGTCTGGCGAGGCAAGTTGCGCGTTCGATGCCGGGACGGCCGGGTCACCCACGGCGGCCTTGCCAAAGGCAAGGCCGATCAGCAGCAAGGATGCACCGGAAAACAGCGCACGCAGGGATAAGCGATAACGGAGCAGCGAACTCATGCATTCTCCAAGAGCATTCCGCCGACGGGCAACGGACATGAACCGGGAATGTAAACGTTTACGTACCGTCCGGTAAACGCCTCCCTGCTGTGGGAGCCGCTTCAGCGGCGATCCCGCGGTAGCGGGCCAGCTTGAGATAGGCCCCATAGCCGCTGAAGCGGCTCCCACATGACCGCGGCGAGGCGCAAAAAAAACCCGGCATCTTGCGATGCCGGGTTTCATGGAACGCGTCAGGCGATGGCTCAGCCCGTGACGTTCTCGTCTTCAGTGACTGCCTTCATCGACAGGCGGATGCGGCCCTGCTTGTCGACTTCGAGGACCTTGACCTTGACGATGTCGCCTTCCTTGAGCTTGTCGGAGACCTTCTCGACACGCTCGCTGGAGATCTGCGAGACGTGAACGAGACCGTCCTTGCCCGGCATGATCGTGACGAAAGCGCCGAAGTCCATCAGCTTGGCGACCTTGCCCTCGTAGATGCGGCCCGGCTCGACGTCCGAAACGATCTGCTCGATGCGCTTGCGCGCGGCTTCGGCGGCTTCGCGATTGACCGACGCGATGACCACGTTGCCGTCATCGGTGATGTCGATCGTGGTGCCGGTCTCTTCGGTGATCGAACGGATGGTCGCGCCACCCTTGCCGATCACTTCGCGGATCTTGTCCGGATGGATCTTGATGGTGAGCAGGCGCGGTGCGAACTCGCTCATTTCCGAGCGGGCTTCGGTGATGCACTTGGCCATTTCGCCGAGGATATGCAGGCGACCACGCTTGGCCTGGGCCAGCGCCGTGCGCATGATCTCTTCGGTGATGCCATCGACCTTGATGTCCATCTGCAGTGCGGACACGCCATCGGCGGTACCGGCCACCTTGAAGTCCATGTCGCCGAGATGATCTTCGTCACCGAGGATGTCGGAGAGCACGACGAAGTCGTTGCCTTCCTTCACCAGGCCCATCGCGATACCGGCGACGGCCGACTTCAGCGGAACGCCCGCGTCCATCATGGCGAGCGACGAACCGCAGACCGAAGCCATCGACGAGGAACCGTTCGACTCGGTGATTTCCGAGACGACGCGGATCACGTACGGGAACTCTTCGATCGTCGGCTTGACGGCCTGCACACCGCGCTTGGCGAGACGGCCATGGCCGATTTCGCGACGCTTCGGGCTGCCGACGCGACCGGTTTCACCGACCGAGAACGGAGGGAAGTTGTAATGGAAGAGGAACGTATCCTTCCACTCGCCTTCCGGCGCGTCGATGAGCTGCGAGTCACGGGTGGTGCCGAGGGTGGCGACGACCAGCGCCTGCGTTTCACCGCGGGTGAAGAGTGCCGAACCGTGCGTGCGCGGCAGGACGCCGACGCGCACCGAGATCGGGCGGACGTCGTCGAGCTGGCGGCCGTCGATGCGAACCTTCGTGCTGAGGACACCGTCGCGCAGGGTGCGGTATTCGACTTCGCCGAACGCGTTGCCGATGTCGGCGTCGGTCCAGCCATTGGCTTCGGCGTCGGCGGCGATAGCCGTCTTCACGTCGGCCTTGAGCGCGCTGACGACGTCACGACGGGCGAGCTTGTCGCGGATCTGGAAGGCTTCGGTGAAGCGGTTGCCGACGGCGGACTTGACCGCGTCGAACAGTGCCGTCTTCGCGACCGGGGCTTCCCACTTGAACGTCTTGGCACCGGCTTCGGAAACGAAGGCGTTGATCGTGTCGATCGCGGCCTGCATCTGCTGGTGGCCGAACACCACGGCGCCGAGCATGACGTCTTCGCTGAGCAGCTTGGCTTCCGACTCGACCATCATCACCGCGCTGGAGGTACCGGCCACGACGAGGTCGAGGTCCGAGGTCTTCAGCTGGGCGGCGGTCGGGTTGAGGATGTACTGGCCATTCGCGTAACCGACGCGAGCCGCGCCGATCGGACCCTTGAAGGGCACGCCGGCGAGACGCATCGCCGCCGAAGCGCCGAGCAGAGCCGGGATGTCACCGTCGACTTCCGGGTTCAGCGACACGACCTGTGCGATGACCTGGATCTCGTTACGAAACTCTTCCGGGAACAGCGGACGAAGCGGACGATCGATCAGGCGCGAGGTAAGCGTTTCCTTCTCGGTCGGACGGCCTTCGCGCTTGAAGAAGCCACCCGGGATACGACCCGCGGAGTAGAACTTCTCCATGTAGTCGACCGTGAGCGGGAAGAAGTCCTGGCCGTCGCGCGCCTTGGGGGCTGCGACGACTGTGACCAGAACGACAGTGCCGCCCATGCTGACCATGACCGCACCGGAGGCCTGGCGGGCAATTTCGCCCGTCTCCAGTGTGACTTCGTGACTACCGTACTGGAATGACTTGGTTACTTTCGCCACCGTGTTCTCCTCGTCCTGGTTCGTTTTAGCGGCGCAGGCCGAGGCGTTCGATCAGGGTCTGATAGCGACCCAGGTCGTTGGTCTTCAGGTAGGCAAGCAGCTTCTTGCGCTGATTGACCATCTTCAGCAGGCCGCGACGCGAATGGTGGTCCTGCTTGTGTGCCTGGAAGTGATCCTGCAGCGCAGTGATGTTGGCGGACAGCAGGGCGACCTGGACTTCGGTCGAGCCGGTGTCGTTTTCCTTGCGGCCGAAATCCTTGATGATCTGACCGGTCTGTTCGGGAGTAAGCATTGAATCGATTCCTTAAAAGCGGGTGCGAAACTTGCGCAACCTCAGCGGTCCGCTGAAGTTGCGCAAGCTTCGCATTGTGTTGAAAGCTATGAAACGAGCACTCTATTGTAACGTCGTGCGCGTAGTGGCAACAAGCCCGGTCAAGCGGCCGGAAGGTTGAGACCGCGAAGCACCCGGAGCAGGCCGTCGTCGGCGATTTCGCCCAGTGCCATGAGACGCCCGTCGGCACCCCAGACGCCGCAGCGACCCAGTTCGATTCCCTCCCCCAGCGACACCGGCTGGCCGAAGCCAAAAATACGGGTCTGCTCCGGATCGAGTTCCACCCGGGGGATATGCGTCAGGCCGGCATCGACCGGCATCAGGAAGGCCTCGAGCTGCTCCGCACCCGTTTCCGCCGCCTCGCGCAACGCCTCCAGGGTGACCATCGACGGCCGCATGAATGGCTCGACCCAGAGGCGGCGCAGGCCGGTCAGATGGGCGCCGCAACCGAGGTTCGCACCGAAATCGACCGCGAGGCTGCGCACGTAAGTACCGGATCCACATTCCACGTGCAGGCGGACGGTGTCGCCCCGACGCTCGATGACATCGAGTCGATAGACATCGACCTCGCGGGCCGGCACGTCGACCGCCTCGCCACGCCGTGCACGCACGTAGAGCGGTACGCCATCCTGCTTGATCGCCGAGTATGCCGGCGGTATCTGCACGATATGGCCGCGAAGCGGCGCCAGGGCCGCTTCGACCGCCGCGTCGTCGAGCGTCGGCACGGGCCGCGTTTCGACCACCTCGCCTTCCAGGTCGGCGGTCGTCGTGGTCGTGCCCAACCTCACCTCGGCTTCGTAAGCCTTGCGCGAGCCCAGCAGCCAGCCGGCAAGCTTGGTCGCTTCGCCGAAGCACAGCGGCAGCAGCCCGGTAGCGAGCGGATCGAGACTGCCGGTATGACCGCCCTTGGCCGCACCCACGAGCCGACGCGCCGTCTGCAAGGCCTGGTTGGAACTCAGGCCGAGCGGCTTGTCGAGCAGGAGGATGCCGTGAATGTCACGAAAGGTTCGGCGATTCATAGGGGCAGGAATGAGAAGTGGCCGGGTGATGGCCAGAACACTGTGGGAGCCGATTCATCGGCGATGGGTGCTCGCGGGGGACGGGCCCGCTGGCGATGGCGCTTCCGGCTAAACCGCTCCGTTGGCTTTTCGCCGCTGAAGCGGCTCCCACATGGGCTTGTCGCCGCTGAAGCGGCTCCCACATGACCTGATGTCAGTCTTCTTTGGGCTCGTCCGCGGGGTCAGCCGGGGGCACCGGGTTCTCACGCAACAGGCGCTCGATGCGTTCGCCGGTATCGACGGATTCGTCGTACTTGAACTTCAGCTGGGGCACCTTGCGCAGGATCATGGACTTCGACAAGGCATGACGGAATTCGGGAGCGAGTTCCTTCAGCGCTTTCATCACCACGGCCGATTCTTCCGGCTTGAGCGCCGTGACCCACACGGTAGCCCAGTCGAGGTCACGGGTTACTTCTACATCCGACACGCTGGCCGAGGGCAGCGCGTAGTCGCGCACAGCCGCGTGCAGCAGTTCGCTGACTTCGCGGCGAAGCTGGGCGGACACGCGGTCGGTACGCTTGAAATCACGGGACGGCATATCCGCCTCCAGTCTTTTATAGGGGCACTAACGAATAAAGCCTCCCCGGCGAACCGGGGAGGCGAGCTGACGCGGGTTACAGCGTGCGGGGCACTTCGATGCGCTCGAAGCACTCGATCTGGTCGCCGACCTTGACGTCGTTGTACTGCTTGACGGCGATACCGCATTCCATGCCGTTACGGACCTCGTCGACGAGTTCCTTGAAGCGACGCAGCGACTCGAGTTCGCCCTGGAACACGACCACGTTGTCACGCAGCACGCGGATCGGCTTGCTGCGCTTGACGTTGCCTTCGATGACCATGCAGCCCGCGACCGCGCCGAACTTCGACGAACGGAACACGTCACGAACCTGCGCGACACCGATGATCTCTTCGCGGATTTCCATGCCGAGCAGGCCGGTAGCCGCCTGCGTGACCTGGTCGATCACGTCGTAGATGATCGAGAAGTAACGGACATCGAGGCCGTTGGTGTCGATCACCTTGCGTGCCGACGCGTCGGCACGGACGTTGAAGCCGATGATCAGCGCCTTGGAAGCCGTCGCCAGGGTGGCCTCGGACTCCGTAATGCCGCCGACGCCGGACGAGATGACGTTCACCTTGACCAGGTCGTTGCCGATCTGGGTAAGCGAATCGCGCAGTGCCTCGACCGAACCCTGCACATCGGCCTTGACCAGGATGTTGAGGGTCTGCTGGCCTTGGCCCTGGCCCATCTGGGCCATGATGTCTTCCAGACGGTTCGACTTGCTGACAAGGCGGGTTTCGCGACGCTTGAGCAAACGCTCGGCCGCCACTTCGCGGGCCAGGCGCTCGTCCTTCACGGCGACGAAGTCGTCACCCGATTCCGGCACGCCGGACAGACCGAGCACCTGCACCGGAATCGACGGGCCGGCTTCGTTGACCTGCTTGCCGGTTTCGTCGACGAGCGCACGCATGCGGCCGTATTCGACACCGCAGACGACGAAGTCGCCCTTCTTCAGCGTGCCCTGCTGGACCAGTACCGTCGCCACCGGACCGCGACCGCGGTCGAGGCTGGATTCGATCACGACACCCGAAGCGCGGCCGTCGGCCACTGCCTTGAGTTCCATGACTTCGGCCTGCGCCGAGATCGCGTCGAGCAGTGCGTCGACACCGTCGCCGGTCTTCGCCGAGAGCGGCACGAACGGCGTGTCGCCGCCCCACTCTTCAGGGATGACTTCGAGGTTGCCGAGGCCTTGCTTGACGTTGTCCGGATTGGCGCCGGACTTGTCCATCTTGTTGAGCGCGACGATGAGCGGCACCTTGGCGGCACGCGCATGCTTCACGGCTTCGATCGTCTGCGGCATGACGCCATCGTCGGCGGCAACCACCAGCACCACGATATCCGTGGACTGCGCACCGCGGGCACGCATGGACGTAAACGCCGCATGGCCCGGGGTATCGAGGAAGGTGATGACACCGCGGCTGGTTTCGACGTGATAAGCGCCGATGTGCTGCGTGATGCCGCCAGCCTCGCCCGAGGCGACCTTGGTGCGCCGGATGTAGTCGAGCAGCGAGGTCTTGCCGTGATCGACGTGACCCATGATCGTGACGACCGGCGGACGCGTGACCTTCTCGCCTTCGAGTTCGGCAGTCTGCGTCTGCGTCTGCAGCGCGGCTTCCGCATCGTTCTCGGTGGCGCGAACCGGGTTGTGTCCGAGTTCCTCGACGACCAGCGCGGCCGTGTCGTGGTCGATGGTCTGGTTGATGGTCGCCATGACGCCCATCTTGAACAGCGCCTTGACTACCTCGGCACCCTTCACGGCCATCTTCTGGGCGAGATCGGTGACGAGGTTGTTGTCGCCGATCACCACATCGCGAACCACTGCGGCGGTCGGCCGCGTGAAGCCATGCGGACCACCCGACGAAGCGCCGCCACGCGGGGCTTCGACCCGACCGCGGACCTTGCCGCCGCCACGACGATTGGCGCTGGAACGACGTGCGCGGTCGGCGTCGGAAAGGTGCATCTCGCCACCGCCAAAACGCTTGCCGCCGGAGTCACGGTCGTTGCCGCGGCCGGGGCCGCCGCTATTACCGCCACCGCCGCCACCGCCGCCGTGCTTCGGACGCGCGTTGCCGCGCGAATCGTTAGCCGCGGCGACCGAACCGGGAGCCGGACGCGGAGCGGGCGACGGGGCGGCGGCACGCGGGGCCGGTGCCGGCGCCGGGGCTGCTGCGACCGGCGCGGGCGCCGGGGCCGGAGCCGGGGCCGGAACGGGCTTGGGAATGACACGCTCGCGCTTACGCGGCTCATGGATGGTCGGCAGGATCATGCCGAGCCTGCGCGTATCGAGCTTGCCTGTCTGGTGGGTCACGCCATTCTCGTCAGTGAAGGACGTGGTCGCCGGAGCGGCCGGAGCGGCAGCCGGAGTCGCGTCGGCGGATGCCGGCGACGCCTTGGCCGCTGCCTGGGCCGCTTCAGCGCGCGCACGCTCGGCGGCCTGCTCGGCCTCGGCGTGACGGCGTGCCTCGGCGGCAGCCTCTTCCTGGCGGCGTGCCTCGGCTTCGGCGGCGTGGCGTGCTTCTTCGGCCTGGCGACGCTCGGCTTCCTCGCGGCGCTGCGCCTCGTCGCTCTCGCGCTGGGCGTGCGATTCGGCGAGCTTGCGCGCGGCGTCCTCACGCTCCGGATCGTGCGAAGCGTCTTCGGCGATGGTGCTGCGCTTGACATAGGTACGCTTGGTGCGGACTTCGACGTTGACCGTCTTCGCCGCGCCAGCCCCGCGCCCCGAACCGGAGCTGACCTTCAGCTCACCCACGGTGCGGCGCTTGAGGGTGATCTGGCGTGGCGCCGTCTCATCCGTTTCGGGAGCGGCGTCGTTCTTGCCGTGCGTGCGACGCAGGAATCCGAGCAGCTTCACCTTTTCGGTGCTGCTGATCACCTGCTCCGCATCGGAGAATTTCATGCCCGCTTCGCCGAGCTGCCCAAGCAGCTTGTCGACCGGGAGGCCCAATTGATGGGCAAGTTGTTTGATTGTGACGTCCGACATCGTTCTTTATTCTCCGCCGTTCCCGCGCGTAACCTTACGTGCCGACGATGACCCGTACGGCTGCCTCCATCCATGGCGGGAGACCTCATGGCCTCCCTCGAGGCGTCCGTCCAGGACGCTTCCGGTCTCGCGCTTAGCCACCCTTTTCCAGGCGGGCGATCATCGGAGCACGCGCAGCCATGATCAGCTGCGAAGCGCGTTCCTCTGTCATGCCATCGATATCGATGAGTTCGTCGACGGCAAGGTCACCCAGGTCGTCCAGCGTCTTCACTTCACGAGCCGCCAGCGCGAAGGCGGTCGCTTCGTCCATACCGTCCAGACCGAGCAGTTCCTCGGAAGGCGCGTTTTCTTCCACGCCTTCCTCGGCAGCAAGGGCTTCGGTCAGCAGGGCGTCACGGGCGCGAGCACGGAGTTCCTCGACGATATCTTCGTCGAAGCCTTCCACGTTGAGCAGCTCGGCGCTCGGAACGTAAGCAATTTCTTCGATGGACGAGAAGCCTTCCTGGACCAGGATGCCGGCGATCTCTTCGTCCACTTCAAGCTTGTCCTGGAACAGCTGCAGGGCGGCGGCCTGTTCGGCCTCGCTCTTGGCAGTGACCTGGTCCTGGGTCATCACGTTGAGCTGCCAGCCGGTGAGCTTGCTGGCGAGGCGCACGTTCTGGCCACCGCGACCGATTGCCTGGGACAGCTTGTCCTCGGCAACGGCGATGTCCATGGAGTGCTTCTCTTCGTCCATGATGATGGACTGCACTTCGGCCGGCGCCATCGCATTGATGACGTACTGGGCCTGGTTCTCGTGCCACAGGATGATGTCGACGCGCTCGCCATTGAGCTCGTTGGACACGGCCTGCACGCGCGAACCGCGCATGCCGATGCACGCACCGATGGGATCGGTACGGCTGTCGTGCGCGACCACGGCGATCTTGGCGCGATCGCCCGGATCGCGGGCGCAGCCCTTGATCTCGACCAGGCCCTGGCCGACTTCCGGCACTTCGAGCTTGAACAGTTCGATCATGAATTCCGGCGCGCTGCGCGAAACGAACAGCTGCGGGCCACGGATTTCCGATTTCACTTCGTACAGGTAACCGCGGACGCGGTCGCCGACGCGGGCCGATTCACGGGGAATCGTCTTGTCGCGCGGGATGAAGGCTTCGGCGTTGCTGCCCAGATCCAGGTAGACGTTGCCGCGCTCGACGCGCTTGACGATACCGGTGACCAGTTCGCCGACGCGATCCACGAAGGCGTCGACCACCTGCTGGCGCTCGGCTTCGCGCACGCGCTGCACGATGACCTGCTTGGCGGCCTGCGCGGCGATACGGCCGAACTCGGCGTTCTCGATCTGGTGCTCGATGGCACCGCCGATCTCGGCCACTTCGCCTTCACCGGCTTCGTCTTCGGCGTCCATCAGGCGGATCTGGAAGGACGGATCCTCCATCTCGCCGTCGTTCGCGATGATCTCCCAGCGACGGAAGGTCTCGTAATCACCCGTGTTGCGATCGATCTCGACACGGATGTCCGGATCCTCATCGGGGTAGCGCTTCTTGGCGGCCGAGGCCAGCGCCGCTTCCATGGCGTCAAAAATGACTTCGCGCGGTACGCCCTTTTCATTGGCGACCGCGTCGACTACCAGCAAAAGTTCTTTGCTCATTGCCGCTACTCCCGTAAGGATGCCCCGCGGCACCCCGTCGTTTCGTTATTTGGGTTTCTTTCCGCCCGGGCCGGGCTTCGGCTGCGGCGCGTAGCCGAGAGCCACCCAGTCGGGAACCACGCGGGCGCTTTCGACGTCCGCATGCTCGAATTCGAATCGGCCAGCCTCACCCTCGACCACAATGTGCTCGCCATTTACTTCAATGACGTTGCCCTTGAGGCGCCGACGACCCTCGATCGGGGCCCTCAGCAACACCTTGACTTCCTGGCCGCTCACGCGAGCGAACTGCTCCGCCGTGAACAGGGGGCGGTCGATGCCGGGAGAGGAGACTTCTAATACATAGTTGCCGGGGATCGGATCTTCAACGTCCAGGTAGGCGGAGAACTCGCGGCTTGCCGCCTCGCAATCCTCGACCGTCACCTCGACGGGAAGCTCCGCCGCTTCGCGACGCCCGCGCTCGGCGCCGAGCACGTCCAGGTAGACGCGCAGCGTTTGTTGCCCGTCTGACGGAGCGAAATCCATGCCCAGCACTTCGAGGCCAAGCTCGGCCACGATGTCTGAAAAGCGTTGTGTAAGTGCGTTGGTATCCACGTTACCTGCGGTTTTTCCATTCGCCAGAAACAAAAAAAGGGCGCGAGCGGCCCATTCCATTACGTCGCCGATGTATCCGACACTTTCCTCCAGCGCCCTCCGCGATGCCCTGACGGCGCTCACAGTGTGTCGCAGGGAGCCTCCGTGCGCCCAACAAAAAAGCCTCACGAGGAGGCTTTCTTGTAAAAAGAAAGTTCCTGAAGCACCCATCGGGTGTAAGGCCTCAACCGGGGCCCAACGGCGCTTAAGATTCACCAAGTCTATCGTATTTTAATGCCTTCGTGCAAGGTCGCCGGTCCCGTCCTAGAATGGTCCCAGGGGAAATCCGGGGGACGGGATGGACGGCACGGCCACTCTCGACGTCCACACGCTAGGCATCATCGGCCTGGCCGTGGGCGCGACTATTGCATTGAGTTTCACCCTGCTCAGTATGGTGCTGCGCGGGATGCTGGCCCTGCACATCTGGGCGGCAGCGTTCTGGCTGCTCACCCTGGCCGGGCTGGCCGAAGGCTACGACGAAAACGGGACCTTTCTCTCGGCTATCGTCGGGAGCATTCTGATAGCTGCAGCCAATGGCGCCATGCTGGCCGGGATCGCCATCCATATCAAGTATTCGTTGCGCTGGCGCTGGCCGGCCATGCTGATCGCGCTCTTCCTGGCCATCCAGGTCGCTTTTTTCATCGCGCCCCCACCGCAGGCCGTCGAAGCGACGGTGTTCGGGGTGAAAAGCATCATCTGGGATATCTGGATGATCTGGCTGCTGCTGTTCCGCGCGCCGCGCGAGCTGAAGACGGGTTGTGCGTTCACCGCCATGGTCTTCGCCATCGATACCTTCTTCTACCTGGCCCGGGCCGTCGTCTCACTCCATCCTGAGATGGCGTCGCATCAGTTGCTGTCGTCCATCCTGACGACGTCCAACTACCTTTTCGGCATCCTCTGCACCTTCCTGCTCAGCACCGGATTCACCCTGATGCTGGCCCAGCGCCTGGTCCACGACCTCCGCTGCGCGGCCGAGACCGACGGCCTTACTGGCCTGCTGAACCGTACCGCCGTGGTTCGCGAGTCCAACCGCCGGCTGGCGACAACCCGAGGCCGGACCAATTCCGCCCTGCTCTTCGATCTCGACAACTTCAAGAACGTGAACGATTCCTGGGGCCATGCCGGCGGCGACGCCGTGCTCAAGCACTTCGCCGAAACGATCCGTGCCAGTGGCATTCCCGAACATGCGCTGTTCTCCCGCTATGGCGGCGAAGAGTTCCTGTTGCTCCTGCCCGGCGCCTCGCCGACCACGGCGAGCAGCCTGGCGGAGAGCCTGCGCACCCGCATCGAAGGCGCGCCAGCGCCGTTCTCGGGCGCCTCCATCGCCTTCACCACCAGCGTCGGCGTCTCCACATCCACCAACACCGAAGTCCACGCCCTCATCCAGGCCGCGGACGAGGCGCTCTACCGGGCGAAGAACGCGGGGCGTAACCGGGTCGAGGTGGCCTGATGCTCACGCCTTGGTCATAGGCCGATGGAAGACGACGCCACCTGCGTCGCTTCGCCTCGCGCGGCAAGGCGTACGTCTACGCACTGCCATACCGCGACGAGGACGGGTCTAAAGGACGTCGCGCGACCGACTCGGCGGCGCGGCGTGCAGTCGACCCCAGGCGCGGCGCAACTGGCGCGCGGAGCCAAAACCCGAGCGTTCGGCCACGGCCTCCATATCGAGTCGCGACCCCGCCAGTAACTCGCTGGCCAGGGCGACCCGCATGCGGTTGACGAAATCGGTGACGCTCATGCCCGCGTGTTCGTTGAACAGCCGCGAAAGATGGCGCGGGCTGGTAGCCGCCTCGTGCGCCAGAGCCGGGACGGTCCAGTCACGCGCCGGATTCGCGGCAACCGCGTCCTGTGCCCGGTGGATCGACGGATGCATGTGGTTGCGACCTTCCAACCATGGTGACAGCTGCGGGTCGCCTCCCGCGCGACGCAGGTAGACGACGAGAAACCGTGCCACCGCCAGCGCGCAACCCGGCCCCGCCTCGCCCGCCACGACGTGCAGCATCAGATCGATACCGGCGGTGATGCCGGCACTGGTCATCCGCTCGCCGTCCACGACGTAGAGCCGGTTCTCTCGCACACGAGCCGCCGGCGCATCCTGCGCGAGCTCGGCGGTACAACCATGATGGGTCGTACATTCGAAGCCGTCGAGCAGGCCCGCGCGCCCCGCCAGGAGGGCGCCGGAACAGATCGTGGCCAAGCGAACGCCCGGTCGAACGACGCGTCGGAGCCAGCTGACGATGGCCGCTTCGTAGGCGTCGTTCTGCGCGGCCGTCGTCACCGGCTCGCCCAGCGGAATGTCCGCATGGCCGGGAACCACCAGCATGGCGCCATCGGGAAGTCGCCGCGGCAAGGGTCCGATGCCAGTCACCGCGAGACCGATCGAACTGCCAAGCTTGCGAGCGGGTCCGACGAAACACACGTCGAACCGCACGTCCGTCTGCTCGAGATTCGCTTTGCGCAGCACCTCGATGGGCCCCGCGACATCGAGCAACAGCACGCGCGGCGGCAGCACGACGAAGACGGGAACCACGCGCGGTGTTGCGCTCTTCATCAGGCGACCTGGCGCAGCGCTCCGCCGAGCGCCTCCTCGACGGTCGCGATGCGAGCGAAGCGCTCCTCCAGTACCAGCTCGGTCCGCGCGCGTATCTCGACCGCGCTCCACTCGCGACCGCGGCGGTCCGTCATCGGGAACGTCAGCGTCGCTTCGCCGACATAGTCCACCTGGTAGCCGAGGTCCGAAGCATGGCGCGTCGTGGTTTCGCAGCACTGCTCGGTACGGATCCCGGACACGATGATGCGCCGGATACCGTGTTCGACCAGCCAGACATCCAGGCCGGAGCCGACGAGTGCGCTATGCCGCTGCTTGCGGAACGTCACCACCGGCTCGATACGCAGCGGCGCCAGGGTGGCCACGAAACCCGAGGCCTCGGAGAAGGGCCCGGCCCCCTCCACGTGGAAGATACGGACGACGGGGATGCCTGCCTTCATCGCGCCATCGATGAGAGCCTGCTGGCGATCGATGTAGAAGGCCACGCCCTCCTCCCGCCAGTAAGGGCGGTGCCGGAAGGACTCCTGGGCATCGATGACGATCAGTGCGGTATCGGAAGCGGTCATGGCGATCATCCTCTGGTTGGAATGGATCGCATTTTCCGCCGACGGTTGCAAGGGGGAGAGACCTGGGGCGGACGGCTGGCGGACACATCGCGCCATGGGCCGTCGCAGGAAACGAGAAGGCGCCCCTCGAGTGTCGAGGGACGCCTTCGGTCTTCACTATGCAACGATCAGTTGGTCCAGGTCGCCTTCAGCGACACGCCCGAGAATGCGGCGTAGCCGTTGAGCATCACGTAGTACGTGCCGGTCGACGGCGCGGTGAAGGAGCAGGTCTCCGAATTGCCGGTGATATACGGACGGCAGTCGTAGGTCGACGTGGTCGGCGCCGAGCCGAATTTCACGTAGAGGTCCGCGTCGCCGGTTCCGCCCGAAATGGTGATCTTCAGGTTGGTCGCACCCGCCGGAATCGCCACGGTGTAGTTGAGCTTGGCGTTCTTCGCAGCCGCAAGTCCGGTCACCGCCACGCCGTTCTGCAGCGTGTTGCCACCGCCGCCACCGGACGAAGTCACTGTCACCGACGAGGTCTTGGTGTTGGTGGCACCCGCGTTGTCGGTCACCGTTTCGCTGACGGTATACGTCCCCGCCGCAGTGTACGTATGGCTCGGGCTGGTCGCGGTCGAGGTGGATCCGTCGCCGAAGTTCCAGGCGTGCGAGGCGATGCTGCCATCGCTGTCGGACGAGCTATCGGTGAAGGTGGCCGTGAGACCACTGGTGACGACGCTGAAGTTCGCCACCGGCGGAACGTTGGTACCACCGCCACTCACCCAGTTGGCCTGGGCGTACGTATTGAGCTTGCCGATGTCGAAGCTGCCGAAACCGGTCGCTTCATCGAAGCCGGTGGCCGCGGTGTAGCCATGGTTCTGGTAACCGTTGTTGCCCGAGGTAACGTCATGCAGCAACGAAGTCTGGGTCGGGAAGGCGGCGTAGAACTTCGATGCCGGGAAGCCAATGGCATTGTTCGCCGCCGACTCGATGCGCGCGAACGCACCCACGAACAGCGGCGATGCCAGGCTGGTACCGCCCACCTGCTCGGTCGAGCCGTTGACGATGATCAGCGCGCCGGACGAAGACGCTGCGTCGAACGACAGATCCGGACCGACGCGCTTGGTCGAGCTCGTCACCGCCGACTGCCAGGAAGGTGCGGTCTCGTAGAGACTGGTGCCGCCACCGGTCGCCCAGAGGCGCTGGTTGTTGTCGCCCTGACTCGGCGCGATCGCCGAGAGACCTTCGTTCCACACGGTCTCGCCGGACCACGTCGTACCGCTGGTCGACAGCTGCGTGCCGCCGACCTGGATGACGTAGGGCGAGCTGGCCGGTTCGCTGACCGAGTAGTGGGTCAGGTCGATTTTCACGGTGCCGGCGGAGTTGGCCACATAGCCGGGCGAGCCCGAGGTCGGATCGGTGGACCACTGGTAGACACCCGCGTCACCCGAGGCGATCGAGAAGGTCTGGCCCTGTGCCACGGCCTGCTGGAAGATCGCGTCATCCGCAGCCTGCGTACCGGACTGTTCGGCGGCTGTCTCGTCTTCACCGAGGGATACGTTGATCAACTTGGCGATGTTGTCGGTTACGGCCTTGTTGTAGGTCGCGGTGATTCCCGCGTCCGTGATACCGCTGGAGCTCGAATCGCCGTTGGGCGACGTGTAGAAGATCAGCTGCTTCACACCGCCGGCGATACCGACGATGTCCTGGCTGTCGAGCGACCATTCCCCGTTCGAATCGGGATCGTTGGCGAAGGTACCGCTGCCGACCTTGGTGATCGTCGAGTTCACCGTGGCAAGACCCGCACCCGAGGTAAAGCTATTGAGGTCGGTCACGGTCTGCGTAATCGAACCCCAGGTGATGATGCCGACCGCGGTGTTAGTGGCGGCGGGTACACCGCTCGCGCCGTAAATCGCGGCGAAGTCCTGCGGATTGTGCGCAGTCACCGCGGCGGCCGCCTGTGTGCTCGATGCCGGGCCGGGAACCGTCACGTTCTCCGGGTGAAAGACATGGTGCAGCGTGTGCTTGACGGAGACGTTCTGCAGGCCGAGAACGGCACCGACCGAATCGCCCAGCGCCGCCGGAACGAGGGCCGGCGTGTCGTTGGCGAAGAACTCGCGGCCATTCGCGCTAAAGCGCTTGATCGATGTATGAAAGCCCGTCGTCGCGGCGCCGGCATTACCGTCGGCGGAGATCAACAGGTTGTTTGGCGCCACATCGATGTTGGTGAAGCCGGCCTGTTTCAGGTGGGCGACCACCGCATCGACCTGCGCCTGTGTCGGGCCGAACTGCGCCTTGAACTGCGCCGGTGACAGGAACTTTCCGTATTGCGCACTGCCCGGCGTGGTCACACCGGCGAGGAACGTCTGCAACTGGTCGGGGTTACGCAGCTTGAGGCTGACGACCACGTGCAGCGGGTGGTCCGCTTCCATCGCTGTAACGGCGGCACCTTCGATGTGCGGCGAGCCGGTCATGTTCAGCGCATAACCGCTGGCTACCGGCGTAGCGGCGGTCGAGCTGGCGGCCAGCGTTTGCGGAGCGGCGACGGGAAGCATCGCGGCCTTGGTATGCGTGGAAACCCATGCGTCTTCGGCGTGCGTGGAAAGCGAGGTCATTGCCAGTGCAATCGCCACTGTCAACGCCGTTTTCTGAATCTTCATGTGTGATCCTTCGTTAGCCCGTATTTGCCTCCGCCAAGGCGGAAGCCCTGACACGCTGGCGATCTGGCTAAGCGGCACCTTCCCCGCCGGTCCCTCGTACCCCTGCCCGTTTTCGTGAAGCGCAGGAAATCACGAATTCCCCACCATCCCGCTTCTTGCTCCCCTGTTTCCCTTCCAGCCATGCGACTAGAAACTTTCACCGGGCTTTCCTCACGGTCGGCACGAAGCCGAAGAATCAGGGGACGTGACGGAGGCCGCAGAAAACAGGCAAGGCGCATATCGAACGACCACGCACGCCGACCCGATCGACGGATCGGTCGACGCTTACGTATCCGCATCATCTTGCGTTCTTGCCGGTATGGCATGGCCGTCGTTGCAGCCGACCGCGTTGCACAGGTGACGCCTAAGCGCACGGCTCCGGGCTGAGCGCATCCGCCAGGCAGTCCGCCACGAGCGCCCTGCCCTCGCCGATATCCATGTACTGAATGGGAGCTCCACCGTCGAGCCCGGGCAACGGGGTGCGCAACCATCGACCGAGCCAGTCGAGGGGATCGGCAACGATGCCTCGGTCGACCGACGACTGGCGACACGCCATCACGACACGGCCGGCAAGCAAGGCCATCGCCAGAGGGCCCTCTGACTCCTGGGCGCTTAAACGCTCGTCGTCGGCGATCCGCCGTCGCAGAACCGCCCGGTTGAGTCCCAGATACAACGCGAGGTTGCGGTCGGGGATACGGAGATCGTGAGCCAGCTGCATGACCAGCGCCGGCGGTAACCCGCGACGCACCCTGGCGATGCGCTCTTCTGCCGGCGCCTGGAGCGTATCCAGGTAGATCGTGTATGCCGCGAGGGAATCCGTTGAAACAGCCATGTCGTGTCGCTTCCTGAAGTATCCAACGCGCCACAGTGACAGGAACGAGCGCCATGAACTTGAGAATCCGGACCGGAAATCGGGCCTGCCGAAAACGCACCACCGAATTCGTGTAGGCAGCCCCCGACAGACGGCGGGTCAGAAGTGCCCTAACGTAGGCCGGGTTCCAGCCCAATGGCCCTCCCCCGGATCATTGGCTTTGCGCGGCGCTCCGGCGCCGCTTTTTTTTGGCACGCCGATCCGATCGTGTCAGGATGGATCCGGGAACAGCCGCATTAGGGGATGAGGCATGCTCAGCTACCGGACACGCCAGGTTGTCTTCTACGCCCTGCTGATCGCGGTGCTGCCGGTCGCGTACCTGCTCGTTCCCTCGGCGGTCCACGAACGCGCGCCCGAGCTCGCCGACTTCGCCATGCTCGCCAGCGCGGTACTGGCTCTCTCCTACACGTTGTTCTGCCTGCACAAGCCGGGTTATGACCGCCGTTATCTCGTGTGTCTCGGCCTTGGCCTGGGCTGCTGGATCGCCGGCATGACTTACGCCGTCGCGCGGTCGGGCACCGACGAAAATCTCATCTCCACCTATGTCCTGTTCGTGAGCTATGGCGCGCCACTGCTCTATGCCGCCGTAACGACGCCGGACGAGCCCTCGTCGCATGGGCGCCGCGCCGTCGATGGCGTGCTCCTCATCCTGCTGGTGGTGCTGTGTTACCTCGGCGTGCGCGATCTCACGGATGCCAACGGCTTCCTCAAGCCCGAAGACATGGCGTGGGTCGTCGTTGCCTTCGACATCGAGAACATCTTCCTGTTCGGCACCTTCCTGGTGCGCTACCTCACCGCTACCGACGAACGCGATCATCGCTTTTTCGGGATAGGAACCGTCTTTCTCCTCCTGTACGCGATCTGTGTCGGCATCCACAATCACGACGAGATCTACCCGGACACCCTCTCCCTGCAACGTCTGGCCGATATCCTGCCAACGGTGCCCTTCATGGCCCTGCTCTGCCTGCTCCACGCCAATGAGACGCCAAAGGCGTTTGAGCCGATTCGGCACCGATGGGCACGTCAGCTATCGGTGAGCCTTGCTCCCGGCATGCTGCTAGCCGCGATCTTCGCCCTCAGCCTGGGCATCACCGAACGCCAGGGCATGTTCGGGCGCAGCGTGCTCGCCATGGCCATGCTTGCCTACGTGGTGCGCGTCACCCAGACCCAATTCTGGTTCGCCCGCACCCGCGATCGCCTTGCCGAGGCACTGTCCACGGTCGAGCGAGTGTCCCTGCTCGACGAACTGACCGGCATCCCGAACCGGCGCGCCTTCGACCAGACCCTGGAGGAACGGACCAAGGAAGCCGCACGCGAGGGACGCCCGCTGAGCGTGTTGATGATCGACATCGACCACTTCAAGACCTTCAACGACACGCTGGGTCATCCCGAAGGCGACGTCGCCCTGCGCTCGGTCGCCCGTCTGCTGGCGGGCGCGCTGAGGCGACCCGCCGACTTCATCGCCCGCTACGGCGGCGAGGAATTCGTGGTCATCCTTCCGGGCACTGAACTGGAGGGTGCCCAGGTGGTCGCGCGGCGCATGAATCGAGCGGTGTATGACGCGCAACTGGAGCACAGCAACGGCATCGATCGCCGTGTCACGGTCAGCATCGGCGTAGCCACGCGTTCACCCGATCACGTACAGGGCGTCGTGATGCATGCGGATCGCGCGCTGTACAGCGCCAAGCACGCCGGCCGGAATCGCTTTGTCGCGGCAACGACCGACTAGGATCGCGCTAAGAGCGTCGCGGTCAACGCGACGGCGCAGCGGGATCCGTCGGCCCGTTGCGGGGTACGGTCAATTGCTTGCGTCGAGCGAGGAACCATATCGCACCGATCGGTATTGCGACGCTCAGCACCCAGGGCCCGTAAGGTGCGGAAACGGCTGCCGCGCCGAGGAACAAGAACGAAATGGGCTGAAGGCCTGCTTCCCCCGTCGTCCAGTTGAAATGCAGGCTGACGAATCCGAGAAGGGTGAACAGCGACCACCACACCTTATGACGACGCATCGGCGTGCGCAGGCAGAGTACGAAGGCAGTCAGGCAGATGAGCGGCGAGATACAGACCAGTAGGAAGACAAGGTAATGCACCACGCTCTTGTCCCTGAGCGAAAATGCGGAGCCCTGCTCCACCGAATGGTCTTCCATGCGCGCGTGCATTCCCACGATTTCACGATGGCTGCCGCGTTCAAGAAACACGACATCGGCGAGCATCCAGCGTCCTTCGAAAGCGTACTCGTAGGAGATGTCGTAGCGCTTCGCGCTGTCGCTCCCGTCGGCGCCGAACACCGTCTTACCCGAGGCGGTGGATGCTCTCACCACCCGCACGGAAATCGGCGTCGAGGACGGCAACGTCGTCGAGCCGGCGCCAAGCTGGTCGGCCATAGCCGCCAGTTGTGGGGAGAGCAATGGCTTTACACGATCGATATGACCCGTACGCCAGTCGTCAATCGCCTGCCTGCCGATCTCGGCCTCGGGATGAGGGGTGAATTTGGCGATCAAGGCGTCCTGGTTACATCCCGAAACGACAACCAGACATAGCAAGAGAATGCAACGCGTCACTGCATGCATCGGATAACTCGACGGCGAAAGGGAGCCAGCGGATCGCTGATGGTCAGAGCATATCAGGGACATGGCGGGCCGGTGTCCGGCAAGTGTGCCATCGCACTTTTAAGCTGGGCCCCGGGGAAACGTCCCCACCCTCCTCCGGACATAGATCGCCGCGCCGATCGGCAGATAGCTCCACAGGTAAACCCCGTCCGGGTAGCCCGAGTACGCGAGCAGGAAAATCGGGATAAGGGGAATGACGAGTGCGAACGGCCAGAGCATGCCGAGCAGCCGGTTGAGGGACACGACGACGACGAGCACCCCCACGCCCGTGGTCGTCAGGTTCGCTGCAACGATAGCGGCCCAGGTCATGTCGTTCGTCTCGCTTCGGTGTCTACTGCATATCGGGAACGTCGCCGATGCTTTCGAGCATGATCGGATCGGCGTAGTCGCCTGTTTCCGGGTTTGCCGCCTGCGCGAAGGCGATGACACCCAGGCACGTCTCGCTCAACCGGACAGCCCGACGCCTTGCTTCGGCTTCGGTCTTGAACGAGAGCGGTGTCATGGCCTCGGTCCTGCCACGCTTCCCGGCCTTGAAACCCTGCACCACGTAGATCGTTTCCATGCTGTCGCCTTCAGAGTGGACCGACATCATGCGCTCTTGCGTCCACATGCGCTGAGACGACGCTCCCTCCCTCGGAAATGGAGCCGTTTAAGATTGATATGAAGGCCCGGCGTCGCGTGATACTGATATTTGCCGTGTTCGAAGCGAGCCGCGACTGCACCAGCCATGAAGTCGGCAAACTGCCCCGTCATGGGCACGGCACATCGCAACTGAGTCCAAGAAAAAAGCGCGAACCGTGAGGTCCGCGCTTTTCAGGAATAACTGGTAGCGGGGGTAGGATTCGAACCTACGACCTTCGGGTTATGAGCCCGACGAGCTGCCAGACTGCTCCACCCCGCATCAGAGCCGGCAAGTATACCCCAGAAAGTCGACGCTGGAACAGATCTGGCGAAGCGGTAACGACGGACAAATAAAAAAGGCGCGAACCGTGAGGTTCGCGCCTTTTCTTTCAAAGCTGGTAGCGGGGGTAGGATTCGAACCTACGACCTTCGGGTTATGAGCCCGACGAGCTGCCAGACTGCTCCACCCCGCATCAGAGTCGGCAAGTATACGTATCTGGCCGAATTCTTGCAAGCGATCTGCAACAAAATATAAACGAAGCGATAAAAAAAGATTCATCGCGGAAGTCC
The DNA here is from genome assembly GCF_035539195.1 of Luteibacter sp. Classification (GTDB taxonomy): domain Bacteria; phylum Pseudomonadota; class Gammaproteobacteria; order Xanthomonadales; family Rhodanobacteraceae; genus Luteibacter. The sequence continues at coordinate 60,815 of NZ_DATLIW010000026.1, forward strand.
GGGGACGCCGAAGGCATCGGTTCACTCAGCGGCTGATGCCGCGGCGAGCGCAGACGTGGCGGCGCAGAGCCTTCGGTGCCCACCCTCGCTGCTCAGACAGGTCCTCCGCGTTCGGTGCGGAAG
>NZ_DATLIW010000027.1:0-157425 GCF_035539195.1 Luteibacter sp.
CCACCCTCGAGGCGAGTTCCGCACAAGTGAGCGGCCGTAGGCCAGATAGATAAATAGGCCGCGCAGCGGCCTTCCGCACCGAACGCGGAGGACCTGTCTGAGCAGCGAGGGTGGGCGCCAAGGTCTCCCCGCGAAACGCCCAAGTGTACAAAGCGACGGCGCAGCCGAGCCCGCGAGGCCGAAGGCGAGCCATGCGCGCGATGCGAACGAAAGCCCGGCATGCCCAGCACCCGCCCCCGGTAGTCCGCGAAGAACCAAAAAAAAGCCGGCGATACGCCAGCTCTTTTTTTCATTCGCTCGGAAAATCAGCGATTGACCCAATGACACTGGCGAGCGTTGTGATAGTGACCGTGGTGGTCGGACACGCGCGCGTTATGGCAGACCTGGTGACGATGGTGAACCGGATGGTGCGGCGGGTGGTGATCGTCGGCGTTGGCGGCCAGCGGCGCCATGAATGCGGCGCCGACCACCAGAAGTGCGAGAACTCGCGAGCGGCGGTGCGTGCTGCTTCCGGCTGTGTTGATCATGGCTGGTCTCCTCTGTGGGGACACCAACGTCGCCGTTCCGGGCGGGTGAGTCAATACTTGCGGAAAACGCGCCACGCCGGCGTTCAGAAAGGTCGCCGAAAGGCGAAGGGACGCAAGTTCTTGCGCCCTCCGAGCACGCTCCTTCGTGGATCGTTCGCGAGCACCCTTCGCCGATGAATCGGCTCATTTGCAGGAGCACCTTCGTCACACGGGCCGTGGTGGATTACAGGCGTCCGTCGACGCTGTCCTGGGGGAGCACGGACTTTACGTCGTAGACGACCGCGCCGCGCTTGCCGAATCCACGGATCGTTTCCGGCCCGAAAGCGCGGAAGGCATCGTGCGCGACGGCGACGATCACTGCGTCGTAGACACCGTCCTCGATCGCTTCGATCGTGCGTACACCGTATTCGCGGACGCACTCCTCGTTGTCCACCCAGGGGTCGTAGACGTCCACGTGCGCCATCGACTGTTTCAGGTCGCGCACGATATCGATCACGCGCGTGTTGCGCAGGTCGGGACAGTTTTCCTTGAAGGCGAAACCGAGCACCAGCACACGCGCATCGACGATATGCAGGCGACGCTCGCTCATCAGGCGGATCACGCGATCGGCCACGTAAGTGCCCATGCGGCTGTTGATACGGCGTGCGGCAAGGATCAGCTCCGGGTGGTAACCGGTCACTTCCGCCTTGTGCGTGAGGTAGTACGGATCGACACCGATGCAATGGCCGCCCACGAGCCCCGGCCGGAACGGCAGGAAGTTCCACTTCGTCCCGGCCGCCTCGAGCACTTCGCCGGTATCGATGCCCAACCGGTTGAAGATCAGGGCAAGTTCGTTGACCAGGGCGATATTGACGTCGCGCTGCACGTTCTCGATGACCTTGGCCGACTCGGCAATGCGGATCGACGAGGTCTTGTGCGTGCCCGCGCGGATGATCGTGCGATACAGCGCGTCCACACGCTCGGCCGCCTCGGGGGTGGACCCCGAGGTGAGCTTGCGGATGTCGACGACGCGACGGGCGTGGTCGCCCGGGTTGATGCGTTCGGGACTGTAGCCACAATGGAAATCCACATTGAAGACCAGGCCCGAGCCGGCTTCCAGGATCGGCACGCAGATCTCTTCGGTGGTCCCGGGGTAGACCGTGGACTCGAAGATCACCAGGTCGCCATGGCGAATGACGCCGCCGAGCATGCGGCAGGCCTTCTCCAGCGGCTCCAGATCCGGCCGCTGGGCCTCGTCGATCGGCGTGGGCACGGTGACGATATACACGTTGCGATCGGCCAGGTCGGCGATGTCGCCGCTGTAACGCAGGCCGGCGGCAGCGGAGAGCGCCTCGGCGGTGACTTCCATCGTGTGGTCGCGGCCCGAACGAAGCTGCTCGAGCCGGGCCGGGTCGATATCGAAACCCAGCGTATCGAAGTGCCGGCCGAACTCGACGGCGAGGGGCAATCCGACGTAACCGAGACCGATGATGCCGATCCGTGGATCAGGAGTAAGAGCCATGGGGCGCCCGGGCGTCCAAAAGAAGCGAAGCGTACACGCCGGAGCGGCGGCTTAGTACCACCACCCCGGCAGACGGTCTCAGGGGCGGACCGCGGTGACCTCGATCTCGACCAGGAAATTGGGGCTCGCCAGCCCTGCCACCTGCATCGCCGAGCGCGACGGCAGGTTCGGCTGGGCCGGGGTGCCGAAGAACTGCGTGTAGCCCGCCATGAAACCGGCGAAGTCCATCTTGCCACCCTTCGCCGGATCGCCGACCAGGAACACCTGCATCTTGACCACATCGCCCAGCGACAGCCCCATGCCCTTGAGCTGCTTGTCGATCGAGGTCAGCACGCCGATCGTCTGGGTGCGGGTGTCGCCATAGGCGGCCGGGGTGTCCTTCGGCGCGGCGGTGTCCGCGACCGGGGGGACGGCGCCGCTGAGGAAGACCAGGGTCTTGCCCGCGGGCACTTCCACCGCGGCCGAGATCGGGAACGTGCTGTTCGGAATCTTGTGGCGGACGACGTCGGCGGCGGACCCGGGCATGGCGGCGATGAGCAGCAAGGGAGCGAAGATCAATCTCTTCAACATGTCACATGCCCTCCTCGGGCGGCTTGGCAGGATGGAACGACGTGACGTCTTCCGGCTTCAGGGTGTCGGTGTAGGCATTGCCGAAGTGCGTACGGACGTAGTTCACGACATCGGCGATCTGCGCATCGGACAAGCCGCTGCCGAACGACGGCATCGCGCCGCGTCCGTTGACGACCATCACGACGGGATAAGTCGCGGCGGCGAGCTTGGGGTTGTTCGCCAGCGCCGGGTAATGGCCGGCACCGACCGCGCCCTTGCCGTCGGACATGTGGCAGCCCTGGCAGATGTGGGTGAATATCTGCTCGCCCGTGGCGTGCGGAATATCCTTCTCGGCGATGAAGGCGGCATCGTTGCTTTGCGCATGCGCGGCTCCGAAAGCGAGCAAGGCGAGAGTCGGCAGGATGGGCTTCATGAGCGACCTCCCGCGACCGCGCGCGCATGCAGGGCATCGATCGCCGACAACGAAGACAGGATCGCCCCCTCCTGCCAGGCCGGCAGGTACGACGCGTGCTCACCGGCGAGCACGATGCGCCCATCCATCGAGCAGATATCCGCGTAGTGCTTGGCGCGGCTCGCATCGTTCCAGCCGCCGAAGCAACCGAGGGTGAAGGGCGAACGATGCCATGCCACGGCCATGCCGTTCTCGAACGACCTGGTGTATTGCGGGTGGATCGTCGCGCCCTGCGCGACGGCCTCGCGCACGCGCTCGGCCGGCGTGAGCGCCGTGAACTCGAAGGCCTCGGTCGAGAACGTGTAGGAGCCGAGCAGGACGCCCTTCTTCGTACCGAATCCATGGCTCGGGTACGAGATCATGCCGATTGGCAAGGCGGTGCTGGTGATGCCTCCGTAGATGGCCTCGTCTTCCTCCCAGAAGCGGCGATCGAACTGCAGGCCGATCTTCGAAGAGGCCCAGTACGGCACCGCCGAGATCGCCGCGGCCTTGGCTGCCGAGACCTGGATGGGAATCTGACTGAGGATGGACAACGGGATCGTACACACGCACCAGTCCGCCTTTGCCTGCCGGGGCTGTCCGGCGGATCGGGCGTCTTCATACGTCACGGTGACGCCGTGCTCGTCCTGGGCGATCGCCGTGACCTTCGCGTCGTAGGTCACGACGTGGCCGATGCGCTCGACAAACGCCTTCGAAATGGCGTCCATGCCGCCAACCGGCTGCATGAGCGTGGTCTGGTATTCCTGCTGTTCGTTGGTCCCCAACCCCGCCCAGAGCCGTGCCTGGAGCACCTCGGCCAAGGCGTTCGGTTTCGAGAATACCGGCTTGCCGTCGGCGCCGCCGCCCGCGTGCTTCGCAAAGCCGCGTCGCTCGCTGCTTGCACGGCCCTCCACGTAGCGGAAGTCCTTGTCGAGGCCGCCGATCTCGCGCAGGGCCTCGAGCAGGATCTCGCGATCTTCCTTGCTCACCATATCGTCGAGTCGACCCTTGCCGCTCGCCTTCGCGAGCAACTCGGTCACGCCGCCGTTGAGGTCGGCCTGCACTTCACGCAACCGCTGCGGCTTGCCGCCATAAGCGTCGGGGCTATGCAGGTACGCGTTGTGATTGACCTGCACGAAGGGCTCGAGCGGAATGCCGAACTGCCGGCAGTAATCGAGCACGCCATGATGATGGTAAGGAATGCGCCAGGGGCCAGGATTGAAATACAGGCCCTTGTCGAACGCGCAGACCTGCTTGTGTCCGCCAAGCTCGGTGTATTCGTCGCCGCCGCGCAGTGTCCAGTTACGACCGCCGGCACGCGCGTTGTACTCGAGCACCTGGACCTTGTAGCCCGCTTTGCCCAACTCATACGCGGCGACCAGTCCAGCCAGCCCCGCACCGAGGATCAGCACGGTTCCCCTGCCTGTTCCCTGCAGACCCGACGCCCGCCGATACGGCGATTCGGCGGCGAAGCCAAGGTTGTTCATCGCCTGATACATCAGCGCGCCGCCCCCAGCGACGCCGATCATCCGCAGCAGATCGCGACGCGTCATGGACGCGGACTTACAGTCGTCTTCCATCCACCCTTCCCCGATTACGGCCCCGTCGACTCAAGATAACCACACGTCGCACTGCACAACAACTGCCATCGTCATGCACCAAACGAGTGCTATGACAGGCCCGCGCAAACACTCTAAGCTGCTCGGCAGCACTGTTCTCCCGAGCCCCCTATGAACGTCACCCAAGACCGTTCCGCCGCCCGCCTCGCCTGGGCACGTCACGCCACGGGCCAACCCCGACTCACACTGGAAAGCGCATCGGCCGACGCGAGCTTCCGCAGCTACTGGCGCGGTTATGTCGACGGTCAACCCGTCATCGTGATGGACTCGCCGCCGGACAAGGAAGACCCCGCGCCCTGGGTGGCCATCGGCAAGCGCCTGGCGGACGCCGGCCTGCATGTGCCGACCGTCATGGTCGCCGACCTCGCGCAAGGCTTCCTCCTGATCGAAGACCTCGGCACGCGAACCTACCTGCCGGAGCTCGACGACACCACGGTCGATGCCCTGTACGGCGATGCCCTCGATGCCCTGCTCCGCATGCAGATGCATGTCGGCACGGAAGGCCTTCCCGCCTTCGATCACGCATGGCAGACCATGGAAATGGAAATCATGCCGGCATGGCTGCTGGAACGGCATCTTGGCGTCACGCTCGAATGCGGCGAATGGGACGTCGTCGAAAATGCATTCACCGCCATCATGCACACCATCGCCGAGCAGCCGCGCGCATTCATGCACCGCGATTTCCACAGCCGCAACCTGCTGGTGACCGCCGAACGCTCCCCGGGGGTGATCGACTTCCAGGGCGCGATGTCCGGGCCGATCACTTACGACCTCGCTTCGCTGCTTCGCGATGCCTATATCGTCTGGGACAACGAACGGGTGGAAGGCTGGGTCGAAGCGTATCGGCTTCGTCTGCTCGACGCCCGGCTATTGGAGGAGAAGATCGACACCGACCGCTTCCGTCGCTGGTTCGATCTCACCGGCCTGCAGCGCCATATCAAGATCCTGGGACTGTTCTGCCGTCTCTGCTATCGCGACGGCAAGCCGGCTTACCTCGACGACCTGCCCCGCGTGTTGCGCTACGTGCTCGACACCGCGCGCCGGCATGCCGATGTCGCGCCCCTGGCCGACCTGATCGAAGCGAAGATCGGCCAGCGTGACATCCGTATCCCGGTGACGGCATGAGGCACGCACTGATCCTCGCCGCTGGCCTGGGCGAGCGCATGCGCCCGCTCACCACGTACACCCCGAAGCCCCTGCTCGACGTGCACGGTAAACCGCTGATCGTCCATCACATCGAAAAACTCGTCGCCGCCGACGTGCGCTACATCGTCATCAACACCTCGCATCTCGCCGGACAGTTTCCCGAGACGCTGGGAGACGGTTCGCGCTGGGGCGTGCGCATCCGCTATTCGTACGAGGGGCCGACTCCACTGGAAACCGGTGGCGGCATGCACAAGGCCCTGCCCCTGCTCGGCCCCGAGCCGTTCATCGTGGTCAGTGCGGATATCTGGAGCGACATCGACTATGCCGCCCTGCCACGCGAACCGGAGGGCGTCGCCCACCTGGTGATGGTCGACAATCCCGACTTCCACCCGCAGGGTGATTTCGCGCTATGGAATGGACGGCTATACGAGGGAGACGGGCCGGCGGGCGCACAGCGCCTGACGTTCGGCAACGTTGGCGTTTACCGGCGCGAGATCGTCGAGGACGAGATCGCGGGGCGCTTCAAGCTGCTGCCGATGTACCGGCGCGCCATGGCGGCAGGCCGGCTCTCCGGTGAGAAATACGACGGTTTCTGGCGCAACGTCGGGACACCAGCGCAGCTCGACGAACTGCGCGAAACCCTGGATTCCCGACGTGCGTGATCAGGTCGTACTTACTGGATCGTTTCGGTGCTCAGTGCACGCAGGCGCTCATGACCCATCGCGAACGCTTCGTTGAAGGCACTGGTGATGTCGTCGAAATCGTTGGTGCCGGTGTTGGTTTCGATCTCTTCGCCGACGTGGTCCAGGATCCGGTAACTCGACCGATAAACCTGCCCACCGCCGTCGTCGTGATACTTCACCGCCTTGGCCACCACTCTGAACTTACTGTGATTTTCCATTGCGCTTTTCCTTCCCCTGTACCCCGATACTGACCGGGGAAGGTGGCGGTTGCAAGTGACCCGGATTTCCGGATGAAGTAGCTGGCGCGACGCGCCAGATGGCGTTGCCGACATCGTCCGCGACCAGCAAGGCGCCTCGTCCGTCGATGGCCACGCCAACCGGTCGTCCATAGGCTTCGCCGGTGGCGCCGAGGAACCCGCCGAGAACATCCTCCGGCATGCCGGATGGACGTCCATTCGCGAAGGGAACGAACACCACCTTGTACCCACTGAACGGACGACGATTCCACGAACCGTGCTGCCCGACGAACGCGCCATTGGCGTAGCGATCCGGCAACAGGCCACCGCCCGCATAGAAGGCGAGACCCAGCGACGCGGTGTGGGCACCGAGCGCATAGTCCGGAACGATCGCCTTGGCGACCATGTCCGGCCGCGACGGAACCACCCGCGCGTCGACATGCGTGCCATACCAGCTATAGGGCCAGCCGTAGAACCCGCCCTCCTTCACGGCGGTCATGCCATCGGGCACCAGGTCGCTACCCAGCTCATCGCGCTCGTTCACGGCCACCCACAGCGCGTGGCTTTGCGGCTGCCAACCCATTCCACCTCACGCCGGATGCGGCACGTGAAGACCTCGCGCGATCAGCCGCCCGGCGCGCCCTGCACGGCCACCGGCGTGGCGTTGCCGACCGCCGCCGGCGCGTCGGGAACGCCACCGTTCACATGCTCGGCTTCGGCCGAATGCGGCGCGCCTGGAGCCGAGATGGTCTTCTCTTCGTTCGCGACTTCCGTCGAGAGGGCGGCCCTGGCCGCTTCGTTGGTCATCACCACGATGCTGATGCGGCGATTGATCGCGGCCGACGGGTCGGCCTTGTCGAAGGGCACCGATGCGGCCAGGCCGACGACGCGCGCGACCTTGTCCGGCTGCATGCCGCCTTCAGTGAGCGTACGACGGGCCGCGTTCGCGCGGTCGGCGGAAAGTTCCCAGTTGCCATAGGCACTGTCCGCGCGGATATACGGCGCATTGTCGGTATGGCCGGAGATGCTGATCTTGTTCGGCACCTGGTTCACGAAGCCAGCCAGCTCGTGCAGGATCTGCACGGTATACGGTTTCAGCGCGCCGCTGCCGAGGTCGAACATCGGGCGGTTCTGCTTGTCGACGATCTGGATTCGCAGGCCTTCCGAGGTGATGTCGATCAGCAGCTGATCCTTGTACGGGGCCATCGCCTGGCTTTTGGCGATCGCCTCGGTCAGGTCCTTCATCAGCTGCTCGAGCCGACGCTTTTCCTTTTCCTTGGCCAGTTTGTCGATGTCCGAGGCGCTGGGCTTGGCGAACGCCTGGTTGTCGCCGGGACCCTTGGGCAGGTCCATCGCACCGCCCAGCTTGATCATGCTGGTGCTCGCACCGCCGGGCCCGATCTTGCCCGAGGGCGCCATGGTCGACTGGCCCTGGGTCATGCTGGGATTCTTGAAGTATTCGGAGATCGCCGCGCGCTGCTGCTTGGTGCCGGCACCGACCAGCCACATGACCAGGAAGAACGCCATCATCGCCGTGACGAAGTCGGCGTAAGCGACCTTCCACGCGCCACCGTGGTGGGCGTGGCCACCCCGCTTCTTCCTGCGGACGATGATGACTTGCTTCAGGTCGCTCATCGGGACTTACCGTGCGCTCTTCAGATGCGCTTCGAGGTCCTGGAAGGTCGGCCGCGACGTGGTCTGCAACGACTTACGGGCGAACTCCACCGAGACCATCGGGTTGTAGCCACGCAGGTTGGCCAGCAGGCCGACCTTCACGCACTCGAAGGCGCGGCCGTCGGTGCTCACGCGCGCTTCCATCGCCGCGGAGAGCGGGCCGATGAATCCGTACGACAGCAGGATGCCGAGGAAGGTACCCACCAGGGCGCCGGCGATGTGCTCGCCGATCACCGCGGCGTCGCCGTCGATCGACTTCATGGTGATGACGATGCCGAGCACCGCGGCGACGATACCGAAGCCCGGCAGCGCGTCGGCCATCTTCTGCACGGCCAGGGCGGGCGCCAGCGCCTGGTGATGATGCGTTTCCAGCTCGACGTCGAGCAGCTGCTCGAGCTCGTGCGGATCCATGCTGCCGCCGACGATGAGGCGCAGGCAGTCGGTGATGAAATCGATGAGGTGGTGCTCCGCGATCAGGCGCGGATAGGCCGAGAACAGGCTGCTGTTGGCCGGGTCCTCGATGTGCGACTCCATGCCGAGCTGCCCTTCCTTGCGCATCTTCGTGAAGATGTCATAGAGCAGGGACAGCAGGTCGATGTAGTCCTGCTTACGGTAGCGAGGGCCCTTGAACAGGGCGATCGCATCGCGACCCGCGCCCTTCACGATGTCGATCGAGTTGGCGCTGACGAACGCACCCACGGCGGCGCCGAAGATGATCAGCAGTTCGTACGGCTGCCACAGGGCGCCGATCGAACCGTGCGAGAGCACATAGCCACCCAGCACCGAGACCAGGACGACGATAAAACCGATGATGACCAACATGACGTACTTCCTCCCAGTCGCTTTTCTTATCGGCCGGCATGGCTAGAAATTGAGGAACTTCGTCACGTTTTCTGAACGCTTCACTCAGGCAGCTCGAGAGGTTCGGGGTAACGCGGAAACACCAGTCGGATACGCGTCCCGACCCCGGCCTCGCTTTCGATCTCGATACCGCCCCCCGCCTGGGCGACGGTGCCGTACACCTGGGCCAGGCCCAGCCCCGAACCACCCTCCTTGGTCGTGAAATACGGCTCGAACAAGCGCTGCCGCACGTCGTCGGCCATGCCTCCGCCGGTATCCGTCACGCTGACGAAAATCTGTCGCGTCGCCGCCCGTTCGCGTGTCACCTCGCCGGTGGAGGCGCCGCCCATCCGCTCGCCCACCTCGATCACCATCGAGCCCATCCCCTCCATGGCGTCACGGGCATTGAGGCAGATATTCATCAGCGCCTGCTCGAGGCCGTGGCGGTCGAGCCATACAGGCAGGGGCCCGGGCTGGCGGAAGACTTCGATGGCGATGCGGCCGCTCATGCCGTGACGGGCGAAGTCGGCAAAACCTTCCACCAGGTCGCCCAGGTCGAAAGGCTCGGGACGGGCCTGCTGGTTACGCGCAAAGGCGAGCAGCCGCCGGGTCAGCGCCGTGGCGTGACGCGCCCCCTCGACGGCATAAGTAAGCATGCGCCGATGCCGAGGCGCGAGTTCGTCCACGTCGTCCTGCAAGCCGGACAGGCTGACGATCACCGTCTGCAACATGTTGTTGAAGTCGTGGGCGATGCCGCTGACCAGCTGGCCGATCGCCTGCTGCTTCTGCGCCTGGCGCGCACTGGCTTCGGCCAGGTCGCGCGCACGGTTGGCCATGGCCAGCTGTTCGCTGACACCGGCCAGCGAACTCTCCGCCTCACGGCGGGCGCCGTGCTCGGATTCGAGACGCTCGAGCAGAGTGCCGTACTGCGTCGTGGCACTGGCGGACCGGGCGACCGACTCGTTCAACCGGTCCTGCAGGAGTTCGTTGATCGCCTCGAGTGCCGCCTGCAGGGCGACGCGTTCGGTGACATCGCGACTCATCACGATGAAGTGGTCGAGGGTGTCGTTGCAGACGACGGGCGAGACCGTCACTTCCCACCAGCGGGACGAGCCCAGCGAGGTCTGCCGCGCGCTGACGAAGTCCACGCGCTCTCCGCCCGCGGCCCGATCCAGGGCCCTGGCGACCATGTCGCGTGCCTCCACCGGCCAGAGGTCGAGCCAGCGCGTCCCCAGCAGTCGCTCGACCCCTTCGGGTGCCAACGCCGCGCAGCCGAGGCCGGCCACGAAACGGATGACTCCGTTGCGGTCCAGCTCCTTCATGCAATCGGCGGAGGCCTCGACAAACTGCCTGTATCGCCCGTCCCCATTGCTCATGGCGCGCCCGTCTTCCCCTAGCCGTGTGCCGTGATATGACGCGCCGCGGCATGCCTTCGTGTCAAGGCATATCTGTCACGTCGTCGCCACGAAGGCAGGGGGAGAGTGCCAGCCATCGCCTCCATGGAATACCCATGACCGCCACGGGACATGTACTGGTCGTGGAAGACGACCCCAATGTGCTCGACATCACCAGCTACGTGCTGGAGCTGGAAGGCTACGACGTACTCACCGCGATGAATGCCAACGAGGCCCTGACAACGCTCGCCGACCACCCCGAGGTGGAACTGATGCTCACCGACGTCAACATGCCGGGCGACATGGACGGCATCGATCTCGTCCGCGAACTGCACCGGCAGGGTAGCGCGGTGAGCTGCGTGGTCGTTTCAGGTGACGCCCTGCATGCCTCGGACAGGCTCGGCAAGATGAACACGTCGGCCGCCTTCCTGGCCAAGCCCTACGACCGTCGCAGCCTGCTGAAAGCGGTCAGCGACGCCATGGCGCACTGAGCCGGGCCCGCCGCGACGGGGCTCACCGGCGCTCGTGGTCGTCTTCGTCGTCTTCGTCGTCGTCGTCGCGGTCATGGTCCTCGACGTCCTCATCCGGCGTCTCGTCGCCGGGAAGGTCGTCGTCGAAGCCTGTCTCCCCTTCCGCGAAGATGGGTGCGCCGTCGTCTTCCACGCCGAGCACCAGCCCAAGCGCCTTCTCCGCCGCGGCCGCCGCGCTCGCCTCGTCCCGGAAGCTACGGTTGTCGTAGACCGTGAAGTAGCTGGGAAACCCCCTGCCCGCCGGATGCGACGAGAGCAACGCCTTGAATCGCGAGCCATCCTTGGTCGCGCTGCTGCGCAGGGTGAAACCGGGAAACTCGCGTTCTGCCATGGGTGGAACCTCTTCGGGGGTGGAAATTCTAGCCCAGGCGGGACCTTGCGTGCCGTACCTCGGCAAAGGTGCAAGATTCGCCCAGGTCATTCAGCTAATGGGCACTTGTTCCTCGACATTTTGTAGGGTATTTCCTACATCAAGCGGCCTCACACAGATTTCACGAATGCCGCGAAACAGGGGAAAACAGGGGCAACAGCAGCATGAACGTCATCACCGCCACGTCGCCTTCCCGGCGTCTTGCGTGGACCGTATCGGCCGTACTCGCGATCGCCGGCATCATCGGCCTTGCTCTCGCACCGAGGGTCGCCGCAGCGATCCCGAAGACAGCCATACAGATGGTCTACGCCTGGCTTTGCGCTTCACTCGTGGGCTCCGCCTACGTCGTGCTGACGCTTGCCAACGACGCCGAAGGCGCCACCGAGGACAGGGACGATTTCTGATCTCAGGGACGGGATGTGACCAAAAAAGAAGCCCGCCGGAAACGGCGGGCTTCTTTTTTGTAGGAGCCGCTTCAGCGGCGAAAGCCAGGTTGACTCGACCCCATCGCCGGCATAGCCGGCTCCCGCAACGGACTTACGGACGACGCTCCAACTCCGGGTCTTCCTTGCTACGCGGCATCAGGTCCTTTTTCGACACGCCAAGCCACAGCAGGATCGGGCTGGCGATGAAGATCGAGGACAGCGTGCCGACCAGGATGCCGATCAGCATCGTGATGGCGAAACCGTGGACCACCGGACCGCCGATGAAGAACAGCGCCGCCATGGTGATGCCGGTGAACAGCGAGGTGATGATGGTTCGCGACAGCGTGCTGTTGATCGAACGGTTCAACACCTCTTCAGGCGTGGCATTGCGGCTGGCACGGAACAGTTCGCGGACGCGGTCGAACACGACCACCTTGTCGTTGATCGAGTAACCGACCACGGCGAGGACCGAGGCGAGCACGGTCAGGTCGAAGTCGCGCTGGGTGATCGCGAAGATGCCCAGGGTAACCAGCACGTCGTGGATTTCGGTGGCCAGCGCCGCAAGGGCGAAGCGCCATTCGAAGCGGATCCACAGGTAGCCCATGATGCCGATGATGACGAAGGCCACGGCGACGACGCCGTCGCTGCGCAGCTCTTCGCCGACCTGGGGGCCGACGAAGGAGCGGCTCTTCTGGATCACGTCCGGACGGGTCACCTTGAGGGCGGCGACGACGTCACCGGCGACCTTGGCGGCGGCTTCGTCGCCGGTCAGCGAGACCGAGTTCTTGTCGTCCTTGGGCTGCATGCGGATGGTGAAGTCGCGCGTACCGCCAACGGCCTGGACCAGCGGGTTCTCGAGACCGGATTTCTCCAGCGCCGAACGGACGTCGGCCGGGTCGATCGGGGTCTGGTACTCGACCTCGACCGCCACGCCGCCGACGAAGTCCTGGCCGTAGTTGAAGCCCTTGGTGAGGATCAGGCCGATCGAGCCGATCATCAGCAGGATGCCCAGACCGATGCTGAAACGGCGCAGACCGAGGAAGTTGAAGTTCGAATTGTGATTGAAGATTTCCATGGCTTCCTCCCGTCAGACCGACAGGGTCTTGAGCTTGCGGCCGCCGTGGATCAGCGCGGTGATGGCATGAGTGACCGTCACCGACGTGAACATCGACGTGAGGATACCGATGAAGAGCGTGACACCGAAGCCCTTGATCGGGCCGGAGCCCATGGTCATCAGGCCGAGCGCGGCGAGCAGGTGGGTCACGTTGGCGTCGAGAATCGTCGCCCAGGCCTTGTCGTAGCCGGTGCGGATCGCGGCCAGCGGCGAGGAACCGTTACGCAGTTCCTCACGGATGCGTTCGCAGATCAGCACGTTCGCATCGATCGCCATGCCGAGGGTCAGCACGATACCCGCGATGCCGGGCATGGTCAGGGTCACGTGGATCATCGACATCACGGCGATGAGCAGCACCAGGTTGAAGAACAGGGCGATATCGGCGACGAGGCCGAAGAGCTTGTAGTAGATCGCCGCGGCCACCAGCACCAGGCCGAGGCCGAGCATCACCGCCTTGAAGCCCTTGTCGATGTTGTCCGCGCCGAGGCTGGGACCGATCACACTCTCACCGACGATGTCGATCGGCACGGCCAGCGAGCCGCCGCGCAGCAGCAGGGCGAGTTCGGAGGCTTCCGAATCGCTGGGCAGACCATTGGTCGAGAACTGCTTGCCGAAGGGCGAGCTGATGTTCGCGTAGTTGATCACCTCTTCGGTGGTCTTGGGCGTCTTCACTTCCTTGCCGTCGACCATCTTGGTTTCGGTGGTACGCGTGATGTAGAGCACGGCCATCGGCTTGCCGACATTGCCGTTGGTGAAGTCCTGCATCTTGCGGGCGCCGGCGCTGTTCAGCGAGACGCTGACGTTGGGCGAGCCGTTCTGCTGGTCGCGACCGGAGACCGCCGAGGTGAGCTCGTCACCGGTGGCGATGATGGTCTTGCTGAGCAGGTACGGGCGGCCATCGCGGCCGTAGTAGAGCTTGGCATCCGGCGGCACGCTGCCCGAACGGGCGGCGTCCATCGCCTGCTGCGGCGTGTAGAGACCGGCGCGATACTGCAGCGTCGCCACGGCACCGATGATCTTCTTCGCCTCGGCGGTATCCTGCACGCCGGCGAGTTCGACCACGATCTGGTTGGCGCCCTGCTGCTGGATCAGCGGCTCGGACACGCCCAGGGCGTTCACGCGCTGGCGCAGCGTGGTCAGGTTCTGCGTGATCATGCTCTGCGACAGCTCGCGCAGCTTGGCCGGCTTGATCACCGCATTGAGGATGAAGCGATTGCCCGTGGCCGCGCCGTCCGTGACCGTGAGGTCCGGATAGTCGGTGGCGATCAGGGTGGCGGCGTTCTGGCGGTCGGCATCGCTACGCAGTACCACGCTGACGCCCTGCCCGCGCGCATTGCGGTTGACGGCGTCGTACGACACCTTCTTCTCGCGGAGCAGCGCACGGATGTCGTCGGCGTAACGGGTTTCCTGCGTATCGACGACCGCGCCCTGGTCGACTTCCATGAGGAAGTGCACGCCGCCCTGCAGATCGAGGCCGAGCGGCATCGAGAAGGCGTTGATCGACTGCAGCCACGCCGGCACGGTCGAGGCCTGGTTCAGCGCCACCGTGTAGTTTTCGCCGAGGGTCGTGCGCAGGGCGTCCGAGGCCTTGGCCTGCGCGTCCGCCGTGGCGAAGCGGGCCAGCAGACGGCTCGTCTTCGCATCGACGTCGATCACCGAAGCCGGCGTCTTCGCCGTGGCGAGAATGCCCTCGACCTTGGCCTTCAAGGCCGAATCGACCGTCGCGCCACGGTTACCCGAGATCTGCACCGCCGGCTGCGGCGGGAAGACGTTCGGCAACGCGTAGACGATGCCGAGCAGCAACACGATCACGACCAGCGCGTATTTCCAGCGTGGAAAATCACTCATGCCTTGCCATTCCATGAAAAGCGGCCACAAGCGGCCGCGGCTGACGCCGTTGAGACAAAGCTCAGGACTTCTTGAGGCTGCCCTTCGGCAGGACCTGGGTGATCGAGCCCTTCTGGACCTGGACGACGGTGCCCGGGGCGATCTCCACGCGGACGAAGGACTCGCCCACGTCCTCGATGCGGCCGGCCAGACCACCGCCCATCACCACTTCGTCGCCCTTGGCGAGGGCGGCCAGCAGGTTGCGGTGCTCTTTCTGACGCTTCATCTGCGGGCGGATCATCATGAAATAGAAGATGCCGAACAGCACCGCCATCATGATCAGCGGCGAGAGGCCGAGTGCCCCACCCTGGGTGGCCCCGGCGGCGGGAGCGGTGGCCTGTGCAATGGCGGCGAAGGTCGGAAGGCTCATCGTCAATTCTCGCAAGTCATGGAACAGCCACGGAAAAGCGGCTGCTCACGTAAAAAGATCGTGGATTATGCCACGCACCCCGGTGCTTATGTACGCGCCCCGCCAAGGCGTGGGGGCGCCGTGTAGCGGCCGCAAGGCCGCCGGGTCAGCCGTCGACCCCGGCCTTGCGCCGCGCCGCATAGAAGTCGGCGACGAAATCGTCCAGGCTGCCGGCCTCGATCGCCGAGCGCAGGCCGGCCATCAGCCGCTGGTAATGGCGAAGGTTGTGCATCGTCGCCAGCTGGCTGCCGAGGATCTCGTTGCAACGGTCCAGGTGGCGCAGGTAGGCCCGACTGAACCCGTTGGCGCAGGCGTAGCAGTCGCAATCTTCCTCGATCACGCGCGTATCCATCGAAAACTTCGCGTTACGGATGCGCAACGTACCTTCGCGCGTGAACAGGAAGCCGTTACGCGCGTTACGCGTGGGCATGACGCAGTCGAACATGTCGATGCCGCGGCGCACCGCTTCGACGATGTCCTCCGGGCGTCCCACCCCCATCAGGTAGCGCGGGCGGTCCCGGGGCAGCCTGTGCAACGTGAGGTCGAGCGTATGGTTGCGCTCGGCCTCCGGCTCACCCACGGCGAGACCGCCGACGGCGTAGCCGTCGAAGCCGATCTCGACAAGGCGTTCGGCCGAGCGGTGGCGCAGGATTTCGTAGGTACTACCCTGGACGATGCCGAACAGGGCGTTGGGATTCTTCAGGTCGTCGAAGGCCCGGCGCGAGCGCTCGGCCCAGCGCAGGCTGAGTTCCATCGACTCCGAAGCGACCTTTTCGGTGGCCGGATACGGCGTGCACTCGTCGAAGATCATGGCGACATCGGAATCGAGCACCTTCTGGATCCGCATCGACTCCTCCGGTGAAAGGAACACCTTCGAGCCATCCACGGGAGAAGCGAACGTGACGCCTTCTTCGGTGATCTTGCGCTTATGTGCCAGCGAGAAAACCTGAAAACCACCCGAATCGGTGAGGATCGGCTTGTTCCAGCCGATGAACTTATGCAGGCCGCCGAATTCGCCGACGATCTCCAGGCCCGGACGCAGGAACAGGTGGAAGGTATTGCCGAGGATGATCTCCGCGCCGGTATCGAGCACGTCGCGCGGGGTCATGGCTTTCACCGAGCCATAGGTGCCGACGGGCATGAAGGCGGGGGTCTCCACCGTACCGCGGCCAAAGCGGAGACGGCCGCGCCGGGCGGCCCCGTCGGCGGCGAGGAGGTCGAAATTCAGTGAGGTCATCCACCCATTCTAACGTCCCCGCCGCGCTCGCGCCCGAGGGCGCCTACAACTAAAGGCCAGTGCCCCGACCCGATCGATCGGCCTAGGATGAGCCACGCATGGAATGCGCAAGGCCATCGCCCACCCCGGCGAGGCCATGGAAGCTCTCAAGGAGGACGACATGACCGACGACACGACGACGACCGGCACGCAGCTGGCCCGCACGCAGCCGACCGGCGCGGGTAACGCCGCGACCTACACCGGCCTTTTCGCCTGGCCCAAGACGGTGCAGCCGGGGGCCCTGAACGACAACACGAACCCCCTCGCCTACGTTCACGATCTTTTCGTGCTGGCCACGACATTGGAGGCCGGTGCCGACGCGTCCCAGGCCCATCCGCTCGACCAGCGCCGTCCGGACCTCGGCGCCATGCCGATGGACGAGCAGTCGTTGAAACAGACCTTCCCCGCGCTGCGCTTTGCGATCGACCGCCTGGAAGACACGATCCGCGAAAGCCAACCCGAGGGCGCGGAAACGCCCCTGCACGAAGCCATCGCGCAGGCGGCCTATCCGACCTCCCTGCCTTTCCACTTCGCCTGGGAGCAGGTCAAGACGGTGCTCGCGCAGCGCAAGCTCACGATCTGGGACGTCGTTCGCAAGTCCGATCCCGACTACCCGAACTTCACCTTCGGCAACGTGACCTCGACCTCGCTGCGTGCCGCGATGACGCTCAGCAACGGATTTGCGCCCGAGATGCGGGCACACCTCACGGCGGATCCATCCACCGCGAGCGACAGCTCACGGACCGTCGGCACCCTCGCCGAGCTGACCGTGGCCGACACCTTTCGGCGCCGCCTCGGGCTCAGCCGCAAGCAGCTGCGGCAGATGCTCGCGGTCTACCAGCCCGGCAAGGCCGCCGAAGGCGGGATCGTGGATCGCCAGCCGGCGGTCGTGCGCAGCGCCTATGTATCCGGCGACGATGCACCGGTGTCGAGTGCCACCTTCGGTGCGGCATTCGTCAACGACGGTGGCGATGCCCTGTATCTTCGCTATGAAGACGACGACGAAAACCAGCCGATCAGGATCGAAGGCCTCACCGAAGGCCATGTCGACCGGATCCTTCGCGTCCTGCGCGTCCATCATGCGACGAAGCTCTCCTTCGCCGATATCGACGTCCTGTTGACGACGGCCCTGCGTGCCGAAGGCCAGACGACGGGCCTGCACATGACCGACAGCACCCTTCGGGCACTGGGCCTGTTTCAACACCTGCGGGAAAAATACTCGGTCACCGCATCGCAGTTCGCCTCGTTCATCGGCGACATGCCCTCATCCTCGAATGGCCGGGAGAGGTCGTTCTACGACACCCTGTTCAATCCCTCCGGCATCGAGCCGCGAAGCGATTCCGAGTCGGTATTCACCATCGACGGCAGCACGTTCGACCTGTATGCGACCGCCGGCGCCGACGCTATCGCGGTGCGTCAGCTGAGCCAGGCACTGAAGGCCGACGAGGCGACCGTCCGCTGGGCGCTGGAACGCGTCGTCGAGACGCAATGCCTGACCGCGGCCACGCGCAGCCTCGCCGTCGTCTCGGCGTGCTATCGCCTGATCGCGCTGCCCCGTGTGTTCGGCCTCAAGACCGGCGAAGCGCCGGTACTCATTACCGCGCTCAATCGCGAAAACCCCAACATCCTCCGCCAGCTCGCCGGGGTGCCCACGCTGGATGCCACGACAACCGACGTCGGCGAAGCCTGGTCGATCTCGACCACGGGAGACGACGACCTCGAGCTCGCCCTCGACGACATGATCGACGAGGTCCTGTTGGCGGAACGCAAGAAAGTCCTTCAGCAACGCACGGACGCCCTCGACGTCATCGCCATCGTCATGAACGCCGCCGAGTGGGCGATTCAGCACAAGCGCCGGATCGACGCGTTATGCCTGCCGCTGCTCGCGCCCGCGCCCACGCAGCCGGCGAAGCGCTGGATCGACGCCACCCACCGCGCCATCGCCGCCCTCGCCGCGCCCGACGAGGAACGCCTTGCCGACGACGATATCGTCGGCGCCGCGATCCAGCAGGGCCTTCAGCTGAAGGATCTGGCCTTGGCGCTGCCGCTGCTGAGATGGACCGCTCGAACCACCGGAGACGTCGTCGCCTCGCTGCAAGCGCTTGGCGCATCGACGGACGCCGTGACCACCCCGGAGGGGACGAAGGACGTCACGCACTGCCTGGGGGCAGACGAGCTTCGCTTGTGGAACGACCTCGAGCGATACGCCGCGGTCGCCATGCTCTTCGGCCTCAGCGCGGCCGGCCTCACGGCCATGGTCGACCACCCGACGTGGTTCAACCTCGCCAGCGAAGACGGCCGGGCCATGCGTCCGCTGGACTTCACCACGATCTACCAGGTGAGCCGTTACGCCGACTGGCTGGCCGCGCTTCCCGAGGGCAGCGACGAAGACCAGGCCATCGACTACTTCCGGCAAGTGCATGAAAACCGCAGCCTCACCTCCGAACAGTGCGCGGCGATGCTGTCGCGCCTGACCGGCGGGTCGCAGGACGTCATGGCATCCATCGCCAGCCGCATCGACAGCAAGACCATCGCCGACACTGTCGAAGACCTTCGCGATATCGACTTCGTCATGCGCCTGCAGGAGCTGGCCCACGCCAGCGGACTGTCGGTCGACGCCTTGTTCGACGTCAACACACTGAAGTTCGCTACCGATCACGCCGCGTTCGAAATCGCGGCCGCCGCACTCGTCGCCGCGTGCTCCGAGGAGGACGCCGCGGCGGTGGAAGGCATCCATGGCGAAAGGTGGCGCGACGCGCTGGTCGCATGGATGCTGGAAACCTGGGTACCCAGCCAACCCGCGCTCGCCCATGTCACCGATGCGGAAGCGCTCTCGGACCATCTGCTGCTGGATGTGATGGTCGGCCGTGAACCGGTCACCTCCCGCGTGGCGTCCGCCATGGCGAGCCTGCAAACCTATGTCCATCGCCTGCTCAGTGGGCTGGAGCCGGGCCACGACATCAACCCGGCGATCACCCAGGACGTGCGCGACACCTGGAACGCCTCGCAAAGTCAGTACGGCCGCTGGAAGCTGCTGCGTCAACTGAAGAACTACCCTGAGAATCGCATCGATCCCACGCGCCGGCCCCGCAAGACATCGGCCTACGCGGACCTCGAAAACCTTCTTGCGCAGGGCAAGTTCAGTGGCGAGGACATCCAGACAGCCATCCTCGCCTACCTGACCTCCTTCGAAGCCACCAGCAATATCCAGCCGCTCACGGCGTATCACGATGGCGTGGACCCCGCCCACGACACCTATCACTTCATCGGCAAGTCGAACGTGTCGCCGGCACAGTACTACTGGCGCACCCTCGACATGTCCGTACGTGACGCCGACGGCGCACCGAGCATGCTTGGCTGGAGCGCATGGGAGCCGATTTCGCTTCCCGTCAATGGGACGATCGCCACGACGCCGCTGCCGTCGCAAGACACAGTGAATGCATTCGACATCCCGGCATCCACGAAACAGGCGATCGCCGAAGATCCGCGTAAGCGCATCGACACGATCCGTCCCGTCGTCATCGACGGCCGCCGCTATGTCGTCTGGGTGGAGCGCGACACGACCGGCGTGCCCCTTGGAAAGGACCAGAAAACCAGTCCCTTCTTCGCCCTTCGCGTCTGCTATTGCTATCAGCAGATCGATGGGCTCTGGGGTCCCTCCAACGTCTTGATCGAGCTGAATGGTCGCGAGGGTAGCGGAAACCTCGACAAGTCCTTCCCCACAGCCGCCGCTTATATCGAGGAGTTCGATTTCAAGGGGGAGACGTGCTACGCCGACAAGAAAGGCGCAACCGATAACTACTATCTGAAGACCAAGCATTGGTCACCGGGCCTGGTCGTGATGGTCAACACCAGCGGACACCGAAAACACGATCCTTGGTTGACGGTACTTCTTTTCCAGGCTGGCGTTAAAGACATCCAGTGGAAACGCGACAGGAACTACTACTTCGCGTCGCGTGATCTACTTCTTCTCGAAGAAAAGCAACTCGACAGAAACGACGACGGAACGATTCGATCCAGAGAAGAAATCGACAACCATGGGGTGACTCACGTCGTACACATCGTGCCCATCGAAGACGCACTCAGGAACGATTGGCTGACCCTGTTCAGCGACCCACGCGTCGTACAGCACCAGTACGCCGGCAAGGTCATGGATCTGGTCGAGAAGGAGCAGGCACTGGTTCCTTATGCCGTCAAGGACGAAGCCGCCGCCGCCCTTGCGGGTACGCGTTACGGCCTGGCCGTCGACAAGCTCGGCGCAGGCCTTCTCGACGCCTCGATGATCGAGGGCAAGGACTTCATCGAGATTCGTGCGGGGTTCGATGGAAACTGGACTGTCGCCCCCTCGGCGCCCGTTGGCACAGGCAACCTGCTTCTCGAATATGTCAGCCCCGTGGGGGACAGTGAACGATTTCGGGTCACCGCGAGGGCGGACATCGGTGAGAAGGTGCAAGACGACGAATTTGTCGATGTACAGATCGACTTCGAGTGGCTCACTTCGCCGGATGACGTGATGGAAGTCGGTTGGGAGGCAGATTACAAGATTTGCATATGGAATCGAAAGAAGTGCAGTAGCTGGAATCCAGCTGCACCGAATGCGGCTCTACCCAAAAAAGACTGGAAATCTTCCATTTCGATCTGGGTACCTAAGGAGAGACTGACCGCCTCACGGGCACTCAAGGCCAATCTTCTGCGCACCAAAGGAAGTGGTGAAGGCTTACTCAGCTCCTTGCACATGTACCACATAACGCTAACCCAAAAAAATACGTCGTCCGCTCGCCTCTTCGAGTACATCGGCTACCGCGACTCAAGCAAGCTGTACCGAATCACCGCGAAAGCCGATATTCCCGACAACGCGCAAGACAGCGATTTGCTGGATGTAGAATTCACCGTCGAATGGTTCAAAGACTACGACGTCATCAATGGCGCTTCGTTGTCGACCGATGAATCTGCCCGTCTCGATCTGACCTTCCCCGAGTCAGACACCAATAGGCGACCTACGGGCCAAGATCGCATGGCCGTATGCACGCTGGCTACGTCAAAGAAAAGGCTGACCGCCGAGCAGGGGCTCAATGTATCGCTGCGCGTCGGTTATTTTTACCGCGCCTCACCCGGTCCTCGCCAATCTATCATCGAAGAGAACATCGTGCTGGCGCCTAATGCGCCAGCCAACGGCAAAGCCCGCCTCGTCCTTCGAGGCGGCATCGATCAATCGAAGGTGAGGGACATCACCCTGTCCACCGAGGACAACCATGTCCTGACCAGGCTTGGACTCGACGGCCTGCGCAAGTTCGCGCAGGACAAGCCCAAGGACTTCGCCGCTATCCGTGCACAGCTCGCATTCGACCCGCCCACGGACAATGACGATTTCTACAAGAGAATAAACCTCCCCGGGTGTCGATTTGGCGGCTACACCCATGTGTCGGACTGCGTCCGTCGTGCAAGGCACGAAAAGCGGGACGATGTCGCCGACTTCTACATCGACTGGGAAACCGCCTGGTTCAGCACGACCGCGATCACGCCGCCACCGGGCGTGACCTTCCGCAATGCGGTGAAGCTCAAGCACTACTATCCGGACACCTATGCCCGTTTCATGGTGGCGACCCAGGTCGAGAACAACATCCTGGCCCAGACCGATGTCGTTCTCGACGGTAGCGACGCCTCGCGCGCCATCACGATCAGGTTTCCCGCCAACAACGATGTGGCGCTGTACACGTTCCAGCTGGATGTCTATTCCGAAGACGATACCGCGGCGATCGGTTCGATCACCCGGCAGTACAACCTGGTGGAGAAGAAGACCTCGCGCTGGAGCAAAGGCGCCGGCCATGTCGACGACGCGGTCCCCAGTGCGCGGCTGGTGCAGAACCGGTATCAGGTGCACTACCTCGACCTCACCGAAGTCAATGCCAAGGCGGCGGATGCCAAGGACCGGCTGCCGGGCGACGCCGTCCGCCTCAACACCCTGATAGGCATGCGCTTCGCCGCCCTCGCCACGAAATCCGCGCGCAGCGTACTCGACTGGGAGGTCCAGGTCCTTCCTTCGCCACGCATGGAGCCTGGTCAACCCGATGGCATGCTGGACTTCGATGGCGCCAACGGACTGTACTTCTGGGAGCTGTTCTTCCACATGCCGATGCTGGTGGCATGGCAGCTGCGCAGCACGCGGCAGTACCGGGAGGCCTTCGACTGGTGTACGCAACACCTTTTCGATCCCTATGACAGTACGGGTACACCCGGAACCTTCAGACCCCCCCTTTGGCATAGCCGTCCCTTGGCCAACCTGAAGGCGGCGCTGGCCGTCGATGCGGACGTTCTGACCGACGACGTGGACGATCTGGCCTATGCGGAACCGGAACGGTATCGCAAGGCCGCGTTCCTGTTCCTGGTCGACTTCTGGCGGCAGCAAGGCGACGACTTCTATCGTCAACTCACTCGCGACGATATCAACGAAGCGGCCAACTGCTATCGGAAGGCCCTTCGCCTGATCGGTCCGCTACCCGAACAGATGACGGCGGCCTCTCCTGCCCTGCCGACGCTGGCGGGAACGAGCGGCAAGGACTTCCTGCCTCCGGTGAACGTGGCCCTGACCGACGCGCGTGACCTCCTGCAGAATCGTCTGTTCAATATCCGGCATGGCCTGACCATCGACGGCAAACGGATGGACCTCGACCTGTACGATGCGGCCGACGACGTCGCCTCGCTGGGCCACTGGCGCACGGGAAGGCTGTCGGGCACGAAGCGTATCCCGCGTATCGACGTTCCGCCGCATCGGTTCAAGTACGTCTTGCCTTCGGCCAAGGAAGCGGTGGCGCAGCTGATCGACATGGGCGGCAGGTATTCCACAACTATGAGGAGGAGTACAACGCGGGGCTCGGCGTCCTTCAGCAGGCCAACCTGATCAAGCTGGCCGATTTCACGCTCCAGCTGGAATTGCAGGCGCTGGCGGCAGCGCGAGCGGGTCGCGAGACGTTGGTGGCCAGCCGGCGCATGGTCGAACGACGTCGCGATTACTATCAAGGGCTGGACGATGACGGCCACCTGGCCATGGAGCAGGCAGCCAGCACGACGGCGAGCCTTGCGACCGCATGGAAAGCGATGGCGATTCCGTTCAACACCGTCGGCGCATCGATTGGGACATTCCCGAACATCTTCGGGATGGCCAATGGCGGTCACAAACCAGGACGGCTCGCCACCGAAATCGGCGCGACTCTCGGTACGATGGGGGAAATCGCTGCCTTCACCACCGATGAGCTGCGCTGGCAGGCGAGTTTCGAACGCGATCGCGCCGGCTGGAAGAACGAAGTCGTCCAGGCCAACTGCGAGCTGGCGGTCATCGACCGCCAGCTCGCCGAGCAAGACATCCAGATCCGCGCGGCGACGCTCACCGTCGAGAACGAGAAAGCCAGGCAGGCCATCATGAAGGAGGAATACATCTTCATGACGACAGGCTTTGCGATCGGACCGACCTATGTCTGGATGATCGCGCACTTGTCCGACATCTATGCGGCCGCTTACGACGCCGTGATGTCCCTGTGCCTCGCGGCGCAGGACTGCTGGCGCTACGAAACCGGTGATTTCACCACCCGCTTCATCAAACCCGGCGCATGGATGGACAACTGGCGCGGCATGCTCGCGGGTGATGCCCTCCAGCGCGACCTGACACAGATGGAGGCCGCCTACCTGCGCGGCCGCGAGCGGCGCATGCATATCCGCAAGACGGTCTCGCTGGCGAAGCTCAACGGCCTGACGGCAAACGCACTGGCGACGGAGATCGAGAACAAGCAGGCGATCACCTTCGCCCTGCCATCCTCACTCTACGACGCCGACTTCCCCGGCCACTACCTGCGGCAGATCGTGGGCGTCTCGGTCACCTTCCGGATGGCCTCGTCGAACGAGGTGCAAAGCATCGCCGCCGTGCTGACGCAGACCAGCAACACCCTCCTCATCAAGCCCGATATCGAGGGTGCGGCTTACATCTACGACAACAGCAAACCCGACCCGGGCACGGTCCTGGCAAACCTTCGGCACGAACAGAAGATCGCGGTGTCGACAACCAAACCCGTCATCGATATCGATGGCTACAGCGGCTTGTTCAGCCTGACCTTCGGTGACGACCGCTACCTGCCCTTCGAAGGCACGGGTGCGATTTCGAACTGGACGCTGTCCTTCCCCGGCGACAAGGACACCTTGCTATCCACAGTCAAGCGCGATGCCACGGGGTTGCTGGAGGATATCGTCGTTACGGTCGACTATACGGCCGCCGACGGCGGCGAGACGTTTGCACAGGGCGTGCGCGAGCTTCGCTCGGCCGCGGAAACCGGCGCGCCGGCCGGCCCGGCTCCGGCGGGGAATCCGAAGAAGCCACCGGTGGTCGTCCCGGCAGGCTTTTCCGCGCCGCGTGTGGTCATCGGCAGCCAGGGGCCGTCCGTGTCCATCGCCCCTCATCCCTCGGTCCCGGCAGGCACCACCGTCGTGGTCACCTACACCGGCGCGGATGGAAAGGCCGTCAGCACGACAGCGCAGAGCTGGAATGGCAGGGGCCTGACCCTGCCCATCGCGCGAGCGATGCTCGGCGCCAATGCGGGTAAGCGATTGAGCGTGGCCTACACCGTCGATGAGGCGGGCAAGTCGACCACCTCACCGGCCGTGGAGGTCATGCTGCCCGAGGCCGGGCAGTTGGACAACCCGACCTTCCCTACGCCGGTCGCCCCGCAGGTCCGTGCGAACCATGCCATCGACCGGCGGGACACGCTCGACGGCGCGACGATCACGGTGGCGCCCTGGGCGTATATCCAGAAGGGTCAGAGCATCTGGCTAAGGTGCGTGGGCATCAAGGCCGATGGCAGCACGCACGATCACGATCTGCGTCTTCCGCCGGCCGGGATCACGGAGGAAGAAGCGCGGCATGGCCTCGACCTTTCGATTCCGCCCGATTATCTCGACGCGTTGGGTGACTACGCACAACTGAGGGTCGTGCTGAAAATCTCGCTCGACGGAAGCGGCGACGAAAGCAAGGGCACGGCGTTCCCCGAGCTCAAGCTCGACATCCCCGGATGCAGAACCGTGACCGCCAGGACGAGTGAGTGGGCGAAGATCGAACCCCAGCTCGACCCCTCGCTCAAGTCGAATTTCGGTTTCGTAGCGACGACGGAAGACGTCGGCCCGGTTGGCCTGGTCTTCGAGCTTGGCAGCTGGGAAATCAGCATCCCGGCTGTCGACAGTGCGGGCAACGCCCATCGCGTCATTCTGCACGCCGGTCGCTGGCCGTTCCCGCGTGACGGCGGCAGTTCGCCTCCGCGGCGTTTCGGCAGCTACAGGCCCGCGAAGGATAACGTCGACGACCGTTCCGCCAGACTGTGTGTGCGGTTCGTCTCGAGCCAGAACGCCCATCTTCCACCGGGCAGGTACGTGGGAAGTGCTGTCGTTCAACTGATCGGCTGGCAAATACCCGTCGTCAGGGAGTCCATCGTCGTCCAGGTCGACGTGACACAGCCGGAACCGGCTCCGCCCTCGAAGCCGACGCCGAAGCCGGATCCGAAGGCGACGCCGAAGCCGGGTCCGAAGCCGACGCAAACGGCACCCACGACCAAGCCTGCGGCTGGGACACCGACCGAGGCAAGCCCTGTGATAGTGCATCCGGCGAAGATCAGGAAAACCGCTCCGGATGTGTACATCGATGCGGCAGGGGAGGTATCCATCCTTCTGCGATCTTCCGATCCCATTCAGCCGGGCGATACCGTCCTATATTGGGCGTCCATCCTGAGTCCGGATCCGGCAAAAGGGATGGAAAAAATCTGGACCTCGGCGTCAATGGCGGCCGACTCGCCCGACGCCCGGTGCGCCGTACCCGCAGATATTCTCACCAGGCATGTCGAAAAAAGTATTGAATTCACCTGCGAACATAGCCGGCCTGATAAGCGTTCCGGAGTTGCCTTCGTTCATAACAGCTGGCGAACGGTCCTCCCCGCCAGGCTCGATCCACTCGTCCTGCCCACGCCAGCCATGCCCAAGGCGGCCACGAGCGGCACACTCGATCGCCGTACCGCCGCCGATGGCGCCACGGTAACCGTCGCGCCCTGGCCGTATGCTCAGGAAGACCAGGCGCTCTGGCTTCGCTGCGAAGGCAAGGACGCAAAAGGTGCCCGGGCGGACCTGGAACTGCGCCTGCCGCCCACCCACCTGACGGCGAACGAGGTCAGGGATGGCCTGGCGCAGACGATCCCGGCCAGCTACCTCAACACCCTGGGTGCCAACACGGAACTGAAAATCGTGCTCAAGGTATCGCTCGATGGCGGCAGCGAGAGCACGGCGCGTGCGTTCCCGGTGCTGACGGTCAAGCTGCCATAGGCCCGCGACCTTGCCATGCCCAGGGGCGGGACCGGTTCGACACCGGCCCCGCCCCTGGCTGGCCCGGGTCCGCTCGAGGCGGGCTGCCGCCAGCCCTCCCCTAAAGTTTCGCAAGCATCCGCCGATCTCCTAAACCACAGGAGCGCGCCCAGCCGGACTCGCCCAGGCCCTCGGGAGGACCTGCCCTTGATCATCCAGCCGACCAGTATCGCTGCCCAGCTTTGGGCGGGCGCGGTCTCGGGCACCACCGCGGCCGCGGATACTTGGCGCGTGGGCACCCTGCTGACGGCGCGAATCCTGGGGCAGACCGATATCGGCAAGCTTCTTCTCGACATCGGCGGCCTGACGGTCGAAGCCGACGCGGCAGGCACATCCCTGCCCCAGCAGTTCCAGGTGCGCGTGCTGACCCAGGGCATCCAGCCCCAACTGGAAGTCATCCCCGGCAAAGTGGACGAACAGGTCGCCATGCAGGGCCTGCGCGAACGACTGCCCCAGCAGAACGGCTACGCCCAGTTGCTGGGCGTGCTGTCCGCGCTGGCCAGCCGGCCCATTGCCCGGACCCTGCCCGCGCCGCTGCGCGCCGCGCTGGCCACGCTGGAAGCCGCGATCAGCACGCCGGACGACGTCAGCTCGCCGCTCGGCATGAAAGAAGCCATCGCCAGGAGTGGCGCCTTCCTCGAAGCGCATCTCGCCGAGCCGAAAGAAGAGACGCCGGCCGCCGACGATTTCAAGGCGGCCTTGCTCGCCCTTCGTCGCACCCTTGCCGACCTTCCGGCCGCTCGTCCCGCCCAGGCATCCGCCCAGGGTGCCGCGCGTCCGCTCAACGACACCCCTCCGCCACTGGCACAGCGGGCCCTTGTCGCACAGCCGCGCGCCGCGCAGGTCGCCGTGACCGAAGAGAACGTCGACGACGTGGTCACCCAACTGCGCGGCGACGTTCGCGCCGCCGTGGCCCGTGTCGAGATCGGCCAGCTGGAATCCCAGCCCCCAGCGGGCCTGTGGATGATCGAGATTCCGCTGGCCGGCGTACGCGGCTACGACGTACTGCAGCTGCGTATCGAAGAGGGCAAACCGGGCCCGTCCGAGCCGGATGGCATGTGGACCATCGGTTTCGCCATCGATCCGCCGACGCTGGGCGCCGTGCAGGGCGAAATCCAGCTTCGCGTGCCGCGCGTTTCGGTGCGCCTGTGGGCCCAGCACGGCGAGACCGTCGCGCGCCTGGAAGCCGAATTCATGTCGTTGCGCCGGCAACTCGAAACGAGTGGCCTGCAACTGGACCACTTCGCCTGCATGCACGGCCTCCCGGTTCCGACCAGCGCCTACAGCGCGGTCCTGCTCGAAGCACGCGCATGACCCAGTCCCTTCCATCGCCCCGGCGCAGCGTGACGCTTCGTCTTGCCTCGCCCACCAGCAACGGCAGCAACCAGCGTATCGACGCCGCCGGCGTGAAGTCGATGCTCGAACGTGCGCAGGCGCTTGGCCTCGCACCGCAGCTGGATCCGCAGATCGCTACGCTGCTCGCGGCCGTACGGCTGCGCGACGACGTTCCACCGGAGTTGTATGCGGCGTTGGCCGCGGTGGTCGGCACGTTGTTGAGCGCAACGCGCGATTGAGTGCCATGCGCGATTGAGTGCCACCTGCGACGGATCGCCAGCACCCATCGCCGCTGAAGCGGCTCCCACACCAACCGCCCAACCCCGCACAGACCCACGCTCGGCAAACGATCAGCCGACGCCGAGGCCCTGGATATGGGCTGCGTCGGATTCGAAGCCGGCAAGCTCGGCGAAGCGCTGCCCACGCTCGGCGTAGTCACGAAACTGATCGAAGCTCGGCGCGCCCGGCGACAGGACGACGACACCGTCACCGCGCAGCGCATCGCGTGCGGCGCCCACCGCAGCGGCGAGATCGAGCGCACGGTAGACGTTCGGAACCCCGGCGTCCTCCAGGGCATCGGCGATACGCGGCCCATTGCGACCCTGGCAGACGATCGCCTCGGGCGCATGGATACGCATCGCCTCGACGAACGGTGTCCAGTCGAGGCCCCGGTCGTGGCCGCCCACGATCAGCGCGGCACGCGCGCCACCGACCGTTTCCAGTGCGGCGAGGCTGGCCAATGGCGTGGTGCTGATCGAGTCGTTGATCCAGTCGAGGCCATCGCGCTTGCCCAGGGGCTGCAAGCGATGCGGTAGTGGCACAAAACTCGACACGGCGGGTGCCGCGGCACGCGCATCCAGCCCCGAGATCTCGAGTGCGGCCAGGGCCGCGCAGGCATTGATCGCGTTGTGCAGTCCGGGAGCCGATACGCGATCGGCACGGATGATGTTTTCGTCGCCCCGGCGAATCCAGCCATCCGCGACATGCCAGTGCGCGGTATCGCCGAAGGTGTGCAGCCCTGGGTGATCGGCAGCGCGGACCAACAGCGCCGGCTGCATCGCATTGACCAGCACCGCCGCCGACGAAGACAGCAGTTTCAGCTTGTCGTCGACATAGCGCTCGCGCGAGCCGTGCCAATCCAGATGTTCTTCGTACAGGCTGGTCACCACACCCAGACTCACGCCCGATGCGTCGCCCGTCTGAAAGCTGGATAGCTCGATCACCCAGAGGTCGGCCGTCGCGTCGTCCAGTTCGAGCAAGGGGAGACCGATGTTACCGGCTAGCCCGGTACGCACACCGAGCGACCGGGCGAGGTGGGCGATCAACGCCGAGGTGGTGCTCTTGCCCTTGGTGCCCGTCACCGCGATGGTGTTCGCCATCTCATGTGCGGCAAACCACAGCGCGGTGCCGGAAGTGAAGCAGGTGCCGCGCGCCTGGGCGTCGAGCAGTTCCGGCTTGTAGGCTGAAATGCCCGGCGACTTGATAACGATGTCGTAGCCGGCCAGTGCATCGGCATCCGGCGCGACGTCGCGAACGCGCGCCGCCGGAAAGGCGCTGCGCGCCGCGTCGACTTCATCGGCCGCGCAGTACAGATCGACCGGCTGGCCCGGCACGTGCCGCGCCAGTGCATTCAGCGCCGCACGCCCTTCGCGACCGAAACCCCAGACGGCGACGCGTCGACCGACAAGATCAGCCCAGCGCATCCAGCGCTCCGGCCAGCCGCTGCGGCACCAGGTGCGATGCACCCGGCTTCAACCACGGTTCGAGCGCGAGTTCGTCGCGATCCAGCTGCGGCAGGATCTCGCGCCGGAAGCGCGCCACCAGCGCATCCTCGCGCCACTCCGGGCGCTCGGCCAGTGCCGCCATGGCGGCGCGCGCCTCGGCACCTTCGCCGACGCACTCGAAGGGCTTGTGATCCTTGTATTCCAACAGCGCATCGAACGCACCGGCAAGCGCGTCGTCGTCGAGCAGGTTGCGCCCGAAGATCGAGACCAGCCGCGGCTTGGCCATGAACGGCGCCAGCGCGAGGAACACGAAATGGCACTTCGGACACTGACCGCACCAGCGATCCGCCGGCTTGGGGCCGAGAATGCGGAAATTGCGGTTGCAGCTGGAGAACACGTCGAAGTACGCGCCGCCAAGACGGGCGAAAGCGCTGGTCACGGCCAGTTCGGACCATGGCCGCAGCAGCGAGCAGTAGTCGAGGTCGGCGGCGACATGCGTATGGATGTAGTCGTGCAAGGTCTTCTCGAAACCGAATCCCTTGCTCCACTGGTGGTTCACTTCCTGGCCTTCGTATTCGAGCGTCGCGACGGACGCGGAGCGCTCGTTGGCGAAGACCACCGAATCGTAACCGTACAGCACTGCCGCCACGGTAAGGATCACCGAGTTGATGGCGGTCACCGGAATGTGGCCATTCCACGCACCGAGACGATTGAGCTCGAACAGGCCCGGTGCGAGTTCGCGCGAGATGTTCAACGTGGACAGCCCGGTCCGCGCCGCGCATTCGGCGATGAGCGGCGAGTTGCCGACCCAGGTCGCCGTCGCGTCGGCGCCGATCGACTTCACGGCCTCGACCGCCACCACCGAATCCTTGCCACCGCCGATGGGCAGCAGCGAACGCTGCGGCAAGCCGATCGCCGGCGCGCGCGTGGGCGCCTTACGCTCGAACGGAAAGGCAATGCGCGAGCGCAGGTCGAGGCGATTGCGATAAGCGAACTCGGCCAGCCCATGCAGGTACAGCGCATCGAGCATGGCTGCGCTGTCTTCGTCGAGCGCGTCGCCTTCGACGACGATGGTTTCCGGAATGCCGGCCTTGTAGTAGCTGACGCCGGCGACCAGATGAAGCAGGCGCAGCGCAGCGGCGAACGCCGCCTCGCGTTCCGCCGGCACCGCGGGAGCACCGGGGAAGGTCACGCGCTCGATCAGTTCCGGGCCGTTATCGAAGGCATAGACGAGTTCGGCGACGCCATCGGCAAACGCATGGCGAACGAAGCGGAAGCGCTGGCTGGCGCGCGGATCGATGGGCGTATCGGTCACGGCAGGAGCACCTCGTCGGCTTCGTCACGGAGGTTGTAGCGGGAGGCCATGGCGGCACCGTAGGCGCCGCCCTGTGCCACGAGGATCACATCGCCCTCCTTCGACTCGGGCAGGCGTCTGTCCGAACCGAGGATATCGCCTGACTCGCAGATCGGACCGACGACCTGGTACATCGTCGTGGCCGGTTCACCGTAACGGCTGAGGTTGACGATCTCGTGCCAGGCGTCGTAAAGCGCCGGACGGATGAGGCTGTTCATGCCGGTGTCGAGGCCGAGGTAGCGCATGCCTGCGCCCTTCTCCTTTTCCTGGGTGACCTTCGCCAGCAGGACGCCCGCGTCGGCGACGAGGTAGCGGCCCGGCTCCATCCACAATTCGAACTGTGGGTAGGCCTGGCGTACGGAGGTGAGCACGCGGTCGAGTGCGGCCATGTCCAGCGCGGTCTCGCCGGGATGCGAGGGCACGCCCAGGCCGCCACCGATGTTGAGCACGCGGATCGTGCCGATGCGCTCCGCCAGGGCTGCGAGCTGCGAGTAGACCTCGCCCCAATGGGCGGCGTCGAGGATGCCCGAGCCCAGGTGCGCATGCAGGCCGATCACGCGCGCGCCGGCCGCATCGGCCAGGCGAAGGAAGCGATCGAGGTGTTCGATCGGCACGCCGAACTTGCTGCCGGTGCCGCCGGTCTTCACCTTGTCGTGGTGACCGAGGCCGCGACCGAGATCGACACGCAGCATGATGTCGCGATCGGCGAACAGCTCGCCCCAGTGTTCGATCGGATGCAGGGCGTCGATGGTGATCGTCGCCCGGGTCTGCAAGGCGGCTTCGAAATCGCGACGCGCAGCGAAGTTGGGGGTGAACAGCAGGGGCACGTTATCCGGCACGTGGGCGGACACCACGGCGAGCTCGCCGGGCGAAACGCATTCGAACGCGAAGCCTTCCTCGGCCAGCACGGTGAGGATGCCCGGATGCGTGTTCGCCTTCACCGCGTAATGCGCCCGATCCACGGCACGCAGCGACTTCACGCGACGCGCCTGCGCGCGCACCGTCGGCAGGTGGTAGACGTAACGCGGCGTGCGCTCGTCGGCCAGTCGAAGCAGCGTCGTGCGCTCGCCCTGCCACCACGCCGCCGCCGGCAGCACTGGGTCGCCGGCCCCATAGAGGGTCTGCCAGGACGGGCCGAAGACCATGCTGTCGTCTGTGCGCAGGGCGCCCGCGCCGATCAGCAGTTCGTGCAGTCGCGGCAGCATGTCGTCGACCACGTCCTCGTCGACGACGAAGGTGATGTTGAGGTTGTTCGACGACTGCGAGATCAGGTGCACGCGCAACTGGCCGAACTCGGCCAACACACCGGACAACTTGTGCAGCATGGAACGCATGCCGCGGCCGACCAGGGTGATGGCCGCGCAAGGTGCGATGACCTTCACCCGGCACACGCGCGCCAGATCCGCCGCCAGCGCGGCGATCGCGTCGGAGTCGAGCAGGTTCTCGGTCGGGTCCAGCGACACGGTCACGTTGGTCTCGGCCGAACCGATCAGGTCCACCGATAGCCCATGACGCTTGAAGGCGTCGAACACGTCGGCGAGGAAGCCGACCTGCTGCCACATGCCCACCGATTCCATCGAGATCAGGGTGATGCCCTTGCGCGCACTGATCGCCTTGATGCTCGGCGCATGTTCACGCACCTCGGGACCGATCGACGTGCCTTCCAGCTCGGGCCGGTTGGTGTCCTTGATCAGCAGGGGAACACGCGGCTCGCGCAACGGCGACAGGCAGCGCGGATGAAGCACCTTCGCGCCCGTGGAAGCGATTTCCTGGGCTTCCTCGTAGTCCAGGCGCTGGAGCAGCCGGGCACCGGCCACCTGGCGCGGATTGGCGCTGAACATGCCGGCGACGTCGGTCCAGATCTCCACCCGCAACGCCGACAGCAGCGCGCCGAAGTAGGCAGCCGAGGTGTCGGAACCACCGCGACCGAGCAGCACGGTACGCCCGGCCTCGTCGCAGGCGATGAAACCCTGGGTGATGAAGACCTCGCCACGGGCCGCCAGCGCGGCGGAGAGGGCGGGGTCGTGATGCGGCTCGACCATCGCCGAGAGCAGACGCGTGCGCTCGTTCTGGTTGGGCAGGGCCACGGAGTGCAGGCACTCGCGGGCATCCACCCAGGTGGTCGGCAAGCCGTTCGCACTGAGGAAAGCCGCACCCAGTGCGCTCGACATCAGCTCACCATGCGCCTGCACACGTGCCTGCCATGCCAGTTCGCCCAGCGCCGCCGGTCCACCTTCCGCCAGGGCGGCCAGGTCTGCCAGGCGCGCACCGAGGGTCTCCGGCAGCGCCAGCGACATCTCGGCGAGCAGGGCATGATGGCGATCGGCCAGGGCGGCGGCCGCGTCCGAGCGACGTTTCGAATCCGAGTGCGTGCAAAGCTGTTTCAGGCCATCGGTGATACCGGACAGGGCCGAGACCACGATCAGCACGCGCGCGCCTTCGGCGCGGCGTCTGGCGGCCAGCTCGAGGATATTGCGCCAACGTGCGGCGGTGGCCACGGAGGTGCCGCCGAACTTCATGACGATCCAGGGCGCGTTGGCGGGCAACGGCGCGTATGCGTTTTCGCTCACGGGATTCTTTGCAGTGAAAAACCCCCGAAGTGTTGCGCTGCAACGGAAAAAAGGCAATCGAAGGCTTGCCGTGTGTCGCGTTGCGTTGGGTCGCAAGAGCCGGCGGGTCTCACCCTCGGGGCGATTAGCGCAGGCGAGGGCTCCGACTGGGGGCGCTTTTACTGTGGGAGCCGCTTCAGCGGCGATGGGAGCTTGCCGCACCCTGGCCCGCTGCCGCGGGATCGCCGATGAATCGGCTCCCACAAGATCGCCGCTGAAGCGGCTCCCACAACATCGCCGATGAATCGGCTCCCACAACATCGTCCTCGTAACGTCGAGGTGCGGCCCTATCGCGTCGAACGAAGCCCGACCCGGCCCGTAGGGCAATAAGTAAACGGCCGCGGCACGCGGCCCTTCCGACGCGGGTCGCCGTAGACGGTGCCCCGAGGGTGAGACCCGCCGGCTCTTGCGACGCAACGCGAGCCGCAAAACGCGAGGCCGAAGGCGAGCCGCCCCCGCGAAATACACAACGAACCTTCCAAATCAGCGCAGAGCAAGCCATTCTCCTCGCCTCATTCTCGAAGGCCGCCGACACGCCATGGAAAATCCCGGATACGCCCGCCGCCTCACCTTGATGGACGCCGCCCTGATCGTCGTTGGCGGCATCATCGGCGGCGGCATCTTCCTCAATCCGGGCATCGTCGCGCAGCGCACCGCCTCGGGTTGGGTGCTGCTCGGCCTTTGGGTGGCCGGCGGCCTGCTCACCCTCATCGGCTGCCTGTGCTACGCCGAACTCGGCGCGCGCCGCCCGGAAGCCGGCGGCAGCTACGTCTACCTGCGGGAGGCCTTCGGCAGACTGTCCGGCTTCCTCTTCGGCTGGACCATGCTCCTGGTGATCTACAGCGGCAGCAGCGCCGCCGTCGCGACCATCTTCGGCAGTTACGCCACCGCCGTGTTCGGCCTGTCGCCCGATCTGGTCAAACCGTTGGCCGTCGGCGCCCTGGTCTTCGTCACCGGCCTGAACCTGTTCGGCATCCGCTTCGGCGCGCAGGTCCAGAACGTCTTCGCCATCCTCAAGCTGGCCGCGATCACCGTGCTCGTCGTCACCGGCCTGGCCTTCGCCGGCGCCGGCGCCGGTGCCACGCAGGCGCTGGCCACCAGCCCGACCGCGGTGACCGGTTCGCTGGCCGGTGCCCTGCTGCCGGTGCTCTTCGCCTTTTCCGGGTTCAGCTACCTCAACAACCTGGCCGGCGAGGTGCGCGACCCGCAGCGCACGCTGCCACGTGCGCTGGTCGTCGGCATGCTGGTGGTGATCGCGGCCTACGTGCTGGTCAACTATGCCTATCTGGCTGTGCTCGGCCACGACGGGCTGGCCAACAGCAACGCGCCCGCCGCGGACGTGATGAGCCGTGTTTTCGGCGCGGCCGGCGCCAAGCTGATCGCCATCGGCATCGCCATTTCCACGCTGGGCTTCTGCAACATCACCCTCGTCGCCGGCGCGCGCGTCTTGCAGGTGATGGGACAGGACGGCCTGTTCTTCGGCAGCGTGGCACGGCTGCATCCGCGTTATCGCACGCCCAACATCGCCCTGATGATGCTGTCGGCCTGGGCCATCGTGCTCGTGCTGCTGGCCAACTACGGTCAGCTGCTGGACTTCGCCGCGTTCGGCGATTGGGCCGCCTACGCGGTAACCATCGCCACGCTGTTCTGGTACCGCCGGCACAGCACCGAGCGCCCCGCCTTCGCCACGCCGGCCTACCCGCTGCTGCCGCTGATCTTCCTCGTCGTGGTGATCGGCGTGGTCGTGGCGTACAGCCTGGATAAGCCGCTGAGCGCGGGCGTCGTGTGCCTGGTGGTCCTTGCCGGCCTCCCCGTCTACGCGGTGTGGCGACGTCTGTTCAGTAAAGTGACTCGCTGAACAGGGACACCGATGCCACAATGGCTCGGTTCAGCTGAGGAAAGCAGATGGCACAGCAAGGCCCGACGTCTCCCGTACCCGTCCCCCACAAGGATGCCAATCAACCGGCGCCCAAACCCGTACGTGAAGGCATCGACCTCATCGTCAACGACAAGCGCTATCGCCACACCGGCGAGGCGGGCATGCCCCTGCTCTGGTATCTGCGTGACACGCTCCGCCTGACCGGCGCCAAATACGGCTGCGATCAGGGCGACTGCGGGTTCTGCACGGTGATCGTCGACGGCAAGGCGGTCGCCGCCTGCCAGACCAAGATGGAAACCATGCGCGGCAAGCGCGTCACCACGGTCGAAGGCCTCGCCGGTGCCGACGGCAAGCTGCATCCCGTGCAGCAGGCGTGGATCGACGAGGACGCCATCATGTGTGGCTTCTGCCAGCCCGGCCAGATCATGGCGGCGGTGGACCTGCTCTCGCGCCAGAAGAATCCTTCCGACGCGGACATCGACAAGATCGGCAACCTCTGCCGCTGCGGCAGCTATGGCCGCATCCGCAAGGCCATCAAGCGTGCCGCGGGCACGATGAAGGATGCCAAGGCATGAGCGGTGAAGTCCGTCTTTCCCGCCGTCGTTTCCTGAGATACGCCGCCGGTACGGCAGGCGCCCTGGTGATCGGCATCGGTAGCGCCCAGGCGCTCGAGCGAGCCACCCCGGTCGCCCTGCTCGGCGATGCCTGGAGCCAGGTCGGTCCCTATCTGCGGGTCGCCGCAGACGGCCGCATCTTCATCGGCGTTCGCGACCCCGACAACGGTGAAGGCACCTCGACCTCGCTGGCACGGATCATCGCCGAGGAAATGAGCGCCGACTGGAACCGCGTCGTCGTCGAGCCGCTCGGGCTAGGTATCGAGCAAGGCAACGGCGAGCCGCGCTTCACCTACGGCCGCCAGCGCAGCGGCGACGCCACCAGCATTCCGGCGGCCTGGGCCGACCTGCGCCAGGCCGGTGCATTGGCGCGCTGGCTGCTGTTGCAGGCGGCCGCCCGTCGCCTCGGCGTGCCCGCCGACCAGCTGCGCGGCGAGAACGGCATGGCTGTCGCCGCCGACGGACGGCAGATTTCATACGCCGACCTCGCCGCGGCGGCGGCCGGCATCGAAGCACCGAAAACCCTGCCACCGCTGAAGCAACCCGAGCGCTATACGCTCATCGGCCAGCCGGCAGGCGACGTCGACGCCACGGCCGTCGTGACCGGCAGCCTGCGCTATGCGCTCGACGACAGCCTCGGCAACCCGGTGATCGCGGTGCTCGCCCGCTGCCCGTATCCGGGCGGCGCGCTCGACACGGCGGACCGCGATGCCGCGAAGAAGGTCCCGGGCGTCTACGACGTCATCGACATCACGCCGGAACAGGGCCAGGTCGCCGGCATGGCCGCGCAGGCGCCGGCACTGGCCGTGCTCGCCCAGGACACCTGGTCCGCGATGAAAGGCCGCGCCGCACTCAAGGCCACCTGGAAAGCTCCGGAGCATCCCGAACCGTCGACTTCGGCGCTGGAGCAGAAAGCGCTGGAGCTGTTCGGCGACGACGCGGCCACGCCGAGCATCGTGCGCCAGGACGGCGATGTCGCCCTGGCCCGCAAGAAGGCGGCACGGGCCCTCGAAGCCACGTATTTCCAGCCCTGGGTGGCGCATGCCACCGCCGAGACGCCCAATTGCGTCGTTCGCCTGGACCCGGACACCAGCGTGACCGTGATCGCCGCGACCCAGTCGCCGCGCCAGGTCTATACGGTGGTGCAACGGATGACCGGCTTCCGCCCGGACCAGATCGACATCCAGGTGCCCCGCGGCGGCGGCGGATTCGGCCGGCGCCTCGAGCAGGACTACATCGCCGAGGCGATGGCGATCGCCCTCGCCAAGAAGGACGACGCCATCCGCAGCCGCCCGCTGAAGGTCCTGTGGACCCGCGACGACGATCTCGCCCGCGATTACTACCGGCCCATGGCCGTGCACCGCCTCAACGCCTCGCTTGGCAAGGGCAACAAGATCGTCGGCTGGCACCAACGCATGGCGAGCCCGTCCGCCCTGGTGGGCCGCGCCGTGCCCGGCGATCGCCTCTGGCAGTCCGAACTGGTCGCCGACGCCCTGCCGGCCGGCCTCGTGCCGAACTTCCGCAGCGACTGGTATCCGCTGGACTCGACGCTCGCCCGTGGCGAGTGGCGCGGTTCTCCGCACGTGACGCCGACGTTCGCCTCGGAAAGCTTCATCGATGAGCTGGCCCATGCGGTCAAGGCCAATCCGCTCGAGTTCCGCCTCGCCCTGCTCGGCGACGCGCGCCAGCTGCCGTACAGCGGCCGCGGCGGCCCGATCGACACCGCCCGCCTGGCCAACGTGCTCAAGCTCGCCGCCGAAAAGATCGACTGGAGTCGCTGGCTGCGCAGCGAGAATGGCCTCGGGATCGCCTGTGCCTATGTCTTCGGCGCCTACGTCGCACATGCGGTCGAAGTCGCCCCGACGGCCGACGGCATCGACATCCACCGGGTGGTCTGCGTGGCCGATGTCGGCCGCGTCATCAACCCGCTGGGTCTCGAGGCCCAGTTGCAGGGAGCGACCATGGACGCGCTGTCCACCGCCCTGAACCTCGCCATCACGATCAAGGATGGCAAAGTGCAACAGACGGGCTTCCGCGATTACCCGATCGCCACCACGCAGCCGCTGCCCTATGAGATCGAAACGGCAATCGTGCCGTCGACCGCCGAACCGACCGGCGCCAGCGTGATCGGCGTACCCTCGGCGGCACCGGCGCTGGCCAACGCGGTATTCCGTGCCACGGCGGTGCGCGTACGTCGCCTGCCCCTGCTCCGCGAGTTTGCCCGCCTGCGCTGATCGTTCGCTCTCCATCGTCCCGAGGTACCGCATGACCGTTGCATCCTTTACCTCGGGCCCACCTGCCCCACGCACCGACGCCGATCTGATCGGCAGCAACAAGCGCTTCTACGACGCGCTGTGGTCGGAAGCGAAGCTGTTCGCACCCGAACGCTTCAACACCTGGCCGCTGGTGGCCGAACTGGCGGCGCAGACCTCGCGCCGCCTCGAGGTGGCGCCGGGCCTGCGGCCCCGCCTTCCGCTGGCGGATACGCAGTTCGTCGACCTCAGCCGCCCTGCGCTGGCCGAGCTGTCGCGTCACGGGGCGAGAGTCGCCAACGCCATGATCGGCGCGCTGCCCTTCCGCGATGCGTCCTTCGACTTCGTCTGCGCCTTCGACATCCTCGAGCATGTGGTGGACGACGAAGGCGCATTGGGCGAGCTCGCGCGCGTGGCCGAGCCAGGTGCCCGCCTGCTGCTCTCGGTGCCGCTCCACCCCGAGGCATGGACCGCTTTCGACGACTTCGTCGGTCATTACCGCCGCTACGAGCCCGAAGCCATCCGCGCCCTGCTGGCGCGCCACGGGTTCAGCATCGAGCGCAGCGCCGTCTATGGCATGCAGCCCAAGTCCTCCAAGCTGCTCGACCTCGGCCAGTGGTACCTCACCCACCAGAGGGCTCGCGCCATGTGGTGGTACAACAAGGTGTTCATGCCGCTCGGCGTGCGCTTCCAGAAGGCCCTGACCTTCTCGCCCGGCTTCGCCCCGGCGCCCGGGGTGGACGAAGTCCTGCTGGTC
Source organism: Luteibacter sp. (assembly GCF_035539195.1). Classification (GTDB taxonomy): domain Bacteria; phylum Pseudomonadota; class Gammaproteobacteria; order Xanthomonadales; family Rhodanobacteraceae; genus Luteibacter. The sequence goes on from NZ_DATLIW010000027.1 coordinate 39,542, forward strand.
TGCCGCAAGGCTGGCATTTAATTCGAGCAAAAACAGGGGCTTTACACATGACGCGGCGCAAGTGGTTATGATGCGCCACCTCCCCGCCCCCCGGACCCTGCATGCTCTATCTCATGCACGAATTCCAACGCTCGATGCTCAGCCCCCTCACCTACTGGGCCGAAGCGAGCGCGAAGATGTTTGGCGACATCGCCAGCCCGTTCGCCCGCATGCCTGGTGCCGACCGCGCCGCCGCGGGCTACGAGCTCATGTTCCGGCTGGGCAAGGCGTACGAGAAGCCCGAGTTCGGCATCCACACGGTGCAGGCGCACGGTCACGATGTCGCCATCGTCGAGCAGGTCGCCATGGCCAAGCCGTTCTGCACGCTGAAGCGCTTCAAGCGCTTCTCCGACGACCAGGCCACGGTCGACCGGATGAAGAACGACCCCGCCGTGCTCGTCGTGGCGCCGCTTTCCGGCCACCACTCCACCCTGCTCCGCGACACGGTGCGCACGCTGCTGCGCGACCACAAGGTGTACATCACCGACTGGGTCGACGCGCGCATGATCCCGACCGACCAGGGTTCGTTCTCGCTGGCCGATTACGTGTCGTATGTCGAAGAGTTCATCCGTCACGTCGGCGTGCATCGTGCGCACGTCGTGTCGGTATGCCAGCCCACCGTGCCCGTGCTCGCCGCCGTCTCGCTGATGGCCGCGCGCGGCGAAGACACGCCGCTGACACTCACGCTCATGGGCGGTCCGATCGACACGCGCAAGAGCCCGACCAGCGTGGACAACCTGGCGACGACGCGTCCGCTGTCGTGGTTCCGCAATCAGCTGATCCACAAGGTGCCGTACCAGTATCCCGGCGCGGGCCGCGAGGTCTATCCGGGCTTCCTGCAGCACGCGGGCTTCCTGGCGATGAATCCCAGCCGCCACGTCATGTCGCACTGGGACTTCTACGAGAACCTGCGCAAGGGCGATCTCGACGACGCCGAGCAGCATCGCAAGTTCTACGACGAGTACAACGCCGTGCTCGACATGCCGGCGGAGTATTACCTCGACACCATCGAAACCGTGTTCCAGGAACACCGCCTGCCCAAGGGCACGTGGGACGTGCACGGCGAACGCGTACTGCCGGCCACGATCAAGAACACCGCGCTGCTGACGATCGAAGGCGAGCTCGACGATATCTCGGGCCTCGGCCAGACCGAAGCCGCCCACGGCCTGTGCAAGGGCATCCCGAAGAAGCGCAGGAAGCACATTACCGTGAAAGGCGCCGGTCATTACGGCATCTTCAGCGGCCGCCGCTGGCGCGACGTGGTCTACCCGGATGTCCGCGACTTCATCGCGAAGTTCGACAAGGGCAACAGCAACACCGGCGCCCAAGGCAACCGCAAGGCCTAAGACGCCTGCCGCTCGCCCTGTATGGTGCGGGAGCCGCTTCAGCGTGTGGGAGCCGCTTCAGCGGCGTATGAGAGCCGCTTCAGCGGCGATGCGTGCTCGCGGTACCCTGTCCCGCTGCCGCGGGATCGCCGCTGAAGCGGCTCCCACACAGCACACCCCCAGGCAACGCCCGCATCAAAGCACCGCTTACATCAAAGCACCGCCGACATCAAAGCAGCGCCCAGCCGATCAGTCCGATCACCACGAAGAACGGCAGCGACCACAGATGGAACGTCGCCCACGCCTTGCGTTCGCCGAGCAGGCGCAGGGCGATCAGGTTGGCCAGCGAGCCCAGCACGAAGCCGAATCCGCCCGCATTCACACCCCAGGCGATCGTGCGCCAGTCCTTCGAATACTCCGCCAGCAGGATCGCTGCAGGCACGTTGCTGACAACCTGTGACGCCAGCGCACCTGTCGCGTAGAGATGGGCGGGCTGATCCAGCCCGAGTCCGCCAAGGAAGTGCTTCACCCCATCGAGCCCGGCAAGCATGCGCAGGTCGATGAACATAAGGACGAAGGTGAGCAGCAGGCCCCAGTCGATAGTGGCGACGATGCGACGGCGAAAAACGAGGAAAACCGCCAGCACACCGAGCAATCCCCACGCCGCGTGATGCAGGTCGGCCAGGACGAGGAAGGGAATGTAGAGCACGGCGGCGACGATCAGCATCGAGTGGTCGACGCGTCGCTCGCTGTCCTCGTGGACCTGAAGCGGCTTGCCCGGAAACGCCAGCGCGGTCACCACCAGCAGCAGCACCAGGGCCACCGCCACCAACGGCAGCATGGCCCAGACGAAGCCGCCGAAACCATTGTTCCACTGCTGCCAGAGAAACAGGTTCTGCGGGTTGCCGATCGGCGTGAGCATCGAGCCTGCATTGACCGCGAGCGCCTCGAACACGACAAGGCGCGTGGCAGGCATGCGCGCGATGCGGCACATGCTCAGGGTGAGCGGCACCATGACGAACAGCGACACGTCGTTCGTGAGCAGCATCGACAACAGTGCCGTCGCCGCGACCAGGCAGAGCGCCGCGACGCGTCGGGTAGCTGTCCGTTCGATAAGCCAATGGCCAGCCACGTTCAACGCGCCGCTGGATTCGACGGCCTTGGTCAGCAGGAGCAGGCCGGCGAGCGCGGCGATGGTCGGCCAGTCCACCAGCGAGGGCCAATCGGGAATGCGCGATGGCATGGCGATCCCCAGGATCACCAGCACTGCGAGGAGTACGAGGAAAAACACGTCGCGACGCAGGGCGCGCAACGATTTGGGCAACCACATCATGGATAGGATCCCGCCGGCCAGGACCGAATCATATCGGGTGTCCGCGTCGCCGGGGCGTGCATGCCCCGGCGCGTTGCCTCAGCGGTCGCGGGGGACGTCGACCTTGCCGGTGACGCCGTGCTGCGTAATGTCGCCACTGCCTTTCGTATTGACGGTGAGGTTGCCCTTGACGCCATCGACTTCGATCTCGCCCGAGCCGACCGTTCCCACGCTGACATCACCGGTGATATCGCGCAGCTTCGCTTCGCCCGAACCCACCGTCGCGATGCGAACGCCACCATTCGCACCCGTTGCCGCGAACGAGCCCGAGCCCACGGTGGTGACATCGACCGCACCGGTGTTGTCGATCTTCACTTCACCGGACCCGACCGTCGTGCTGAAAGCGCCCTTGATGTCATGGGCTTCGAGTTCACCGGAGCCGACCGTGCTTTCCAGCGTAGCGAGACCACGTGCGGTCGCTTCGCCCGAACCGACGTTGATCGTCACCGGGATGGACGACGGCACGGCCGCATCGACCTTCAGGTCGGTGTAGTTGTGGCCGAAGTTCCAGCCGCGGCCCTCGTTTGTCAGCTTGACCACCAGCGTGTCGCCTTCACGCTCCTGCGTGACCAGGAGCTTGTCGAGAGACTCCTGGCTGGAGGCGCATGCCTTGCCACGCACGGTGCCCTTGCCTGCCGGCGCGGTGCCCTCGACGTGAAGCTCGTAAGCGTTGGTGACGAAGGTCACCCTGCGCACGCCGGAAAGATTGAGATCGAGATTGCGGTCCGCGTGGAACTTGCATTCGCTGCTGTCGGCCATGGCAACGGCCGGCGCCAGCAGGAGGGCAGCGAGGATCAGGTGGCGCATGATTTTGCTCCTGTAGTGATTCGGTGTACCGGTGATGGATGCCGGCCAGCCGAAAAAGGTTGCAACCTTCTCATTTCTTCACATGAAGCTGACCGGCCGACAACGTACCGGTCAACCGGTGGCGAGGCGACACGTTTTTCCCCGTGCATCACCTAACCGGGAGACAACCTATGCAACGCAAGATCCTGATCGCCAGTGCCGCTTCCCTCCTCCTTGCCGGCTCGGCCGCCTTCGCGTTCGCGCAGGACGCCGCCCCGCAGGCCCCGTCGGCTCCTGCCGCACGCTCCGCCCAGCCGGGTGGTCCCGCCGGCCAGGGCCCGAAGTGGGGTCGTGACGGCCACGACGGCCGGGGCGGTGAGCACGGCCGCGGCGAGTGGGGCGGGCATGGCCACGGCAGGGAACAGGGCGGCGTGATCGGCGACCTGCACAGCCTCGAGCGCCTTTATGTCATGACCGGCCGTAGCAAGGAACTGCCGGCGCTGTACAACGAAGTGCTCGCGAAGTCGCAGAACCCGCGTGTGCGCGACTACGCCTACCGTCACCTTGCTCGCGTGCAGATGCAGCCGACCAATGTCGACGCCGCGATCTCGACGCTGCGCAAGAGCCTCGACGAGAACCTCGCTCAGGACCAGAAGCGCCACCAGGAGATGGAAGCGTTCAAGGCGCGCATGCAGCAGCGCGCAGCGGCCGCTCCGGTTCCGGCTCCGAGCGCGAAGTAAGTCGTTGAAGGGATGCGGGGCCCTTGGGCCCCTAGTCTCGATGCGTTCGTGCGAGTACCCATCGCCGCTGAAGCGGCTCCCACATTGTGTCGAGAGAGCGCCTTCGCAGGAGCCGCCTCATCGGCGATAGCTCTGTGTGGGAGCCGATTCATCGGCGATAGCTCTATGCAGGAGCCGATTCAGCGGCGATAGCTCTGTGTGGGAGCCGATTCATCGGCGATAGCTTTATGTGAGAGCCGATTCAGCGGCGATAGCGCGCAGCGCCAACCTCACAACCCCTCGCGCTTCACCCGAACCCAAAGCGCTTCCTGCTCGTCCAGCGGATACGACGCCAACGACCGTCCCTCGGCTGCCGCCATCGCCTCCATCGCGCGAAACCTGCGCTCGAACTTCGCATTCGCGCCACGCAATGCACGCGACACATCCACTTTCGCATGCCGTGCAAGATTCGCCGCAACGAAAAGCACGTCGCCGATCTCATCGGCAAGACGCTCTTCGTCTGCGCCATTGTCGAACTCGTGCCGAACTTCCTCGATCTCCTCGACCATCTTGTCGAGCACCGGCCGATGGTCCGGCCAGTCGAAGCCGACGTTAGCCGCGCGCTTCTGCAGCTTCACCGCGCGCTGCCATTCCGGCAGGCCGTGCGAGATGCCAGCCAGCGCACTCGTGTCTTGACCGCCTTTCGCCGCACGCTCTTCCGCCTTAAGGCGATCCCAGTCACGCGATTGCGCCGCGAGGTTTTCATGGATCACGTCTTCGAAGACATGCGGATGGCGGCGAACCATCTTGTCGCAGATCCCCGCGACCACGTCGCCGAAGGCGAAGTGCCCCGCCTCTTCGGCCATGCGCGAGTGGAACACCACCTGCAACAGCAGATCGCCCAGCTCGTCGCGCAGGTCGATCATGTCGTTGCGATCGACGGCATCGGCGACTTCGTATGCTTCCTCGATGGTGTACGGCGCGATGGTCGCGAAGCTCTGCTTCACGTCCCAGGGGCATCCGTTTTCCGGGTCGCGCAAGCGCGCCATGATGGCGATGAGTTCGTCGACCGGTCGGGTCATGCCATATCCTCGGGATCGATCAAGCGCCCTGCCCAGTCGATCGACGTGTCGCCGCAGGCGATGAATTCCGGGTTGATCAGCGAATCGCGCGTGTTGTAACGGAACGGGCGACCGGCAAGATCGAGTACCGCGCCACCGGCTTCCTCGAGGACGCACTGCGCGGCGGCGGTATCCCATTCGGAGGTCGCGCCCAGGCGCAGGTAGATGTCCGCGTCGCCGCGTGCGATCACACAGAACTTCAGCGAGGAACCGAGGGCGAAGGTCTCGTGTTCGCCCAGCCGGCCCAGCAGGGTCGCGGCGCGCACGCCGGTGTGCGAACGACTGCCGGTCACGCGCAGCACGCCGCCCGCGGGTCGGGCGCGTATGGCGACGCGTTCGCCGTCGGGTGCGCTCTGTCGCCAGGCGCCGCAACCGCGCGCCGCGGCGTAGAGATCGCCGGTGACCGGCGCCAGCACCACGCCAAGCACGGGCCGGTGGTCTTCGATCAACGCGATGTTCACGCTGAACTCGCCGTTGCGCTTGACGAACTCACGCGTGCCGTCGAGGGGATCGACCAGCCAGTAGCGGCGCCATGTGCGTCGCTCGGACCAGGGCGCGGCAAGCGCCTCCTCCGAGATCACCGGCACACCGGGCGCGAGTTCGTGCAGGCCCTCCTCGATCACCCGCTGCGCGGCGAGATCGGCGGCGGTGACCGGCGAGTTGTCGTCCTTACAGACGACTTCGAAGTCCTGCGCGTAGACGGTGAGGATCGCCTCGGCCGCACGCTGCGCGATGACGCAGACGGGGTCCAGCCAGCGAGCGCAGGGCGCGGCGGTCACGCGGGCTTGTAGCGGCCGGCGAGGTACTCGCGGGCCATGAAGAGGGCGGCGATCGAACGCCCCTCGGTGACGTCGTCACGGGCGAGCAATTCGTGCAGTTCGTCCATCCGCCAGGGCACCACTTCCAGTTCCTCGGGTTCGTCGCCCTGCAGGCGTTCGGGGTAGAGATCCTCGGCCAGGACGACATAACCCATGTGCGTCATGTACGACGGCGACAGCGACAGCGTGCCGAGGATCTTCAGCTTGCGCGCGCCGTAACCGACTTCTTCCTTCAGCTCGCGATCGGCGCCCTGTTCGGCGGTTTCGTCGCGGTCGAGACGACCCTTGGGTACGCCCAGTTCGTAGCGATCCACGCCCACGCCGTACTCGCGCACGAGCAGGACCGTTTCCGGATCGCGCATGGCGACGATCAGCACCGCACCGAAACCGCTGCCCTTGAGGCGCTGGTACGTACGGCGTTCGCCGTTGGAAAACTCGAGGTCCACCTCTTCCGCGCGGCGGAGGTAGCTGTCGGGCGCGTCGCGCGTCGCCAGGATCTTCGGACGTTTGTTCATCGGTCGATTGTAACGCCGGTCAGTCTCGCCAGCGCCGTGGCATGGATGGCGGGGGTTCCCGCCAGCACGCCGCGTGTTTCCAGGCCGAGCGCGGCGCCGTCGAGATCGGTGAATACGCCACCCGCCTCGCGCACGATCACCGCCAGAGCGGCAATGTCGAGGATATTCACGTCGGACTCGATGACGAGGTCGAGTCCGCCGCGTGCAAGCAGGTGGTAGTGGCAGAAGTCGCCGTAGCCGCGAATGCGATTGCTTTCGCGGATCATCCCGCCGAGGACATTCCAGCGCGCATCGGCGGTAAGCGTCTTGATGTTGCCGGTGGAGATCGACGCGTCGGCCATCGCTGCCGTCGCGGCGACGCGGACCGGCTCGCCGTCGAGCCACGCACCGCGACCGCGCACCGCCCACATGCGCTCGCCGTAGACGGGTGCCGAGGACACCCCGAGCACGAGTTCGCCGCGATGCATCAGGGCGATCTGGGTCGAGAAGAACGGTGTACGACGGACGAAACTCTTGGTGCCGTCGAGCGGGTCGACCAGCCAGAGGTAGTCGCGCGAGGTATCGTCGGCGCCGTATTCCTCGCCGTAGATGCCGGCTTCCGGCAGCGCCGCCGCGAGGATGCCGCGGATGGCCATTTCCGCTTCGCGATCGGCGACGGTCACCGGGGTGTCGTCACCCTTGACGATGACGTCGACGCCGGTGCGCCAGTAGTGTTGGATGATCTCGGCAGCGGCGCCGGCGGCATCGCGGGCGGCGGCGAGGGCCTTGTCGAGTAGGTCGGTCATGGCGTCGTGATCGAGGGCGCGAGCCCCGCCTTGCGTTGGAGGTTGACGGCACCGTCGCGGCCGATCGGCCCGAACCGTGCGATGAGATGGGATAACGCGGTGTCCTCGAGGCGCGGCACCAGCCTGCCATCGAGGCGCCAACCCAGCGGCGACGCGGCAAGTGTGGCATGGACCGCCAGCGAGCCCTGGCCGTCGTCGGCGAGCGTCGCCCGCAGGATGCCCGCCTGACTCGCCGCCTTCAGCGAGATACCGCCCAGGGCGATGTGACCTTCCGGGGTTTTCACGGCGGCGGCGCGCCAGAGCACGTCGGCCTCCAGCGCGACCGGCCAGTTGCCCTGCAACTCGGCGCGCGGCACCCTGCCCTCGATGATCCCCACCGGAATCAGCTCCGGCGGGACGGCGGGTCCCGTCAGCGCGGTGGCGTCCAGGCGGAAGTCGATACCCGTCCAGATCATGTGGTCCGCGTCGGGACGCTCCAGGTGGCCCTGGAAGCGACCGGCACGACCGTCGAGGTGCAGATCCAGATGAGTGCGCCCCAGAATGGCATCGCGGCCCAGTTGCCAGGTCAGCGCGCCCAGCTCACGTCCGTCGATGGTGGTGACCTTGCCGGCGCGGCCGTCCCAGACCGTGCCCGAGACGTCGTCCAGCACGACGCCATGCGCCCGGCGGGCGAGGAGCGACACGGCCACGCCAGCGGGCATGAACCAGTAGAACAGACCGGCGGCGAACGCCAGCAGCACGACAACCAGGCCGATCCGACGGAACCACTTCAAACGATCACCTCACCTGCGACTTGAGGACCGGGCGGGAGCGGGCGATCATGGGCGGATGACCGATGCCCTTGTCGCGCGCGACCTCTCCGTCCTCTGGCACCCGTGCACCCAGATGCACGACCACGAAACCCTGCCCATGGTACCCGTCGTTCGCGGCGAAGGGGCGTGGCTGGTCGGCGCGGACGGCAAACGTTACCTGGATGCGGTGAGTTCCTGGTGGACCAACCTGTTCGGCCATGCCGAGCCGCGTATCGCCGGCGCGCTGAAAGACCAGCTCGACCGCCTCGAACACGTCATCTTCGCCGGCTTCACCCATGAACCCGCGGTGGAGCTGGCCGAAGAGCTGGTGCGGATCACGCCGAAGGGACTCGATCGGGTGTTCCTTGCCGACAACGGCTCGGCGGCGATCGAAGTGGCGCTGAAGATGAGCTTCCACTACTGGCTCAACCGCGGCCACGGCGAGAAGACCCGCTTCATCGCCTTGACCGGCAGCTATCACGGCGAAACGCTGGGCGCACTCTCGGTCAGCGACGTGGCGCTCTATCGCAAGACCTACGCGCCGTTGCTGCTGACGCCCGAGCTGGCGCCCTCGCCCGACACGTACGAAGGCGAGCCCGGCGAGACGCCGAAGGACATCGCGGCGCGGCGACTGGGCCAGATGCGTGAGTTGCTCGAGCGTCACGCCCACGAAACCTGCGCGGTGATCGTCGAGCCCCTGGTGCAGTGCGCCGGCGGCATGCGCATGTACGACGCCTCCTACCTGACCGGTCTGCGCGCGCTCTGCGACGAGTTCCAGGTACACTTCATCGCCGATGAAATCGCGGTCGGCTTCGGCCGCACCGGCACCCTGTTCGCCTGCGAACAGGCCGGCATCTCGCCGGACTTCATGTGCCTGTCCAAGGGCCTGACGGGCGGCTTCCTGCCGCTGTCCGCGGTGGTCACCACGAACGATGTGTACCAGGCCTTCTACGCCGAGTACGCCGCAGGCAAGGCCTTCCTGCACTCGCACAGCTACACCGGCAACCCGCTCGCCTGCCGCGCCGCGACGGCCACGTTGCAGATCTTCCGCGACGACCCCGTGCTCGCGCGCAACCGCGTGCTCGCCGCGCACATGGCGAAGCGGATCGCCCCGCTCGTCGACCATCCGCACGTTGCCGACGTGCGCCAGACCGGCATGATCGCCGCCATCGAGCTGGTCGCCGACAAGGCAACACGCACACCCTTCCCCGCGGCCGACCGCCGCGGCCTTCGCGTCTACCGGCACGGCCTCGATCGGGGCGCGCTGCTGCGGCCACTTGGCAACATCGTCTACTTCATGCCGCCCTACGTCATCACCGAGGACGAGATCGACTTCATGGTCGATACCGCTATCGCGGGGATCGAGAAGGCCACGGCGTGATTGCCCTGCTCACGATGGGGCCGAAGGCTCAGACCGAGCCGCGCCCCGCTTTGCCTACCGCCTTCGTTAGTACGGGCTTTTCAGGTGCTCGCCTATCGCCCGGAAACCAGAAATACATGTCTTTCCCGCCGTATCTCCAGTCAAGCCCCCAAAACCCTTGAATCTTCTCAAGCATTGGCCAGAGCGCATACGTGACGTCCGACTGCAGTTCTTCCATTTCCACAAGACCTGAAACCGGGCCGAACCTCTCATCAATCGACATCACCAGGGATTGTGCGACAGGGTCAAAACGGGACTTGATATGAATGGGAAGCCTGTCGTCCTCGAAATACGGCTTCGCATTGGCGATGTGATTGGCAATCTCATCAACGCGACGCTCGATGTCATGGCGACTGTCGATACTCATCGACGATACGGTGACGACACTTCGATCGTCGGCCTTCACCAAGCTCGACCATGCTGACATTCCGATAACTACAAACGTTGCAGCCGCCGCTGCGCATGCCTTCATATACATTTTCTTCATCTGCCCGACTCCATAGGATCAAGATGCGGGCCCCGAACGACAGCGCGTCGTCCGAACACCGCAAGTGCAGCCTACGTTCTGAGCAGGGCGCTTCTCTACGGGAAGATTCTGAAAAATCGCACTGATCCGTGTGCGGTGCGGCTGCTGTCGTCTCGCCAACCGATCGATACGACAGACGTAACGTCTTCCGCATCACACCGTGGCTCATCGCGGATCGGCTTGCATCCAGAGCGGGCAACGAAAACGCCGGTACACGGATCTTCCGTGTTTCACGTCAGATGCGCGATAGACCAACAGGCAGTTCACCGAGCCTGGCCATTTCGCCCTCGTCGAACATGCCTGGATTCGCAAGGAAATCCATGGCGAAGTCATGGGCATCGGCACCCCAGAAGAGCTCGCCACCGATAGCCAGCGTGGGCACGCCGAACACGCGGTCCTGCATGGCCAGTTCGAAGTTGGCCTGGAGTGTCGCCTTCACCTCGGGTGTCGACAGCGCGGCACGCAGGTCGGTAATACCCAGGGAGACGGCCAGCGGTGCCAGCGCCTCCGGCGTGTCGGCGGCGCGGCCGTGCGCCCAGATCCATTCGAAGATCGCGCCCACGGCTTCCACGGTGCCACCCGCCGCAACGCACAGGCGTAGGGCCGGCAACGGATTGAACGGATGGGTGGGTGGGAACTTCAGCGGCACGTTGGCCTGCCGCGCGCGCCACAAGGCATAGCGGTAGGTGAACTCGCGTTTGCCCTCGATCTCGGCCGGGCCGCGTTGCTCCATCTGCTTGAGCAGGGCACCGAAGAGGATCGGCCGCAGCGCTACATCGTGCGTACGGGAGAGTTCGCGCACCGCCGGCCACTGCAGCCAGCTGAACATGGAAACGAAATCGAAGTACCAGGCGATCGGCATGCACGCGGCTCCGTCGTGAATGATCCGACGATAGCGAGCCCCGCGGCTGGCTACAATGGACGTTCCGTGACACAAGGCACATTCATGCGCACCATCCGCATCCACGTCGACACGCCGCTGGCCAGCGGCCGCGACATCACCCTGCCCGCCCAGGCCGGCGAGCACGTGGCCCGCGTGCTGCGCATGGAGGTCGGCGCACCGGTGGTGCTGTTTTCCGGTGACGACGGCATGGAGTTCGACGCCACCCTGACCGCGGTCGGCAAGCGGGAAGTCGTTGCCTCGGTCGGCGAAGGTCGCGAGGTCGCCAACGAGTCCCCGCTGTCGCTCACCCTGGCCCAGGGCGTGGCCCGCGGCGAGAAGATGGACCTGATCGTGCAGAAGGCCACCGAGCTTGGTATCGCGCGGATCGTGCCGATCCTGACCGAGCGTTCGGAGGTGAAGCTGGATGCCGCCCGTAGCGAGAAACGCCTTGCGCACTGGCGTGCCGTGGCCTCGAGTGCGTGCGAACAGTCGGGGCGTGCGCGCGTGCCGGCGATCGAAGCCGCCCAGCCGTTGTCGATGTGGCTGGCCTCGCTCGGCGAGGGTGGTCCGATGCGTCTGGCGCTGTTGCCGGAAGGTTCGAAACGCCCCGGCGAGTTGAACCTCAGCGATGCCGCCGTCCTCGCGATCGGCCCTGAAGGCGGATTCGGCGAGCGCGACCGTAACGCTCTCGCTGCTGCCGGCTTTACCGGCCTGAAGCTCGGCCCGCGCATCCTGCGCACCGAAACCGCCGGCCTCGCCGCCATCGCGGCGCTTCAGGCGCTGTACGGCGATCTCTGAAAGTGTGGGAGCCGCTTCAGCGGCGATCCCGCGGCCGGGGTAGAGCTCCGGAGAAGCACCATCGCCGCTGGCGCAGTTTAAGTCCTTCCACCGGCGAGGGCTTGGCCGTCGCGACCAACGCTCGGCGGCATAGAAGTTTTCTGAAAAATAGGCGAAGCGCGTCTCTGACCAATGCTGATGGGGAATACTGACCGTCGGCATCGACGTTCGGGATGGAGCTTGTGCGAGCGCATTTGATCGGAATCTGGCTCGCGTCGCTCGCTTGCCAGACAACTGCCGCGTATTCTGCGGCGCCGCCCTCGGCCACCGTTCTGCAGGCGGAAACGCCGCTGGCGACCATCGACCGGATTCTATTAATGGCCGATCAGGGAAGGGATATCGCGGCCATCAAGGTCGCCGTCGACAAGTTCATCGACCCGAGGATCAATGAGGCATCGGTGCTCCGCCAGATCAATGAGATGGCGGAACGAATTCGCACGAAGATCCCTCATGGCGCAGATGCGATGGAGCGAACCGCCTTGATCCTCAAGTACCTGTCCGAGGACAGTGAGTGGAACCAGCACCAAACATTCAGCTATGACCTCGATGACCCGTTTGGCACAAAACTCGAGAACAAACTTCTCAGTACGTACCTGAGAACGAGGCGGGGAAACTGCGTATCCATGCCGATATTGCTCCTGGCACTCGGTCAGAAATTAGGACTTGAGATGACGCTGGCCACGGCACCATCGCATGTCTTTGTAAAAGTCAGGCACAACGGCACATGGAAGAACGTCGAAGCAACAAGCTTTGGGGTGATGACGGACGAGTCATATCGCACAAAAACCCATATATCCGATCTGGCGATCGCGAATCAGATCTATCTAAGGCCGCTGTCGAGGCGCGAGTCATCGGTGGTTGTGGCGGAAGCCATTCTTGAAAAATTGAAGACGACGGGCTCGCAGCAGACCAGGCTGGATGTCGCCGACAAGCTTCTCTCATACGATCCGAAAAGCGTGCAAACCATGCTCCACAAAGGGAACGCGTACTTTCACATGTTGAAGAATGAGTTCCTCGACCACGGTCCATCGTCGACCCCTCTATCCACGCAGTCCATGTTGCGGTATCGCCATCTCCAACGTGAGAACAGGCGCTGGTTCAGCCGGGCGGAGAGCCTCGGCTGGCGCGAACCTCGAACAGATGACGACCAGCGCTACTTGGAAGACATACGCCGAAAACGCGGCTCTCTAGAGGAAAATGGTTGATGAGAAAGCGAGCTATATCCACGATGCTAATCGCGCTCTTTGGGACGTTAGCTGGTGGTGTCGAAGCACGGTACGTGCAATCCGATCCCGCCGGGCTACGAGGCGGAATTAACACGTACGCTTATGCCCGGTCGAATCCCCTCGTCTATACAGACCGAACGGGCCTGGCCTGCGACCAAACCGGGTGCTGGGTAACGTCGGCGGAGCAAGGGTACGCGAGCGCAGGAAACTGGAGCCTGTACTACCAAGCGGCGTGTAGCGGCGGAGATCCTTATGCATGTCGCGCGCGCGAAGTTGCCAGTAATCAGGGATTCCTGTCAGGAATAACGAATACCCGACTATCGAACTCAATATCAAGCAATCTGCCTAATGGCATGGGCTGCGCAGCAAGCCAGCAGGAGGTCGGGCGTCGAATGGAGAACATACGGATGGGACTCGCACGAGCGCATGCAAGCGCGTTGAACGGCGAGAACGCTAGCCCCGCGAATCCTGTGAAGCTTGACAGGTGGAATCACGTTGGCCGATTCCACGACCAAGTCTTCTCAGAACAAGGTGCAGGCCCCGTCTTCGGCGGCAAGACTTACGACAGCATGTTCGGACGAGGCGGCTTTGGGTACGATTGGTGCCCTTCACCCAGTTGCAGGTGACAGTGTCCGAAATGAATACCCAGATGGCGCTGCTGCTTTTTCTACCGGTATTGCTCGTTGCAGACGTCGTTGCGGCCATCATTGCGCGGCGGCATCAAAACCTGATGTCGCGGCTCGTTTATCGAATCGCCCTTCTCGCGATCGCCAGCTTCGTTGTTACGGTACTCGGCGTCCTGGACGTCGTTTCGCAGATATGGGTGACTCATCCAAATCCGACTCTATTCTACGAAATAGCACGGGTTATTTTTTTCGTCCTGTCGACGGTGAGCATCGTGGGATGCGTCGCCGTACATAGAATGGATCGCAAGAGCTGACCACACTTCGTCGCTGAAGCAGCACCTATGTAGCGTGAATTCCTATAGGGTTGGCGACAAGGCGCTCTCGATCCTGCGCATCACCGAATCGTCGAGCAACGTCACCGCGTCGAGCGCCTTGAGGTTCTCCTCCAGTTGCGCCTTCTTGCTCGCACCTAGAATCACCGTCGAGACGTGCGGGTTCTTCAGGCACCACGCCAGCGAGAACCGGGCCAGCGACATGCCGAGCTCGGCGGCGATCGGCGCGAGGGCGCGCACGGTCTTCAGCTTTGCGCCATCGTCTTCGAGAAGCGCGTCGCGCAGCCACGCGTAATCCGCGTGACCCAGCCGCGAGTCGTCCGGCACGCCGTCGTTGTACTTACCTGTGAGAAGGCCCGACGCCAGCGGCGACCAGATGGTGGTGCCCATGCCGTACTGCTCGTAGAGGGGAGCGTATTCGACCTCGACGCGCTCGCGATGCAGGAGGTTGTACTGCGGCTGTTCCATCGAGGGCCCGACGAGATGGTTCTCGCGAGCGACGCGATGCGCTTCGGCGATCTGTTCGGCCGGCCATTCGCTGGTGCCCCAGTAAAGCACCTTGCCCTGGCGAACCAGCGTGTCCATCGCGAAGACGGTCTCGAGTACCGGCGTCTCGGGGTCGGGACGATGGCAGAAATACAGGTCGAGGTAGTCGACACGCAGGCGCTCGAGCGCCTGGTGGCAGGCATCGAAGACGTGCTTGCGCGAGAGGCCGCGCTGGGTCGGCTTCGGGTCGGTGACCGCACCGAAATAGACCTTGCTCGATACCGCGTAGGCGTCGCGCGGCAAGCGCAGGTCGGCGATGACGTCGCCCATCAGCCGCTCGGCGTCGCCGGCGTTGTATGTCTCGGCGTTATCGAAGAAGTTCACGCCGTTGTCGTAGGCAAACGCGATCAGTTCGCGAGCGTCCGAGCGCCCGACCTGCCGACCGAAGGTCACCCATGCGCCATACGACAGCGCGGAAACTTTCAGGCCGGTCGAACCGAGACGACGGTATTCCATGGCGATTCCTCAGCGAATGAGTGACAGGAGCAGGTAGAGCGCGATGCCGGCGAAGATACCGGCGATCACGTCGTCGAGCATGACGCCGAAGCCACCTTTCACCCGTCGGTCGAACCACGCGATGGGCCAGGGCTTCCAGACATCGAAAAGACGAAACAGGACGAATCCGGCGACGACCGCCCACCAGGGCGCTATCAGCGCAGGCAACAGGGCGATCCAGAGTCCGACGAATTCGTCCCACACCAGACTGCGATGATCGTCGACGCCAAGGAGGCGGCCGGCGACGTCGCACGCCCACACGCCGATCGCGAAAGCGACGACGATGACGCCGATCCACGCGGGTACGGAAAGGCCACGCATCAGCAGCCAGGGCACGACAGCCGCCAGCGAGCCGAACGTCCCCTGCGCTTTCGGGGTGAGGCCCGAGCCGAAACCGCAAGCGATCCAGCCCGCCGGCGATGCCCGCAGGCGACGGCGGCCTTCCGTATCGAGGACGTATTTCGTGCTCATGCGGCGAAGTGGTTCCAGCCCGTGCGTGACGGCAGCATGTCCGTGCCATCGAGCGCCAGCACCCGCACCCCGCTGCCCTCGACGATGCGCCCGATGCGCGTGGCGCCACCGCCCAGGCGGGCCATGTTCGCGGAGACCTCGCCGGCGCGATCGGCCGGAACGGTAAAGCACAGCTCGTAGTCGTCGCCACCGGAGAGGGCGAAGTCGAGGGTGTCGGCGTCCTCGAAGTGGGTCAGCAGGGCGGAGGAACGCGGCAGCATGGCCGCGTCGATCTCCGCGCCGACACCGCTCGCCTTGCAGATGTGCCCGAGGTCGGCGACGAGGCCATCGGAGACGTCGATGCACGCCGTGGCTATGCCACGCAGGCCGTTGCCCGCCGCCACACGGGGCGTCGGACGGTTCAGCCGCTCGATCAGCGCCGCATAGGGCGAGGCATCGGCCTCGGCCAGGCAACGAAGGCCGGCCGCGGCGTCGCCGAGGGTGCCGGTGACCATGACGACGTCACCGACCCGCGCACCGGAGCGAAGCAACGCTTCGCCGGGTGCGCTGAAGCCGTGCACGGCCACCGTCACGGTCAGTGGCCCGCGCGTGGTGTCGCCACCGATGAGGGCCAGGCGTAGTGGCGTGGCCAGTTCGGCGAAGCCGCGTGCGAGCCCGTCGACGAAGGCCTCGTCGCTGTCGGGCAGGGTCAGCGCGAGTAGCGCCCACGCCGGCGTGGCGCCCATGGCGGCGAGATCGGAGAGATTCACCGCGAGCGCCTTCCAGCCGATGTCGGCGGCGGCGGTCCCGGCGGGAAAGTGGACACCCTCGACGAGGGTATCCACGGCGATCGCCAGTTCGCGGCCGGCGGGTACGGCGACGACGGCGGCATCGTCGCCGATGCCGGTCAGCACGTCGTCGCGATGGACGTCCGTATGCCGGCGGATGCGTTCGATCAGGTCGAATTCCATGCAGGTTCCTTAGCCCGCGAGGATTCGCGGCACGATCAGGATCGCTTCTCGGCCGTACGCCAATGTGTCGCGAGTTTGTCGAGCACGCCGTTCACATAGCTGTGGCCGTGGTCCGCGCCGAAGCGCTTGGTGGCTTCGACGGCCTCGTTGATCACCACCCGGTACGGCACGTCCGGACGGTATTTCAGCTCGTAGGCACCCATGCGCAGGGCCGACAGCTCGATGGGATCGATCTGCGAGACCTCGCGATCGACGAACGGCTTGATACCGTCGTCGAGTTCCTTCACGTGCTTCTCCACGCCGCGCAGGATGTCCTCGAAGTATTCGAGGTCCGCGACGACCATGTCCTGTTCGTGACGGAACTGCTCGATCACGCTGCCCATCTTGCTGCCACCCACTTGCCAGGCATACAGCGCCTGGAGGGCGCGGCGACGGGCGCGCGAGCGTGCGGCGAGGTCGATGCCGTGCGGAGGAGTGTTGTTCATTTACTTACCGAGCTTCGCGTAGAGGTTGACCATCTCGATCGCGACCATGGCCGCATCCACGCCCTTGTTGCCGGCCTTGGTGCCGGCACGCTCGATGGCCTGCTCGATGCTGTCGGTGGTGAGCACCCCGAACGACACCGGCACGCCCGAGGCGTACGCCGCCTGGCCGAGGCCCTTGGCGGCTTCACCGGCGACGTAGTCGAAATGCGGAGTCGAGCCACGGATGACCGCGCCAAGGCCGAGCACGGCGGCGTACTTGCCCGAACCGGCGATCTTGTAGGCGGCCTGCGGGATTTCGAACGCGCCGGGCACGCGGATCAGGTCGATCGCGTCGTCCTTCACGCCGTGGCGAACCAGCGCGTCGCGCGCGCCCTCGACCAGGGGCTCGACGACGAACGCGTTGAAACGGCCGGCAACGATGGCGAAGCGGCCCTTGGGGGTGGCGAAATCGCCTTCGATGATCTTCATGGGTAGTCCTGTGGCGGGCGGGCCGCTGGCGGCCGGTTATTTTACGGGGTTTTCGGCCTGGGGTGGCCGCTGAAGGTGAGCATGGCGTTCCCGTCGGCGACGGTTAGCCGTCCCGGGGCGCCAAAAGGCAGGGTGAACTTGGCCGCATCGTGGCCGAACGGCAGGCCGCGGACGATCGGGATGCCGGCCACGGCGGCGATCCGCTCGAAGGTGGCATCCAGGTCGTAGCCGTTGTCGTATTCGGTGGTGCGGTAGCTGGTGAAGTCGCCGATGACCAGGGCCTTCTGCCGTGCCAGCACGCCCGCATGGAACAGGTGATAGAGCATCCGCTCGACCCGGTAGGCCGGCTCGGCGATATCCTCGACGAACAGGATGCCGCCCTCGATCTGCGGGAAGAACGGCGAACCGATGAGGCTGGTCAGCATGGCCAGATTGCCGCCCCAGACCGTGCCCTGCACATCGAGGGTCAGGGTGTCCGGCGTGCTCCAGCCGGCCCGGCCTTCATCGGTGGACAGCGTGGCCCAGAAGTGCTCCCAGGTTCGCGCATCCAGCTCGGGAGCCCCGAAGTCCGCGCCCAGCATCGGCCCCCCCAGGGTCACCAGGCCACTGCGAGCGAACAGCGCGCACTGCAGGGCGGTGAAGTCGCTGTGCCCGACGAGGGCGAGCGGCGCATTCCCAAGGCGGCGGCGCAGGCCGTCGTAATCGAGCAGCGGCAGCAAGGGGTGCGCGCCGTAGCCGCCACGAATGGCCAGCGCCACGTCGGGCAGCGGCTTCGACGGATCGGCCAGGTCGTTGATGTCGGCGGCGCGCTCGGCGTCGCTGCCGGCGAAGCGGAGCTGGCGTCGCTCCAGCACGTCCTTGCCTTGTACCGTGTGGCCGGCCTGTTCCAGCCGCGCGATACCGCGCGCCATCGCGTGGGCATTGTGCGGGTAACCGGAGGGGGCGATGAGGCGGATATCGTACGATGGGGTCATCAGCCAGCCTGCTCCACCACTTCCAGGCCGAAGCCGGCGATACCGACCAGCTTGCGCGGGGTGCCGATCACACGCAGGCGCTTGATGCCCAGGTCCGCCAGGATCTGCGCGCCGAGGCCGGTCTGCCGCCACTCCTGGTCGTCCTTCTTCGCCGGCACGGGCAAGGCATCACGCCTGAGACGCGCCAGCAGCGCGTCGGGCGTGTCCTCGCCGGAGAGCACCACCAGCACGCCGCGCTGCTCGGCCTCGATCTTGCGCAGCGCCTCGGTGACGGTCAGGCCGAGGTCGTCGCGCTTGAGGTGGAGCACGTCGGACAACGTGTTGCGCACGTGCACACGCGTGAGCACGGGCTCGCCGTCGGCGACGTCACCGCGGACCAGGGCGAAATGCAGGCCGCGACGGATGCCGTCGCGATAGGCGACGAGGCGGAACGGACCGAACTCGGTGTCGACGTCTTCTTCGTGCACCCGCTCGATCGTCTTCTCGGTCTCGAGGCGATAGCGGATGAGGTCGGCGATAGTGCCGATCTTCAACCCGTGCTTCGCGGCGAAGATCTCCAGTTCGGGACGACGTGCCATCGAGCCGTCGTCGTGCAGGATTTCGATCAGCACGGCCGACGGCTGCAAACCGGCCAGCGTGGCCAGGTCGCAGCCGGCTTCGGTGTGCCCGGCACGGCTGAGCACGCCACCTGCCTGCGCCGTCAGCGGAAAGATATGGCCGGGCATGGTGATGTCGGCGGGCTTGGCGTCGGCCGCGGCGGCGACCTGGATGGTCCGTGCCCGATCATGCGCGGAGATACCCGTGGTCACGCCTTCCGCCGCTTCGATCGAAACGGTGAAGTTGGTGTGGTACGGCGAATTGTTGTCGCTGACCATGGGCTTCAGGCCGAGCTGGCGCGTGTGCTTCTCGGTGAGCGTCAGGCAGAGCAGGCCGCGTGCTTCGCGAACCATGAAGTTGACGTCTTCCGGCCGCACCTTCTCGGCGGCCATGACGATGTCGCCTTCGTTTTCGCGGTCTTCGTCATCGAGGATGACGACCATGCGGCCCTGGCGGAAGTCTTCGAGGATCTCGGGAATCGTATGGAATGGCATGGGAGGTCCGGGTCAGACGAAGCCGTGTTGCTTCAGGAAGGCCTCGTCGAGGCGCGGGGTGTCGCCACTGGAAAGCAGGCGCTCGATGTAGCGGGCGACGACGTCCACTTCGATGTTCACGCCGTCGCAGGGGCGACGCGCGGCGAACGTCGTATGTTCCACCGTATGGGGAATAAGGTTCACTCCGAAGCGATGGCCGTTCACCTCGTTGACCGTGAGGCTGGTGCCATCGATGCAGACCGAGCCCTTGTGGGCGATATAACGCGCCAGGTCGCTGGGCACCTCGAAGGTCCAACGCAGGGAGCGGCCATCGGGCACGACGGAGACGACCTTGCCGGCTCCATCGACATGACCCGAGACGAGATGGCCGCCCAGACGGTCGGCCAGGCGCAAGGCCTTCTCGAGGTTCACGGTATCGCCGGCCTTGTGCGCGCCGAGCGTCGTGTGCGCGAGGGTTTCGTTGGAGACGTCGGCGGCGAAGCTCCTGGCGTCGAAGTCGATCACGGTCAGGCAGACGCCGGCGACCGAAATGCTGTCGCCCAGGGCGACGTCGGCCATGTCGAGCGCGGCCGTGTCGACGACGAGGCGGACATCGCCGCCACGCGGTTCCAGCCGCGCGATGCGGCCGACGGCCTGGATGATGCCGGTGAACATGTCAGTGGCCTCCTTGCGAGGAGACGGTGACGACGATCTGGATTTTCATGAAACGTTTCCCGCGGTAATGAGCGAAAAACGCCCCAAGGCGCATGGCGCCGCACGTCCCCTGGGGAACGGGCGATCGCCGTCTTCTTTCATCCGGACTGTAACCGTCGGCTCCGGCATCGAACCGGATCTGCTGACCTTCCGACCGAAACCGGAAGCGCTCGCGGGCTCGTTTCCTTGCGGAAACCTACCGCCGGTGGGGAGTTTCGCCCCGCCCTGAAGACGCTGTGGAGGCCGGCTCCCCAAGGGGAACAGGCCGGCGGAGGATAGCATGGGGTCCGCGACCCGAATTGCAACTGGGGGCCGTGTAGGAGCCCTTGTGGGAGCTGCCTCAGCGGCAACAGTGTCCGCGGCGAACGGGCCGCTGGCGCGGGATCGCCGATGAATCGGCTCCCACAGGGGGCGAACGGGCCCGTTGGCGCGGGATCGCCGATGAATCGGCTCCCACATGGGGTAGTCAACGCCGATGAAGCCGTCAGTTCCGAAGGACCTGGTCCATCACCCAGCTGGTGCGCGCGCCGCTCTGGGCGGTCGATGGACAAACGCCTTTCCCGGTCAGTTCCGCCACGATCGATTCGATCAGCGGCTGCTGGATGTGCTCGGGGTTGGCGATGTGGATGTCCTCCACGTGGCCGCCGGCTTCGCATCGGATCGGCCCCTCACCGAAGGTGGCGAAGACCAGCCGTCCGCGGTCGCCGACGATCTCCACGCGATCCTCGCGGCGGTCCGCGCCGAAGTTCCACAGCCCCGTACCCAGCACGCCGGACCCGAACGCGAACGCCATGGCCACCGTGTCTTCGGCCGGATAGGCGTCCAGCTGGTTCGAGGCCATGCCACGCGCATCGACGATGGGACCGAGGAGAAAGTCGAGGATATCCAGCGTGTGGCAGCCGATGTCGACGAAGATACCGCCGCCGGAAAGTTCGGGCTGCACGGTCCACGGCAGCCTGGCCGGATCGCGATACCTCGCTTCGAACGGATGGTGCAGGAGGACATTGACCAGCCGTGGGGTGCCGATGGCGCCCTCGGCCAGCAGCGCCGCGATGCGCCGGAAGCGGGGCAGCATGCGACGGTAATAGGCGACGAAGACCGGCACGCCGGCCGCCCTGCCCGCCTCGAGAATGGCGACACATTCGGCGTGGTCGATCGCCATGGGCTTTTCCACGTACACGGGCTTGCCGGCGGCGATGGCCATCAGGGCGTATTCGCGGTGACTCGACGGCGGCGTGGCGATGTAAACCGCGTCGACGTCGGGATCGGCGATCAATGCCGCGGCGTTGTCGTACCAGCGGGGGACGCCGTGGCGCTCGGCGTAGTCGCGGGCCTTGTCGCCATCGCGTCGCATGACGGCGACCAGCGACGAATCGGCGACCTTCGCGAAGGCCGGGCCACTCTTGACCTCGGTCACCGCACCGCAGCCCACGATGCCCCAGCGTACGTGGGACAGCACGGTCACGACGTGGGACGCAGCTGCAGGCGCATGTCGTCGCCGACCTGGCGGCGGTCCACGGTCTGCAACTTCCAACGCGAGGCCATATCGTCCAGCGGCGGCAGGTTGAGCATCGGCCGGCCAGTGTGGCCGAGCAGGATGGGGGCGATGTAGACGAGCAGTTCGTCGGCCAGTCCCGCGGCCAGAAGCGCCCCGCAAAGCACGGGACCGGCCTCCACGTGGACTTCGTTGATGTCCTGCTGCGCCAGCCAGTACAACGCCGCACGCAGGTCCAGGCCACCGGCCTCGTCGCGCCGGATGGCCGCGCGAGGCACGTCCTGGAGATGCGCCGGCACGATCGTATCGGCGGCGTGCAGGAGCACGGTCGGCGCCGATCCGTCGAGCACGTTCGCCCCCGGCGGTGTACGCAGCCGCGTGTCGAGGATCGCGCGCAGCGGCGGCACGAAGGCCTCGCCTTCCGGCAGGCGAACGGTCAGGTGCGGATCGTCGGCAAGCACGGTGCCACTGGAGGAAAGAATCGCGGACGAGCGTGCGCGCCAGCGCTGCACGTCGGCACGCGCGGCCTCGCCGGTGATCCACTTCGACGAGCCGTCGGCAAGCGCCGTGCGCCCGTCGAGGCTCATCGCCAGCTTCACGCGCACCCATGGACGCTGGCGCTCGATACGGCTGAAGAAACCGATGTTCAGTTCGCGCGCGGCGTCGCGCATCAGGCCCACCTGGACACCGATACCGGCGTCCCGCAACGCCGCGATGCCGGCGCCGTCCACCTTGTCGAACGGGTCTTCATGGGCAATGACGACCCGACCGACACCTGCCGCGATCAGCGCATCGGCGCAGGGCGGCGTACGTCCATGGTGGGCGCACGGTTCCAGCGTGACGTATGCCGTGGCCCCTCGTGCGGCCTCGCCCGCTTCGCGCAGCGCGAAAATCTCCGCATGCGGCTGACCGGCGCGCGGATGCCAGCCGGTACCGAGCACGGCCTCGCCGCGCGCGATGACACAGCCCACGCGCGGATTGGGTTGGGTGGTATGCAGACCACGTTCGGCCAGGCGCAAGGCGTGCGCCATGTGTACGTGATCCATGGCGGGGAAGAACGGCCGCGACATGATCAGCTCTTGCGCCCGCGCCTGGCCACGTCTAGCAGCGGCAGTTGCAGACCTTCGAGCGACGGCAGGTCGCGTTCGAGCTTCTCGATCTCCTCGCGGAAGGCGTGTACGTCCTCGAACCGGCGGTACACGGAGGCGAAGCGCACGTAGGCGACCTGGTCGAGCGCCTTCAACTCGCGCATCACCAGTTCGCCGACCTGTCGCGACGGTACTTCGCGTTCGCCGCAGCGACGCAGGTCGTTCACCACCGCGCGCACGGCACCGTCCACCGCATCGCTGGCGACCGGACGCTTCTGCAGCGCACGCTCGAAACTCACGCGCAGCTTGTGTTCGTCGAAAGGCTCGCGACGATCGCCGGATTTGACGATCGCCGGAAGCTTCAGTTCCGCCGTTTCGAACGTATTGAAACGCTCGCTGCATTGCGGACACTCACGGCGACGCCGCACCGTGCCACCGTCCTCCGTGAGACGGGAGTCGATGACACGGGTGTCTTCATGCTGGCAGAACGGACAATGCATCGATCAGCCGTAGACCGGGAATCGTGCGCACTGCGCCGTGACCTTCTCGCGCACGGCTGCGATGACCTTGTCGTCGCCCGGGGCGTCGAGCACGTCGCAGATCCACTGGGTGAGTTCCACCGTGGCCGCTTCGTCGTAACCGCGGGTGGTGATCGCCGGCGTACCGACGCGCAGGCCCGAGGTGACGAAGGGCGAGCGGGGGTCGTTCGGCACGGCGTTCTTGTTCACCGTGATGTGCGCCTTGCCAAGCGCCGCTTCCGCGTCCTTGCCGGTGGCGTCGCGACCGATCAGGTCGATCAGCATGAGGTGGTTCTCGGTACCGCCGGAGACGATCTTGTAGCCGCGCTCGATGAAGGTCTTCGCCATGGCCTTGGCGTTCTTCACCACCTGCGCCTGGTAGGTCTTGAACGAGGGCTCGAGCGCCTCCTTGAACGCGACCGCCTTGGCCGCGATCACGTGCATCAGCGGACCACCCTGGATTCCGGGGAAGACGATGGACTGCAGCTTCTTCTCCAGCTCTTCGCCCAGGCCCTTGGCAATGATGATGCCTCCGCGCGGACCGCGCAGGGTCTTGTGCGTCGTGGAGGTGACCACGTGCGCATGCTCGATCGGGTTGGGGTATTCGCCTGCGGCGACCAGGCCGGCAATGTGTGCCATGTCGACGAACAGATAGGCGCCGACCTTGTCCGCGATGGCGCGGAAGCGGCCCCAGTCGAGGATCTGCGAATAGGCCGAGAAGCCGGCGACGATCATCTTCGGCTTATGCTCGACGGCGAGGCGCTCGACTTCGTTGTAGTCGACCAGACCCGACTCCGGATCGATGCCGTACTGCACGGCATGGAAGATCTTGCCCGAGAGGTTGACCTTGGCGCCATGGGTGAGGTGACCGCCATGGGCCAGGCTCATGCCGAGGATGGTGTCGCCTGGCTGCAGCAGGGCGAAGTACACGGCCTGGTTGGCCTGCGAACCGGAATGCGGCTGCACGTTGGCGTAGTCGGCACCGAAGAGCTGCTTCAGGCGGTCGATGGCAAGCCTCTCGGCGACGTCCACGTACTCGCAGCCACCGTAGTAGCGCTTGCCCGGGTATCCCTCGGCGTACTTGTTGGTCAGCACCGAGCCCTGGGCTTCCATCACGCGCGGGCTGGCGTAGTTCTCGGAGGCGATCAACTCGACGTGATCCTCCTGGCGGCGGGCCTCATTGGCGATGGCCTTGGCCAGTTCGTCATCGTAACCGGCGATCGTGCAGTCCTTCGGGAACATCCTGACCTCATCTCATCAAGCGGGTAAGGCCGAAAATTGTAGCGGTTATGGGGGGTTGCAGCCAGTGATCAGCCCGGCCTCCAGGCCGGGGGCCGGCGGGATGGCTCCGGACAGCCCCCGGCCTTCGCTTACGCAGCCCCCGGCCCAGGCCTACAGCATCCGCCCGAGGGTTTACGTAGCTTTCTGGATGGGCGTCACCCGCCCTCCCCTCCCCCGAATGGAAGCACCCATGAAGTTCAACCGAAATATCGCCCGTATCGCCGTCGGCGCGGCCCTGATCACCTGCCAGGCCGCCGCCCTCGCCCAATCGGCTTCCGCCGCCTTGTTCGACGGTCATGTCGCCGCCGGCCTGCCCCAGGCTTTCTCGCTCCCCCGCCCGGAGGACGACGAACGAGGGCCCGGTGTCGACCAGGTCGTCGTCGAAGAAAAGCTCGAAACCGACGTGGTTTATCCCGACGGCAGCCACGCTGTCACCTATACGGGAACCGCGAACGGCCTGGAAGCGACCTTCACCCGGATCGGCGACGCGCTGGCCATCGATGCGTTCGAAGAAAAGCCCGCTGCCGACATGACCGCCCTGGCCGGTCTTACCGCCGCGCCGGAACCGGACGACGTGGTCGCGCCCCCGTGGGCGGATACCTTCGCCGCGCCTCACGTCACCGGCAACACGACCTCGACGCCAAGCGAACTGCAGTTCTGGATTTTCCTGCACAACCAGTCCGGCGAATCCAACTACGCGAAGTTCCACAACTGGTACATCGGCTGGTGGGTGCGCGACATGGAACGCACGGTCAAGCCCGGCATTCCGGTCAAGGTGTTCATCAAGGACCGCATCGCCGGGGTGACCGATTTCGACTACGACCAGGGCACGAATGCCGAGGCACTGATCCGTTTCAGGACGGTCTCCAACGACTACCTCACCAGCGTCGGCGCGGTTCCGTCGAGCCTCACGAAGACCATGCTGTTCGTCGACCGGCGGCCGCAGAACTGGGGCGGCGACGGGGTGTATGGTGTCGCCCTGCCGCGGGATACCGTTGCGATAGCGAGCGGTACGGGCCCCAGGCACATCATCGCCCACGAGTTCGGCCATACGCTGGACGCCCGGCACGAACACGGCGAACTTCGCTTTCCTTGCGTGACGAACATGAGGGGTTACGAAGTGCCCTATTACAGCTGCCGAATCTATTCCGGACACAACGACACCTTGATTCGCAACTATGTTCGGCGGGAACTGGATCAGTAGGTAACCGATCGTCGCGCATAGCGGGTGAGGCGAATCCTTTCCTGCCTTCGGTGTCAGCGAGGAAGCGAGTGGCCTAGGACAACTCCTGTATTGCGTGCGGTTTTGTCGCGACGTCCGTAAGGGCGCGAGAAAAAAGAGATCGGTCACGTTAGCGTTGCCGGTCTCCCTCGCCATCCGACAGGACGAACCGAATGAAGACATGGACTGCCCTCTCCACCCTCATCGCGATGACGCTTTCGGCGACCGCCGCCAACGCATCGACATGGGACGCTTCGACGTCACTGGACCGCTTCGACGAACAGATCGCCCGGGGTTTACCCCAGCCGGCCTTCCAGATCGGCGCGTCGGACGAAGCGGGTGTGGCGACGAACGCGCTCCTTGCCGTCGAATCGATGCTCGATACCCCTGTCGAGCTTCCCGACGGAAGTGTGATGACGACCTACACCGGCTCCTGGAACGGCGTGCCTGCCACCATCTCGCGTGGCGACGGCCAGCTCCTTGTCGATCTCGATGCGGTCACCGATGCCAATGCACCCCAAGCGGTGGCGAGCTTCGACCTCGCCGTTGCGACGGCCTTGCCCGCACACGTCCACCTCGGTGAACCGGCCATCGCGTCCCCTCATGTCGCGGACGACAACGACGACCTCGTCGTGTCCGGCGAGCTGGGTGGCGACATCAGGTTTGCCGACGGCAGCCACGGCCGGATGTACGACGCAACATGGCATGGGGTGCCGGTTGTCGCCACGCGCTCGGGCAATCGTCTCGACATCACGTCGCAGTCGACGACTGGCATCGATATCACCGGCTTTACCGCCGGAAGCATCCGCGTCGAACACGAGAACCTCCCCGGAGGAAACGTTTCGAACGATGCATCGGTGCCCCTAGGTGCATCGACGGTAGCGGCCCCTCGGCCGCGCGTCCGGCGGAGTTCCAAGATCGAACTCGTGCCTAACCGGCTCACGTTCCACCTGATGCTCCACGACGACGTCGGCCACCTGTCCTCGCAACACATCCACGCCGGCTATGTCGCCTGGTGGCTGGCCGACCTCCTGCGGAACGTCGTTCGCGGGGAGAGAGTCGACGTCCTCTACAGCCAGGGGATGCGCGGCGTCACCGACCTGCCGTACCAGTACATCGGATCGCTGTACAACTGGTCCGACGCGGTCCGCAACTTTGCGTACGAAAACCGCATTCCGCGCACGTACAAGCACAAGTACCTGCTCATCGTTAACGGCATGCCCGAGCCCGGGCTGTATGGACGCTCCTGGCAGAAGGGCAGCGAAGGCATAGCGTCGATCGGCGGCAGGTATCCGGAGATAGCCCATCAGCTCGGACACCTGCTCGGCGCGACGCATGCCAACGCCGAGGTGCGTTACAGCGGATGGTGGTGTGAGACCAACATGATTGCGCCCAGCCTGGCCCTTCGCTCCAACTGCTATGGATACTCGGCGGCGAACATGCGCCTGATCAACGACTACGCCAAGACGGGCGTGGGCTTCGTTGCCGACAGGCGGCTGTCGGACGACCGGTGACCGATCACCGCGAACATGGGCAAATGGCGGCAGCGACCTCGCGGATTCCCCGCCCCCGTACCCTGGGCGGGGGCTCCCCGGGACGAATGTCCGAGAGGACGGCGCGCGACGCGGGCGTTCCCGTCCGCACCGACGCCCTGACACCCGAAGCCGCTATAATCGGGGTTTGCCCACCCGGTGTGCATCGGCCCCGGGGGCGCGGCCTTGGCCTACGGAGCATCCATGCAGTACATCTACACCATGAACGGGGTGAGCAAGATCGTCCCCCCGAAGCGCCAGATCATCAAGGACATCTCGCTGTCCTTCTTCCCCGGCGCCAAGATCGGTCTGCTCGGCCTGAACGGCGCGGGCAAGTCCACGGTGCTGAAGATCATGGCCGGCGTCGACACCGACTTCCAGGGTGAAGCCCGCGCCAACCCCGGCACGAAGATCGGCTACCTTGCCCAGGAACCGGATCTGGACCCGACCAAGACCGTGCGTCAAGTGGTCGAGGAAGGCGTGTCCGAGACCCTCGGCGCCCAGAAGCGCCTCGAAGAGGTCTACGCCGAGTACGCCGAAGAAGGCGCGGACTTCGAAAAGCTCGCCAAGGAGCAGGAAGCGCTCGAGGGCATCCTTGCCGCCAACGACGCCCACGCGCTCGAGCGCCAGCTCGAAGTGGCCGCCGACGCGCTGCGCCTGCCGCCTTGGGACGCCCTGGTCGGGCCCTTGTCCGGTGGCGAGAAGCGCCGCGTGGCCCTGTGCCGCCTGCTGCTGTCCAAGCCCGACATGCTTCTGCTCGACGAGCCGACCAACCATCTCGACGCCGAATCGGTCGACTGGCTGGAAACCTTCCTGCACGACTACGCGGGCACCGTCGTCGCGGTCACCCATGACCGCTACTTCCTCGACAACGCCGCCGAGTGGATCCTCGAGCTCGACCGCGGCCGCGGCATTCCCTGGAAGGGCAACTACACCGACTGGCTCGAGCAGAAGGGCGAACGCCTCAAGCAGGAAGCCAACCAGGAAAAGTCGCGCCAGAAGGCGCTGGCCAAGGAACTGGAGTGGATCCGCACGGCCGCCAAGGGACGCCAGTCCAAGGGCAAGGCCCGCATCAACCGTTTCGAGGAGCTGAACTCGGTCGAGTACCAGCGCCGCAACGAAACCAACGAAATCTTCATTCCACCGGGCGAGCGCCTGGGCCAGGAAGTGATCGAGTTCAAGAACGTCACCAAGTCGTTCGGCGACCGCGTGCTCATCGAAGACCTCTCGTTCAAGATCCCGCCGGGTGCGATCGTCGGCATCATCGGTCCGAACGGCGCCGGCAAGTCCACGCTCATGAAGATGATCATGGGCAAGGAAACCCCGGACTCCGGTGAAGTGAAGACCGGCCACACGGTCAAGCTCGCCTATGTCGACCAGTCGCGCGACGCCCTCGACCCGAAGAACAACGTCTGGCAGGAAGTGTCCGGCGGTTCGGACATCCTCACCATCGGCAGCTTCGAGATCCAGTCGCGCTCCTACATCGGTCGCTTCAACTTCAAGGGCACCGACCAGCAGAAGATCGTCGGCCAGCTGTCCGGCGGCGAGCGCGGCCGCCTGCACATGGCCAAGACCCTGCTCCAGGGCGGCAACGTGCTGCTGCTCGATGAGCCGTCGAACGATCTCGACGTCGAGACCCTGCGCGCCCTGGAAGACGCGCTGCTCGAATTCCCCGGCTGCGCCGTGGTCATCTCCCATGACCGCTGGTTCCTCGACCGTATCGCCACGCATATCATCGCGTTCGAAGGCGATTCGCATGTCGAATTCTTCCCGGGCAACTACAACGAGTACGAAGCCGACAAGAAGCGCCGCTTCGGCGACGACGCCGGCCCGAAGCGCGTGAAGTACAAGAAGCTGGTCTGACACGACCCGCGGCACGGGCATCGCCGCCCCTCGGCGGCGAACAAGCCAATGTGGGAGCCAATGTGGGAGCCAATGTGGGAGCCGCTTCAGCGGCGAAAAGCCAACAAAGCGGTGAACCCGCATGGCCTATCGCCGATAAATCGGCTCCCACAAAATGCACTGCCGCAACCCCTGTAGGAGCCGCTTCAGCGGCGAAAAGCCAACGAAGCGGCGAAACCGCATGGCCCATCGCCGATGAATCGGCTCCCACAAAATGCACTGCCGCAACCCCTGTGGGAGCCGCTTCAGCGGCGAAAAGCCAACGAAGCGGTGAACCCGCATGGCCTATCGCCGATGAATCGGCTCCCACAAGATGCACTGCCGCACCCCATGTGGGAGCCGCTTCAGCGGCGAAAAGCCAACGAAGCGGCGAAACCGCATGGCCTATCGCCGATGAATCGGCTCCCACAAAATGCACTGCCGCGCCCCCGCCCAAACCACCAGGAAAAGCGAAGCCGCCCATGAACTTCATGACTGCCCTGAAGGACGCCTGGCGTCGCAACGACTCCCTGGTCTGCGTGGGACTCGACCCCGAGCCCGGTCGGCTGCCGGCAGGCCTGACCGGCGAGGAAGGCATCTTCACCTTCTGCCGTGACATCGTCGATGCCACGGCAGACCTCGTCTGCGCCTATAAGCCGCAGATCGCCCACTTCGCCGCGCAGCGTGCGGAAGGGGTTCTGGAACGACTGATCGCCCACATCCACGACAAGCACCCCGGCATCCCGGTGATCCTCGACGCCAAGCGCGGCGACATCGGCTCCACCGCCCGCCACTACGCCACCGAGGCGTTCGAGCGCTACGACGCCGACGCGGTCACGCTGAACCCCTACCTGGGCCGCGACTCGATCGAGCCTTTCCTGGAACGCGCCGACAAGGGCGTGATCCTGCTCTGCCGCACTTCCAATCCGGGCGGCGCGGACTTCCAGGCCCTGGATTGCGGTGGGCAACCGCTCTACATCCGGGTCGCCGAAACGATCGCCCGGGAATGGAACGAAAACGGCAACTGTGCGCTGGTGACAGGCGCAACCTGGCCGGAAGAACTCGGCCGCGTCCGCGCGGTGGTCGGCGATATGCCCTTGCTGGTGCCAGGCATCGGTGCCCAGGGGGGCGACATCCAGGCCGTCATGGCCCAGGGTCGGACCGCCGACGGCAGCGGCCTGATGATTTCTTCTTCTCGCGCCATCCTTTACGCTAGCGCCGGCTCGGACTTCGCGGACGTAGCACATCGGGCCGCGGATGAAATGAGAAAATCGGTCAACTCGCATCGTCAGTGACCGACGAAACAAAAAACAGTCGCAAATTGCACGACTTGGCAACTGCAAAAGGCTTACGCTGCCTGTCCGGGCTATCCAACAATACCGGGTCTTGAAGCGCCAAAGCGTTCAACCGGAGTTGTCATGCCACCTATCAACCGAGGTTTTTCCCAACGCCTGCATGTCGCGCTGGACATGGCTGGCGTGAAGAAAGGCCGCGGCCGCATCACCCAGCTGGCCGACCTGTTCGACGTCAGCCGGGAAACCGCCCGAAAATGGCTGAGCGATCTCGGCTTGCCCGAACTGGAACGCCAGATCGACATGGCGACGCGGTTCGGCGTGAATTTCGAATGGCTGGCCACGGGCCGCGGCGCACCCAACGGCGCCACGGGCGTTCGCGAAAGCCCTGCCCTTTACCGAGCCGACTCGCGCGAACAGCTGCGCCTGGTCGGGCTGGTTAGCCGCCTGCCCAAGGAACGCCGGAAGGCGCTTCTGGTCATTGTCGAGGCGCTGGCCGAGGCCGAATAACCACGCGAGCTTGCCGGACCTGCGACGGACTTTTGAGAGGTACCTCAATCGTCGCCGATATCCATGCCCGGAAAGAGCACCTCGATGTAGCCGAACTTGCTGAAATCCGTGATTCGCGAGGGGTAAAGCCGTCCGATCAGGTGATCGCACTCATGCTGGACCACACGGGCATGAAAGCCTTCGGCGGTCCGGTCGATCGGCTCCCCTTGCGGGTCGACCCCCTGATAACGGATGAGCGAGTAGCGGTTCACCGCCCCCCGCAGGCCGGGAACCGAGAGGCAGCCCTCCCAACCCTCTTCCATATCCTGGGACAGCGGGGTGATCAGCGGATTGAGCAGGATGGTTTCCGGCACCGGTGGCGCATCCGGATATCGCTCGCTGCTGTCGAACCCGAAGATCACCAGTTGCAGGTCCACGCCGATCTGCGGCGCGGCGAGACCGACGCCGCCGGCGTGATGCATCGTGTCGAACATGTCGGCGATGAGGGCGTCCAGTTCGGCTGTGCCGATCATCGCGTCGGGAACGGGAGGTGCGACGCGCAACAGGCGCTCGTCACCCATTTTCAGGATCTCGCGGATCATCGCTATCGCCAGGGGAGTGGGGATGGGTCGAGCATACGACGCCGGGCGGCCATTCGACCAATGGCTAATACGCCATACCCTCGCCACGCATTGACCCCCGTGAGCAGGGGGACGACCCTTGTGCCATCCGCGAGGGGAGCCAACCACCATGCACAGCGCCATCCCGAAACCCAGTCCCGCAGGAAAGATCCTGTGGGCCGCCATCGCCATTGTCGGCGCCTGGTGCCTCGGTGTCGTCGCCCTGCGACGCGACGAGCCCATCAACGCCATCTGGCTGGTGACCGCGTCGATCGCCGTCTTCCTGATCGGCTATCGCTTCTACAGCCGCCTGATCGCCACCAGCGTGCTCCAACTGGACCCCTCGCGCGCCACGCCGGCGGTCCTGCGCAACGACGGACTGGACTACGTCCCGACCGACCGCTGGGTGGTCTTCGGCCATCACTTCGCCGCGATCGCCGGCGCCGGCCCCTTGGTCGGGCCCGTCCTCGCCGCACAGATGGGCTACCTCCCCGGCACCTTGTGGATCCTTGTCGGCGTCGTCTTCGCCGGCGCGGTCCAGGACTTCATGATCCTCGGCCTGTCGCTTCGCCGCGATGGCCGCTCGCTCGGTCACATGCTGCGCGAGGAACTGGGCGAGGTGCCCGGGGTCATCGCCATGGTGGGCGTGCTCGTCCTGATGATGATCGTGCTGGCCGTGCTCGCGCTCGTGGTGGTGAAGGCGCTGACCCATAGCCCCTGGGGCACCTTCACCGTCGCCGCCACCATTCCCATCGCGCTGCTGATGGGCGTGTACCTGCGCTATATCCGGCCCGGCCGCATCCTCGAGATATCGATCATCGGCCTGGTGCTGCTGCTGGCGTCGATCTGGTACGGCAAGACCGTCAACGACACCCCGGCCATGGCCGCCCTGTTCGACTTCGACGCGAAATCGCTGGCGTGGCTGCTCATCGGCTATGGCTTCTTCGCCTCGGTACTGCCGGTGTGGCTGTTGCTCGCGCCACGCGATTACCTCTCCACCTTCCTCAAGATCGGCACGATCGCCCTGCTCGCCCTGGCCATCTTCCTGGCCGCGCCGACGCTGCAGATGCCGGCCGTCACCAAGTTCATCGACGGCTCCGGCCCGGTGTTCTCCGGGAACCTGTTCCCCTTCCTGTTCATCACCATCGCCTGTGGCGCGGTCTCGGGCTGGCACTCGATCATCGCCTCGGGCACCACGCCCAAGTTGCTCGCCAACGAAGGCGAGGCACGCATGGTCGGCTATGGCGGCATGCTGATGGAGGCGTTCGTCGCCATCATGGCGTTGATCGCCGCGTCGTCCCTGCACCCGGGCGTGTACTTCGCCATGAACTCCCCCGGCGCGCTGGTCGGCACCACGGTCGAACAGGCCGCCCAGACGATCAGCACGTGGGGTTTCCTGGTCACTCCGCAGGAGTTGACCGAGACCGCGAAGAACATCGGCGAAGGCACCATTCTGGGTCGCGCCGGCGGAGCCCCGACCCTGGCGGTCGGCATGGCCCAGCTACTCCACGGCATCCTGCCCGGCGAAGGCATGATGGCCATGTGGTACCACTACGCGATCCTCTTCGAAGCCCTGTTCATCCTGACCACGGTGGACGCCGGTACGCGCGTCGGTCGTTTCATGATCCAGGAACTGGCGGGCATGGCGTATGCACCGCTGAAGAAGACCGAGTCGTGGGTGAGCAACATCATCGCCACGGTGATCTGCGTGGGTTTGTGGGGTTATTTCCTGTACCAGGGCGCCGTCGATCCACTGGGCGGCATCAACACCTTGTGGCCCCTGTTCGGCATCGCCAACCAGATGCTTGCGGCGATCGCGCTGATGCTTGCCACCTTGGTCACCGTGAAACTCAAGCGCGAGCGCTACGTGCTCGTGCCCGGCGTACCCGCCGCCTGGCTGGTCGTCTGTACGCTCACCGCGGCCTGGCAGAAACTGTTCGACGACAAGATCAGCTTCACTGCCGCCGCACAGAAGTACGCAAACGCCATGGCCTCGGGCAAGCTGCTGGCGCCGGCCAAGACCGCCGAGGAAATGCAACGCATCGTCACCAACAACCGCGTCGACATGGCCCTCACCGGCCTGTTCATGCTGCTGGTGCTGACCATGCTGTTCTTCTCGCTCCGCGCCATCGCCCGCGCCTGGCGCGCCAATCACCCGACCGCGCACGAAGAGCCGTACGTCGCGCTGTCCAGCGTCGCCTCGTGAGGAGGTCGCCATGAGTACGCCGAATGCCCCGACCGGCCCGCGCTCGTTGTGGAAGTGGGCGGTGCAGACCGCCCGCCTCTGCTGTGGCGTGCCGGATTACGAGGTCTACGTGAAGCATCTGCGGGAGCATCATCCCGAGCGAAAGATTCCCACTTACGGGGAGTTCTTCCGCGAGCGCCAGGAAGCCAGGTATCGCGGAACGGGCGGGCGCTGCTGCTGAGGCGTGCCTGTCTCCCGCCCGCCTGGCATACCTGCGCCCCCCTGTGGGAGCCGCTTCAGCGGCGATAACCAAGTCGCCTGGACGCCCATCGCCATCGCCGGCGTAGCCGGCTCCCACACAGGGCAAGCGCCGCGCCCCCCCTGTGGGAGCCGCTTCAGCGGCGATAACCAGGTCGCCTGGACGCCCATCGCCGGCCTAGCCGGCTCCCACACAGGGCAAGCGCCGCGGCTCAACCGCGGCGTTTGCCCTTGCGCATGTTCGCCCGCGAGTCCGCGATCATGGTGCGCATGGCCACCGCCGCTTCGTTAGGCCGGCGGCGACGGATCGCCTCGTATACCGCGCGATGGTGCGGCAGCGAGTACTTGAAGTTCTTCGCCGTACGCGCCGACATCACGAAGAACGTGGCGAGCGCGGTTTCGATCACCGAGAACAACGAGCTGAGCAGTTCGTTGTTGGTCGCGACCAGGACGGCATCGTGGAATCGCAGGTCTGCCTGTGCCCAGGCATCGAGGTCGGGGGCATCCTCCATGGCGTCCAGCGCCGCGCCGATCACCTCCAGCTGCGCCGGCGAACGACGACGTGCTGCCGCCATGACCGCGGCGGGCTCGATGATCTCGCGCATCTCGACCAGTTTTTCGACGAAGTCCTCCGTCGGCATCGCCGCGCAGCGCCAGGACAGGACGTCGGCATCGAGATGGTTCCAGAAGGCGGGATCGCGCACACGCATGCCGGTCTTCTGGCGCGTCTCGATGAGGCCCTTGGCGGCCAGCACCTTCAACGCCTCGCGCAGCACGGTCCGGCTGACCGACATCTGTTCGGCCAGCTGGGACTCGCCCGGTAGCGGCTCACCCGGGCGAAGCACGCCGCTGACGATGGACTCGCCGATCTCTTCGATGACGCGCGCGTGCAGGTTACGCGTTCCCCCTGCTTTCAAAGCCATGGACCTTCCAACACCTGACGAAACGGGAAGTCCATCCTAGCCGACTTGCCGGTCGGTGCGATGACGCACCGCAACTTGTCATTTGTCTGACAAATATGATCTTGTCGGGAGATTGCCGGCAACCGGAGTGAATGATGAGAAAGTTCGGAACGGGTGTGGTCACAGCGATCCTGCTGGCCAGTGCGACGGCCGCCTCGGCCGGTGAAGCGTCGAAGGCGTCGTTCGGCAGCACACCGGATGGCAAGGACGTGACCCTGGTCACGCTGACCAACGGCCACGGCGTCACGGCAAAGGTTCTCTCGCTCGGCGCGGCGCTCTATGCGCTCGACGTACCCGACAGAAACGGCAAGCCCGGCGACGTCGTGCTCGGCTACCCGGACCTTAAGGGCACGTTTGCGATGCCCCAGTACTTCGGCAATACCGTGGGCCGCTACGCCAACCGCATCGCCAAGGGCAAGTTCACCCTCGACGGCAAGCCGTACAACGTGCCGGTCAACAACGGGCCCAACTCGCTGCATGGCGGCAAGATCGGCTTCGACAAGGTGGTCTGGAGCGTCGACAAGGTCGAGTCGGGCGCGACACCGAGTGTCACCCTCACCTACGTCAGTCCCGATGGCGACCAGGGCTATCCCGGCAAGCTCACGGCGACCGCCAGGTACTCGCTCGACGACAAGAACGAACTGACCATCGAATACACGGCCACCACCGATGCGCCGACGATCGTCAACATCACCAACCACACGTACTGGAACCTTGCCGGCGAAGGCTCCGGCAGCGTGATGGACCAGCGCCTGATGATCGCCGGCGATGCTTACCTGCCCACCGATGCCACCGCGATTCCCACCGGCGAGGTGCGCCGCGTCGCAGGCACGGACTTCGACTTCCGCAAGGCCAAACCGATCGGCAAGGATGTCCGCGATGCGAAGGAAGAGCAGATCGTGTTCGGCCGCGGCTACGACCACAACTGGGTGATTTCGCGCAAGGAAGCCGCGCAACCGCGGGAAGTCGCCAGGGTCAGCGATCCGAAGTCGGGGCGCGTCCTGTCGCTCTGGTCCGCGCAGCCAGGCCTGCAGTTCTATTCGGGCAACTTCCTCGATGGCACCACGTCGGGCAAGTCCGGCGGGGTCTATCGCCAGGGCGATGCCTTCGCACTGGAACCGCAGCTCTTCCCGGACACGCCGAACCACCCGGACTTCGGCTCCGCCCGCCTGGAACCGGGCAAGACCTACCGCAACGTCATGACCTACAAGTTCTCGGTGGACAAGGGCGCGAAGTAACCCGCCCCGTCACACGTCGTGATGCAGCGCTTCCGCCGGTTTCTTCCGGCGGAAGCGCGGCGCGAGTTCCACCATGTACATCGCCGCCAGCACCAGTGCGCCGCCGCCGACCATGCGGGTGGTCAGGACATCCACGCCCAGCAGCACGGCGAATCCCGCCGCGAAGACCGGTTCGGTGGTCATGACGATGGCCGCGCGCGTGGCGGCCATGTGCGCCTGTGCCCAGGTCTGCACCAGCATGGCGAAGGCCCCGGCGATCAGCGCCATGTAGAGCACCGCGATCCAGGCCTTCGGATCGGGCGGCAGCGCCGGACCGTGATGCGGCAACGTCGCCGCGAGGCAGACAGCGGCGATACCGACCATCTGCACGGCGGACATGCCGAAGGCTTCCCCGGATCTCGACCAATGGCCGAGGCCGACGATGTGCAGCGCGTAGAGCGCGGCCGAGGCGAGCGTAAGCAGCACGCCGAGATCGACCTCGAAACCGTTCAGCGCCAGCACGCCGAGGCCGACCATGGCCAGGCCGACGGCGACCCATGTGCTGACCGGCATGCGCTGTCGAAAGATCAGCAGGGCGAGGATCGGTGTGATCACCACGTACATGCCGGTGACGAAGCCACTGACGCTCGGCGAGGTCAGTGCGAGGCCCTCGGTCTGCAACCACTGCGCGAAGCCGTAGAGCACGCCCAGGGCCAGACCGCGCACGACCTGCATGCGATCCATGCGCCAGACCGGCCGGGCGAACAGGATCAGCATCGTCACGGCGGCGATCAGAAAGCGGATGGCGAGGAAATCGGTGACGGACATGCGCCCGACCACATCCTTGATCAGGACGAAGGTCGAGCCCCAGATGGCGGTGACAGCGAGCAGGCCGAGCGTGGCGGGGCCGCTGCCGCGCGACGACGTACCCCTCACCGACGAGATCGCGCGAGCTGGCCGGGGATCTTCAGGATGAAGTGCGTCCATATCCCCATCCACACGACCGCACGCACGAGCGCGTTACGCGCCGCCGGGTCGTGGCGGCGGAACCAGAGGTACATGCTGCGATGCTTGTGCCTGCTGACGAAGACGGGCCGATGCCGGCTCGAGCCGCCCTTCCCGTGCAGGACGCGGACGTCGCCGGCCAGCAGGACGCGATAGCCGGCATCGCGGGCCCGGCGGCAGAGATCCATGTCTTCGCAATGCAGGAAGAAGGTTTCGTCGAAGCCGCCGAGACGTTCGAACACGGCGCGTGACATGAGCAGGATCGCGCCGGAAACGATCTCGACCTCTTCGACACCGTTCGGGATGGGCCCGGTGATATCGATGCCGTCGTCGCCCTTCTTGCCAAGCAAGGTGTGCAGCGAGCGACGCAACAGGGGGTCGCGCCGCCGCGAGGCGGCGTCGGGATGTCCGGCGCTGTCGCAGACCACGGCACCGACGATGCCGGTATGGACATCCATGTGCGCAGCCATGCGCGAGATCGTGTCCGGCTCGACCAGGCAATCGGGGTTGAGCACGAGCAATCGGTCGCCGCGGGCCTGGGCGGCCCCGCGATTCACGGCCGGCCCGAATCCGAGGTTCGCCCGGTTGTAGACCACGCGAACGCGCTCGTCGTCGGCATAGGCCCGGTCGAGCGCTTCGGGAATGCCGTCGGTGGAGCCATTGTCGACGATGACGATCTCGACGGGGACGTCACTGGCGAGCGCGTGATCCACGCATTCGCGGGTGAACGGCCCGCTGTCGGCGAGCACGATGACGATGCTGGTGAGTTCGCCGCTCATCCCACCCAGACACGTGCATTGCGGAACATCCGCATCCACGGCGAATCCTCGCCCCAGTTCTCCGGATGCCAGCTCAGCTGCGCCGTGCGGAACACCCGTTCCGGGTGCGGCATCATGATCGTGACACGACCGTCGGCCGCGGTGAACGCGGCCAGGCCGCCGGGCGAGCCGTTCGGATTGAGCGGGTAGCTTTCGGTCGGCTTGCCGCGGTTGTCGACGAAACGTGCCGCGCCATGGCTCTTCGACGGACTGCACACGTTCGGGAAATACACCCGGCCCTCGCCATGCGCCACGGCGACGGGGATGCGCGAACCGGTCATCCCGCGGAAGAAGACGCTGGAGGAATCCAGGATCTCGAGGGTCGCCAGACGTGCTTCGTACTGCTCGGACTGGTTGCGCAGGAACTGTGGCCAGTGTTTCGCGTCCGGAATGATGTCCTTCAGCTGCGACATCATCTGGCAACCGTTGCACACGCCCAGGGCGAACTTGGTGCCGTCTTCGAAGAAGCGGGCGAACTGCTCGCGCAACGCATCGTTGTAGAGGATGGACGTGGCCCAGCCACGACCGGCGCCGAGCACGTCGCCATAGGAGAAGCCACCGCAGGCGGCGAAGCCGCGGAAGTCCTTCAGGTGATGACGGCCATTGGCGAGGTCGGACATGTGGACGTCCACCGCGTCGAAGCCGGCGCGGCTGAACGCCGCGGCCATCTCGACCTGGCCGTTGACGCCCTGCTCGCGCAGGATCGCCACGCGCGGACGCACGCCGGTATGGATGTACGGCGCCGCGATGTCTTCGGCGGGGTCGAAGGTGAGCTTCGGCGACATGCCCGGATCGGCATCGTCGAGGCGCCAGTGGTTTTCCTGGTCCGCGCTGTGCGGGTTATCGCGCAGGCCCTGCATGGCATAGCTGGTTTCGTTCCAGGCCCGGAACAGCTCGGTGAAGTTCCACTTGAAGGCGGTTTCGCCGTTGAGGTGGAGCTTGATGCCGAGCTTCTCTTTCGGACGCCCCACGTGGTGGGTCATGCCGGCCAGGTTGTGCTTCACCAGCAGCAGCTCGAACGCCTCGCGGTTGGCCGCGGCAATCTGCACGACGGCGCCGAGCTCCTCGTTGAACAGGGCACGCAAGGTGGCGTCGGCCCAGCCGTCCAGACGCAGCTCGAGGCCGCAGCGGCCAGCGAAGGCCATTTCGAGCAGGGTGACGATCGCGCCACCGTCGGAGCGATCGTGATAGGCGAGCAGCAGGCCCGCCTGGTTCGCTTCCTGGATCAGTTCGAACATCGCGCGCAGGCGCTTGGGATCGTCCAGGTCCGGCGGCACGCCACCGGCACGGTTGAACACCTGGGTGAGCGCCGAACCGCCAAGGCGATCGCGACCCGCGCCGAGGTCGATCAGCCACAGTTCGCTGTCGCCGCGGTCGAGCTTGAGCTGCGGCGTGAGCGTGCGGCGCACGTCGTCCACGCGAGCGAAGCCGGTGATCACCAGGGACACCGGCGAGACGGTCTTCTGGGCCTTGCCGGTCTCGTCCGTCCACACCGTGGTCATGGACAGCGAGTCCTTGCCCACCGGGATCGAGATATCGAGCGAGGGACACAGTTCCATGCCGACGGCTTTCACCGCATCGAACAGCGCGGCGTCTTCGCCAGGATGGTTCACGGCGGCCATCCAGTTTGCCGACAGGCGCACCTCGTCGAGCTTCAGCGAGGCAGCCGCCATGTTGGTGATGGCTTCGCCCACGGCCATGCGCGCGGCGTCGGCGCTGTTGAGCAGGGCGATCGGGGCGCGTTCGGCCATGGCCATGGCTTCGCCGGTGTAGCCGTCGAAGTCGGTCATCGTCACGGCGACATCGGCCACCGGCACCTGCCACGGGCCGACCATCGGATCGCGGGCGTTGAGGCCGCCGACCGTGCGATCGCCAATGGTGATGAGGAAGTTCTTGCTGCCGACGGCCGGAAGGCGGAGAACGCGCATCAGCGCTTCATCCATGCCGATGCCGGTGAGATCGGCCACGAGATCCACGCGCGGCTTCACGCGCACGGCGTCGCGGTGCATGCGCGGCGGCTTGCCGAACAGCACGTCCATGCCGAGGTCGATCACGGTGAGATCGCGGCGCGGATCCTTGACGATGAGTCGCGGCTCCGCCGTGGCGTCGCCGACGACGGCGTACGGGCAGCGTTCGCGGGCGCAGAAGGCCTCGAACAGCGGGAGATCCTCCGCGCCGATCGCCAGCACGTAACGCTCCTGCGATTCGTTGCTCCAGACCTGCATGGGCGACAGCGTCGGGTCGTCGCACGGCAGTGCCGACAGATCGATGATGCCGCCCACACCGGCGTCGTTGAGGATTTCGGGGATGGCGTTGGAAACGCCGCCCGCACCGACGTCGTGGATGCTGACGATGGGGTTCTCGTCGCCGCGTGCCCAGCAGCTGTCGATCACCTGCTGGCAGCGGCGTTCCAT
Source organism: Luteibacter sp. (assembly GCF_035539195.1). Taxonomy (GTDB): domain Bacteria; phylum Pseudomonadota; class Gammaproteobacteria; order Xanthomonadales; family Rhodanobacteraceae; genus Luteibacter. The sequence continues at coordinate 80,113 of NZ_DATLIW010000027.1, forward strand.
CTCGGCGTTGTCGCGCTGTACCGAGGCGAAATCCAGTTCCGCGCTGGAGGTGCCGGAGGCGACCGACGATGCGGCACCGCCGCCCAGGCCGATCAGCATGGCCGGACCACCGAGCACGATGACCTTGTCGCCCGGACGCACCTTGCGTTTCTGCACATGGTCCGGACGGATCGCCGCGAGACCGCCGGCGATCATGATCGGCTTGTCGTAGCCGCGACGAATGCCCTTGTCGCCGGTTTCCTGTTCGAACGTGCGGAAATAACCGCCGAGCGCGGGACGACCGAATTCGTTGTTGAACGCGGCGGCGCCCAGCGGGCCGTCACGCATGATTTCGAAGGCCGACGCCATGCGCGGCGGCAGCGGGCGATCTTTTTCCCAGGGACGCGGTAGACCGGGAATGCGCAGGTGCGATACCGAGAAGCCGGTCAGGCCGGCCTTCGGCTTGCCGCCGCGACCGGTGGCACCCTCGTCGCGGATCTCGCCGCCGGCGCCCGTCGCGGCGCCCGGCCACGGTGCGATCGCCGTCGGATGGTTGTGGGTTTCGACCTTGATCGCATACGGCGCGGATTCCGCCACCGTGCGGAACACGCCGTCCTTCGGATCGACGAAGAGCCGGTTGCCCTCGTGGCCCTCGATCACCGCGGCGTTGTCGTGATACGCCGACAAGGTATGCGCCGGCGACTTCTGGTGGGTGTTCTTGATCATGCCGAACAGCGAGTTGTCCTGCGTCTGGCCGTCGAGCGTCCAGGTCGCGTTGAACACCTTGTGCCGGCAGTGCTCCGAGTTCGCCTGCGCGAACATCATCAGTTCGGCGTCGGTCGGCGCACGGCCCATCTCGGCGTAGCGCTCGGCGAGGTAGTCGATTTCGTCGTCGGCCAGGGCGAGACCGAGCTGCTGGTTGGCTGCGGACAACGCGGCACGCGGGTCCTGGCCAAGCTCGACATGGCCCAACGGGCCGGGTTCACCGGCAAGGAACAAGCCCGCGGCGTCGGCCAGGGAGGCCAGCGGCGACTGCACCATCGGATCGCAGAACGCGCCCATGACCGCGGCGTAGCTGGGGTCGGTGGCGGCCGGCATGCCGGTGACACGCCAGGCGGTGCCGCGCTCGACCCGGCGCACGTCGAAACCGGCGCCGTGGAGGATATCGGTGGCCTTGCTGGACCATGGCGAGATGGTGCCCAGGCGCGGCACGACCCAGAAGGTGGCCTCGTCGGGAGCGCCCGGCTTCGCTTCGAGCACCGACAGCAGGCGCGCGCGCGCTTCGCCTTCCGGTGCGACGGCGACGTCGACGAAATAAGTGAACCAGGCGGCCTGGACGCGCGTGCCGTGATGCAGGGCATCGAGGTGCGCGTTCAGTCGTTCGAGGCGAAACGGTGAGAGGGCGCTCTGCCCGTCGAGTGCGATCATGCGGGGGAAAAGGCGCTGCAGGAAAACGCCCATTCTACATGATGTTGCGCGGCAGCATGGGGCGTGGGGAATCGCCGCTGAAGCGGCTCCCACAAGGAGCCTGAACGACCTCGCCCCTGTAGGAGCCGCTTCAGCGGCGATGCTCCCACTCGCCCCCTGGATGCTCCCACTCGCCCCCCCTGTGGGAGCCGCTTCAGCGGCGATGCTCCTACTCCCCCCCTGGATGCTTCGGACCCCCTGTAGGAGCCGCTTCAGCGGCGATGCTCCTACTCAGCCGCTGCGAGCGCTACCCGCCGGGGCGCTCAGCGCCTTCAGCATCTGCTCGGGTGTCAGGTACCCACCGATCACGTCGCCATTTTCGTTGACGATGGTGGGCGTACCGTTTACGCCCAGGCGCTCGCCCAGCTCGAATTCGTCCTTGACCGGGTTGGCGCAGCTGGCCGCCTTCACCGCCGCACCCGTCATGGCCGAGTCGAAGGCGCTCTTGCGGTCGGCGGCGCACCAGACCGATACGGCCTTGGTGTACGACGGCGTATCGTTGCCGGCCGTGGTCTTCACGCCTTCCCGCGGCCAGAACACGTACTCGACGGCGATGCCCTGCTTGTTGAACTCCTTGATCTGCGAGTGCAGCTGGCGGCAGAACCCGCAGTCCACGTCGGTGAAGACGGTGATCTTGTGCTTCGGGTTGGCCGGCGAGTAGATCAGCCGCTGCGACTCGGGCACCTTGGCCAGCTCGGTCTTGCGCATGCCCGCCCACGCGGCGGCGCTGAGATCGGTTTTCTTCTGCAGGTCGACCAGGTTGCCGGTCAACATGTAACGGCCGTCGGCGCTGACGTAGACCATGCGACCCGAGGCAACCACCTGGTAATAGCCAGGCATGGGCGCGGGCGCGATGCTCTGCACCTCGATGCCGGGACCGATCCCTTGGACGGCGGCGCGCACGGCGGCCTGGTCGTCGGCGGCGCATGCCGTCATGGCGAACGCGCCAGCCAGGATCGCCGGGAGGATTTTCTTCAACATAGCGGACTCCAATCTGCTACCGGGGGAGAAGCGGGGCACTGTTGGAACACATGCCGCGCTTTCGGTTCCCCCGATTGTGCCACGGACGCTCAGCCACGCGGGTGATGCTGGGCATGCAGCCGCTTCAGGCCTTCCTTGGCCACCAAGGTGTAGATCTGCGTGGTGCTGAGCGAGCTGTGCCCGAGCAGCATCTGCAACGCGCGCAGGTCCGCGCCGTGATTGAGCAGGTGGGTGGCGAACGAATGCCGGAGCACGTGCGGCGAGACGCGTTTGCCCGGAATGCCCACCTGCATGGCATAGCGCTTGACCAGGGTCCAGAACATCTGCCGCGTCATGCCGTCGCCCCGGCGTGACAGGAACAGCGCGGCGGGCTGGCCGTGGCCCTTGGCCAGCTGCGGGCGCGCTTCGCGCAAATAGGTCTCGACATGGTTCAGGGCCTCCTCGCCGACCGGCACGAGGCGATCCTTGCCGCCCTTGCCGGTGACGCGGAGCACGCCCTGCCGCGTATTCAGACCGGTCAGCGGGAGTTCCACGAGTTCCGACACCCGAAGGCCGGACGAGTACATCAATTCGAGCATCGCCCGGTCGCGCTGGCCGAGTGGACTGGTCAGGTCGGGGGCGAGGATCAGCGCCTCGATCTCTCGCTCGGCCAGGGCCTTGGGCAGGCTGCGCGGCATGCGCGGCCGCTGCATGAGCAGGGTCGGATCCACGCGCGACGCGTCGTCGCGGGCCAATTGGGTGAAAAAGCGGCGAAACGCCGACTGGCGCCGCGCCATGCTGCGCACGGCCACGGGCTGGCTGCCGTGGTACGCGGAAATATCCTCGCGCCCCGCCGACGCCAGCGAGCGACCGCGCGTGCCGAGCCAGCGCGCCAGACCTTGCAGATCGCGCCGGTAGGCCTCGAGCGTGCGATCGGCAAGCCCATCCTCGGCCCACACGCGCTCGATGAAACGCTCGATGAGACGTGCGTCATCGGCGGCGAGTTCGGCGGATTGAAGTGGCTGTGATTCGACGTGCATGCGTCGATGGTCGCATGCATGGTCATGGCCTCAAAGTCGCTGGATACTCGACTGATACCCCGCAACGACGTAGCCGATCTGGTGCTCGATCGCCTCCTTGAGTTCTTCGCGCCTATCGGGGAGAAGCTTCGCCCTGCGCGCCTCGATCGCGACACGCTGCATGCCCTCCACCATGGCATCCGCCTCAGCCAGCAACTGGACGATCGCCTTGCCCAGCGGCGTCAGCGAATCCGCGTTCGCCGTCACACCGGTCACCGCGTTGACGTGTTCGTCGGCCTGGTCGCGAATGGCCTGCAATTCCACGGGAGAGGTCGAGTCATCGCTGTCGATCCGCCGCAGGTAAGCATCGAGCGCCTTGTTCGACGAGGTGAGGATGAGGCTCATGGCTGCGCTCCTTGCGATGGTGGGAATGACCCTAACGTAGCCACCACGCACAGGACTGGTCAATGGATACTTCCTAGCATAAAGACTAGTACAAACAATGCTTTAGCGCAACACTTGCCCAAACGGCCTGATGAAAATCCACGCCGGTCGCCGCCCCCGCGACGCCCGCTACAATGCGTCGATGACAGCACCCCGGAATCGCATGACCCCGACCCCGATCGCCCCCGCCTGGCGCCGCTTTGCCGCGATCGTCTACGACGTGCTCGCCGTGATCGCCATCGTCATGGTCGTCGGCCTGCTGGCGCAGATGGCTACCGGGGGGCGCCTGTTCGACGAACACGGGCGGATGCTCACCTGGTGGTACCAGCCGCTGCAGGGTGTGGTGGTCGGCGCCTATTTCCTGCTGTCCTGGATGCGCGGCGGGCAGACGCTCGGCATGCGGCCCTGGCGCATCCGCGTCACCGATGCGGAAGGTGCGCCGGTCGACTGGAAACGCGGCCTGGTCCGCCTCGTCGTCGCCGCGCTGCCGCTCGCACTCGTGCTCGTCTATCCGCTGACCTCGTTGAAGGCCGCGCTGTGGGCACCGGTGATCGGCTGGCTCGTGCTGCTGCTTCCCGCGTGGATCGACCGCCGTCGCCGTGCGATCCACGACATCGTCGCCGGCACCGAAATCCGCCGCCTGCCTACTTGAACTGATCGCTCGCAGGGACCCACGAGCCACTCGCCGCATTCGGCACCGGCACGTTAATCTTGATCGATGCCTCGCAGCCGGGCGGTAGCGGACCACCGGCAATCCGCGCCGCGGTGCAGTAGGCGGTGTTGTCCAGCGCCACCGGCGCGGCGGCGACGGTCGCCGCATTCGCCGGCGGCAGGTTTTCGGCCAGTGGCTTGGCGGGTGCCATCGTCTGATTCTTCGCCGTGGCATCCACGCTTGCCGGCTTCGGCGGGCCATCGCCACCGCTGCAGCCGAGGCTGAAGATCGAGATCGCGTTCATCGCGGCGCTCGCGTTCTTCGCGCCTGCCGTGCCAGGCCCCGCGGTGCAGTTGAGGCGAATCCCGCGCGGAAGCGGGACGGCGAACTGCGTGGTAGTCGCCTCCACACCGTGGCGCAGCGCGGTGTCCACGCTCGACTCGCCCTTGGGCGTCCATGCGCCCTCGAAGCGCGTCGGCTTGTAGTCCACATGGAAATGAGGGCCGTTCTGCACGGTGACGTTGCCGCGCGGCTTCAGCTCCGTATATGCGCCGACCTGCCCGGTCTTGTCGCCCTGCCCACCGGCGACACCGTCGCTGCGGTTGGAGGTGCCGTTCGCGCCGGTCAGGCGCTCGCCTTCGTCGGTACCCTTCGCGGCGCCCGGCCTGCCCGACGCCTGGGCGGCACCTGGCGTGTTCGAGCCTGCGACATCGGCGTCGCCCGGAGTCGCTTTACCGGCGGACTGACCCTTGACCGCTTCGGCGGCCTTGTTCTCGCCCTGCTTGCCCTGGGTCGCGGAAGCCTGTGCCGTGGACTCGCCCGCTGCGATGTCTCCCGGGGCCTGTCCCGGTGCCGACGGCGCGGTATCGGCGCCCGCAACCGGCCGCTGCATCTCGCCCGGCGACACGGCCGGCGCCTGCACCGCTGGTCGGTCGGCCATGCTGACCGGGGCCGAGACGGACGGCTTTGCCACCGCATCAGGCAGGGGAATGGCTTCCGCTTCCGCCTCGGCCGCGACCGGCGGCGCGGATACGGGCTGCACCGAGATCCTGGGTGGAACGGGCCGCGTGTCGACCGTGAGGTCGGGCGTCGGCGTGGCTGGCTCCGTGGCCACCTGGGGCAAAGGCGTCTCCTGCGGCGTCGGCGGCGCCGAACTTTCCTCGACCTCCGGGCGCGGCACCGTTGCCAGCGTCATCGGCTGGGTGGGTACCGGCGTCGTGCGCTCGGCGGTGATCGTGGGTGGCGTGGGCGTGACCGTCATCTGCGATGCCGGGGTCGGCGGGATCGACAGCGACGCGGGCGGCGGCATGGGTTGCGACCCTTCTTCCTGCGGCCGGCGCACGGGATCGGGCTGGAAGCTCGGCGGCACGACCTGCGGCTTCGGCGTGTCGACGGCGAGGTCGGGCGGTGCCGGCGTCGGCACCGGCACCTTCTCCAGATCGCGCTGCGCTGGCGGCGCCTTCGGCTGGACCAGGGGACGCTCGGCCACGGCGGCGACGCTCGGCGGTGGGGCGGCAGGCTTCGGTGCCGCCTTCACTTTGGGCGGCTGGGCGGCGGGCACGGCGACGGCGGGTCGCGACGGCGCTTTTGCCGAGGCCACGGCGGCCGCGTGGGCGCCCCGCGCGGCGCGGCTGGCCTTGGTGTCCCACATCGTCGTGTGCTTCACCGTGGCGACGGGCGCCGTCGACGGCGTACCCCGCACGGGCGGCAGCGGCGGAGGTGGCTTGTCGAGCAGGCGCACCTGCAACGCGTTGGGCGTGTCCGGCTCGGGCGGCGGCGGCAGCACGTCGTAGGCCGGGCCGAGAATCATCCCGAACAGGAAGACCAGATGGATGAGAAGGGTGCCGACCCAGCCGGCGATGCGCCGCATGCTCTCGCGGGGCTTCTCACGCAGGAGCCGTCGGTACACGAGCGCGCGCATCGCCGCCTCGCGGGGCGAGACGGGCAGCGAATTCGCGGCGATCTGTCGATCGCTGTCCGGCGGGCCAGGAGTCTGCATGGACGGCTAGTGTCCATGCTGCGGGCGCCGCAGACAATCGCCGCGTACGCCGGTCGCCTCACTTGCCGGTACGACGGTCGCGTTCGGCGTTCTCCTGATCCATCGCCTTCAGCGGAATGTCCGAAGCACAGCCCTGCGGCAATGGCTTGTCGGCACGGAAGGCCGCGATGCACTGCGCCTCGGTAGGCGGCGTCGGCTGGTCGGGAAGGTCTTTCACCAGCGGATTCGCCGGCGCCATGCTGAGTCGGACGTCGCCGTCCTTCTTCGAAGCCTTCGAGGGATCTTCGCCACTGCATCCTGCCGGAAGCACGAACAGAACCGTCGCGCAGTTCACGCGGGTGCCGTGTCTAAGATCGATGGTCTGCTTCACCGTGGTCTTCTCGATAACCTGGCGAACACCCTTGCTCAGGGCGTTTTCGTCACGTGGGGCCCAGTCCTTTTCGAAGCGGGTCTGCGTGTAGGTCACCGTGGTCTTGTGCGACATGATGCCGGTGTTGTCGGTGGGCTTCTGCGGCACGAAGTCCGGCTTCGACCCGGGACCCGTGCTCGGCATGGCGACCGAGCCGTCGCTGCCGAACAGGGTGGGCCTGGCCGCCGCGACGGCCGGGACCGACGCCGGCGCCGGCGTTTCTGCCGGGGGCTCGTCGTCCGGCTTCTTCTTCGGACGCGGTGGCTCGGGCCGCGTCGCTTCGGGCGAGCGCACCTTGGGAGGCGGCTCGGCAACGGGCGGCGGCGGGGGCACATCGGCGACGGGAGGGGGCGGACGCGTCGGTTCGATGAAGCGAACTTCGAGCACGTCGGGGTGATCGTCGGGCGTGGCAAAGGCCACCTGCACCCGCGGCTGCATCTCGTACCGGACAAGGAAGATCAGCACGATATGCAGGATCAGGGCGGCGGCGAGCGCCAGCGTGAAGCGCACCCGGTCGCGCGGCGGTGGGCGACGGCCGATGGCGTGCAGCGCGACCAGCGTCGCCGGATCGATAGGGGCCAGCCCGCGCGCGCGCGACGACCCCTCCGGTTCGAGCCGGTGGGGTTCGACGAAGGACGGTGGCGCCTTACCGGGATAGTGCACGCGAGCGGGAGTCCCCATGGGGCCTTCGGAAGTGGGACAGGATAGTGGCGCGCCGCTGAGTGCAGCGTAAGCCCCCGCCTAGAGACCGCGCGGGCGGACGAAGATTCCCCTTGCGTCGGGCACGGGTTCGGAGAACCCTTGGACGTGGCGTTGGCGCGCCTGAATCACCACCGCCATGAGCGTCCGGATTGCCCGGACGACCTTGAGAAGGAGGGTCGCATCGTGTCGCCATCCACGGAACGCATCCGCAGCCTCGCCCTTGCCGGACACGCCGGCGCCGGCAAGACCACCCTGTTCGAAGCCATGCTACATGCCGGAGGCGCCGTGACCACACCGGGCAGCGTCGAGCGTGGCAGTACCGTCTCCGATACCGATCCCATGGAAAAGGCACGAGGTCATTCGATCGACGCCTCCATTGCCTCGATCGAGCGCAACGGCTATCGGATCCATCTCATCGACACGCCCGGCTACGCCGACTTTCGCGGCCCCGCGCTTGCCGCGCTCGCCGCGGCCGACACCGTGGCGATCGTCATCAACGGCGCCAACGGCATCGAACACGGCACGCGTACGATGATGGCCCATGCAAAAGAACGCGGCATGGCGCGCATCCTCATCGTCAACCGGATCGATACCGAAGGCCTCGACCTTGCAACACTGGTCGACACGTTACGCGAGGAATTCGGCAACGAGTGCCTGCCGCTGAACCTGCCTGCTTCGAAAGGGCACTCCGTGCGCGACGCGTTTTTCCAGACCGCAGGCGATACCGATTTTTCCTCGCCCGGCGAAGCGCACCGACGCGTCATCGACCAGGTCGTCGAGATCGACGACGAGGTCATGGAGCATTACCTCGAAGCCGGCGAGTCCGCCTTGTCGGCGGCGGAGATCCACGGCGCGCTCGAACATTGCCTGCGCGATGGGCATCTCGTGCCGATCGTCTTCACCGGAGCGCGCGACGGGATCGGCGTGAGCGAGTTGCTCGAGCTGGTCGAGCGCATCCTGCCCTGCCCTACCGAGACCAATCCGCCGCCCTTCCGCGACCAGGCCGGATCGCCCTTCGACGTTTCCGCCGATGCATCGCGTCACGTCGTCGCCGACGTGTTCAAGATCGTCAACGATCCCTTCGTCGGCAAGCTGGGTGTGTTTCGCGTGTGGCAAGGCACGGTGCGCAAGGATGCCCAGCTCCTGGTCGATGACGGACGCAAGCCCTTCAAGGTCGCGCACTTGTTCCGCCTGCAGGGCCGGGAACACATCGAGGTCGACGAAGCCCTGCCCGGCGATATCGCCGCGGTCGCCAAGATCGAAGACATCCATTTCGATGCCGTGCTGCATGATGCCGCCGACGAATCGCGTATCCACCTGGAGCCTTCCGCCTTCCCGGCCCCGATGTTCGGCCTGGCCGTCGAACCGGCGCACAAGGGACAGGAGCAGAAGCTGTCACAGGCGCTGGCGAAGCTCGCCGAGGAAGACCCCTGCTTTCGCGTCGAGCACCACAAGGAACTCAACGAGACAGTGATCCGCGGTCTTTCCGACTTGCACCTGAAACTCATGCTGGAGCGGATGAAGGCACGTTACGACGTCGACGTCGTCACGCATCCGCCGCGCATCGCCTATCGGGAAACCATAGGCGCGGGAGCGGAGGGCCACCATCGGCACAAGAAGCAGACCGGTGGCGCCGGCCAGTTCGGCGAGGTATTCCTCCGCGTGGAGCCGCTGGAACGCGGCAGGGGTTTCGTCTTCGACGATGAAACCAAGGGCGGTGTCATCCCGGGGCAGTTCATGCCGGCAATCGAGAAAGGCGTGCGTCAGGCCCTCGACGGCGGAGCCATCGCGGGCTATCCGATCCAGGACGTTCGCGTCGTGGTGTACGACGGCAAACACCATCCGGTGGATTCGAAGGAAGTGGCCTTCATCAGCGCCGGTCGCAAGGCTTTCCTGGACGCCGTGTCGCGCGCCCAGCCACAGGTACTGGAGCCCGTGGTCGACCTGGAAGTATCCATTCCGGAACGCTACGTGGGCGATGTCACCGGAGGCCTGGCCTCGAAGCGGGCCCACATCATGGGGACGGATTCGCTACGCGGCGGCGAGACGCTGATCAAGGCGCGCGTCCCGCTGGCGGAACTCACCGACTACCCGACGCAGCTGAAAGCGATGACGGGTGGGCAGGGTCGCTACGCCATGGAGTTCAGTCATTACGACGCGGTACCGGCCGGGGTTCAGCGCAAGCTGGTGGAGCAGTGGAAGCCGCACGTGGAGGATGACTGACAAGCCACGCCTATGGGAGCCACTGCAGCCCTGTGGGAGCCGCTGCAGCCCCCTGTGGGAGCCGCTTCAGCGGCGATAGCCAGGTCGCCGCACAGCCATCGCCGCTGAAGCGGCTCCCACAGGGGGCTCTCACAAGGTCTCTCACAAGGGCTCTCACAACAGCTCCCACAGGGGGCCCAAGCGACTGCGACGGGGGCTCAGGCGGCCTTGCGCTTCGGCTTGAGCATGGTGCCGATGCAGTTGGGCGAGCCGCAAAGGCAGGCCCAGACCTTCTTGAGACGCGCCGTATGCGGCATGTCCAGCGTGATGCCGTAGTCGTAGGTCAGCTCTTCGCCGGGCGCGATATCGCGGATGGCTTCGATCAGCACGCGGTCGTTCTTCGACGGCTTGCCATCCACGGCTTCCTCGATCACGGCCTGGCAGTTCGGATCGCAGCTGTGGTTGATCCAGCGGGCGGTGTTGCCGTTGCTGTTGCCGTCGACGATGAAGCGCTCGTTGAGGGTGAACAGGAAGGTGTGGCCCGTCTCGCCACCGTCGCCGTATTTCTTGTCGGCCTGGGCGTGGGTGATGCGATCGCCCTTGTATTCGACGATCTCATCACCGGCCTTGATCGGGGCGGTGGCGAAAACGCCATTTCCGTGGATGGGAGAACGTCGGGCGGCGATGCGTCGGGTCATGGGAAGGCACGTAGAAAGGACAGTACGGATGATGCCTGCTCGACCGGCGCTTGGGAACCGCGTTTCAAACGCACGTCTCGCGCACAGGGTCCGCCCGGCGTTACCATCGAACGATTGTTCGACACCGCCGCCTACCCAGGGAATGACCTCGATGTCTCGCACCATGCTTCTCCGCGCGGCGCTGCTGGCCTTGACGGCGCTCCTGGCCGCCTGCGGGCCCGAGAAGAAAAGCGTGTATCCGCCGGCCGTGACCCTTCAGCAGGTTGCCGCCAAGCCGGGCGGGACGTGGCACGTCACGCTGCGCCTGCGCAATAACAGTTACGGCGGCATGTCCTTCGATCGCTTCCAGGGCACGCTGCGCGTCGGCGATCTCGGCGGCGTCCTGCTCGACGCGAAGATCGACCAGGACATCCCCTCCTTTGCCGCGGACGTGACTGTGATCGACATCCTGCCCACGGCCGAGATGTCGAAGGCGCTGGCCGACCTCGCCGCCAAGGGCAGCGGCGGTTCGCTGCCTTACGCCATCGACGGAAGCATTTCGGCCACGCCGGAAAAAGAGGACAAGTCGCGCTCGTTCGACGTGCACGGCAGGAACTGGCTTTCGCCCGTCCCCGGCATTCCCGACACCTACCGCTCTCCCTGATTACTCCATAGCCGCGCTCGCCGCGCCTGCCAGGATTCACCATGACGATCTACAAAGCTCCCCTGAGCGACATGCGTTTCGCCCTCTATGACGTGCTCGGCGCCGATGCCGTGCTCGGCCGCCTCGAGGGCGGCGAGGCGCACACGCGGGACCTCCTCGACGCCGTGCTGGACGAGGCCGCACGCTTCAACGAGCAGGTGCTGGCGCCGCTGAACGCTTCGGGTGACCAGGAGGGCTGCCACTACGACAAGGCGACGGCGACGGTGACCACGCCGAAGGGCTTCAAGGAAGCCTATCGGCAGTACGCCGAGGGAGGCTGGGCGGGGCTGACCGCCCACGAGAAGTTCGGCGGCCAGGGACTGCCCGCCGCACTAGGCGCGATGACCAAGGAAATGATCGACTCGGCCAACCTGGCCTGGGGCATTTACCCGCTGCTCTCGCATGGCGCGACCGACGCCCTCGAACACCATGGCGACGCATGGCAGCAGGAAACCTTCCTCAAGCCACTGGTGGAGGGCCGCTGGACGGGCACCATGTGCCTGACCGAGCCGCAGGCCGGCTCCGATCTCGGCCTACTAAAGACCCGTGCCGAACCGCAGGCCGACGGCAGCTATCGCGTCACCGGCACCAAGATCTTCATCAGTGCGGGCGAGCACGACTTCGCCGAGAACATCGTCCACCTGGTGCTGGCCCGCCTGCCGGATGCACCGGCGGGCAGCCGCGGTATCTCGATGATCGTCGTACCCAAGTTCCGGGTGAACAAGGACGGCTCGCTCGGCGAGCGCAATGCCGTCGCCGCGGGTGCCATCGAACACAAGATGGGGATCAAGGGCTCGGCCACCTGCGTCATGAACTTCGACGGCGCCGAAGGCTGGCTGATCGGACCGGCGCACAAGGGACTCATGGCGATGTTCACCATGATGAATGCCGCACGCCTCGCCGTCGGTATCCAGGGCCTGGCCGTCTCCGAACGCGCACTGCAAAACAGCCTCAACTACGCGCGCGAACGCCTGCAGATGCGCGCCCTTTCCGGCCCGGCATTCCCGGAGAAAGCCGCCGACCCGCTCACCGTGCATCCGGATGTCCGCCGCATGCTGCTGACCCAGCGCGCTTTCGTCGAGGGCGGACGCGTGCTGGCTGCGTACGCCGCGCTGCAGAGCGACATCGAGTCGCGCGACGCCGACCCGCAGGCGCGCAAGAACGCCGGCGAACTGCTCTCGTTCCTTATTCCGATCGCCAAGGGCCTGCTGACCGAAGCGGCGCAGGAATGCACCAAGGAAGCACTGCAGATCTTCGGCGGCCACGGTTACATCGCCGAGCACGGCATGGAACAGTTCGTCCGCGACGCCCGCATCATCACGCTCTATGAAGGCACCACGGGCATCCAGGCTCTCGACCTGCTCGGCCGCAAGATCATGCAGTTGCAGGGCGCCGGACTGAAGCACTTCCTCGGCGAAATCTCCGCCTTCTGCCAGGCAAACGCCGAGAACGACGCCGTGAAGGCTTTCATCGGCCCGCTCGCCGTGGCGACGAAGACCTGGGGCGACGTGACCCAGGCCATCGCCCAGCGTGCGCAGGCCAATCCGGAGGAACTCGGCGCAGCCGCGGTGGATTACCTCTATTTCTCCGGCTACGTGACCCTGGCCTACTTCTGGGCGCGCAGCGTGCTTGCCACGGGCGGCTCCGCCCTCTCGGCGAACGACAAGCAGGCCAAGCGCGACACGGCCACCTTCTACTTCACCCGTATCCTGCCGCGCATCCACGTGCACAAGGCGGCGATCGAAGCGGGCGTGGCCACGTTGCCCGAACTGCTGTAACGCTGCCCTGCTCCGTGTAGGAGCCGATTCATCGGCGAAAGGGTGCTCGCGACACGGCCCTGCCCGCTTGCCCGCCGCCGCGGGATCGCCGATGAATCGCCTCCTACGCAGAGCACACAGGAGCGCCGGTTTTCACGAAGCCCCCGCCAGGGCTTCCGTCGGCCAGCGTGAAGGTGTAGAAAACAGACTCTTTCCGGAATCCTTCAGCCGCGACGGTGCCCGATACGATGAGCGACTCCCCGTTCCTGATCCGTCTCGCCGAGAGCGACGACGACGAGTTCATCCTGGATCTGGTTCCACGTTTCATCAGCTTCCCGCTGCCCAACGGCCGTACGCGCACCGACTGCCTCAAGGGCATCGAGGCGGACCTCGTCCATCACCTCGACGACCAGCCCTCCAACAGCTACATCTTCGTCGCCGAGAACGAAGAAGGCGACGCGGTGGGCTTCCTGCAATTGCAGAAGACCAAGGATTTCTTCACCCATCGCGACAACTGTCACATCGCCAACATCGCGGTGGCCGAGAAATACGAAGGCGTCGGCGCAGGCAAGTTCCTGCTCGATCATGCCTACGCCTGGGCGAAGGAACACCACTGCCAGTTCGTCACCCTGGCGGTGTTTCCCGGCAACGAGAAAGCCAGGGACCTCTACGCCGCGCACGGCTTCGACACCGATCTGATGCGCCTGGCCAAACCGGTGCGCTGAGCAACGAAAAAGGCCACCCGAGGGTGGCCTTTCATGTCGTTCCGTCCCGGGTCGATCAGACCTTGGCCGGTTCGTCCCTGGCTTCGCGCGTATCGAGGCGCATGGCCATGCGATCGATGTTGGCCAGCGAGACGAGGTGCGAGTAGATCCAGCCGAACGCGCCTTCGCGCAGGAATTCGTGGGCGACCTTCTCGTCGAGCGAGCGCAGCTTCTCTTCGTTGATCACGAACAGGCCGTTGAGGTTGATACCCTTGCCTTCCTTCTGCAGGGTGATGGTGCGCTCCTCGAGCAGGTTGTGCTCGCGCAGCTTGCCCATGAACCACTGCGTGCGGGCGACGTGGTCCTGGAACTCGCCGAGGAACTTCACCGCGTTGGTGAGCGCCGGCGCATCGGTGCCGTCTTCGTTGAAGAGACGCTCGCCTTCGGTCTCGTTGAAGCCCTCGTAGGCCTCGTCGAGGAACACGGTGAAGTCGTCACCCTCGGCACCGGCCGGCTTTTCCGCCAGCACGAACGGATAGCGGCGAATGAAAGCGGGGATATAAAGACCCGTTTCCCAGAAGCCGTTCTCGCCGACCAGCAGGTTCTCGCCCTGGCGCAGGCCAAGAAGAGCCATCGGGCCCGCTTCTTCGATCGTGTTGCCGGCGAAGAGGATCGGGTAATCGCGCGCGGCGGGCGCGAATTCGACACCGGTCAGCGGCACGGAGTGCGCGCCGGCGGCGAAACGGATGTTGTTGACCGCCTTGATGCGGAGGTCGCGGTGGGCGGTGCGGTTCAGCGGAACCGGACGCTCGTAGAAAAGCACTTCTGCCACAGTGGAACCCTCTATACCCGCCGGACCTGGGAAGCCACCCCGGCCCCCCTTCCAAACCCGTCGGGACTCTATCGAACGCCCACTATATCAGCGCTGCGCGCCCCGGACAGCCCCGCAAGAAGTGGGCCGCCGGCGGTGCTTTTCTGTAGCAATAATGGGCTATGCTCGGGTCAACGCCCCTTGTGGGGTCGGATCGGAGCATCGATCCGCACGGAGTTCGACTGGCTGGAACGCTCTTTCGCTTATGTGAAGGACGAGACACGATGACGATGGAAGTGCTTCAGGATGACCTGCCCAGGGTGACCGCGCTCAACACGACGCGCGTGCTCTCCCTCGACGCGGCAGGCCGCATCCTGGACTGGATCAGCTGGCAAGATGCCGTCTGCCTGTACGTTCGTGGCGTGGTCGCCTGGACGCTCGGCGACCCCTGCCTGACCGTCCACGGCGGCCTCAGCCGTGCCAGTGGACTCCAGAGCCGTCTCCAGCTCCATCCCATCGTCGCCAGCACGGGTCATTGCCGCGAACACGCCATCGACCCGGCGCCGGCACTCACCAACACCGCCCTCTTCGCACGCGACCGGCACATCTGCCTGTACTGCGGCCATCACTACACGCGCCATGAGCTGACACGCGACCACGTCCTGCCCCTGTCCAAGAAGGGCGCGGACGAGTGGGAAAACGTCGTCAGTGCCTGCCTGGCCTGCAATCTGCGCAAAAGCAACCGGACGCCGCAGCAGGCCAACATGCCGCTGCTGGCCGTGCCCTATCGCCCCAGCTGGGTCGAGCACCTGATCCTTTCCAACCGCAATATCCTGGCCGATCAGATGGAATTCCTGGTCGGCCATCTGCCCCGGGACCGCCGTCCGGCCTGAATCCGCCCCGATCCGTCCGCAAACATTCACGCCTCGTCCCTTGCCCCGGCCCGTCCGTAGGCGAACAATAGGCGGATGAACGACCTCTCCCGCTACCCCTATCTGGCGCAGATCGAATCGCCGGAGGACCTCCGTCGCTTTCCGGACGATGAACTGCCGGCCATCGCCGACGAATTGCGCCGCTACCTGATCGAGGCCGTCGCCTCGTCGGGCGGGCATTTCGGCGCGGGCCTGGGTGTGGTCGAACTCACGGTCGCCCTGCACCATGTCTTCGACACCCCTCGCGATCGCCTCGTCTGGGATGTCGGCCACCAGTGCTATCCGCACAAGATCCTGACCGGTCGCCGTGACCGCATCACGACGATCAAGAAGAAAGATGGCCTCGCTCCTTTTCCGCGCCGCGAAGAGAGCGAGTACGACACCTTCGGCGTCGGTCATTCCTCGACCTCCATCTCGGCCGCGCTCGGCATGGCCATCGCCCTGCAGCGCCGGGGCGACAACCGCAAGGTCGTCGCCGTGATCGGCGACGGCGCGATGACCGCCGGCATGGCCTTCGAGGCCCTGAATCACGGCGGCGATGTCGAGCCGAACATGCTGGTGATCCTCAACGACAACGGCATGTCGATCAGCGAAAACGTCGGCGCGATGACCAAGATGATGGCGCGCGCCATGTCCAGCCGCACACTGAACGCCTGGCGCGAGCGTGCGAAGAAGGCCATGCCGCGTGAGTCCTTCTTCGGCCGCTTCTTCAAGCGCTGGGAAGAGCACGCCAAGGGCATGTTCGTGCCGTCCACGCTCTTCGAGGAACTCGGCTTCCATTACACCGGCCCGATCGACGGCCACAACATGGCCCAGCTGGTCACGGCACTGGAGACGGTCAAGGGCCTCCCCGGCCCGCAACTCATCCACGTCATGACGACCAAGGGCAAGGGCTACGAACCGGCCGAAAAGGGCCCGATCGAATACCACGCCGTCGGCCCGTTCGACCCCGTCGCCGGTGTCGTCAAGAAGGGAGCGCCGGCCAAGCCGACCTACACCGATATCTTCAGCGACTGGCTGTGCGACATGGCGGCGGCCGACGAGCGCCTGCTCGGCATCACGCCGGCCATGCGCGAAGGCTCCGGCCTGGTCCGCTTCTCCAAGGAGTACCCCCAGCGCTACTTCGACGTCGCGATCGCCGAGCAGCATGCGGTCACGCTGGCCGCCGGCATGGCGGTCGAAGGCGCCAAGCCCGTGGTGGCGATCTATTCCACCTTCCTGCAGCGCGCCTACGACCAGGCGATCCACGATGTGGCCCTGCAGAACCTGGACGTGACCTTCGCCATCGACCGCGCGGGTGTCGTCGGTCCTGACGGTGCCACCCATTCGGGCAGCTTCGACCTCTCCTTCATGCGCTGCCTGCCGAACATGGTGATCATGGCGCCGGCCGACGAGCACGAATGCCGGACCATGCTCAGCACGGGCTTCCACTACAAGGGGCCCGCCGCCGTGCGCTACCCGCGCGGTACCGGCCCCGGTGCGAAGATGGCCGAAGCGCTGGAAACCTTCCCGATCGGCAAGGCCGAAGTCCGCCGTCGCGGTCATCACGGGCTGGCCATCCTTTCCTTCGGCACCATGCTCGCCCCCGCCGCGGTGATCGCGGCCGAGGTGGACGCCACCCTGGTCAACATGCGCTTCGTCAAACCGCTGGACGAAGAACTGATCCTCGAGATGGCACGCACGCACAAGGCCTTCGTCACGATCGAGGACAACGCCATCGCCGGCGGTGCCGGCGCGGGGGTGGCCGAGTTGCTCGCCGCCAACGGCGTGACCATCCCGATCTTCCACCTCGGCCTGCCGGATGCTTACCTCGAGCACGGCAGCCGCGAGGAAGTGCTGACCATGGCTGGCCTGGACCTGCCGCAGATTCGCCGTGCCATCGTCACGCGGTTCCCGCAGTTCATTGCCAGCGTCGTGGCAAGCGCGGGGTAACCCCGCGCTGCCCGCGCAGGCGCGACGATCCGCTCAGGCCGGCTTGCAGCCGCCGCTCACGCGGTCGCGCCGTTCCAGGTCCTGCGCGGTAAAGGTGTTCAGGAAGCCGGCGCGTTCAAGCACCTCACGTACCGCCGCGCCCTGGTTCCAGCCGTGCTCCAGCAGCAGCCAGCCCCCCGGCGCGAGCCGGGCCGGGGAAGCCGTTGCGATGCGACGGATATCGTCCAGGCCGTCCGTCCCCGAGGCTAACGCCGTGAGCGGTTCGAACCGCAGATCGCCTTCGCGCAGATGGTGGTCGGCGGACTCGATATAGGGCGGATTGCCGACGATCAGATCGAACGCCTCACCGCCGAGCGGCACGAGCCAGTCGCCATGTGCGAAGACCACCCTTTCGAGACCAAGGCGCCGAGCGTTACGGCGGGCCACCGCCAACGCATCGGCGCTGGCATCCACCGCGAACACCAGCGCATCCGGTCGCTCCTTGGCCATGGCCAGCGCGATCGCCCCACTACCTGTGCCCAGATCCGCCACACGGCCACCTTCGGGCAGGCGCTCGAGTGCGAGTTCCACCAGCAACTCCGTCTCGGCTCGTGGAATGAGCGTGGCCGGTGTGACTTCCAGCGTGAGCGACCAGAAGTCACGGGTGCCGGTGATGTAGGCGATCGGCTCGCCGGCGACGCGGCGGCGGACGAGCGATTCGAAGCGCTCCGTTGCCGCGGCCTCCGCGGGATCGTCCGCATGGGCGAAGAACCATGCGCGACTCACGCCCAACGCGTGCGCCAGCAGGAACTCGGCTTCGAGGCGGTCACCGAGGGCGTCCGTCGCCTGGCGCAGGATCGTGCGAATGTCGGTCATGCAGGCATTCTAACGTCGATGGCATCGGCTCCTCGCCTAGACTAGGCGAATGATCGGTCGCATCGCACTGCTTTCCCTCCTGCTGCTGCTCGGTGGATGCCGCGCCGCCTTCTTCGGCACGATGAACCTGCGCCAGCCTTCCGCGCATGTGCTGGCGCATCGGAACCTCGACTACGACGTGCCGCACGCGTTGGCGCTCGACGTCTACTCGCCGTTGCACGCAGACCACGCGCCGGTGGTTGTCTATTTCTACGGCGGCAGCTGGATGACCGGCAAGCGGCAGTGGTTCCGCTGGATGGGCGAGGCACTCGCGACGCAAGGTGTGGTCGCCATCGTGGCCGACGTTCGCCTGTGGCCGCGCACCCGTCTGGACGGCTTTCTGCACGACGGCGCCGAAGCTGTGCGCTGGGCACACGACCACGCGAGCGAATTCGGCGGCGACCCGACCCACCTGTTCGTGATGGGGCATTCGTCGGGCGGTCAGATCGCCGCCATGCTGGCGATGGACAAGGAGTGGCTGGCGGCCGTCGGCATGACGCCACGGGAGCTGGCCGGCTTCATCGGCGTCGCCGGCACGTACGACTTCATTCCCTTCGACGAGCCCGAATTCTACGACATGTTCGGCCGCACGCCGGACGTACAGGCACGGTCCCAGCCGATCAACTTCGTCGATGGCGACGAGCCGCCCGCCCTGCTCCTCCAGGGCGAGAAAGACACCGTCGTCTATCCGTCCGAAGCGCTGTCCCTGGAGGGTCGCTACGCGGCGTATGGCGAGCCTGTGGAGCTGAAGCTGTATCCGCAGCTTGGCCACGAGAAGCTGCTCCTGGCGTTCGGCCCGCTGAAGAACCGGGCACCGGTCCTGGCCGACACCATGGCCTTCATCCATCGCTATTCGGCTGCGCCTTCACCCTGACGCACGCCCACTTGCATCCGTCTTCACGCCGGCTCCGTAAGTTACCGGCATGACCCGACTCTTTCTCGCCGCCCTCGGCAGCCTCCTCCTCAGCGGCTGCCAGTCCGCTCTCTTCAGCGTCGTCAACGCCCGCCAGCCATCGGCGGGCGTCGTGGCCCACCAGGACATCGTGTTCGATGCCTCTCATGGCCTGTCGCTGGACGTGTACACCCCGCCGAACACGCATAAGGCGCCCGTCGTGGTGTTTCTCTACGGCGGAAGCTGGAAGAGCGGCAAGCGCCAGTGGTATCGCTGGGTCGGCGAGGCGCTGGCCGCCAAGGGCATCGTGACGGTCGTTGCGGATTACCGGCAATGGCCGACGGTGCGGCTGGATGGCTTCATGCACGACAGCGCCGAAGCGGTTCGCTGGGCGCACGACAACGCGGGCGAGTTCGGCGGCGACAGCGCGCATCTGTTCGTGATGGGTCATTCGGCGGGTGGCCATATCGCGGCGCTGCTGGCTACCGATGCACGCTGGCTGGGCGCGGTAGGCATGAAGCCTCGCGATCTCTCCGGCTTCATCGGACTGGCAGGGCCCTACGACTTCCTGCCTTTGACCAACGACGATTTCGTCGACATGTTCGGCCACACCGCGGAGCAGCAGGCCCGTTCGCAACCGGTCAACTTCGTCGACGGCGACGAGCCGCCAGCCCTCCTGTTGCAAGGCGAGACGGACGGGACGGTGAAGCCGTCGAATGCGCTCTCGCTGCAGCGGCGCTATGCGATGCACGGTGAGCAGGTCGAGTTGAAGCTCTATCCGCATACCGGCCACATGGGCGTGCTGTTCGGCCTTGCGGCGGGGAAGCACAAGGCCCCCGTGCTCGACGACGTGGTGGCCTTCATCCGCAAGCAAGCCAACGTGCCGTGATGCGCGCTCCGGTTGGAGCCGCGCTCGCTATCGGGCCTTCATCGCGTCACGCCCTTCGGCATTGCCGCCGCGTGCCGCATCCAGCACTTCCGGATACGGGTAGTTCAGCCCCAGCAACTGACGAATATCCGGACTGGCATGCTTGACGAATTCCGCCGGCAACGCCGCGGGCAAGTCTTCCATCGGCTTGACGAACTTCGGCAGGTACTGCGTGATGATCGCGGAGCGATCGATGTTGCTGCGATTTGGCATGGCGCAATGCCAGACGGCGCCGAAGAAGATCACCGTGTCTCCCGGCTCGCCGAGCATGCGTTCGCAACGTTCGAAGAACCGGTCGCTCTCGTCGGGATAGTGCAGCTCACGTTGCGTGCCGGGCACGAAAGCCGTCGCACCGGTTTCCGCGGTGAACGGGTCGAGCATGATCGTCGCCTGCGCGTTCAGCGGAAACGTCGCATTGATGCGCGCGGGATGTGTCTGCGGCGAATGGAAGTCCCAATAGGGATAGTCGATGTGGGGCTCCTGGCCCGGCCCGCCTGGCAGAATGCGGTTGGCCGCGATCGAGCCCATGATGAACTCGCTGCCGATGAAGGCGCGCATCACCTTCATGATCGCCGGATGCGCCGCCATCCGGGAAAAGATCTCGCCCTTCGCAAGCAGGTTCCAGACACGACGTTGCAGGTTGATACGCCCGGCTTTTTCCGCATCGCCCTGGAAGTGGGTCACCTTGCGGCCACGCTCGTCGGCGTCGGACTCATGCATGACGATCGCCCGCGCCTCGGCGATCTCCGCCGGTGTGAACAGGCCCCGTAGCGTGACTGCCCCGATACCGTCGAGCAGCTCGCCCACGATGGCGTCGGTATCCAGCGCGTCTTCGGTAAAGACACGGATACGGGAGGACGACGGAGTTACTGGGCGTGCGGAGGCATGCATGACTGGCTCCTGCCGCGGATGCGGCGTGGTAGGGCGGGTAAAGCGCCGATTCGCGGACTACGGTATGCCGGTTTGCAAGCGCTTGCAAACCGCACTGCAACATCCCTAGAGTCGACCGTATCCCCCGCCAGGAAGTGCCATGACGATGAGCGAACTGAGGATCGGCCTGATCGGTGCCGGCTACATGGGCAAGGCGCATACCGTGGGCTACCAGGGTGTCGGCACCCTGTTCGACACCCCGCTACGACCGGTATGCGAAATGATCGCCACCTCGACCACCGAAGGCGCGGCGGAGCATGCCCGGCGCTGGGGCTGGCAGCGGTCTACCGGCGACTGGCGCGAGCTGGTGGCCGATCCGCGTGTCGACGCGGTGGTCATCGCCACCCCGCCGCGCACTCACCTGGACATGGTGCTGGCCTGCATTGCGGCCGGCAAGCCGGTGTTCTGCGAGAAACCGCTCGGCGCCAGCGCCGACGAATCGCTGCGCATGACCGAAGCGGTCGAACGCGCCGGCCTGGCCAACATGATCGGCTTCAATTACATCCGCACGCCGGCCAGCCAGCTGGCCCGGCAGATCATCGCGTCCGGTGAGATCGGCGACGTCATCCAGGTCACCGCCGAACACGTGGAGGATTACCTGCACGACCCGGCCCTCCCCGCTTCCTGGCGCACACGCATCGCCACCGGCACGGAAGCCGGCGCCCTGGGCGACGTCGCCCCACACATCGTCAACGCCTGCCTGCGGCTGGTCGGGCCGATCGACAGCCTCGTCGCCGATACCCGCATCGTCCATACCCGACGCGACGGCCCGAATGGCTGGGAAGCGGTCGAAAACGACGATCAGGGCCAGATGCTCCTGCGTTTCGCCAACGGCGCAACGGGAAGCATCAGCTTCAGCCGCATGGCCGCCGGACGGAAGATGGGCTACACCTACCGCATCACCGGCACCCGTGGCGCCATCGCCTTCGATCAGGAAGACCAGAACGCACTGTGGCTGTACGACGCCACGCGCGATCCGGCACGCAGGGGTTTCCAGAAGCTGCTGATGGGCCCGGCGCATCCGGACTATCTCGCGTTCAACCAGGGCGTCGGCCATGGCACCGGCTACAACGACCAGATCGCGATCGAGGCGCGGGATTTCCTGCAGGCCGTGGCGACCGGCGAAACGGTGTGGCCCACCTTCCGCGACGGCTACGAGGTCGACCGGATCATCGAAGCAGCCCTACTGTCGCACCGCGAGCGCCGCTGGGTAACCATCGACTAAGCCTGCCGGAGACTTCCACGCACCACCAGGTCACAAGGAAACAACTTGCTGCGCGGCACCGCATCGGGCTGATCCATCCAGGCGACGATGCGCTCGATCGCATGCAGCACCATGTCGCGAATGGGCTGCCTCACCGTCGTCAAGGCGTAGGACGCCCAAGCCGCCAAGGGCATGTCGTCGAAACCGACGATGCTGATCCGCCCGGGCACATCGACGCCCTTTTCGCGACACGCATCGATCGCGCCGAGCGCCAGCACGTCATCGGCACAGAACACACCGTCCAGCAACGCATCGCGGTCGAGCAACGCGTGCATCGCCAGGCGGCCATGCTCGTGCGTGTAGTTACCCGCATGAAGGGTCTGTCGCACCGACGCCCCTGCCACGTCGGCAAAGCCTCTATGGCGATCGATCGTCGAAGCGTCGTGCGCCGAACCGCCGAGAAACGCGAGGCGGCGAAGGCCGCGCGACCGCATGGCCCGGGCGACCAGACGGCCACCCTCGATATTGTCGACCGTCGCCACGGGCACGGGCGACGACCGACCCGCCCGACCGAATACATGCAGCACCGGCAGCCCGGCCGCACGGCATGACGCGGCGAATCCATCGGGCGGTGCCGAGGTGGCGATGAGGACAGCGTCGACGTTGTACTGCTGCATCATGTCGAGCGCCGCCTTGCCGTCTTCATCCTCACCCAGGTTCGCGAGCAGCGGCCGCAAACCGCGTGCCTGCAGCTCACGGGTAAACAGGTCGAAGACCTCCATGAAGGTCGGGTTGGCAAAGTGATTGGAGACCAGGCCGATCAGCTCGGTGCGCCCCGTCATCAGGCTGCGCGCAAGCCGGTTGGGCCTGTAGCCGAGCCGCCCGGCCGTCTCGGTAACCAGCTGGCGCGTCTTCGCCGACACACTGGCGCCCGGTGTAAATGTCCGCGACACCGCCGAGATGGAAACGCCCGCCGCCTCCGCCACGTCGCGTGCGGTGGCGGGAGAGGTTCGGGTCGGCAGAGGGTTACGAGGCGGCATGCAGCAAGGTTAGCGCATCAGGCGACGACCGAAATGGGAAGCCCTTGGGCTTCCATGAGCTTCATGCGATCCGTCAGGCCGGTGTAGAACGCCACCAGCGGTTTGGATCCGCCACCCCGCGCGGCGTCCGGTTGGCCGCTCGCATGCATTAGGTCCAGGGCCTGCAGGCGAGTCGGCGCGACATCGGAGAAATCGATGGGTTTCGCGGTCGATCTGTCCGGCGTTCGCGCCGACGGGCGAGCATCGACTGGCGTTCGCATGGTCGTCTTTTCCACCGCGTACGCGCCCGGGCCCAGGACCGGACGGCTGATCTGCACAAGGCCGGCCATCACGCCATCACCGAAAGGGACTTGGCTTGAGCCTCGACCATCTTCATCCAGTCGTTGAGGCCTTCGTACAGACTCACGAGTTTCGCGGAACCCTGACCACGGGCGAAGCCCGTCATGCTGTCGATCGTCGCGGTCAGATCCATGGGGACGTCAGCTCGTTCGGTGTACCACTCGCCGGGTATCGAGCCGAAAAGTGTCGTGCAGTAGAGGCCGTCGGGACCGTCGACCCTTCCACTCATGAGCCGATCATCGAGGTATGCCCGCAGCTGTCGTGGCGTGACATTCGAGAAATCGATCACGTCGGGAGCGCTCTTGCGAGCCGTCTTGATGTCTCCAGGCGCTTCGACGGCCTTTTCCGTCATCGCCCTGGGCGCCGTATGCGCAACCACACTCGGCACTGAACTCGTAATTTGCATGACGCCACCTCCTGGTCGGTATCGACCAAGAGACCAGAGAACCGTTGTCGACGATAGTCATCTCACTTATGCCGCGGCGATAGATGTCACAACGTGATTGAACATGCCTACACCTACGACCATCAGGAAACTGATCACACGCCAGCAAGATGTGATCCGCCACAAGACTCATCCTTGCGCCATCGATTCGCGCGAACAGCCAATCGATGATGACCTCGGCCGATTTGGCCTGATGAGAGCAAGAACATGAAACGATTCTTCGCCACTGCGGGCGCCTTCAGCCTGATGCTTGGCATCGGCTCTGCCTACGCCAGCAACAATCTTTCGCGGGTCTACGTGCATCACGTCGTTTCGTCGAAGGGAGGCACCGAACTGATACCCCAGGGCGGATCGTGGACCGCTCGAGATCACGGCGGCGCGACCTTCCAGATCGTCACCGATGAAATCGGCTACGGGCACGGCGCGCAGGCTCGGTTGCTCGGAACACCTCTGCGCGAGATCAAATACGAGTCCCTCTGCAACGTCGGTGGCCGCCTCGGATCTTGCCGTAACGGCGCCACGATCGTCGGTCATCGCAGCACGTGGGACGCCAGTGGCCGCGAAGGTGGCAACTTCGAAGTCGTCGTACTGCCAAGTGGCTCCGGCGGCCCGAAGCGGGCCACGCTGCAAATTCGCTGAATGATGACGCGAAGGCCGGGACCCCGATGGCTCGGCTTTCGCGTAACAGTCGGCCAGATGATCCTGCCAAGCCGCACCATAGACCAAGGAATCGATGGGCGAATGCGGCATCGAAAACCTAGGCCGCTGATTCTTTGGAACAATCGTCAAATCGAGCCCACCCTTTCGAGGGGCTCGGGCACTCCTTGCCGAGCTACTGTTCGTTTGTCTATGTCAGACACAAAAGGAGCATGAAATGAGCATTAAACGGAATGGGTGCCACCTCATGGCTGCAGCGGCGATCCTGCTCTTCGCCGGCCAAGCCGCCGCGGCGAACGTGGCGTGCCCTGCGGCGGGCGATATCAAGCTTGCAGGAAGCTCGGCGGACGAAACGAGTTACAAGGCGGTCGTGGGTGAAACCACCTGGAAAGGCGAGGTTTCCAAATACGACGACGACGTCGATCTCAAGACGCTGCACTTCGTGGGCGCATCCATCGCCAATGCCAAGAATTTCGTAGCGTGCGATTACTATGGCGAGGGCCGATCCAATCTGCGCATGACGATCGACACCAAGAAGGCGAGCTCTCCGGCGAACCCGTCTGCCTGGACAGGCAAGGACGGTGAGCCGCTCTCTTGCAAGAATTCCGACGTGGCCAAGTGTGAGTTCCACTGATCCTGGCTCCCGCTAACGAAAAGGCCGGGCGATTTCTCGCCCGGCCTTTTCGTTACATCGACGGATCGATCAGCGTGTGATCGCCTTCGGATCCTGCTTGGCCTTCAGCGCCGCACACAGCAGCGTCGACTCGCTGGTCTGCGCCAGGTCGCGCTCGGCACCGCTCACCTGGGCGAGCTTCGGCTTGAAGTACTCGTTCATGCGATCGGCTTCGGCCTTGGAACAGCTGCCGGCGGCAGCCATGGTGACGACCTTGCCGCCAGCGAAGCTACCGGTGCGCGCAATGATCTTGTCGTAGTTGGTGGTGTACCACTTCCACAGTTCATTGCGCGAGGCCTCGGAATCGCGGCTGCCACGCAGAATCGCAGCCATCTCACCCACCTTGACGTCTTTGCTCAGCGAGAAGTCACGCGCTTTGTTCGACTGCGCAACGTCCTTGGTGCTGGCCAGAGCGGAGAGCATGGCGTTGCGCTTGGCCGGGTCGGAGGTCTTCGGGATCTCCGCGATCAGCGCGTCGACGGCCGGTGCGCCGCGCTCCTGCACGGCGACGCCGAGTGCATCGGCGAGCAGGTCGGGGTCAGCGGCGTCGAGGTCGAGATGACCGTCCTTCGTCTTCAGTGCAGCGTCACCCTGGCGCAGCAGTTCGGCACGGACCTCCGGCGCGGCGATGTCGTCGTCACCGAGGAAGCCGGCAAGCGTCGTGCGGGTGATCGTGTCGTTGTCCGCTTCACCGGCCTTCTTGCGATAACCCAGTTCCTTGAGCTTCGGCAGGTAGGCGTCCACGGCCCACTTGCGCAGGCGATCGCGCTGGGCGTCGGTGACAGCTTCATTGTGGAGGATCCAGTTGAAGGTAGTCATCGGTGCGGTGAAGACCTCGCGGGTCTTCGAGGCCGTGATCGGCTTGAGTGCAGCAAGCACGTCGCCGGCATCGAGATCGCCGTGCAGGAAGGCCGCGCGCACGGCGTCCGCATAGGCCAGCTGCTCGGCATCGCTCAGCGTGGAGACCACCTTGCTGAGCGCAGCGAGATCGGTCTTGCTCTGCGCGAAGCGGTAGTAACCACGGCCGTTCGCGTTAGGCAGCACCCAGGTGCCCTTGCCGGCGTCGTCCAGCACCATCGTACCGGTGGCCTGGTCGAGCAGCTCGCACTTGACCTTGTTCGCACCGCCGGCGGTACCGTAACGCACGCACATCGGCACACCCCACACACGGCTGGCGTCGCCGGTGCTGCCCAGCGGCAGGTAGCGACTCTGGGTCAGGTGCAGGACGGTCTTGCCGCCTTCGGTCTTCACCTCGGTGGTGACGTAAGGTACGCCCGACTGGTTGAGGAAGCTGCGGAAGGCATTCTTGAACGCGTCGCCCTGGCCTGCGGCTTCGGCAATCGAGTCGATCAGATCGTCGGCCGTCGCGTTGGCGAACTTGTGCTTCTGGATATAGGCACGCATGCCCTTCTGGAAGACCGGATCGGTGACATAGCCTTCGAACATGCCGAGGACGGCAGCGCCCTTCTGATAGGTGATGCCGTCGAACGCGGTTTCGATATCGCCGTTGCCGGTGATCGGCTGGCGAATCTTGCGGGCGCTGACCAGGCTATCGTTGTTCATCGCGCCCTGCGCACCGCGAACGCGGTCGAGGTCGGCCCGGTATTCCGGGTGCACCTTGGTGGTGACCTTCTGCTGCATCCAGGTGGCAAACGCCTCATTGAGCCAGAGGTCGTCCCACCAGGCCATCGTCACGGTGTCGCCGGTCCACTGGTGGGCCAGTTCATGCGCGTTGACGTTGAACGAACCACGGACGTACTGCGCCGCCGAATCCGGATCGATCAGGAGGAGCCAGTCACGGAACGTGACCAGGCCGGCGTTTTCCATGGCGCCGGCACTGAAGTCGGGCGCGGCGAGCAGGTCGAGCTTGTCGTACGGGTAACCGAAGCCGTAATAGTCCTCGAGCGTGTGGATGATCGAGTTGGTCTCGCCCAACACGTGCTGCATGCGATGGCCTTCACCCTTGGCGGCGATGCCGCGCAAAGGGGTGGCCGTGGAACGGAACTCGGTCGGCGAAATATCCGGGCCCTTCACCACGTCCCACGGGCCGACGGCGAACGCGACCAGATAGGTCGGCAGCGGCTTGGTGGTGGAGAACGTCAGGGTCTTCCAGCCCGCCCCCGCCTTCTCTTCCTTCACCTGCGCGGTGTTGGCCACGCCCTGGTCGTCGGCCGGAATGGTCAGGCTGAGATCGAACGGCACCTTGAACGAAGGCTCGTCGAAGCCCGGGAACGCGTAGCGCGCGGAGACCGGCTCCATCTGCGTCATCGCGTACGGCACGCCTTCGTGCGATACCTTGTAGAGGCCCTGCAGCTGCTTGTTCAGCGGCGCAGTGAACTCGATCGCAAGGGTGATCTCCTGCGGCTCGAGCTTGGCGCCGAGATCGACGCGTGCGACGCCTTCCTTCTCGGCGGCGACGGTGTACTTGCCGACGTGCTTCTTGCCCGCGGCGTCGGTGATGGTGACCTTGGAGACCTTGAGGTCCTTGCCGTGCAACCAGATGAAGTCCGACGCCTGGGTCAGCTTGACCTTGATCGTGGCGGAGCCGGCATAGTCTTCCTGCTTGGGATCGACCTTGAAAGCCAGCTTGTAGCTTTCGGGCTGGGCCCAGGTGGGCAGGTGGCCGAGGGGCGCGGCGGCGTCCGTGCCGGCGGCGAACGCGGCGCCACAGCAGGCGGCGAGCGCGGTGAGAACGAGAGGACGGACGAAATGACGCATGGCGGGTGGGACTCCCCTGTGGGTAATCCCCCATCCTGCGAACAGGGATGACCTTCGACACAGTGCCAGAAGGCACCCCCGCCGCGCTGCGGTGCGTCAGAGTTCGACGATCGGCTTGAACCCGCCGAAGAACATCCGCTTGCCGTCGAAGGGGAGTTTCTTGGGGTCCATGAAGGCGGCAAGTCGCGGATCTTCCATGATTTTCTTCATGATGCGGTCGCGTGCGCGCTTGTTCTCGTAAACGATCCAGGAGAACACGACGGTCTCGCCGGGTTTCAGTTTCACCGATTGCGGGAACGAGGTGGATTTGCCGGGTTTTACATCGTCGGCGATGCATTCGTTGTAGGCGAGGGCGCCGTGCTCCAACCAGACCTTGCCCGCGAGTCGGGCCATCTTCTTGTAGTCGGCCATGCGGTCCAGGGGTACGGGTAATACGAAACCGTCGACGTAGCTCATGGTGCGACCCTCCCGAGATGAATGTCGGGGGAGCGTCTCCTATCACGAGGAAAGGCCGCGTTAAACGCGGCCTTTCGGCAACACCCTTTTGGGGCGCGGCTTGTCGTGGGAGGTGGCTATGCCGGCGATGGTATTGTCCACGGGGTGGCTGCTTCACTGCTCCGTTGGTTTTTCGCCGCTGAAGCGGCTCCCACATTGGCTTGATTTGTCTTATATCAACCTGCGGCGTCTTCCTATATCAACCTGCGGCGTCGGCCTGTTCGAGAACCACGGCGACACCGTGGATCACCGAAGCGATGCGGACGGCGCTCTGGATCGCCTGCACGGAGATGCCACCGTCGCGGAGCACCTTGTCGTGCGAGTCGATGCACATGCCGCAGCCGTTGACGGCCGAGACCGCCAGCGAGACTAGCTCGAAGTCGTTCTTGGCGTCGCCCTTGTAGGCACCGATCACGTTCATGCGCAGCTTCGCCGGGATGGTCGCGTACTCCGGATGGCTGACCAGGTGCTGGAAGCGGTAGTAAATATTGTTCATGCCCATGATCGCGGCCGAGCCCTTGGCCGCGGTCAGCTGTTCGGCCGTGGCGTGCTCGGCGGCGAACGCGGCAATGGCCTCGGTCAGCGGCTTGTAGCGCGCCGAGAAGGCGGCGCCGAGGGCGACCATCGAGATCTGGGCGAGGTTGAGGCCCGGGGCGCCCGCTTCGCTCAACACGGAGTCGAGGTTCAGCTTGAGGTCCTTGGCGTATTCGGGAAGCTTGCTGCGAAGATCGGCGACGCTCATGGGATGCACCTTGTCTTGGATAGGGAATGGGGCGCGGAATGGCTCGGCGCGCAAGGCGCCGGTTCACGCGGGACACGGGGGACGTGCCGGTGATGCGGTAACGAGCTTGGAAAAGAGGCGGTGAAGCGAACTTCACCGCCTCTCGGGTTGCCCGCGCCACGCGGGGGGAGGGAGCGTTGTGGCGCGGGACTTACGACCGGCGGAGCCTTAGGCGACCTTCAGGGTCTCGTCGCCGGACTTCCAGTTGCAGGCGCACAACTCGTCGGTCTGCAGCGCGTCGAGGACGCGGAGCACTTCGTCCGGGTTGCGGCCGACCGAACCGGCGGTCACGTAAGCGAACTGGATCTCGCCGTTCGGATCGACCAGGAAGGTCGCGCGCTGGGCAACGCCTTCGTCGGTCAGGATGCCCAGGGCCGTGGTGAGGTCCTTCTTGATGTCGGCAACCATCGGGAACAGGAGGTCCTTCAGGTCGGCGTGGTCCATGCGCCAGGCGCGGTGGACGAACTCGGAGTCGGTCGAGACAGCCAGGACCTGGCAGTCACGGTCGGCGAACTTCTCGTTCAGATCGCTGAAGCCCTTGATCTCGGTCGGGCAGACGAAGGTGAAGTCCTTCGGGTAGAAGAACACGAGCTTCCACTTGCCCTCGTACGACTTATCGGAGACGTCGATGAACGCGTCTTCGATCTTGTTCGCGAGCGGGCCGCCGTTGACGGCCTTGAGGTTGAACTGGGGGAACTTATCGCCAATGCTCAGCACGTTTGACTCTCCGTTGAGGGTGGAATGAACTCTGCGCGCGCTCATGGTGCCGCGACTGAAACGTAAGGTTAGCGGGCCGGAACATATATCTCAAATCGATTGTAGACATCAATGTGATAGGCTGGCCCTATCGATTCGAGCTGAGCCCGTCGCCATGAACCTGCGTGACTTGTCCTACCTCGTTGCCCTGGCCGAGCACCGGCACTTCGGCCGCGCCGCCGAAGCCAGCTTCGTCAGCCAGCCCACCCTGTCCACCCAGATCCGTAAGCTCGAAGACGAACTGGGCGTGGCCCTGGTCGAGCGCACGCCACGGAAGGTCCTGCTCACCGAGACCGGTCGCGAGATCGCCCGACGAGCGCGGGGTGTGCTTTCCCAGGTGGACGAGATCAAGTCGATCGCCCAGCGCACCCGGGACCCGGAGTCGGGGACGATCCGCCTGGGCATCTTCCCCACGCTCGGGCCTTACCTGTTGCCCCATGTGATCCCGCATCTGCGCGAGCGTTTTCCGCGGCTGGAGCTGCTGCTGCGCGAGGAGAAGACCGAGCAGATCCTCGGCATGCTGCGCGAGGGCACGCTGGATGCGGGCATCCTGGCGTTGCCGATGCACGACGAATCGCTGCATATCGAGTTCCTGTTCGAGGAACCCTTCGTCCTCGCCGTCCCGGACAACCACCCGCTTGCCGGGCGGCAATGCCTGAGCATGGACGACCTGGCCGACCAGAACCTGCTCCTGCTCGAGGACG
This sequence comes from Luteibacter sp., assembly GCF_035539195.1. GTDB lineage: Bacteria > Pseudomonadota > Gammaproteobacteria > Xanthomonadales > Rhodanobacteraceae > Luteibacter. Next base: position 110,918 of record NZ_DATLIW010000027.1, read on the forward strand.
GCCATTGCCTGCGCGACCAGGCCCTCGAGGTCTGCCACCTGGCCGGCGCGGGCGAGAAGACCGGGTTCCGTGCCACCAGCCTGGAAACGCTGCGCCAGATGGTCTCGGCGAATGTCGGGATCACCTTGATGCCGATCCTCGCCGTCAAGCCGCCGGTGGCCCAGTCGGGCAATGTCCGCCTCATCGAGTTCGAAAGTCCCGCGCCGAGCCGTCGCATCGCGATGGTCTGGCGGAAGAGTTCGGCCATGACGCCGTTCTTCAGCGCCCTCGCCGAGGTGATCCGCGACGTGCCTGCCGAGCTCTTCAATGCCCGGGAATGCGCCACGCGTCAACCGTAAAGCGCGCCAGACGTTGCCTCTCCATCTTCCTGAGAGTTTGGCGAAAGATGCGCTTCTGGTTGGTCGTCCTGCTCCTGCTATGCGGCATGGGGGCGTACACGTGGTGGCACCAGCGGCCGATGCACGCCGCGCCCGGCGTGTTGGCGAGCGACATCCCCAGCCAGCAGGATCTCGGCGCCGGGCCGTCGTTGACGCGTGGCCATTTTTCGCTGGAGCCCCGCGCGAAATTCGCCATGACCGGCCGCGTGCTGTCGCGCGAGGACTACCAGCTGGACGACCTCGCGCCGATCGCGCCGACCGACCTGGCGCTGGGCTGGGGCCGGATGTCGGATACCGCGGTGCTCGACAAGATCCGCATCTCGCAATCCAACCGGTTCTACTTCTGGTACACGGAAAACTTTCCGATTCCGCGCCATGAGATCGAGGATTCCAGCGCCAACATGCACATGATTCCGGCCAACGACACCGTGGCCCGCGAACTGAGCAACGTTCGGCCGGGCGAAGTGATCCACTTCGACGGCTTTCTCGTCGACGTCAAACGCGACGATGGCTGGCACTGGAACACCTCGCTCACCCGCGAGGACACCGGTGCGGGCGGTTGCGAGATCGTCCTCGTCGAGGACCTCCGCGAGGCCGGACCGTAAGCCTCGCCCCAGGGCTCCTCAGCCGCCGATCAACGCGTGCAGCGGTGCCGGACCGGACCACTTCGCCCGGCCGTGAAGCCCCGAGAGTTCGATAACGACACTGGCGCCGACGACTTCGGCGCCGAGCCGCTCGACCAGCCGGCGGCCCGCCTCCAGGGTGCCACCCGTGGCAAGGACGTCGTCGACTACGATCACGCGCTCGCCCGGCGATAGCGCCTCGGTGCCGATCTCCAGCCGGTCGTGGCCGTATTCCAGACCGTAGTCGACGCCGACGATCGGCGGTGGCAGCTTGCCGGCCTTGCGCAGGGGGACGAAGCCGGCGTTGAGCGCGCGGGCCATGGCGGCGCCGAAGATGAAGCCGCGCGATTCGATACCGCACACGGCACCGATGCCAAGCCCGTGCCACGGCGCGCACAGGGCGTCGATGCAGGCGCTGAACGCGGCGGCATCGGCGAGCATCGGCGTGATGTCCTTGAACATGATGCCGGGACGCGGAAAATCCGGAACGTCGCGGACGAGGTCGGCGATATTCGTCAAACGTGGGGCCTGCATGGGTGGATTGTTCCTGGATGGGGGCGCGCCGGTCAGGCCGGCAGGCTGGCGGCGCCAAAATCGTCGTCGGCAGCCGCGGCGGCGCGTGCCTGGGCAAGTTGACCGTCGATGACGCGGACGATCGCCTCGGCCGCTTCCGCAGCCGCCTCGGGAACCATCACGGCGAGAAAGTCCCGAGCGGGTAGCTGGCCGACCGCCCCGGTGAGAAACTCACCGGCGATGAAGGCGGGAATTTCGGCCTGCTCGAGCGCATTCTTCACCAGATGGGCGTCGATCAGGGATTCGGCGTGGTAGACGGTGTGCATGGTGGGAAGCTACCCGCGCGGCCGCCCGGCGGCAAGCGCCACGCGGCTCAGGTAAACTCGGATGTTTGCCCCGCCCCACCCTCCGAGTCCCTCGCGATGTCGACCGAAACGCCCGTCCCGCAGCAGAATTTCATCCGCCAGATCGTCCGCGAGGACCTGGCCTCCGGCAAGCATGCGGTGGTCCACACCCGCTTTCCACCGGAGCCCAACGGCTACCTGCACCTGGGTCACGCCAAGTCGATCTGCCTGAACTACGGCCTCGCCGCCGACTTCGCCGGTACCTGCAACCTGCGCTTCGACGACACCAACCCGTCGAAGGAAGATGTCGAGTACGTCGACGCCATCCAGCGCGACGTGAAGTGGCTCGGCTTCGAGTGGGCGGAGCTGCGTCATGCGTCGGACTACTTCGAGGTGTTTTATCGCGCAGCGCTCAAGCTCATCCGCCTGGGCGTAGCCTACGTGGACGACCTGTCGGCCGAGGAGGTGCGCGAGTACCGCGGCACGCTGACCGAACCGGGCCGCAACTCACCGTACCGCGAGCGTTCCGTCGACGAGAACCTCGACCTGTTCCAGCGCATGCGCGCCGGCGAATTCGCCGACGGCAGCAAGACCCTGCGCGCGAAGATCGACATGACCGCCGGCAACATCAACCTGCGCGACCCGGCGCTTTACCGCGTGCGCAAGGTGCATCACCAGAACACCGGCGACGCATGGCCGATCTACCCGATGTATGACTTCGCGCATTCGCTTTCTGACGCGCTCGAAGGCATCACCCATTCGCTATGCACGCTGGAATTCGAAGATCACCGCCCGTTGTACGATTGGTGCGTGGACAAGGTCGACCTGGCGAACGATCGGGACCTCTGGCAGCCATTGGTCGACGCAGGCCTGCCGACCACGCCGAGCAAGCCCCGCCAGATCGAGTTTTCGCGTGGCAACCTCAACTACACCGTGATGAGCAAGCGCAAGCTGATCACCCTCGTCTCCGAGAACCTGGTCGACGGCTGGGACGATCCGCGTATGCCGACGATCGCCGGCGTGCGCCGTCGCGGTTTCACCGCCGCCGGCATCCGTCTGTTCTGGGAGCGCGTCGGCGTCAGCAAGCAGAACAGTACGATCGACATGAGCGTGCTCGAAGGCGCGGTGCGCGAGGACCTCGACGGTGTCGCCCCGCGTCGCCTCGCCGTGATCGATCCGGTCAAGCTCGTCATCACCAACCTCGATGCGAGCCACCGCGAGTCCCTCACCTTCCCCAACCATCCCAAGGACGAAGCCTTCGGCACGCGCAGCGTTCCGTTCTCGCCCGAGTTGTGGATCGAACGCGAGGACTTCGCCGAGGTGCCGCCGAAGGGCTTCCATCGACTCAAGCCCGACGGTGAAGTGCGCCTGCGCGGCGTCGGCATCGTCAAGTGCGACGAAGTGATCAAGGACGCGAACGGCGAGGTCGCCGAACTGCGCTGCACGCTGGACCTCGAAAGCCGGACGGGCATGCCGGGGGCCGACCGCAAGGTGAAGGGAACCATTCACTGGGTGAGCGCACACGATGCCGTGCCCGCTATCGTCCGACTCTACGACCGGCTCTTCGACGCCGCCGATCCGGACGACGACAGCGATGGCAAGACATACAAGGATCACATCAATCCGCAGTCGCGTCGTGTCGTTCACGGGTATGTGGAGCCGGCCGCCGCCCACGCCGCACGCGAGGATCGCATGCAGTTCGAGCGCCTGGGCTACTTCGTCGCCGACATGCACGACCACACGCCGGGTACGCCGGTGTTCAATCGCGTGGTGACGTTGCGCGACTCCTGGGCGAAACAGTCCTGATGCTGTACGCACAGGTCCACCTCACCCTGCCCGCCTGGGTCCATGAAACCGTGGACACCTCGCTCACCTATGCGGGCGACGAGACCAAGGTCGGGTTGGCCATCGATCTGTCCGCACGCAATATCGATCTCGCCACCGGCGGCCCGTTCGGTGCGGTGGTGTTCGACGGCAACGACCGTATCGTCGCTGTCGGCGTCAACCGGGTCGTTCCGCATGCCTGCTCGGTGGCGCACGCGGAAATGATGGCGTACATGACCGCACAGCAGCGCCTGCAGCGCTTCCGCCTCAATGAAGACGGCGGCCGCTTCGTCCTCGCCACCAGTTCCCAGCCTTGTTGCCAGTGCTATGGCGCGACGGTGTGGGCCGGGGTCGACGAACTGCTCATCGGCGCGCGCTCGGAAGACGTCGAGGAGCTCACGCCCTTCGACGAAGGCCCGCTTCCCGCCGACTGGATCGGCGAGCTCGAGCGTCGTGGCATCGCCGTCCGCCGCGATATCCGCCGTGACGAGGCCCGCGAGGTGCTTCGTCGCTATGGCGAGTCGGGCGCCAGCTATTGATCCCGGTCCTGCGCAGATGAGTCGCTGGCGCGCCGTGCTGCCGTTGTCGCTGCTGCTGATCGCAGGCGCGGTGATGCTCGGCAGCGGGGCGCTCGATCGCTTCCACCCGACACGGCTGCTCGCCGAAGAGGGCGCGCTGCGCGGTGCGATCGCCGAACACCCCGTGATGTCGCGGCTCGCTTTTACGGGCGTGCTTACGTTGGCGATCGCGACAGGCGTGCCCGGGACGATCGTCATCATCCTGGCCGGCGGCCTGCTGTTCGGTATCGCGCAGGGCACCGCCCTGTCGTCGGTCGCGCTCGTGCTCGGCTCGCTGCTGCTGTTCCTCGCCAGTCGATACGCGTTCGGACCGGGTGGCCGCCAACCGCCGGAACTGGCGACACGCATGCGTAGCGGCTTCGCCGCCCATCCGGTCAGCTACACGCTCGCCCTGCGTTTCATCCCTATCGTGCCGCTGGGCGCCATGACCGTCGCCCTGGCATGGCTGCGTTGCCCGTTGTGGCTGTTCCTCGGCGCCACGTGGCTGGGTGGAACCGTGTCCCTCGTGGCGGAAACCGCGGTCGGCGCCGGTCTGGGCGATACCTTCGCGGGCGATACGCCGTTCACCCTGGCCCGGCTCCTCGACGACAGGATTCTGTTGCCCCTGGTGGCCTTTGCTGCGCTGAGCGTGCTTCCTCTGGTCATCAAGAAGGCCCGTGACCGCCGACGTCGGCGCGGCTGACGCCGGGCCGGTGGAACTGCGCTAGGCTGTAGCCTCGCGTCGCCCGGGAGGGGCGCGCAAGGGGAGACGGATGCGCGACGTATCGGTTACGTGGCTTGAACGGGTCTGGCGTCGCACGTCGCTGGTGCAGCGCCTGACCTGTGTCGCTCTCGTACCCACGGCGATCAGCGCCATTCTCCTGGTCACCCTGCTCACCCGCCACCAGATGGACACCCTCCACGAGATGGGGCGATCCACGGCGGACGCGATCGCCCAGCAGGCCGCGAGCGTCTCCGGCGAAGCACTGCGCAACGGCGAACGGCGCGAGATTTCGCACATTTCCCAGTCGATCGTGCAGTTGCCGCAGGTGGCGCGGGTGCGCATCAGCGACCGCGACGGCGAGATCATCGCCGACCGGGTCAACGGCTCGATCGACGACGAGGATAGCCTCACCGTATCGCGCGAGGTCCTCGACCCGGTCAGTCATCGCGTGGTCGGCTCGGTCACGGTCGATGTCAGCGTCGAGGACGCCATCGCCGCGCAACGGGCCAGCGTGCACAACGCCCTGTTGTGGCTGGGCCTGAGCCTGTTCATCGCGGTGATGATCGGCTGGTCCACGGCCCGCTGGCTCAGCGCCCCCCTGCGCAATCTCGCCATCGCCGTTCGCCAGCTCGGCCTTGGCGATCGCACGGTGGTCGTCCCGGTGACGGACGATACCGAGATCGGCGACCTCCAGCGCGGCTTCAACGGCGCCGCCTCGCAACTCCTGCATGCGCAGATCGGCATGGAGCGCGAGATCGCCCTGGCCACCGAGGAACTCGCCCGGAAGAATGCCGCGCTGGAAGCCGCGAGCGTGGCCAAGGCACGTTTTCTCGCCGCCGCCTCGCATGACCTGCGCCAGCCGCTGTATGCCCTGACCCTGTTCTCGTCGGGCCTTGCGGTCGACGAGTACGACCCGGTGCGCCTGAACCGCATCGCCCACATCCAGGAGTGTGTCGAGGCGCTGGACCATCTGTTCAGCGAGTTGCTCGACCTGTCCCGTCTGGAGACGGGTGCCATGCCGGCGGTGTTGCGCGACTTGCCGCTGGACGAGGTATTCGAGGAGGTCAGCGTGAACTTCCGCATGGTGGCCGAGCAGCACGACCTGCGCCTGGTCGTGCGGACCACCGGCCTGTGGGTGCGCTGCGATCGCACCATGGTCGCGCGCATCCTCAACAACCTGGTGAGCAACGCCCTGCGCTACACACGTTGCGGTGGCGTGCTGGTGGGCGCCCGCCGGCGTCTCGACGGCACGGTTCGCGTGGATGTGTGGGATACCGGGCTGGGCATTGGACCCGAGCACCTGCAACACATCTTCGACGAGTTCTACCGGGTCGAGAGCGGCCCCGAGGTCGGCCGCCCCGAGAGCACCCGGCGCGGACTGGGCCTGGGCCTGTCCACCGTGCAGCGCCTGGCGGGACTGCTTGGCACACGAGCCATGGTGCACTCCAGGCCCGGCAGGGGCAGCCTGTTCTCGATCACGCTACCCGAGGTCCAGCCCGGAAAGGTCGAGGCGCCCGTGCCGGCGGCGGCGGCAGGTGGCGCACCGCGGGATGTGGTCGGCATGCGTGTCCTGGTGATCGACGACGAACCCAGCATCCTCGCCGGGATCAGTTTTCTGCTGGGCAGCTGGGGCTGTGAGGTCATGACTGCCGAAGATGCCCAGCAAGCCATCGAGGCGGTGCACCAGTGGATGCAGCCGCCGGATATCGTGATTTCGGACCTGCGCCTGCGCGAAGGCACCGGCCTGGACGTGATCGACCTGCTCGATCGCTACTACCGTCGACGTCCCGGCGACCCGCCGCCGTTCGCGCGGGTACTGATTACCGGCGAGACCCGCGGCGATTTCTTGCGCAACGTGGACCAGACCACGACGCAAGTTCTCTACAAGCCGGTCTCGCCCGAACGCCTGCACGATGTCATGGTTTCTGCGTGGGCAGTCCATCATGCACCCGTCTGAGCCGGATGGCTGGCTTGCCGCGAGGCGCCCGGAGGGCTATGTTCCCAAGAACGGGGATGCTCGCGGCAGTGCGGGCGGAGGAGTGGCATGCGTGTTCTGATCGCGGACGATCACCGGCTCATCATCGAGGGCGTCAAGCTCAAGCTGAGGGAGTTGGGTGATTTGCTTGAGCCGGGGACCAAGGTAGAGATCGAGTTCGTCGAGGCGGAGACGGTGGCCCAGCTTCGCTCGCAACTCGACCGCTTGCCGCTTCCCGATCTCGCCCTGATCGACATGGCCATGCCGGGCGCGAACGGTGTCGACCACATTCGCGAGGCGGTGGAGAAGCTGGCCGATGCCAACGACGAAGTCACCTTGCAGGACGGCGAGAGCCACGAGTTGACCGCCGAGGAACGCCGCCACGCGAACGATCTGATCGGAACCCGTACCGCGCGCAAGCGGGCCGTTATCGTGCTTTCGGGTACCGAAGACTCCGCCGCCATCCGCCACGTGCTCGATCTTGGCGTCCAAGGTTACATCCTCAAGTCATCGTCTCCCGCCGTCATCCTCAGCGCGGTGCAGCTGGTCATCGGCGGTGGCATCTATGTGCCGCCCGAAGCGATGAAGGCGGCAGCATCGAGCGCTCCCCAGCCGTTCTTCTCCACGACCGACGGCGCCGATGGACTGACCACCAAGGAGCGGCTGGCCACCGTACTCACCGATCGCCAGATCGACGTGCTCAGGCTGCTGGCCAAGGGCCGGCCGAACAAGCTGATCGCCCGCGAGCTGGGCATCAGCGAAGGCACGGTCAAGATTCACCTGGCCGCGATCTTCCGTGCGTTACATGTGCGCAACCGATTGGAGGCACTGGTCGCCGCGCGGCACCTGGGCGACTAGCCGAAACGAAATCCACGCGAGGCAGGCGCGATGTGGGCAGGCGTTGAGAGCGCGGCGAAGAGTCGGGTGCGCGCGTGGTTCGGCGCATGCCTCATTGCGGCCGCTCTTGCCGGCCCGGCGCTGGCGGCCGCCCCGGGCCTGGGCGATGTGGATCCGAATGCCCCGCTCACCTTCGGCATCCTTCCCATTGGCGGTCCCGCCGAATCGCTCGAGGCATGGCGACCGATGCTCGACGATCTGAGCAAGGCCCTCGCCCGTCCCGTCCGCGCGGTCTCGGTTGCCACCTACGAAGGCATCGCGCAGGCGATCAGCGAGCAGCGGGTGGACATCGCGTTCCTTTCCGGCCGGCTTGCCCTGGATGCGGTCACCCAGAACAACATGCAGGTGATCGGCCAGCTCACCCGCGGCGACGGTTCGAAGGGCTATTACGCGGTGGTGCTGGTGGCCGCGGATTCCCGGCTGACGAGCGTGGACCAGTTGTTCGCACGACCGGGGAAATGGCGGTTCGCTCGCGGCGAGGCGCTTTCCGTGTCCGGCTACCTCGTCCCCGAGACGCAGCTGTTCGCGGCACGCAACGTCGACTCGGACACGTTCTTCGCCAGCGTCCATGTCGACAACCACCAGAACAACGCGCTGGCCGTCGCCAACGGCGAAGCGGACGTCGCCACGAACAACACGGCGGATCTGGAACGCTTCAAGCAGCACTTCCCCGACCAGTACGCACGACTGCGCGTGCTATGGAAGTCGTCGCTGATTCCCCACGCGGTCATTGTGATCCGCAACGACCTGCCACTCGCCCTGCGCGAGCGTGTCGCCACCTTCATCACCAGCTACGGGAAGGGCAAGGAAGGGTCGCGCGAAGAAGCCAACCTGAAGCTCATCCACGACATCAGCGGTTTCGCCCGGGCCGACAACGCTGTCCTCGTACCGTTCGTCGATATCGAGTATTCGCTGGAGAAGCGCCGGGCCACCAGCGCCCAATGGGTCAGTGAAGCCGCGCGTGAAGCACGCTTCCGGAAGATTCAGGTCGACCACGACACCGTCGTGAAACGGCTGGCCGGCAAATAGCGCCAGCCAGAAGGCATAGGCCCCAAGGCATAGACGTGCAGCCTAGGTCCCCTTGTCTATCGCGCGACGAACGCGCGTTTCATAGATTCGTCATGAGATTGTGTGCAACAGGCCCCCTCATGAACGCGCCGCCGTATTCGCATGCAAGGCCCGCAACGCTGCATCGACAGCTGATCCTCCGGGGATTGCTGCCGATGACGCTGGTCGCGCTCGCCCTGTGCGGTGCGCTCGGCGTCTTGCACATGCGGTCGTTGTCCGCGGAAGCGCGAACCGTCGCCCGCATCCAGGCCATCCGCCTGGGCGCGTCGCTGGAGGCGGCATCGAACGAGGATGCGGTTCGCTACGCGCTGACGCGTGCATTGTCCCGCAGCGCGCCGACGGAGAGCCTGACGCTGCGCCGAGACGATGCGCCAGACCTTGTCATCGACAGTGGGCGTCGCGTGCCGGACGGCCGCGCACTGCGTGTTCGCCTGAATACCTCCCTGGGCGAACTCGAGACAGTGTCCGACGCCACCTCGCTACACGAGCGGCGCGCCGCCGCAGCCATCATGACCTTGCTGCTGTGTTGCGGCGTCCTGGCGGTTTTCCTGCTCACGAAACGGGCGATGGAACGTGACGTGATCGCACCGATCGAAGGCATGCGCGATCGCATCGACGCCTTTCTCCATCCCCGTCAATCCGGCCCTGTCTTGCGCGGCGGGAATGCCAGCGAACTCTCCGCCATCGACGCTTTGCTCGACGAGCTGGTCGACCTGCGTCGACGCCACGATACGGCGATGGCCGACGCACTGCGTCAGCGCCTGCAGGACATTGCACGGCACACGCGTTTCATCGAGCAGATCGGCGATCACTTTCGCCAGCCGTTGCAGGCGCTCGCCCTGTTCGTTGCCGGTATGCAGCCGGGCGACGACCTGCGCCAGCGCGCCGTCCTCGGGCAGATGCGCGCGAACCTCACCCGCCTCAACGAACTGCTCGACGGGTTGCTGGCGATGGCACGGTTCGATGCGGGCGCCGTGGAACCCCGCGCCGTCGGCCTCATCGCGTCGGACCTCTTCGTGCGTGAGCGCGCCGCGATCGAGGAAGAAGCCAGCCGGCTTGGCGTCGACGTGCACTGGCGAGGCGGCCACCTGCCGCTTCACGGCGATCCCGCCTTGCTGGGCGAACTCCTTCACCGCCTCGTCGCCAACGCCGTGGTCAGCACGCCGAATGGGCGTGTCCTGGTCGCGGTGCGTCGGCGCGGCGATGCCGTGCGGCTGGAGGTTCGGGATAACGGCATGGGCCTGGAACCGAGCCAGCAGGAACGCGTTTTCGAGGAGTTCACGCGACTGCCCGGACATGCCGGTTATGGCATCGCCCTGGCGGTGGCCCGGCGCATCGTCGACACCCTTGGCGGCAGTATCGGCGTCCGCTCGAGACCCGGGCGCGGCACGCTGTTCTGGGTCCAACTGGAAGGCGCCGCCATCGGACCGCCGGTTCGCGCCACGGCGAACCTGAGCCGCCATCCGGCGCTCTGACCGACGACCACCTGTCGGCGACGCCCCGACCGGCGTATCGTTACGGAAGTACACGGACCTTTCCGAGGATCACTGTCGTGGCGAGCGTCAATTGGTCTGATACGGCGCCGGTCGTCGCGTTCGTCGGCGTGTTCGCGGGCGCCATCGGCCTTCCCGTGCCGGCGATGCCAACGCTGATCGTGGTCGGTAGCACCCTGGTCGCCGCGCGCGACCCCGCTCTCATCATGGCGACCTTCCTGGGTGCTCTGGCGGGCGCTTTCGCCGGCGATGCCGCATGGTTTCTCACCGGCCGGCGCTTCGGGTATCGCGTCCTCGACAGCCTCTGCCGTATCTCGCTTTCGCCCGACACTTGCGTGCGCCGTGCCAGCGGATTCTTCGAGAAGCGCGGGGTCAAGCTGCTGCTGGTGGCGCGTTTCATTCCCGGGCTCTCGCTGGTCGCCATCCCGATCGCCGGCGCCGGGGACACCCGCTTCTCGCGCTTCACGCTGTACGACCTGCTCGGTGCAGCCTTGTGGATATCCGTCGGCCTGTCGATCGGCATGCTGTTCTATCGACAGATCGACGCCGTGCTGGCCGCGCTGAAACAATTCGGGCTCGGGATGGTCGCGATCGCCCTGATCGGACTGCTACTGTGGATCGGCTTCCGCTACACCCGTCGCGCGCTGCTCATCACCCAGCTACGCAAAAGCCGGATTTCCGTCGACGAGCTTTCGGTGCTGCTCGCCAACGAGCCCGGCGCACTGATCGTGGATGTCCGCTCGGCGCTCAGTCGCCGCGACGATCCTTTCGTGATCCCCGGCTCCCGCCTGTTCGACCTGGCCACCGCCGACACTGCCCTTGCCACCCTGCCCAGGCACACGTCGGTGGTGATCTATTGTTCCTGCCCGAACGAGGTTTCCGCCGCGAAGGTCGCCGAACGCCTGAGCAAGCTGGGCTTCGCGAACGTCCGTCCGCTGACCGGGGGCATCGGGGCATGGCGCCAGGCCGGCCGCGACGTCGAGGCGATCGTCGCCACGACCTGAACCGCCCGGCGGATCGGGTTGTGCCACCCCCCTTGCGACCACTAAACTAGCCGGCTTCCCGCGTATGGGTCGTTAGCTCAGTTGGTAGAGCAGCGGACTTTTAATCCGTAGGTCGCCGGTTCGAATCCGGCACGACCCACCATTCGCCCCATCGTCCGACGCGCAACGCGTTCTTCTCTGACGAAAAACGGTCCAGATTCTCATGCTCTCGGCGCTGACGAGCCGATATCGTGCGGTTATCTCACTCAAGGGAGCCGACATGCGTCAGTACACCACCAAGCACGACGCCCAGTACATCGGCCCGATCTTGCACACATCGGCAAGCTGATGTCGGCACGCTGGAATGGCCGCAGCCGCGGAAAGGTATGGCTGCTAGCCAGCGAAGACCATTCCACCGGCACGTTCGGCGCCCACTGATCGCTCAGGCGTAGTGCGTGGGATCGGGCACGCCAGCCTTGGCGAAACCTTCCGCCCGAAGGCGGCAGGCATCGCAGTGGCCGCAGGCGCGGCCCTGGGCATCGGCCTGGTAGCAGCTGACCGTGGCGGCAAAGTCCACGCCCAGGCGCATGCCTTCGCGGACGATGTCGCCCTTGCCCATGTCCATCAGCGGCGCGTGGATGCGGATACCGGCACCTTCGACGCCGGCCTTCGTCGCCACGTTGGCCAGCGCCTGGAAAGCCTCGATGAAAGCCGGACGGCAGTCCGGGTAACCCGAGTAATCGACCGCGTTGACACCGCAGAAGATGTCGCTCGAACCCAGTACCTCGGCCCAGCCCAGGGCGATGGAAAGCATGATCGTGTTGCGCGCCGGCACGTAGGTCACGGGAATGCCGGTGCCGCCGTCTTCGGGGACGTCGATGTCAGCCGTGAGGGCCGATCCGCCGATGCTGCGCAGGTCCACGTGCACGGTCTTGTGCGTCACCGCGCCGAGCATGCTGGCGACGCGCTCCGATGCCTCGAGTTCCGAACTGTGGCGCTGGCCGTAAGCCACGCTCAGCGCATACACCTCGAAACCCTGCTCGCGCGCCATGGCAATCGTCACCGCGGAGTCCATGCCGCCGGAAACGAGGATGACGGCCTTGGGAGAGGAATTCGACGTGTTCATGGCATTACCTTGGTTGTGTCAGTGACCCGCCGCGTCGTTCCAGAGCAGCTTGTGCAGTTGCAACTGGAATCGTACCGGCAGGCGTTCGGCGAGGATCCACTCGGCCAGTTCACGCGGCTGGACCTTCGACCAGACCGGTGAGAAAAGCGGCATCACGCGTTGATCCAGCGCATGCTCGCGGACCACGTCCCGCGACCACTCGAAATCGGCGCGACTGGCGATGACGAACTTGACCTGATCGTGCGGCTGGAGATGATCCAGGTTGGACCACAGGTTGCGGGCGCTCTCGCCGGAATCCGGCGCCTTGAGGTCCATGACCTTGCGCACGCGAGGATCGACGCCGGACACGTCGAGCGCGCCGGATGTCTCCAACGAGACCTCGTGGCCGGCATCGCACAGCTTGCGCAACAGGACCAGGCAACGCTTCTGCGCGAGCGGCTCACCGCCGGTCACGCAGACGTGCTTCGCGCCGAAGCTGGCGACATGCGCGACGATGGCGTCGATGTCATGCCACTGACCACCGTGGAACGAGTATTCCGTATCGCACCACACGCAGCGAAGTGGGCAGCCGGTCAGGCGGACAAAGACCGTGGGCCAGCCGATCGCGTCGGCCTCGCCCTGCACGGAATGGAAGATCTCGGTGATCCGCAGTCGTTCCGCGACGGGAGCGACCGGCGGAACGTCCGCCGGAGTTGCGGTGTTACCGTTCATGGGATCAGTTGGCCGTCTGGCGCTGCAGACGACGCAGGCGTTCCTGTGCGAGGCCGGCGGCCTTGGTCCCCGGATACTTGGCCGATACCTGCTTCAGCGTCGCGATGGCCGCGTCCTGCTGCTTCAGTTCGATCTGGCAGTAGCCGACCTTGAGCAGGCCGTCGGAGACCTTGTCGCTCTGCGGGTACTGCTTGACCAGGCGCTGGAACGCCTCGATCGCGACCGGGTAGTTCATGGTCACGTAGTACGACTCGCCCAGCCAGTAATAGGCGTTGGGGGCGAGTGCGCTGTCCGGGTACTTGGTAAGGAAGTCGCGAAAGCCCCGCGACGCCGTGACGTAATCGCCGGCGCGCAGTGACTTGAACGCGGCGTCGTACGCCGCTTGCTCGGTGGCGCTGGCTGCCGCCGGCGCGGCGGCGGGCGCCGCCTGCTGAGCCTGGGCGGCAGGAGCCACGGCGGCGGCCGCAGGGGCCGGGGCTTGCGATGCGGCGGCGGGCGCGGCAGGCGGCTGGGCCTGCGCTGCTCCGCCCTTTTCGAGACGACTCAGGCGCGAATCGATATCCGCGTACTGCGCCTTCTGGGAATCCTGGAGTTGCTGGTTCTGGTGCTGCAGCTCTTCGATCTGGCCCTGCAACTGCGAGAGCTGTTGCTGGAGATCGTTGACCTGGTTGACCAGCGGGGTCGTGCCGGCGTCCTTCTGTGACTGCTGCTCGAGGCGCGACACACGGTCGGCGAGGCTCAAGCGAGAGTCTTGCGCATGGACGGGCAGACCAAAAAGCGTGGCGGACGCGATTGCGCCCGCCACGCCAAGCCTGGCCGTAAAACAGGTAGCCAGAGTCTTCTTCATTACTTACTTCGCGGTGTAGACGATCTCAACGCGACGGTTCTTCGACCAGCAATCATCGTTGTGCTCACGGCAGGTCGGCTTTTCCTTACCGTAGCTCGTGACGTTGATCTGGCCAGCCGAACCACCAGCAGCCTGGAGGGCGCTGGAGACGGCGTTGCCGCGGCGCTCGCCGAGACCGAGGTTGTACTCACGCGTACCGCGCTCGTCGGTGTTGCCCTCGAGGGTCATGGCCGACTGCGGACGGTCCTGCAGGTACTTGGCGTGGCAAGCGATGATCTGCTGGAACTCCGGCTTCACATCGTTCTTGTCGAAATCGAAGTACACAACGCGCTGACGGAGGCAGGCGTCGGTATCGAGATCCGACGGCTGGTACTTGCCGTCGTTGGTGGGGGCCTGGGTCTGGGCAACCGGCTCCGGCGTAGAAGCCGGCGGGGTCTTGACCTGCTTCTTGTTGCAGGCGACCGCGCCCACGCAAAGCAGGGCGGCCAGGGTGACGCTAACGGTCTTATTCATGGGACGTTCCTTCAACAGTTGAGTTCCGACAGTCGATATACGGTTTCGGGACAGGCACCGCCGGTTGTCCGGCTGTTTTTCTACTTACATCTACGCCGACGGGGCGCTGTCCCGCACCCTACGTCTTCGCTCCGGCGACTGCCATTAAAGCAACTGCCGGTTAACCTTGCGTCCGCAGAAAAGGCGCGGAACACCCGCGCCCTTTCCCTGGACTTTGCCAATGTCGCGGCCCGAAACGGGCGCGCCATCAACGCTGTCTATAAGGTCCCCAGGACGGCTCGCGCACGTCACCGTCCGAGAGGACGAGACGCTGGCGTACCAGGCCGTCTGCCGAAACCGCATACAGGACACCTCGCGTACCCTGCGATGCCGCATAAAGCAGCATGCTGGCATTTGGCGCGAAGCTGGGCGAATCGTCCACGTTACCCGGGGAAACGAAGCGTACCTGCCCGCCCAGACTGCGGTCCATGATAGCGATACGATACACGTTCCCGTTGCCCTGCACCATCGCAATCTGCTTGCCGTCGAAGCTTACCGAGGCGCTGGCGTTGAAGCCGCCCTGGAAGGTGACGCGCGTAGCGGCGCCACCCGATGCCGACATCTGGTAGATCTGCGGCTTGCCCGAGCGATCCGAGGTGAACAGGATGCTCTGGCCGTCCGGGGTGAAGGTCGGTTCGGTGTCGATCGAGAAATTGTTGGTGAGGCGGGTCTCGGCGTGGCTGGCCACGTCGATCACGAAGATCTCCGGGTTACCGACGTACGAAAGGCTGACGGCGAGCTTGCTGCCGTCCGGCGACCAGGCCGGCGCGCTGTTGATGCCGCGCGGGTGGGCGGCGATCAGGCTGCGCGACCCGGTCGAAATGTTCTGCACATAGACGGCCGAATTGCCGCTTTCGAAGGACACGTAGGCGATCTTGCTGCCGTCGGGCGACCAGGAAGGCGACAGGAGCGACTCGCGGGAGCGGGCCACGACCTGCGGGTTGAAGCCGTCCGAATCGGCGACGATCAGCGAGTAGGTGGCGTTGTTACCCGTACCCACGGCCGTGATGTAGGCGATGCGGGTCCAGAAGGCACCACGGACGCCGGTGATCTTTTCGTAGATCTGGTCGGCGATCTGATGGGCGACGCCACGCAGGTCACCCGCCGGGGCGGTGAACGACTGGGCCAGCAGGCTCTGCTGCTTGTTCACGTCCCACAGCTCGTATTCGACCTTCAGCATGCCGCCGCCGGCATCGCTGATGCGACCGATGGTCAGGAAGTCCTGCTTGAGCAGGCGCCAGGTCGGGAACTTGATCTCCGAACCCTGCGACGGTGTCTCGACGATGTCGGCCTTGTCGAGCGAGCGGAACTTGCCCGAGCGGTTGAAATCGGCACGGATGACATCGGCGACATCGGTGGGCAACGGCGCACCGCCGGCCTGGGCGAACGGCACCACGGCGATCGGCGTCGCGGTCTTGAGGCCGCCGACGATGTCGACATTGAGCGACTGGGCGGCGACGGGACCGGCCACGAAGGCGGTCAGCGCAACCAGGAGGAGAGCGAGGCGGGAAAGCGTTCTGCGCATGGGCGGATTCATTGCGACCTGGAAGTGTGAGACGGCGACGGCATGGTAGCGCGATGGGCCGGACCAGCATGACCCGAATCTGAACCGCCCCGACCGTGGAACGACCGGTTCGGGGCGGCCGCCATCATTGCGGTCGGAACGTGAAGGTGAGGTTTCTCTGGAACACGTCCTCGAAGCCCGCATAGGGCAACGGCTGGGCGCGCAACACGGCGTTCTCGATCGAGGCCTTGCCGGCGGCATCGTACGGACAGCTGGAGTCGGCCTTGGCGCTGAGCACCTGACCACCCGGGATCTGCGTGATGTGCACCTGGCAGGGCGCGTTCGGCATGTTGTCCGGATGCAGCCAGTTCGGCGTCACCGCGTTCTGGATGGCCGCGATGTACAAGGCCTGCTTGCTGTTGTCCTTGCCGTTCTGGCCCGATTGGACCTTCTCGGCATACGGGAGGTCTTCGCGACCGTCATCCTTGGCTGTGTCGAGGTCCTTCAACTGCTGCTCGGCCTGCTTTTTCTTGCTGTCGGCCTGCTTGGTCTGCGACTTGGCCGCGTCGAGCTGCTTGAAGATCTCGTCGATCTCCTTCTGCTTCTGCTTCTTCTTTTCGTCCTGCTGGGCGTCCAGCTCGGCCTGCCGCTGGCGCTGCTGTTCTTCCTGCAGTTGCTTGGCGTTCTCGGCCTTCTGCACGGCGTCGTCGACGACCTTCTCCTGGTCTTTCAGGGCTGGCGTCTTGGGCGGGGGCGGCAGGGTCTCGACCTTCGGCTTCTCGGGCTCCGGCGGCGTCGGAGTCGGCTGCGCGGGAGGCGGTGGCACCGTATTCGGCACTGGCTTGGCGGCGTGCTTGGGCGGCGGCGCGCCGGTAGGACCGACCAGGGTGGCCTCGATGATCTGTCCCGGTAACTGGATCGGCGCCGGACACTTCAGCGGGTTCCATTCCGCGGGCACGCCCAAAGCCTCGGCCCACTTTTCGTAGTCCGTGCAGGGAATGATCGCGAAGCCGAGGAAGGCCACGATGCCCAGATGGAGAAGCGCGGCGAGGACGACCGCGCGGGGCGTGCCGTTACGGTTTTCCATTCTGCGCCGACTGCGGCTGGCTCATCAGGCCGATCTTGGAAATACCGGCCTCCTGAAGGATCGGGAGGATCGAATAGACCTTGCCATAGCCGACGCGCTCGTCGCCGGCGATCAGGACCTGGAGTTCGGGGTTGGCATCGTGGAACGCGGTGATCTTGGCCTTGAACTCGTCCACGCTCACCGGCTCGCGCTTGGCGCCGTTGGCGGTGAGGTATATCTGCCCTGCCTCGTCGACGGAGACGACGACGGGGTCCTTCTTGTCCTGCAAGGACTTCGCATTGGTCTGCGGCAGCTGGATGTCGACACCGAGGTTCATCATGGGCGTGGTGACCATGAAGATGATCAGCAGCACGAGCATCACGTCGATATACGGCACGACGTTGATCTCGGACTTCAGCTTCCGCTTCTGGCGGCGGTAGACGTTACGGGCCATGGTCCGGGCTCAGGCCACGTCGTCGGCGTGAATCTGGCGCTGCAGCACCGAGGAGAATTCTTCCTGGAACACCTCGTAGCGCGAGGCGATGCGCTCGACCTTGGTGGCGAAGCGGTTGTACGCCCAGACGGCCGGGATGGCGGCGAACAGGCCCATGGCCGTCGCGATCAGTGCCTCGGAAATGTGCGGGGCGACCACGGAAATGGTCACGTCCTTCATTTCGCCCAGGCCCTGGAAGGCGCCCATGATGCCCCACACGGTGCCGAACAAGCCGATGTACGGGCTGATCGAACCGACGTTGGCGAGGAATTCCAGGTTTTGTTCGAGCTTGCCGATCTCGCGGGTGCCGGCCACGCGCATGGCGCGCTCGGAGCCTTCCATGACGCGGTTGGCGTCGGTCACCCGGCGCTGGCGCTGGCGGGCGAATTCACGGAAGCCGGCCTCGAAGACGTTCTCGATACCGTGCTGGCCCTCGCGGTTACCCACCTCGCGAAACAGGGCGGCCAGGTCGGCGCCCGACCAGAAACGATCCTCGAAGGTCTCGGCGTTGTCGTGGGCGGTCTTCAGCTGGCCGTACTTGCGGATGATGATCACCCACGACAGGAACGAGAACACCAGCAGCAGAAGCATGACCAGTTGTACGGGCAGGCTCGCTTCCGCGACCAGCTTGAAAATGTTCAGTCCACCGTTCATCGCTTGAAGGCTCTCCGCCGGTATCTATGGCTTTAGGAAATAGGGAATGCGTTGGGGAACAGGTCCGCCGGAATCTGGGCGGGGCGCATCGTGTCGAGGTTCACGCAAGCCGCGCGCACCGTGGCGCGCACCAGCACCGTGCCCCCGCGCACGATCTCCTGATCGAACAGCATACTGGCTGAACGACGTTCTTTGACGACCACGCTGACCAGGAGTTCATCATCCAGACGGGCCGGCCGCAGGAAATCGAGGTGCATGTCCCGGACCACGAAGCCCAGGCTGGTGGCATCGCGCAGGGCCACCTGGTCGATGCCCTGGGCGCGCAGCCACTCCGTACGGGCCCGCTCCATGAAGCGCAGGTAGTTGGAGTGGTAGACGACGCCACCGGCGTCGGTGTCTTCCCAGTAGATTCTTACAGGCCAGCTGAAAACGCTCATACGTCGTCCGAGAACAGGTCCGGGGCCACGGTCTGGCGCGGTGGCGGGGTCAGGCCCAGGTGGCGCCAGGCCTTGGCGGAGGCCATACGGCCCCGGGCGCTGCGGATCAGGTAACCCTGCTGGATCAGATAGGGCTCGACCACGTCCTCCAGGGTGCCGCGGTCCTCGCTGAGGGCGGCCGCCAGCGACTCCACACCTACCGGACCACCATCGAAGTTCTCGATGATCGTCTTCAGCAGGCGCCGGTCGAGGTCGTCGAAGCCCAGGGCGTCGACCCTGAGCATGTCGGTCGCTGCACGCGCCAGGTCGTGGGTTATCTTGCCATCGCCACGCACCTCGGCGTAGTCGCGCACGCGGCGCAGCAGCCGGTTGGCGATCCGGGGCGTGCCCCGCGAGCGCCGGGCGATCTCGATGGCGCCGTCGATGTCGCACTCGATGTTGAAGATGCGCGCCGCGCGCCGGACGATCGCGGTCAACTCGTCCACGCTGTAGAACTCCAGCCGCTGGATGATGCCGAAGCGGTCGCGCAGCGGGCCGGTGAGCAGACCGGCACGAGTGGTCGCGCCAATCAGGGTGAAGGGTGGCAGGTCGAGCTTGATCGACCGGGCCGCGGGGCCCTCGCCGATCATGATGTCGATCTGGAAGTCCTCCATGGCCGGGTAGAGCACTTCTTCGACCACCGGCGACAGGCGATGGATCTCGTCGACGAAGAGCACGTCGTTCGCCTCGAGGTTGGTCAGCAGCGCGGCAAGATCCCCTGCCCGCTCCAGCACCGGACCCGAGGTGGAGCGGACATTCACGCCCAGCTCGTTGGCGATCACGTGGGACAGCGTGGTCTTGCCCAGGCCCGGCGGCCCGAAGATCAGCACGTGGTCCAGCGCACCCTGCCGGCGCCGCGCCGCCTCGATATAGATGGCCATCTGCTCGCGCACCGTCTGCTGGCCGAGATATTCGGCAAGGCGCTTGGGACGAATGCTGGCTTCCAGCGCATCGTCGTCCATGGCGGCGGTGGCTGAAATGATGCGGTGCTCGGACATGGCCGCATTATGGCAGGTCTGCGAGCACCCTATTCCTCAAATCTCGACCTGCGCACCCAGCTCGATCAGGCGGTTGCCCGGGATCTGGAAGAACGCCGTGGCCGGCATCGCGTTACGCGCCAGGAAGGCGAACAACTTGTCGCGCCACAAGGCCATGCCCGGACGGCGGGCGTCGGCGACGATGTTTTCGCGGGACAGGAAGAACGTGGTGTCCATCATGTCGAAGTCGAGGCCCTTGGCACCCGCGCGAGCGAGCGAGGCCGGAATGTTCGGATCCTCGGCAAAGCCGTAGCGCAGCTGCAGGCCGTAGAACCCGCCGCCGTACTCGATGACTTCCATGCGCTCGTCGTAGTCGGCGACCGGCGTCTCCAGCATTTCCACGGTAAGCAGCACGTTGCGCTCGTGCAGCACCTTGTTGTGCTTGAGGTTGTGCAGCATCGCGTGCGGCACCGAGTTCTGGTTGGCCGTCAGGAACACGGCCGTACCCGGCACGCGCAGCGGCGGATGGTCCGAAATATTGGCGACGAAGGGCTCCAGCGCGAGGCCCGATTGCTTGATCTCGCGGACGACGAGGTCCCTGCCCCGGCGCCAGGTGGTCATCACAGTAAAGATGACCACGCCCAGAACCAGCGGGAACCAGCCGCCATGGGCGATCTTGAGTGCGTTGGCGCCGAAGAACGCGACGTCCACGATGAGGAAGACCACGCCGACGGTGATGACCGCGGACCAGTGCCAATGCCAGCGGTAGCGCGCGACGACCAGGGCCAGCAGCGTCGTCATCGTCATCGTGCCGGTCACCGCGATACCGTACGCGGCGCCGAGGTTGTTCGACGAACGGAAGCCGATCACCGCCAGCACCACGAGGACCAGCAGCAGGCGATTCACCCAGGGCACGAAGATCTGCCCGGACATCTCGTGCGAGGTATGCACCACCGCCATGCGCGGCGAGTAGCCCAGCGACATCGCTTCGCGGGTCATCGAGAAGGCACCCGAGATCACCGCCTGCGACGCGATCACGGCGGAAGCCGTGGCCAGCGCGATCATCGGGTACAGCAGGCTTTCCGGCACCATCTTGTAGAACGGGTTCTCGATCGCGCTCGGATCGTGCAGGAGCAGCGCACCCTGGCCGAAATAGTTGATCAACAGGGCCGGAAGGACGAAGAAGAACCAGGCCAGGCGGATCGGTTTCTTACCGAAGTGACCCATGTCCGCATACAGCGCTTCGCCGCCGGTCAGGGCCAGCACGACGCCGCCCAGCGCGATGAAGGCCTGCTTGCCGTGCTCGAGGAAGAAGCGCACGGCGTACATCGGATTGAGTGCGTACAGCACCTGCGGATGGTCGACGAGCTGGCGCAGGCCAAGCCAGGCAAGCACGAGGAACCAGACGATCATGACCGGCGCGAACGCCTTGCCGACGATCTCGGTACCGTGGCGCTGGATCGCGAACAGCGCTACCAGGATGACCAGGCAGATCGGCAGCACATAGGATTCGAGCGAGGGCGCGGCCACTTCAAGGCCCTCGACGGCCGAAAGCACCGACATGGCAGGCGTGATCACGCCATCGCCATAGAACAGGGAGGCACCGAAGATACCGATCGCGGCGAGCACCCAACGGGCCCGCGGCGAACCGCTCACGCTGCGCTGCGCCAGGGCCATCAGCGCCATGATGCCGCCCTCGCCCTTGTTGTCCGCGCGCATGACGAAGGTGACGTACTTGAGCGAAATCACCATCAACAATGACCAGAAGATCAGCGACAGCACGCCGAGCACGGCCATCGGCTGGGGCGTCATGCCGTGCGTGCCTAGCGTTTCCTTCATCGTGTACAGCGGACTGGTACCGATGTCGCCGAAGACAATGCCGATGGCGCCGAGCGCGAGCGCGGCCAGTTTCTTGCCGTGCGCGTTGCGCAGTTCTTCAGCGTGGTTAGGCTGACCCATGGTTCAACTTCCCAGCGCGGCGCGTAGCGCCTTGCGAATGATGGCTTCGGCGGTATCGCCTTCCGCGGCGACTTTCTGCACGAGGCGCGAGGCCTCCACGGGCTTGTAGCCGAGTTGCTGGAGCGCGACCGTGGCCTCGGCCACCGGGTCGGTGGGTGCGACTTCGCCCGCGATCGTCGACGGCAGGCGCACGCCCACCGCGTCGACGCGGTCGCGCAACTCGACCACCATGCGCTCGGCCGTCTTCTTGCCGATGCCCGGGATCTTGGTGAGGGCGACCACGTCACCCGCGTGGACCAGCCGGGAGAGATCGTCGGTCGACACACCCGAAAGCACGGCCAGCGCGATCTTCGCCCCGATACCGCTCACCTTGAGCAGGTGGCGGAACATGGCGCGATCCGGTTCGCGAAGGAAGCCGTAAAGCGAGACGCCGTCCTCTCTCACCGCATAGTGGATAAGGAGGGTGACTTCCTTGCCGGTCGCCGGAAGGTCGTAGATGGTGGACATCGGGGCGTCGACGTCGTAACCGACACCGCCGACTTCGATGAGCAGCGAGGGTGGCTGCTTGCTTATGAGGGTTCCGCGCAGTCGGCCGATCATCGGCGTCTCCATGCCGTGCGCGGGATACCCACGCGTTCAAGACTGGTCCGGGTGTGCGCATGGGCGATCGCGATCGCCAGCGCGTCGGCGGCATCCGCCTGGAGCGGGCCCTTGATGCCGAGGATCATCCCGATCATGTGCTGGACCTGGGTCTTGTCGGCGCGGCCGGTACCGACCACCGCCTGCTTGACCTCGGTCGCCGCGTATTCGTGCACGACGATTCCCTGGCTGACCATGGCGACGATGGCCGCGCCGCGTGCCTGACCCAGCTTGAGGGCCGAGTCGGGATTGCGCGCCATGAAGACCCGCTCGATCGCAGCCTCCGCCGGACCGTGCGTGCCGATGATGGCGCAGAGTTCGTCAAAGATACGTTTGAGGCGCAGCGGAAAGGTAGCCTCCCCACCGATCACCAGCGCACCGTGCCAGACGTGAGTCAACGTGCCGTTGTCGGCCACGTCGATCACGCCCACACCCGTGCGCTGGCTGCCCGGATCGATACCCAGAATGCGGGTCATGACAGCGAGGGATTCACGAGCTCACGCGTCTTCCGCATCCTGGCTGGGCAGGATGGCGTTGTGATAGACCTCGTCCACATCGTCGAGGTCGTTCAGGCGGGTAAGCAGCTTCTCGAAATGCTCCAGGGCCTCGCCGGTCGGCGTGACCAGCGGGCCGTTCGGCCGCATGACCACGTCGGAGCCGTCGATGTCGAAGCCGGCCGCGGCGAGCGCCTTGCGCATGGCTTCGACCGCGATCGGGTCGGCGGCGAGCAACACCGTGCCGACGCCGTCCTGGATCACGATGTCTTCGGCGTTATTCTCGATCGCGCCTTCTTCCAGCTTCGCCTCGATCTCGGCGTCGCCACCGGTGTGAACGACCACCTGACCGACCTTGGTGAACTGGAAGGCCACCGAGTTGGTCGTACCCAGGCTGCCGCCAAGCTTGGTCAGCGCGGCGCGGACGTCGGCGACGGTGCGGGTCTGGTTGTCGGTGACGCATTCGATGATCAGCGCGGTACCCGCCGGACCGTAGCCCTCATAGCGGATCTCGTGCATGTCGGCACCACCCTCGGCGCCCGAGCCGCGCTTGATCGCACGGTCGATGGTGTCCTTGGTCATATTGGCGGCCAGGGCCTTGTCCACGGCCGCGCGCAGGCGCGGGTTACCGTTGGGATCGGGCACGCCGCCACGGGTGGCGATGGTGATTTCGCGGATCAGCTTGGTGAAGACCTTGGCGCGCTTGGCGTCTTCGGCATTCTTGCGACCTTCGATGGACGGGCCTCTACCCATGTGCGTTTCCTGGCTTTACCGGACGGACGAGGGCGCGATTCTAGCCGCAATCACGTTAAGGGGCTAAGGGGGTGTCGAACCGCCCGTCACGGAGGAAAACGGCGACCTGCCTTGCGACGTCCGCGGAAACCAGCATTCCGGTGTGACTGGTTTCCAGTACGCAATGGCCGGTCAGGCCCGGCAGACGGGTCTCCTCCACGCCGACGGAGCCGTCGTGCTCATCGCCCAACGCGCCGACGAAGGCGCCCAGGCCGACCGGCATGCGGCCGGCGATCATGCCGACTTCGCGCGCGCCGTCCCAACGGTCCAGGCCATGCTCGAGCAGTTCGCGCGAGCGGCCCAGCAGCATGTCGCCGCCCCAGCGATGCGTGAGCCCACGGGCGGCGCCGCTGCCGTTGAGCGGCGAGCCGAGGCAGACGATCCGCCCCGGCGGCAGATCGTCGTCCCGGCAGGCAAGCAAGGCGAGGACGCCGCCGAGGCTGTGGCCGACCACATGGACCGGACCCGGACCGAGGCTGCGAATCCGCTTGCGCAGACGCGCGATGGCCTGCTCCGGCGGCGCGGCCACACTCATGTACTCGAACTGATGAACGCTGAAACCTTCCTCGCGCAGGCGCCGGTGCAGCATCGCCATGGCGAAGCCCCGCATCCACAGACCGTGGAGCAGCAGGACCTCGGGCAGGTTGTCGGTCATCGGTGTGCGGCGCCGGTCAGGCCTTCGGCTCCACGGCGACGCGGACGTGGAGTTCCTTCAGCTGCGGCTCGGAGACCGGGGACGGCGCATCGGTCATGAGGTCCTGGGCGCTGGTGGTCTTCGGGAAGGCGATGACGTCGCGAATGGACTCGGTACCGGCCATCAGCGCGGCAATGCGGTCGATACCGAACGCCAGGCCGCCATGGGGCGGCGCGCCCATGCGCAGCGCCTTGAGCAGGAAACCGAACTTGGCTTCGGCCTCGGCCGCGCCAATGCCGAGCAGCTCGAACACGGCGCTCTGCATGTCGGGGCGATGGATGCGGATGGATCCGCCGCCGATTTCGTTGCCGTTGAGGACCATGTCGTAGCCGCGGCTCACCGAGATCGCGGCGTTTGCGCGAAGGTCGGCGATGTCGTCGACCTTGGGCGCGGTGAACGGGTGATGCAGGGCGACGTACCGCTGCTCCTGCGCGTCGTATTCGAACATCGGGAAATCCGTGACCCACAGCGGCTTCCAGGCGTTCTCGACCATGCCGCGGTCGCGACCCAGCTTGATGCGCAGCGCTCCCATGAAGTCGGTGACCGTCTTCCAGGCGCCCGCGCCGAAGAACACGATGTCGCCGGAGGCGGCGCCGGTAAGCGCCAGCACCTGCGCGAGCGCGGTGTCGTCGAGGAACTTGGCCACCGGTGAGTTGATGCCTTCGCGACCCTTGGCGAGGTCGTCGACCTTCAACCAGGCAAGGCCCTTGGCGCCGTACTTGCCGGCGTACTCGGTGAGACCGTCGATGTCCTTGCGGGAGAGGTCGGCAGCTCCCGGCACGCGCAGGGCGGCGACGCGACCGGCCGGGTCGTTGGCCGGGCCGGAGAAGACCTTGAACTCGACGTGCTTCACCGCCTCGGCGATGTCGGTCAGTTCCAGGGGAATACGCAGGTCGGGCTTGTCCGAACCGAACCGACGCATCGCCTCTTCATAGGTCATGCGGGGGAAGCTGGCGTCGAGCTCGACGTGGCGGACCTCGCGGAACACATGACGGATCAGGTCTTCGACGAAGTCCTGCACGTCACGCTCTTCGACAAAGGCGAACTCGAGGTCGAGCTGGGTGAATTCCGGCTGGCGGTCGGCGCGAAGGTCTTCGTCGCGGAAGCAACGGGCGATCTGGTAGTAGCGGTCGAAGCCGGCCATCATCAGGATCTGCTTGAACAGCTGCGGCGACTGCGGCAAGGCGTAGAACTGGCCGGGGTGGACCCGGCTGGGCACGAGGTAATCGCGCGCGCCTTCCGGCGTGGCCTTGGTCAGGATCGGGGTTTCGATATCCTGGAAGCCCGCGGTGTCCAGATACCGGCGCAGCTCGCGAACCAGCTTGGTCCGGGTGCGCATCATCTGCTGCATTTCCGGACGGCGAAGGTCGAGGTAGCGGTAGGTCATCCGCATGTCTTCGTTCGGCGTCTCGTGCAGCGCGAACGGGAGATCACGGGCGGCGTTGAGGATCTCGACCTTGTCGGCGATGAGCTCGACCGTGCCGGTCTTCAGTTTGTCGTTGGCGGCGAGGCGCTTGCGCACCTGACCGGTGACCTTGATGCAATATTCGTATCCCAGTTCGCCGGCGACGGCGAAGGCGTCGGCGTTCTCGCGCTCGATCACCACCTGGGCAATGCCCTCGTGATCGCGCAGGTCGACAAAGGCCACGTGACTCTGCAGTCGCAGGGTGTTCACCCAACCGCAAAGGGTGACGTTCTGGTCGATCAGCGACTCGTCGATGAGTCCGCAAAAATGGCTGCGCATGCGCTTGAAGCTTCATGGGAAAAGACCCCGGATCGTACCACGACCCGGGGTCCGGCCTAGCTTTCGACCGCTCAGCGACCGCCTACGGAGAAGATGCCGCGGCAGCCCTTGTCGACCCAGATACCGTCGCGATCGACGCCCCAGCTATAGCCTTCCTGGCAACGCGCATCCGAGTCCTGGCGAAGCAGGCGCGGGCGCGCGAAGCGAACGTCGACATCGCAATGGCCGTAACCGTTGTCGCGGCTGCCGCAGTCGATCGTGCGCTGGGGACCGCCACCCCAACCCGGGCCCGGGCGGTCGTCGTCCCAACCGGGACGATCGCCTCCCCACCCCGGACGGCCGTCGCCGCCCGGACGACCGCCGCCACCCCAGCCGCCAGCCTCGGCAAAGATGCCCCGGCAGCCACGGTCCACCCAGATGGCGTTGGCCTGGCGATCGAAGCCCCAGGTCCGCTCGCGCACGCAGGCCGCCTTGGAATCCTGCCTGACCAGCTGTGCGTCTCGCCACGGCACCGGGCAACGCCCCGGCTTGTTGTCACCGCTTCCGCAGTCGATCGTGCCGCGCTGTGCTTGCGCCATCGGCGAGACCACGCTCATCGTCACTGCCATCGCCACCAGGGCAAGGCCACCCAGCACACCACGCATACACACTCCTTTGTCACTCGATCGGGAGTCGTACGCTAGCGCAGGAAATTGCAACGCGATTTGAATGAAATAACGAAGGCCACGCTGCGCGGCGCGGATCTTGCCCAATCAGGACGAGGCGGCCCCGCCATCGCCCTTGCCCGCCGGCGCGGCTGCGGGCGCCGGGGCCGGGGCCGGGGCCGGAGCGGGCGCTGCTGCCCCGGCAGGCGCAGGCGCCGGGGCGCCGGAAGAGCCCTCCGCAAGATTCTTCTTCTTGTCGCCGTCCTTCTTGAAGTCGGTCTCGTACCAGCCGGCACCGGCCAGACGGAACTGGGGCGCGCTCAGCATGCGGCCGACCTGCGGTTGGCCGCAGTCCGGGCAGACCGTGGGATCGGCGTCGGACATCTTCTGCAGGCGCTCGAAACGGTGCCCGCAGGCTTTGCATTGAAACTCATAGATGGGCATGGGCGGTTCTCTGAACGTCAGCCGGAGATTATCTGCCCGGACGCTTCGCGCCGGAATACTTTTGCATTGCACCAACAAGGAGAAAGAAGCCAGTTCCGTGCCAATCCCTTGAAAACAGGCCTGTACATGCTTCCGTTTCACCATTATGGCGCAGATGTGACGAATCGGTTGACGCGTCGCAGCGAGAATGCCTAGCGTCGATCCCAACGCGGCTTTTCGACCGCGTCCGCGGGGCACTCCCGCCCTGCGTGCGTAGCTCGCCTAGGGGATCCATCGATGACGACAGGCAAGACCTCTCGACGCAAGCCGGTGGCCAGCTTCTGGCTTCCCGCGCTCGGACTCATGATCGTGACGCCCGGTTACGCCCAGGACGCCACGCCACCCCCGGATGCCAAGCAGGCACGTCAGCTGGACCAGGTCGTGGTGACCGGCACGCGCAGCACCAACCGCACCGAAGCGGAGTCATTATCGCCGATCGACGTGCTCTCGCCCAAGGACCTCACGTCCTCCGGTGCGACCGACCTGGCCACGGCGCTCGGACGACTCCTGCCCTCGCTGGATTTCCCGCGACCGGCGATCAACGACGGCAACGATGCCATCCGACCGGCAAGCCTGCGCGGCCTGTCGCCCGACGCTACGCTGGTACTCGTCGACGGCAAGCGTTACCACACGTCCGCCCTGGTCAATTACAACAACTCCGTCGGCCGTGGCGCCGCACCCGCCGACCTCAACTCCATTCCGATCTCCGCGATCGACCACATCGAAGTACTTCGCGACGGTGCCGCCGCGCAATACGGCTCGGACGCGATCGCCGGCGTGATCAACATCGTACTCAAGCACGGCGCGGGAGAAGGCAAGAACAGCATCAATGTCAACGGCGGCACCATGAGCAAACGCGACGGCGACACCAATGGTGTGGACGGCTCCGTCGGCATCGATCTCGGCGGCAAGGGCGCGGATGCGAAGGGCTGGCTGCGCGTGGCCTGGAACTACCAGGACTCGATGAACACCAACCGGCGCTCGCCGCTCTCGCTGTACACCCCGGAGGAAGCCGCCGACGGCAACGTCGCCCACCAGCGCTATGGCGACCCGGCGGTGAAGACGTACCAGGCACTGACCAACTTCCAGTACGAAGTGGCGCACAACATCGACGTCTACGGGTTCCTCAGCCTCAGTCGGCGTGACGTCACCTCGAACGGCTACTACCGGGCGGCCGCCAACGCGCGCAACGTGCCCGAGATCTATCCCAACGGCTTCCTCCCGCAGATCGTCAACCACACCAACGACACCACCGCGGTACTCGGTGTGAAAGGCGTGACCGACGGTGGATGGCGCTGGGATGCCTCCGGCAACTACGGTATCAACAACCTCGGCTTCGATATCCAGAACAGCGTCAACACCAACCTGTACTACACGACCGGTTCGTCGCCGACGTACTTCAACGCCGGTACGTTCAAGAACTCGCAGGCCCTGGCCAACCTCGATATCGGCAAGGAGTTCAACGTCGGCTGGCTGAAGAACCCGCTGACGCTCGCCTTCGGTGCGGAGTACCGAAAGGAGAAGTACCAGATCGATGCCGGCGACCCGACCTCGTACTTCTTCGATCAGAACACCCTCATCCCCGGCACGACGACGCCGTATGCCGGCGGCTCGCAGGTCTTTCCCGGCTTGTCCCCCGAGGCGGCAGGCAGCTTCACCCGGCACAGCGAAGCGCTCTACGCCGATCTCGAGAACGACCTCACCGACAAGTTCTCCGCAGGCATCGCGGGCCGCTACGAGCACTACAGCGACGCGGGCTCCACCCGCTCGGGCAAGGTCTCCGGGCGTTACCAGTTCACCCCGACCTTCGCCCTGCGCGGCACGATATCGAATGGCTTTCGCGCGCCGTCGCTCGCCCAGCAGAATTACCAGTCGGTGGTGACGATCATCGATCCGACCACCGGCCAGCTGGCGCAGACCGGCACCTACCGCACCTCGGACCCCGCAGCCATCGCGCTGGGCGCCAAGCCGCTGAAACCCGAGAAATCGGTGAACTACGGTCTTGGTGCGGTGTGGGAACCGATCGCGGATTTCAGCGCGACGCTCGATGTTTACCAGATCCGGATCTGGCATCAGGTGCTGTACTCCGACACGATCAGCCTGACCGATCCGCTGCTAGCCGCGTACTTCAACAGTATCGTGCCGGGTCAGCAGGTCACCGCGATCCAGTACTTCGCCAATGCGGCGGCAACGCGCACCCGCGGCGCGGACCTCGTGTTGAACTACCGTATCCCGACGACGTCGTGGGGCCAGGTCAACCTTCTCGCCAGTGGCAACTACAACCAGGTGAAAGTGCTCTCGGTGAGTGCCACGCCTGCCGTACTGCAGGCCAACTCGACCGACCCCATCGAACTGTTCGGTCGCTCGAGCCAGGGCATCCTGACCAAGGCGACGCCACGCACGAAGTTCCTGTTCGGCGCTGACTGGGCCATCGCAGGCTTCAACGTGCACGGCGACCTGACCCGTTACGGCTCGGTCACGCGCGTGAATACGGACCCGACCACGGACCAGGTGTTCTCGGCGCGTTGGCTGTTGAACACCTCGCTGGGTTACGCCATCGACGCGTGGAACTTCACGCTCGGCGTGGATAACGTGACCAACCAGTACCCGACGCGCGTGAAACCGAACAACAGCGGCGAGGACTTCGCCAGTGGCCTGCAGTACTCGGCGCTGTCGCCGTTCGGTTTCAACGGGCGCTATTACTACGCAAAGGTGGGCTTCCGGTTCTGATCCAGCGGCTCCTACACCGCCTCGAAGACGAGGTGGTTGCCATCGGAATCCACGCGTACCGTCTGCCCGGGCGTGAACAGGCCCTGGAGAATCCGCTGCGCCAGCGGGTTTTCCAGCTGTTGCTGGATCGCCCGCTTCAAAGGACGTGCACCGTACACCGGATCGAAGCCGGCCGAGCCGAGCAGATCCAATGCCCGGTCGGTCACATCGAGGCCGAGCTGACGTTCGGCCAGCCGCTTGCCCAGGTAGGCCAGCTGGATCCGCGCGATCGAACGGATCTGCTTCTTGTCGAGCGGGCGGAACACCACGAGATCGTCGAGACGATTGATGAACTCCGGGCGGAAGTGCGCCTGCACCACGCCCAGCACCGACGCCTTCATCTGCATGTAGTCGGCTTCGCTGTCGCCGGCCTGCTCCTGGATCAGGTTCGAGCCCAGGTTCGAGGTCATCACGATGACCGTGTTGCGGAAATCCACCGTGCGACCCTGGCCATCCGTGAGGCGGCCATCGTCGAGTACCTGCAGAAGAATGTTGAAGACATCCGGATGTGCCTTCTCCACTTCGTCGAGCAGGATCACGCTGTAGGGGCGACGACGCACGGCCTCGGTGAGGTAACCGCCTTCTTCATAGCCGACATAGCCCGGAGGCGCACCGACGAGCCGGCTCACCGAGTGCTTCTCCATGAACTCGCTCATGTCGATGCGGATCATGGCGTCCTGGGTATCGAAGAGGAAATCGGCCAGCGCCTTGCACAGCTCCGTCTTGCCCACGCCGGTCGGGCCGAGGAAGAGGAACGACCCGTATGGGCGGTTCGGATCGGAAAGGCCTGCGCGGGCACGGCGGATCGCATCCGAGACGGCCTTAACCGCCTCGTCCTGGCCGACCACGCGCGAATGGAGCGCACTTTCCATCTGCAACAGTTTTTCGCGCTCGCCTTCGAGCATCTTCGCCACCGGAATGCCGGTCCAGCGAGCGACGACTTCGGCGATCTCCTCGGCCGTGACGCGATCCTGCAACAAGGTGAAGTCCTGCTTCTCGGCCTGCTGCGCGGCGGCCAGCTGAGCTTCCAGTGCCGGCAGGCGCCCGTACTGGATCTCGCTCATGGCCGCGTAATCCTGCCGACGCTGGGCGCCTTCGAGTTCCAGGCGCGCGGCCTCGATCTGCTCCTTCACCTTGGTCGTGCCCTGGAGCATCGCCTTTTCGGACTTCCACACCTCGTTGAGGTCGGAGAACTCGCGGTCGAGCTTGTCGATGTCGGACTCGAGGGTGGCGAGGCGCTGCTTCGACTCGTCGTCGTGCTCTTTCTTCAGCATCTCGCGCTGGATCTTGAGCTGGATGAGGCGACGCTCGAGGCGATCGAGTTCCTCCGGCTTGGAGTCGATCTCCATGCGGATGCGCGAGGCCGCCTCGTCCATCAGGTCGATGGCCTTGTCCGGCAGCTGGCGGTCGGGAATGTAGCGCGCGGAGAGCGTGGCCGCGGCGACGATCGCCGGGTCGGTGATCTCCACCCCGTGGTGCACCGCGTAGCGCTCCTTCAGGCCACGCAGGATCGCGATGGTGTCCTCGACGCTAGGCTCGCCAACGTACACCTTCTGGAAGCGACGCTCGAGGGCGGCATCCTTTTCGACGTACTTGCGGTACTCGTCGAGCGTGGTCGCGCCGATGCAATGCAGCTCGCCGCGCGCCAGTGCCGGCTTGAGCATGTTGCCGGCATCCATGGCGCCATCGGCCTTGCCCGCGCCGACCATCGTATGCAACTCGTCGATGAAGAGGATGACGCGACCTTCCTGCTTGGAGAGATCGCTGAGCACGTTCTTCAGGCGCTCCTCGAACTCGCCACGGAATTTCGCCCCGGCGATGAGCGCGCCCATATCGAGCGACAGCACGCGCTTGTCGCGCAGGCCTTCGGGTACTTCACCGTTGACGATGCGCTGCGCGAGCCCCTCGACGATCGCCGTCTTGCCGACGCCGGGCTCGCCGATCAGCACGGGATTGTTCTTGGTACGCCGTTGCAAGACCTGGATGGTGCGGCGAATTTCCTCGTCGCGGCCGATGACCGGATCGAGCTTGCCGGCCTCCGCACGTTCGGTCAGGTCGATGGTGTATTTCTCGAGTGCCTGGCGCTGCTCTTCGGCGTTTTCCGACTGCACTTTCTCACCGCCACGCAACTTGTCGATCGCCGCCTCGAGCCGCTCCTTCGTCGCCCCGGCCGCCTTGAGGGCACCACCGACGTCGCCACGATCGTCGAGCAGGGCCAGCAGGAACAGCTCGCTGGCGATGAACTGGTCGCCACGTTGCTGGGCCAGCTTGTCCGTGAGGTTGAGCAAGCGGTTGAGATCGTTGCCGAGATTGATGTTGCCTTCCTGCCCGACCACGCGCGGCAAGCGGTCGAGTATCTCGCCCACGCGCTGGCGTAAGGCGGGAACATTGACCTGGGCCTGCGTGAGCAGTGGCCCGGTCGAGCCCCCCTGCTGGTCGAGCAGCGCGGCCAGCACATGTGCCGGCTCGAGGATGTTGTTGTCGCGGCCGACGGCCAACGACTGGGCGTCGGCCAGCGCTTGCTGGAATCGCGACGTGAGTTTGTCCATACGCATCGATGGTGTCTCCCAAAGGTGTTGGCGCGCCCCGGGCCCTCCCCGCGACCGCCTCTGGCCTCACAGATGCGGGTGGAAGCATGCGCCTTCAACGGTGAAGGAGCAGCGCGGCAGCCCTCCTCCGCTTTTTTCACACTACACCCTGCATCCTCGGCGAATCGCCACCCCGTGGAGCCTCCGTGACAGCCAGCCGCGACACCTTGCCCCGCCCGGCTATCGACCTTGTCGATGCCGACACCGCCCTGTTCCTGGACGCGGACGGCACGCTGCTTGCCTTTGCCGACGATCCGGACGCCGTCGGCCTGGCCGATGGGCTGCTGGACACCCTCGACAGCCTCCACGCGGCGCTCGGCGGCGCGATGGCCCTGGTCAGCGGCCGGGCGATCAGCGCGCTCGATCGCATCTTCGACCGCCCGCACTGGGCCGCCGCCGGCCAGCACGGCATGGAGCGGCGCGACACGACGGGTAACCTGGTCACGCTGCCGGTGGATACGGCGGAACTGGCCCGGCTACGCGAGGCCGTTCATGCGGTGGCCGCCGAACTGCCCGGCGTGCGCGTGGAAGACAAGAGCTGGTCGGTCGCCTGGCATTGTCGCGAGCGTCCCGAGTACCAGGCCGAGCTGGCGCGGCGGGCGCCGGAGATCGCCGCGGGCTTTCCAGGATTCGAGCTCCAGCCGGGCAGTTACGTATTCGAGTTCAAACCGCGCGGCATGGACAAAGGCGTCGCGGTGGCCGCCTTCCTCGACGAGGCACCCTTCCGCGGACGCCGCCCGGTCTATCTTGGCGACGACCTCACCGACGAGCACGGTTTTGCCGTGGTCAACGCCCGCGGCGGCGCGTCGGTTCGTATCGGCGCAAGAACACCGTCACAAGCGACGTTCACATTGTCTAGCCCGGCCGACGTCCATGCTTGGCTGGATTCCGTGAAAGCCAGGCTGACGCAAGGAGCCGCAAGCGCAACATGAGCCGACTAGTCGTCATCTCCAATCGCGTCGCGCTACCGAAGCAGACGCAGACCGGCGGATTGGCGTCCGCGATGAACGCGGCGCTGCAGGAAATGGGCGGCCTGTGGTTCGGCTGGAGCGGCAACATCGCCGCCGAGACCGGCAAGGAACTGCACGAAGTCACCGACGGCAACATCAGCTACGCCACCATCGACATGTCCAAGGCGGACCATGACGACTACTACAGTGGCTTTGCCAATCGCGCGTTATGGCCCTTGTTCCACTACCGCGCCGACCTCGTCGACTACCGCCGCGATCATCTCGAAGGCTATCTCCGGGTCAATCGGATCTTCGCCAAGCGGGTGGCGAAGCTGCTCAAGAAAGACGACATCATCTGGGTCCACGATTACCACCTGATCCCGCTGGCGGCGATGCTGCGCGAGCTCGGCGTCGAGAATCGGATCGGCTTCTTCCTGCATACGCCGCTACCGGCGGCGGGGCTGCTGATCACCCTGCCGCGACACCGGGAGCTGCTCGAGCCCTTGGCCTCGTACGATCTCGTCGGCCTGCACACCCAGCGCGACCTGCGCGCGCTCGAAGACTACTTCCTGCACGAACTGGGCGCGGCCATGCGCACGGGCGGTCGCATCCGCGCGGCCAATGGGCGCATCTTCCGCGCCGGTGTCTTCCCGATCAGCATCGATACCGCCGAGGCGGTCGAGCTCGCCCATAGGGCCGAAGACAGCGGTGCCGTGGCCAAATTGAGGGCGAGCGTGGACGACCGTTCGCTGATCATCGGCGTGGATCGCCTGGATTACTCGAAAGGCCTGCCCGAGCGTTTCGAAGGCTTCGCGCGCCTGCTGCGCGACCACAAGGAAATGCGCGGCCGCGTGTCGCTCCTGCAGATCGCCCCGCCCTCGCGCTCGGACGTGCCCGAATACCGCTCGCTACGTCGCGAGCTCGAGCGCAGCGCCGGCCATATCAACGGCCAGTACGCCGAGCCGGACTGGGTGCCGATCCGTTACGTGAACAAGTCGTTCGCGCATAAAGTGCTCGCGGGCTATTTTCGCGTGGCCAAGGTCGGTCTCGTCACGCCCCTGCGCGACGGTATGAACCTGGTCGCCAAGGAGTACGTCGCCTGCCAGGATCCCCAGGATCCGGGCGTGCTCGTGTTGTCCCGCTTCGCCGGTGCCGCGCAGGAGCTGGACGCGGCCCTGCTGGTCAACCCCTCGGATCTGGACGAAGTTTCCGAAGCCCTGAAACGGGCCCTGGAAATGCCGTTGAAGGAGCGCCGCATGCGCTGGCAGTCGATGATGGACGTGCTCGAGCGCAACGACATCACCACCTGGCGCAATGCCTTCCTGCACGCCCTGACCGAGCCGCCGAAGGTGAAGCCGGAGATCTACGTGCAGACGCCGATGACAGCGCCTTAGCCGCCGGTCCAGACCAGCGAAGCGAAGCGGCCGCTGTTGGCGCCGTCGCGACGGTAGGAGTACAGCCGCGCGTCGGTCAGGGTGTCGAAACCGCCGCCCGATACCTGCGCCACCCCCGCGGCCGCCAGCCTGCGCCGCGCGAGCGCGTAGAGATCGCAATGCCAGTGCCCGGGACGGGTGACGGCGAACGCGCCGGCCGCGCCGGCATCGCCGTCGACGAAGGCCGCGCGCACCTCCTCCCCGACCTCGTACGAGCGGGCCCCGATCGCTGGCCCGAGCCAGGCCTGGATGCGCTCGGCGCCCATCGTCGTTACGGTGTTTTCGAGTACGCCGGCCGCCAGCCCGCGCCAGCCGGCGTGGGCGGCGCCGATCGTCCGGCCGTCGGCCGAGACGAACAGCACGGGCAGGCAGTCCGCCGTGAGGATGGCCAGCACCTGGCCCGGGCCACGTGCCACGGCGGCGTCCGCGACCGGCTCGTCGTCGCCGGCCGCCGGCGCTTCGACCACCGCGATGCCATGGACCTGGCGCAGCCACAGGGGCGGCGCCGGCAACGCCAGCGCTTCCGCCAGCGCCCGTCGGTTGACCTCGACCGCGGCGGCATCGTCGCCGGACCGCAGCCCCAGGTTGAGTCGGTCGTACGGAGCCTCCGACACGCCCGGTCCCCGCCGCGTGGAAACGGCGGCGCCGACGCCGGCCGGCGCCGTCCAGTCAGGCACGATCCAGTCGGCGTCCATCCTCAGTCCTCGATCGGATGAAGGACGGTGTCGGCCCTCAGCGCCTCGATCAGGGCGTTCTGGTCGTCCGGCCTCGCCGAATCGAATTCCAGGTACTCGCCGGTGATCGGGTGGTCGAAGCCCAGCTTTTCCGCGTGGAGGGCCTGGCGCCGGAAGCCGCGCAGGGCGTCGATCAACGCCTGGCTGGCACCGCGCGGGAGGCGCAGGCCATTGCCGTAGAGCTGGTCGCCGACCAACGGATGGCCGATATGGGCCATGTGCACGCGAATCTGGTGGGTGCGGCCGGTCTCCAGGTTGCACTGGATGACGCTGTGGGCACGGAAGCGCTCGCGGACGCGGTAATGGGTCACCGCTTCCTTGCCGCCGTCGATGACGTCGCGAATGCCCTGCTTGA
Organism: Luteibacter sp.; assembly: GCF_035539195.1. Lineage (GTDB taxonomy): Bacteria > Pseudomonadota > Gammaproteobacteria > Xanthomonadales > Rhodanobacteraceae > Luteibacter. The sequence continues at coordinate 146,980 of NZ_DATLIW010000027.1, forward strand.
GGCGGTCGTGCTGGTGACGGCCGATCGGCTGGTCCACCGTGCCGCCGGCCACCATCGTACCGAGCACCACGGCCTCGTACTGGCGACGCACTTCGTGGCGGGAAAGCATTTCCACCAGGCGCGTCAGCGCCGGGAGGGTCTTGGCGACCACCATCAGGCCCGCCGTGTCCTTGTCCAGGCGATGGACGATGCCGCCGCGGGGCAACTCGGCCAGGGCCGGATTGTGGTGCAGGAGGGCATTGAGCATCGTTCCGGTGGGGTTGCCGGCACCCGGGTGGACGACCAGCCCCATGGGCTTGTCGACCACCATCAGGTCGTCGTCCTCGAAGCGGATATCCAGGGCAATGTCCTCGGCCTGGGCGTGGACCTCATTCTCCAGCTCCGCCTCCAGCTCGACCTTCTCACCGCCCCGGACGAGCTGGCGTGGCGCCGCGCGGGTCCCGTCCAGCAACACTTTGCCGTCCTTGATCCACCCTGTGAGGCGGGATCGTGAATAATCGGGGAACATCTCGGCCACGGTCTGGTCGAAACGCCGTCCAGCCGCCGTTACCGGCACAATGGCTTCATGTCGTAACGTCGTCATACCGCCCCGCCCGGCCCATGGCCGGTTTCGGCTATCATGCCTTTTCGCTCAAGCATCCGAACTCTCTCAATGCGTGTAACCAAGATCACCATTCTGCTCGTCCTCGCCCTGTCGATGAGCGCCTGCTCGATGTTCCGCAGCAAGAAGGAGACGATCGATACGATGCCGGAAGACCGGCTGTATGCTTCGGCTCACAATTCGCTGGAATATTCGGACTATTCGGCCGCCGAGAAGGCCTACCAGCGCCTGATTGCGCGCTTCCCGTCCGGTGACGTCAATGAGCAGGCCCAGATCGAACTGGCCTACGCGCAGTACAAAGACAACAAGCCGGACGACGCTTACTCCACGATCAATCGCTTCATCAAGACGTTTCCGACCCACAAGCATGCAGATTATGCCTATTACCTGCGCGGCATGATCAATTTCGACCGCACCGGTGGTGTGATCGAGCGCTATCTGCAGCGCGGAAGCTCGGCGTCGACCCGTCGTGACCAGGGTTTCAACCTGACCTCGTTCGACGATTTCAGCCAGCTCACCCGTCGGTATCCGAACAGCGCCTACGCCACGGACGCCCGCCAACGCATGATTTTCCTGCGTAACCAGCTGGCAACCTTCGAAATCAACGTGGCCGAGTTCTACCTGCGCACGAAGGCGTACATCGCTTCGGCCGACCGCGCCCAGTATGTGATCGAGCATTACCAGCAGTCGCCGCAGACGGCCGACGCCCTGGCCATCCTCACACGTAGCTACGTGGCCCTGGACCGCAAGCCGCTGGCCGAGCAGAGCCGCAAGGTGCTGGCCCTGAACTACCCGAACCACCCCTACCTGACCGACGACACCTGGCCGCACAGCCCGTCGATCTGGCGCAAGGCGATTCCGTTCTCGGGTCACCATTGATCCTTGGGGTATGAGAAGAAAGCCGGCGAAAGCCGGCTTTTTTTGTTCGCGGCGATGGTGGGCTGGCTCGCCTTTGGCCTCGCCTTCGTTCGGCTCGCGTTGCGTCGCAAGAGCCGGCGGGTCTCACCCTCGGGGCACCGTCTGCGGCGACCCGCGTCGGAAGGGCCGCGTGCCGCGGCCGTTTACTTATTGCCCTGCGGGCCGGGTCGGGCTTCGACCGGGGGTTTTCGACGCGACTCCTGTCGCGCGAAAACGGCCGGCCATCCATGGCCGGCCCCCTACGGGCCTCGTCCGGTCGGAGCCCTCGCCTACGCTAATCGCCCCGAGGGTGAGACCCGCCGGCTCTTCCGGGCACTGAGGTTTCGTGGGGTCGAGCGTAATGCTCGCTGGCTGGTGGGTCTTCGTTCGACGCGATCGGGGCTGCACCTCGACGTTACGAGGACGATGTTGTGGGAGCCGATTCAGCGGCGATCTTGTGGGAGCCGATTCATCGGCGATGTTGTGGGAGCCGATTCATCGGCGATCCCGCGGCAGCGGGCCAGGGTGCGGCAAGCACCCATCGCCGCTGAAGCGGCTCCCACAGTAAAGGCGCCCCAGGTCGGAGCCCGACCGGGCCCGCAGGGCAATAAGTAAACGGCCGCGGCACGCGGCCCTTCCCTCGCGGGTCGCCGAAGCGGGCCCCCGAGGGTGGCACCCGCCGGCTCTTGCGACGCAACGCGACCCAACGCAACGCGAAGCCAAAGGCGAGCCAGCCCCTTCCCCCAAAGAGCCCATCCACCCCAAGCCGGATCTATCGCCAGCCGGAGGTGATCGGGTAGCGGCGTTCGCGGCCGAAGGCCTTGGTGGTGACGCGGGGGCCGGGGGCGGCCTGGCGGCGTTTGAACTCGTTGATGAAGACCATGCGGATCACCCGGCGTACGGTGGCGTCGTCGTGGCCGGCCGCGATGATGTCCTCGGCCGAGGCCTCGCCCTCGATGAAATGCTCAAGGATCGCATCGAGTTCGTCGTAAGGAGGGAGCGAGTCCTGGTCGGTCTGCTCGTGGCGCAGCTCGGCCGACGGCGGGCGATCGATCACCGCCATCGGGATCGCGCCGTCGATCGCTGCGCGCCAGCGCGACAGGGCGAAGACCGTCGTCTTGTAAACGTCCTTCAGCGGAGCGTACGCACCGCACATGTCGCCGTAGAGGGTGGCGTAGCCGACCGCCATCTCGCTCTTGTTGCCCGTCGAGAGCAGCAACTTGCCGGTCTTGTTCGACATCGCCATGAGCAGCACGCCACGGGCGCGCGACTGCAGGTTCTCTTCGGTGATGTCCGGCTCGCGGCCGACGAACACAGGCGCCAGGGCACCGGTAAAAGCCTCGTAAATGCCCTCGATCGGTAGCACGTGGTACTCGACACCGAGGTGCTCGGCCTGGGCCTTGGCCTCGCGCAGGGAGAGATCGGAGGTGTAGACCGTGGGCATCATCACCGCGGTGACCTTGTCCTTCCCCAACGCATCCACGGCCAGCGCCAGGGTCAATGCCGAGTCGATCCCGCCCGACAGGCCGAGCAGCACGCCGGAGAAATGGTTCTTGCCGATGTAATCGCGGATACCACGGACGATGCCTGCGTACATGAGTGCTTCGGGCGAACGCGTGTCCGCAGCCGGCCAGTCGATGGCCGCGAGTCGCCTGGTCACGGTGTCGAATTCGACCGTGAGCAGCATCTCCTCGAACGATGGCGCACGGGCGAGGACCTCGCCATCGGCCTGGACCAGGAGCGAATGGCCATCGAACAGCAGGTCGTCCTGGCCGCCGACCAGGTTCACATAGGCGATCGGCAGGCCGGTTTCGCGGGCACGCTGCTTGAGCAGGGCCTCGCGCGTTGCCGCCTGGCGGCGATCCCATGGCGAGGCATTGATGACCAGGATCAGCTCGGCACCGGCCTGCGCGACATGGGCGGCCGGCTCGGCCTCCCAGATGTCCTCGCAGATCAGCATGCCGACGTTGACGCCTTCGATGTTGAACACGCGCGTGGCTTCACCGTGCTGGAAGTAGCGCTTTTCGTCGAAGACCGTGTAATTGGGCAGTTCCTGCTTGTGGTACGTCCATTCGATCCGGCCCTCGCGGATCAGGGAGGCGGCGTTGAACACCTCGCCCTGCGAGTCCGGGTAACCGACGATGGCGGAAATGCCCTGGATGGTCGGCGCCAGCGTCCTGAGCTCGCGGTGGCAGGCATCGAGGAAGCTGGGCCGCTGGAGCAGATCCTCCGGCGGGTAGCCTGACAGCGTCAGCTCGGGGAAAGCGACCAGCGAAGCACCCAGGCGATCGCGCGCCTCGTCGGCCAGCGCCTTGACCCGTCGTGCGTTGTCGGCGGTGGCACCCACCGGGAAATCGAACTGGGCCAGGGCGAAGCGAAAGGTGGACATGGGGGATCCGTGCGGTCGCGGGGACTGGCTATGATAAGACACAAGGGCTGAGGCGAGTCGGCGAAGCGCCGTGCTCACTCCACGGGAACGTCGTAGATCGTGTCCGCTGCCGCCGCGGAGGGCAGCGAGTAGTGCCACCACTCCGGCGCATAATTGACGAAGCCTTCGGCCGCCATCGCATGCAGCAGACGCTGTCGATTGACGCGCTGCGCCGCCGATATGCCCGGATCGTCGGTATGCGCGCGCGGGTCGAAGAAGTCGAAGTCCGTGCCCATGTCCAGCGGCGCGCAACGCGCGTCGTCGCAGCGCATCAGCGTGAGGTCGACGGTGGCGCCCCGGCTATGACCCGAGATCGGCGCGATGTACTCGCCAAGCAGCTTGTCCTTGCCCAGATTGGGATAGTGCGCCGCCTTGGTCCGCGTATCGGAAAGGTCGCCGGCCCAGCGCACGAACGCCGTCACCGCGCGCGCAGGGCGGTAGCAATCCCACACCCGCAGGCGATAGCCATCCTTGCGCAGGGTCGCTTCCACCCGCGCAAGGGCCTCGGCGGCGGCCGTACGCAGGAAGCATTTCGGCGCGCGATAACCATCGACCGGCGCACCGGTGAAGTTGTCGCTCGTCGCGTAGTGGATATCCTCGGCGATGTCGGGCACCAGCGAACGGACGTCGGTCAGGCCGGCCGCGAGCGGGGTTCGGGCCGGCGACAGCCGGGGCGATGTCTCGCCGGCCTTCGCGCCAAGCGCAATCGCGCCGGCGAGGAAGAGCCAGGTCTTCATGGTCGTTGCTGACATCGACATCGGAATCGACCCTGGCTGCTGCCGCCGTTCGGTATGGCCGATGCTACCGTGGAACGACGTCAAGGCAGGGCTGCGTGACATGGTCGTAAAGCGTGGTCGATAATTCATGCCATGTCATCATCCGTTTGGAATGCCTATTCCTGACGCCCGTCGTGACAGCACCCGGGGAGGGGACGCGTGATCCAGTCGGTTTGGCCTTATCTGGCCGTGATGCTGCTGGCTGCCGGCTTCTGGCCCGCGATCGAACGTCGTTACGGCTGGAAGGTATTCGGGATTCTTCCGCCCATCGTCCTCACCTACCTCACCGTCACCGCGCTTTCCGTCGCTGGCCTGTGGACCTCCTCGGAGGAAATCCATGCGGCGCAGAACATGCTGGTCGCGCGGCTCGTGCCTGCCCTGCTCTTCCTTTTGATGATCAACTGCGACCTGCGCGCGATCCTTGCGCTGGGTCCGCGCGTGCTCGGCGTCTTCGTCTGTACCTCGATCAGCCTGTTCATCGCCTTCGTGCTCGCCTTCCTTATCTACCGTCACTGGATGCCGGCCAACGGCTGGATGCCGCTGGCCTCGCTGTCGGGGAGCTGGGTCGGCGGCACGGCGAACATGATCGCGGTGAAGCAGGCGATCGAGATGTCCGACACGGCACTGGCCACGACACTGCTTACCGACGCGCTCTGCTACTCGATGTGGGTGGTCGTGCTGTTCGCGGCGGCACCGCTCGCGCCTGCGTTCAACCGCTGGACGCGCGCGGTATCGAGTGCGGACCTCACGGTCGCCGAGACCGCGCCACGTGCTCCCGCCACGCCGGACAGCGTGTTGCTATGGCTGGGTCTCGCGCTGCTGGTGGCCGCATTGTCCACCGTGGTCGGCGCGCAGCTACCCGTCGGCAGCATGCTCTCCGCGACCACCTGGACCATCCTGCTGGCGACGGCCGCCGGCCTGGTCGTCGCCCATACGCCGCTGGCACGACTGCCCGGTGCGCAGGCGGTCTCCAGCGCCATGCTGATCGCCGTGGTGGCGGTGCTTGCCTCGCAGAGCAGTTTTGCCGGCATCGCCGCCGCGCCGGTGTACCTTCTCGCGGGCGTCACCGTGATCGCCCTGCACGCCGTGCTGCTCTGCCTCGCTGCGCGCATCTTCCACTTCGATCTGTACCTGTGCGGCATTTCATCGCTCGCCCATATCGGCGGCGTGGCCGCCACGCCGGTGCTCGCCGCGACGTATTCGCGCTCACTGGTGCCGGTAGGCATCCTGCTTGCGCTGCTCGGATATATCCTCGGGACTGGATTCGGTCTCGTGGTCGCCACGGTGCTTTCGGCGCTGGCTTCCTGACCAAGGACCCCTTCATGACGACGCTCCGCCACAGCCTGCTCGCCGCCCTGCTCGCACTGACCCTCGGCGGTACGGTCGCCGCTGCCGATATGCCCGTGCCGCCATTGGGCATCCCCGGCATGTCCGACGCGCAGCTCTCGCCGGCGTTCTGGGTCGCGCGCCTGACCGGCGCCGACAAGGTCGTGCTCGATACCGCCGCCATTGCCGCACTCAACGCACGCGTGGCCAGGCTGGACTCGTCGATGCATGACATCCGCCACCTGCCCGCCACGTTGCCACGCGACCAGGTGAAGGCCTGGATCGAGAAGCTGACTCGCCGTCCCTCGGGGCCGCTCTTCGACACCGAAGGCAGGCCGGTAACCGCCACCGTCATCGACGCGGTGATGAGCAACGCGGCGATCGCCGCCGTTCCCGCGCAGGTAACGCCGCGCTACGGCATGGCGGTGCGTCGCGGCGCGTTGCGTGGATACCCCACCGATCTCCGGGTGTTCAACCACGCCGGCGACACCGATATCGATCGCTTCCAGGAAAGCACACTGTTCCCGGGCGATCCGCTCGTCGTGGTGCATACCAGCGAGGACGGCAAGTGGGTGTTCGTCGTCAGTCCCCGGTATGCGGCCTGGATGCACGCGGACGATGTCGCCTACGGTGACGCTGCCGCGGTCTTCGCCCATGCCGACGCCACGCCGTATCGCATCGTCACCGGTGCCAAGCCGCTGACCGTGTACACGCCGGAGGCACCGGCCGTGTCCGAGCTGCAACTGGACATGGGCACGCGCATACCCCTCGATACCTCGCTGCCGCCGGACCAGCCGGTGAACGGGCAGAACCCGTACACCTCCTGGGTACTGAGCCTTCCCGTGCGCGATGCGCAGGGCGCGCTGTCGTTCCACCCCGCCCTGCTCCAGCGCAACCAGGACTCCTCGGCCGACTACCTGCCGATGACGCGGGCGAACATCGTGCGCCAGGCCTTCAAGTTCCTTGGCGAACGCTACGGCTGGGGTCATGCGTACAATGGCCGCGACTGCAGCGGCTTCGTCTCCGATGTGTATCGCAGCATGGGTGTACAGATGCCGCGCAACACGGGTGACCAGAGCATCAGCCCCGGCCTCGCCCACACCGTCTATACCGACAAGGACAGCCACGATGCGCGCGTGAAGGCCGCGATGGCGCTCGAGGTCGGCGACCTCGTCTACATCCCCGGACACGTGATGATGGTGATCGGCAAGATCGACGGCGAACCCTACGTGATCCACGACGTGGGCGGCATCGGTTACCGGCAGGCCGACGGCAGCCTGCGCCGCATCAAGCTCAACGAGGTGTCGGTGACACCGCTCCTGCCCATGATGTTCGGCGACGACGAGACCTTCGTCGATCGCATGACCAGCATTGTGCGCATCCGCTGATCCGGTCGGGAGAGCCGCCATGAAAATCACCGATATCCGCTTCGGCATGCTGCGCGTACCGCTGAAGACCCCATTCAAGACGGCATTGCGCACGGTCGAGAAGGTCGAAGACATCGTCGTGATGGTGCATACCGACGAGGGTCGCGTCGGCTACGGGGAGGCACCGGCCACCGCGGTCATCACCGGCGACACCCACGGCTCGATCGTCGACGCCATCCGCCATTACATCGCGCCACGCCTGATCGGCGAAGACATCGCCGACCTCAATCGGATCACCAGGCTGATCCAGGGCACGATGGAGAAGAACACCAGTGCCAAGGCCGCGGTGGAGATCGCCGTATACGACCTCTGGGGCCAGCTCTACGGTGCGCCCCTGTACAAGCTCCTCGGTGGCGGCAACCCGGTGATCACCACCGATATCACCATCAGTGTCGACGACATCGACAAGATGGTCGCGGACGCCATCGCCGCGGTGGATCGCGGATTCGCATCACTGAAGGTCAAGGTCGGCAAGGATATCGGCGTCGACATCGAGCGCGTCCGCGCGATCCATCGAGCCGTCGAAGGCCGCGCCCTGCTTCGCCTCGACGCGAACCAGGGCTGGACCGCGAAGGAAGCCGTTCGTGCACTGCATGCGCTGGAAGATGCGGGCGTACGCCTCGAACTGGTCGAACAACCGGTGAAGGCGCGCGATCTGGAAGGTATGCGCTATGTCACCGAACGCGTGCAGACACCGATCATGGCCGACGAAAGCGTGTTCGGCCCGGTGGACGTGATGGACCTTATCCGCCTGCGCGCCGCCGACATCGTCAATATCAAGCTGATGAAGACGGGCGGCATCTCCAATGCCATCCGTATCGCGGACATCGCCGGCATGTATGGCATGGAATGCATGATCGGATGCATGCTGGAGAGCAGCATCAGCGTCGCCGCCGCCGTACACGTCGCCGTCGCCAGGTCCGATGTCATCACCAAGGTCGATCTCGACGGGCCTTCGCTTTGCGCGTACAACCCCGTCGACGGCGGCGTGAACTTCAACGAGTCGGAGATCTCGGTGAGCGACGCCCCCGGCCTGGGCATCCGCGCGATACGCGGCCTCGAGCCGCTATGAGAGATGCCGGCCATCCACCGTGCAGCCATGGCTGGACACCGACTTCATGCTTGAACCCTGACCGGACCCTCACCATGCCGTCTCCCCGTACACTCGGCCGCCTGCTCGCCCTGGCGGGCATTTTGCTCACCGCGTCGAGCGGCGCTTTCGAAACGCCGGCCGCCTGGTCGGTATCCCGGCAGATGGTCGTGGTGACCACCGATGGCTGGGACGCCGACCATGGCATCCTGCGTACCTATGTGCGAGAAGGCACGCAGTGGAAACCGCAGGGCCCGGCCACCGACGTGACCATCGGCACGCACGGCAGCGCCTGGGGCGTGGGCCTGAATCCGCCCGAGCACGATGGCCCGGTGAAAAAGGAAGGCGACGGGCGTAGCCCGGCCGGGGTGTTCCGCATCGGCGATGCCTTCGGTTACGCGCAGACCCATGCCACGGCCTTGCCCTATCGTGCACTGACCGTCTCCGACTATTGTGTGGACGTGGACGGCTCGCCCTATTACAACCAGCTCGTCGACGCCACGAAGGTCGGTGAGAAGGCCGTCGCCGGCGCCACCGAACCGATGCGCCGAGACCTCCATTTCGACGGCGACCATGCCTATCGCATCGGCTTCGTCATCGAGCACAATCCCGATGGTCGCAAGGGCGCGGGCAGCTGCATCTTCGCCCACGTGTGGAAGTCGCCCACCTCACCGACCGCCGGCTGCACGGCCATGACCGACGCCGCGATGGAGCGGCTGCTCGGCTGGCTCGACCCGAAGAAGAAGCCGGTGTTCGTGCTGCTGCCGGCTTCCGAATACGCCCGTCTGCGCGAGGCCTGGAACCTGCCGGCCCCATGACCGACGGCTAGCCGGGAATCGTCACCTCGACCAGGCGTTCCAGCAGGGTCAGGGACTCCTGCCAGCCCAGGTAGCATTGCTCGACGGGGATCACATCGGGGATGCCTTCCTGGACGATCTGCAGCTCGGTGCCGCAGGAGACCGCACACAGGCCGATCGTGGTGACCATGGTGCCCGGCAGGTTGGGATCGTCGAAGCGGTCGTCATGGACGATACGTTCGTTCGGGACCAGTTCCAGATAGGTGCCGCCGAAGCTGTGCCCGTTGCCGCTCGAGAAGTTGGTGAAGCTCATCCGATAACGGCCGCCAACCCGTGCGTCCAGCTCGTGCACGGTGCAGGTGAAGCCGTCCGGCGGGAGCCATTTGGCAAGAGCGGGGGCGTCGAGGAAGGCGCGGTAAACGCGTTCCGGGGGCGTGGTGAAAACACGAAGGAGGCGGACGGTGCCAGACATCGGAGTATCCCTTGGCGAGGAGGAGCCCTCATTCTGTACGACGAATGGCGGGGACACGAATCGACATGCTCGCCAAATAAAAAAGGTTCATCGCGGAAGTCCGGGGACGCCGAAGGCATCGGTTCACTCAGCGGCTGATGCCGCGGCGGCGGGCTCGGACGTGGCGGCGCAGAGCCTTCGGTGCCCACCCTCGCTGCTCAGACAGGTCCTCCGCGTTTCGTACCGGAAAGGCCGCTGCGCGGCCCATGTATCTATATGGCCTGCGGCCGCTCCACTTGTGCGGAACTCGCCTCGAGGGTGGACGCCAAGGTCTCTCACGACGACACGGTCAGCTGGCAGGAGAGCCGTTGTGTCGTGCCGTCGTCGGCGCCGGCCGCGCCCGGAACACCCGGGCGAAGCGGACGCGGTTGCTGGTATCCGGTTGCCCAACACCTTCGTCGCGCTTGTCTCGGCGTGCTTGCCGGCGATGCCGCCGCGCGCTTTGGCTCGACCCACGCGAGCCTCACGGTTCGGGAGAGTCTTCGGTGCCCACCCTCGAGGCGAGTTCCGCACAAGTGAGCGGCCGCAGGCCACATAAGACACGCCGCGAAGCGGCCTTCCGCACCGAACGCGGAGGACCTGTCTGAGCAGCG
>NZ_DATLIW010000028.1:0-103501 GCF_035539195.1 Luteibacter sp.
CCCGACTCGGCCAGGCGCAGCGCGTAGATGACCTGTTCTTCGGTAAACCGCGACTTCTTCATCGCTCCTCCGGGGCCCGATCGGGCCGGTGGGTGAAGCGACCTTACCTCTAGTTATGGGCTGTGTCGAAAAAGCGGGATAGCGTCACTTCTTATGCGTCGTAGGAAGCATGGATCGATCACGTCCATTGAACTAACTCCAAAACTCAGCAAACGATGCCTGACGCTTCGTATCCGACGTCATATGCATCAAAGCGATCTCCTGTCCCGCTGGCCCCGGTTCCAGAAACCGGCCGGTGATGCGATGCCTCAGCGGTGGTGACAAATGACAAAGCCAGTTGCAGATCGCCGGGAGCGAGCTGACAACCAGTCCGTCAGTATGGATAGCCTCATTGAGTGCGCTTTGATCACAGATAAGCGCACCCTGCGTCGCATGGATACCGTCGCCAAAGCGCGCGCGCCAGGCCTCCCAATGCGGCGCGTCGGCGGTCAGTGCGAAGACGCCTGCGTTGTAATAGGTCTGCCACAACGTCCGTCGCGCGCTTGTCGAGCCGAAGTAGCGATACATGCGGTCGTAACGCCAGTGCGTGGATGCCTCAGTCTGTGCGTAGCTGAAGTGCACCTGGGGCACTAAGGCCATCCCGCATCCGCGTGCACCTGCCACCAGCCAGTCGATCGCCACCGCGTGTTGTACGTGCACGTCGGTGTCGATCCATACGTAGATGTCGTAGCCGGGCAGGTAGCGTCGCAGGTGGGGACGGACGGTCAGGACGCGAAGATACGCCTCGTTGAGCCGAATGCTCTCCGACACGTCGAAGTCCCATGCCGGCTCGATGAGCTGCACGCCGAGCGATCGCAGTGCCTCACGTGTCGCTTCGCTCAACCCCAGGTCGAAGCAGGCGACGTCATAGCCTCTCGGGCGCGCGGCGGCGCAGATCTCGGATCCCCAACCGCGCAGCCGAATGGCAAACGCTTCGTCTGCGCCGGTGACGATGACTACCCGTGGCGTCTGGTTCTGGATGCCGCTCATACCTTCTCCCGCGTCCGTGCGCGCTTTTTACATATGGACATAGTGAACCAACATGTGCAAAGCCGGCAAATTTGTAGGAAAAACCCTACACAACTATCAGGTTGTGGACTACAAGGATGACGCCGTAGATTCGCTGCTGCTGGAGCTTTGAGAAAAAACTCAAAAGCTCTCTATACGGGCAGTAGGCGTCCAGTTTCGGACGGCAGGGGGCATGGTGAGTTCTTCAATGGATGACGCGCAAAATATTGCGCGTGGTGAGCTGTCGTGCGCGCTCCAGGGAGCCTTTGCATGGATCGCCTGAGCGAACTACGTAATTTCTTTCGACAGGATCCCGAAAACTTGCCCCTGGCGATCGACCTGGTCGATGCGTTGCTTAGCGCGGGTGAAGTGGCTGAAGCCGATGCCTTGATCGCCTCCTGGCCATCCGCCTGGCTCACCCGCCCCGAATGCCAATTCCGGGTCGGTCGCTGTGCGATCGCCCGTGCGGACTACGCTGCCGCCGTGCCGCCACTGCGCAGCATGGTGGATGGTGGTGTCGACGAGCCGGCGGTCCATCACGATCTGGCGTACGCGTTGCTCGGCTTGGGTGACGTGGACGGTGCGGAGCGGGTGCTTGCACCGCTCGTGCCGCAGTCCATCGTGATACCGAGCATCGGCCTGCTGCATGCCCGCGTGCTTCACTACCGCCGCCGTTACGACGACGCCGCGCTCATTCTCGAAGCGATCGTTTCCGAGCGCCCGGACGATGCGCAGGCCTGGGGCGTCCTGGCCATGATCGAGATGGATCGGGAAGACGCCGACGCCGCTGGCTTTGCCGCAGGCCGTGCGCTGAGCCTGTCGCCGAACCAGCCCGACGCCCTTGCCACGCTGGGCACGCTTTCCCTGGCGCGCTTTGATTCCGAGGGTTCGTACGCCAGCTTCTCCCGCTTGCTGGAGTCGCAGCCGCATAACGGCCGCGCGCTGGCCGGTGCGGGCGAGGCTCTGCTTCTGCGGGGCGATTCGCAGGGCGCCCGTCCTCTGCTGGAGAAGGCGTCGCATGCCATGCCGGGGCATCTCGGTACGTGGCACGCGCTGGCCTGGTCTGCGCTATTGGAAGGGGACGTTACCGCGGCACGCGCGAGTTTCGATGCGGCGCTCGCCGCCGACCGCAACTTTGGCGAGAGCCATGGCGGTGTTGCGCTGGTGCATGCCTTGCGCGGTGAATTCGACGATGCGCGCCAGGGCGTGCGGGTGGCCTTGCGCCTCGATCCGGCCGGGCGTAACGCGCGTTACGCGCAGAGCCTTATCTGGCGTGCCGAAGGGCGCGAGCGTGAGGCGACAGCCATGGTCGACGGCATTCTCGCCGAGGTGGGCATCGATGCCGCAGGGCGTCCGGCGGACTTTTTCGCGCGCCTCCAGGCGCGGATCACCGGTACTGGCGAACACTGAGATGGACGCCGATACGGGCATGCACCTGCTCGCCGAGACGCTGCTCACGGCGGCGAAGATCTCCGCGCCGATCCTCGTCGGCACGCTGGCGATCGGTTTGCTCATCTCGGTGTTCCAGGTGGTGACCCAGATTCAGGAAATGACGCTGACCTTCATCCCCAAGCTGGTGCTCGTGGTCGGTATGTTCCTGCTGCTCGGCTCCTGGATGATGTCGGTGGTGGTGGAGTTCGCCAAGCGCGTGATCGGCATGGCCGGCGGATTCGGCGGCCCATGAGTCAGTCCCTTTCCCTTGCCGTGGTCGGGTGGCTGCTGGCCTTGCTGCGCTTCGCCCCGTTGCTGATCATTCCGGCGGTGACGCCTTTCAGCTGGGCACCGCTGCACGTGCGAATCCTCCTGCTGTTCGTTCTGTCAGTGTTGCTTGCGGGCGTCGCCCCCCTGGGCAGTTTGCCTGACGGGCTTTTCGCCGCGACGGTGTCCGAGTTGTTGATCGGCGGCTGCTACGGCCTGGCGGTGATGCTGCCGATGGCGGCACTGGGCCTGTCGGCACGCGTGCTCGATATCCAGGCGGGTCTGGCATCGGCGAGCCTGTTCAATCCCAGCCTGCAAACCAACGACACCACCCTCGGCAGTGCGCTGTCCATGGTGGGCACGTTCGCCTTCTTCGCGCTCGGGTTTCATTTGCTGGTGGTGCGCAGCCTGATCGCCTCGGCGCGCTGGCTGCCTCTCGGTGCCGGCGCGCGGCTGCCGGCGGCGGCGGCCCTGTTCGCGATGCTGGGCTCGCAGTTCCTGCTGGGCCTGATGGTGGTGATGCCGGTGATGATCGGCCTGTTCGCGATCGACGTGTTCGTCGCCATCGCGAGTCGCTCCATGCCCCAGGCCAATATCTATTTTCTCGCGCTGCCGATGAAGGTTGCCGCGGTGCTGGTGCTGCTCGCCGCCTCATTGAAGATGGCGCCGACGCTCATGGCACGCCTGTTCCGCGATGCGCTCGACGGCGCCAACGCGATGGTGGGAGGCTGAGATGGCTGACGACCAACAGGACAAGACCGAACAGCCCACCGCTTCACGCCTGCGCGATGCTCGGGAAAAGGGCCAGGCCGCGAAGAGCGCCGAGCTCACCGGCGTCATCACGTTGATCGTCTTCGCCGTCGCCTTTACCTCGGCGCTTGGCGGGCTGGCGGTGGCCTTTGCACGCGCCATGCGTGCTTCGTTGCTGATAGCGGGTGCAGGCCCCGCGCTATCGGGTGGCCTTGCACGCTGGCTGGCCGCGGCGTTCGCGCCGGCATGGAGCGCCTTGCTGCCCTCGCTGTTTGCCTTGGTGGTGACGGCCATCGCGGCTAACGTGATGCAGACCGGTTTCATGTTCTCGACCGAGCCGCTCAAGGCCGACTTTTCTCGCATGAGCCCGGTCAAGGGGTTCAAGCGGGTGTTCTCCATTCGCACGGTGTGGGATCTGTTTCGTCTGCTGCTGAAGATAGCGATCCTGGGCGTGGTGTTGTACGCCTTGAGTCACTCGCTCGAGGGCACCTTGCTGGCCTCGGCGACGCGCTCGCCGGCCGACATGCCGGCTTTGCTCGAGGAATCGTTCGTTCGCGTGCTGAAGTGGGTACTGAGCATGCTCGCCTTGATCGCGGTGCTCGATCTGCTGTTCTCTCGCCGCGAATTCATCCAGAAGCTCCGCATGAGTCGCCGTGACATGAAGGACGAGCACAAGCGCCAGGAAGGCGATCCGGCTATCCGCAGCAAGCGCCGCCGCCTGGCTCGCGACCTGCTCAAGAAAGCCCGTTCCATCGCCCGTGTGCCGTCCGCCGATGTGATTGTCACTAATCCCACCCATGTGGCGGTGGCGCTACGTTATCGACCGGCGACGATGCTCGCACCGATCGTCGTCTCCAAGGGTAGCGGCTGGATGGCAGCGCGTATTCGTCGCATGGCGGCGAACCATGGCGTCCCGATGATGCGGTCGCCGGAACTGGCACGCGCCTTGTTCCGCGATTGCGATGTCGACGATGCGATTCCCGCCGACCGCTACACCGAGACCGGTCTGGTCTACCGCTGGGTCATGGCCCGGCCCGGTCATAAGGTCCACGCCGCATGAACGCCTTCCGTTATCTCCTCAAAGGCAAGGGCGAGTTGCTGCTGGTCGGCGCGATGATCTTTATCCTCACGATCCTCTTCGTGCCGGTGCCGGCCGGGTTGCTGGATTTCCTGCTGATCGTGAACTTCAGCGTGGCCCTGCTGGTTCTGCTGATCACCTTCCTGACCGACTCGCCGCTCAACTTTTCCACGTTCCCGTCGCTGCTGCTGATCGCCACGCTGTTCCGCCTGGCGCTCAACGTCTCGGCCACCCGCCTGATTCTCGCCGGCGGCAATGCCGGTCACGTGATCGGTGCGGTGGGGGCGTATGTGGTGGGCGGCAACTACGTCATCGGCCTGGTGGTCTTCCTCATCCTGGTGGTCGTGCAGTACGTGGTCGTGACCAGCGGTGCGCAGCGCGTGGCCGAGGTCGCCGCACGCTTCACCCTGGACAGCATGCCCGGCAAGCAGATGAGCATCGATGCCGACATGAACATGGGCCTGATCGACGAGACGGAGGCCCGTCGTCGTCGCGCCCTTATCGAGCGGGAAGCGAATTTCTACGGCGCCATGGACGGTGCCACCAAGTTCGTCAAGGGCGACGCGGTCGCGGGCATCATCATCCTGCTGATCGACATCATCGGTGGCCTTTCCATCGGTATGCTCCAGCACGGCATGCCATGGACCGAAGCGGTGCACCGCTACACGCTGCTGACCGTGGGCGATGGCATCGTGACGCAGATCCCGTCGCTGGTTATCGCGGTGGCGACCGGCATCATCATCACGCGCGCCGCGTCCGACGGTGAGCTGGGCGGCGAGATCGCGCGGCAGGTGCTGTCGAATCCGCGCACCCTGCTCGTGGTCGGCATCACGCTGTTCCTGGTCATGCTGCTGCCCGGCCTGCCGGCCTTCCCGGTACTGATCGTGCTGGCCGGTATCGCGTTGATGATCAACGTGGCCAGGCATCGCAAGAGCGAGGCGGTGGAAGAGGCCCTGGTCGAGGCCGCGACCGTGAGCCGCGCCGAGGCGACGGCGCAGGAAGACGACTTCTATCGCAGCCTCGATATCGAGCCGCTGGAGATCCGCCTGGGTGCAGCGATCGCCGAGACCTTCCGCACGCGCACGGTGGAAATGAACGAGCGCGTGCAGGGCCTGCGCCGCCAGTTCGCGCTGGACTATGGTTTCGTGCTCCCGGCGATCATGACCCGCGAAGGCCAGCCGGGCACGGTGACGGATCACCAGTATCAGGTGTTCCTGCATGGCAACCGTATCGGGCAGGGCGAGCTGCATTTCGACGG
Source organism: Luteibacter sp. (assembly GCF_035539195.1). Lineage (GTDB taxonomy): Bacteria > Pseudomonadota > Gammaproteobacteria > Xanthomonadales > Rhodanobacteraceae > Luteibacter. The sequence goes on from NZ_DATLIW010000028.1 coordinate 5,832, forward strand.
CGTGCTGGCGATCAACCCGGGCGGCAACCGGCCGCGCCTCGAAGGCCGCGAGACTCGCGACCCGGCCTATGGTTTACCCGCTCAGTGGATTGCCCCGGAGTCGCGCCAGTTCGCGCGCGGTGCCGGCTACACACTGGTCGACCCGGACACGGTGCTGGTCACCCACCTCAACGAGCTGGTGAAACGCCATGCAGCCGAGCTGCTCAGCCGGGCCGAAGTCGAACGCCTGAGCATTCGCATGAAGGAACGTCATGCCAGCCTGGTCGACGAACTGATTCCTTCGGTGATGAGCTACACCGACGTGCAGAAGGTCTTGCAACAGTTGTTGCGCGAGCTGGTCAGCATCCGCCAGCTCGAAACCATCTTCGAAACCCTGGTCGATGCGGGCAAGACGACCAAGGTAGCCGAGGATCTCGCCGAGCGCGTGCGTGAGCGCCTGGGCGCGACGATCTGCCAGCGCGCAAGTAACGACCAGGGCGAGCTGCACGTGCTTACACTCGCCCCGGACTTCGAACGCTCCATGCTGGTGGCCTCACGCCAGCGCGAAGGGCAGGGGCCTCTCGTGGCCGACGCCACCCAGCTCGACGGTTTCCTTTCCAGCCTCGCACGGCAGTCCGACGCCATGCTCGGCAAGAGTCTCAGCCCTGTGCTGTTGTGCCCGGCGGCGCTGCGTCGCCAGATCCGCGCACTGATCCAGCGTTCCCTGCCGCATGTGGCCGTGATCGGGGTGAACGAACTCCCGGCCACGGTCATGGTGCGCGCTTTCGCCACTGTCACTCCTTCGGCGACCTGACCATGACCGATCCGATTTCTTACATTGCCCGCTTCCTCAGTGCAGATGTGCGCGCACTCGGCACGCTGAGCCAGAACGTGGCGAACATGACGACGCCGGGCTACCGCGCGCTGCGCCGCGTGGAGGGCTTCGGTGCAACGCTGACCGCTTCTACCAGCGTGAACCGCGACGATGGCGCACTGATCCATACCGGCAGGCCGCTCGATCTGGCCCTGCAGGGTCCGGGCTTTTTCCAGGTCACCGATGGCGACCGTACCTTCCTCACCCGCAACGGCCAGTTCGTCCTCGGTGCGGACGGTCGTGTCGTCGATGCGCGGGGCAGGGCACTCGTCGGCGAATCCGGTCCGCTGTCGATCGCCGGCGGTGCGATCACCATCGGTGAAGACGGCTCCGTGCGTGCCGACGGCGAGGATGTCGACCGCATTGGCCTTGTCGACGTGCCGGCGGACGTTTCGCTCGATGTGCTCGGTGACGGTCTCTACAGCGCGCCCGACGGGAGCACGTCGGAGGCCAGTGCCAAGGTGCATCAGGGCGCGCTCGAAGGTTCCAACGTCGACCCCGGCAGCGAGATGGTAAAGCTCATGGAGCTCACCCGCCACGCCGGTTCGGTACAGCACGCCATCTCCACTTATCACTCGGCGGTCATCGCCGGGATCGACGAACTCGGCAAGGAATCCTGATCCCATGATCGACGCACTCCATATCGCCGCCAGCGGCCTGACGTCGCAGCAACAGCAGATCGACGTGATCTCCAACAACCTGGCCAACATGCAGACGCCCGGCTACAAGCGCTCGCGCGTGGCGTTCGCCGACGTGTCCTCGCTGACGCCCGCCCAGGCGCGCGAAGGCCAGGCGACGAACGAGGTGGGCGCAGGCACCCAGATCACCACGACCTCGCCGGTGATGGTGGATGGCACGATGCAGGAGACCAACAACCCTTGGGACCTCGCCATCCAGGGCAATGGTTTCTTCGAAGTGCAGAATGGGGACAGCGATCGCCTCTACACTCGTGCCGGCAGCCTGAAGATCGACAGCGACGGTTATGTCGCGACGGCCTCCGGCCAGCGTCTCGCCCAGGGCATCCAGATTCCCGCAGACGCTACGCACATCGTCATTGCCACCAACGGCGAGATCAGTGCCCAGCTCCCCGGTGACAAAACCACCACCGTCATCGGCCAGATCGAACTCTCCACCTTCGCCGCGCCCGAGGCATTGCGCTCCGTGGGCGGGAACAACTTCGCCGCGACCGACCTTTCCGGCGACGCCACGGTCGGCAAACCGGGCGATGCCGGCTTCGGCACGGTGACTCAGGGCTATATCGAAGGATCCAATGTCGATCTGGTGAGCGAGATGTCCACGCTCGTCCTTGCACAGCGTGCCTACCAGCTCAACGCACGCGTGTTGCAGGCCTCGGACCAGATCCTCGACACGATCAACAACCTCAATCGATGAGCGCTCGTTTTCTCCTTCCCTTGCTGGTGGCGCCATTCGCCAGCGCGGCGGCGGCCGCACCCACGACCACCGACGCCGTGGTGGAGGCTGCACGCTCGTCGGTCGAGACGAGTCTCGGCCAGCGCTACGGCCAGATCGATCTGGCTGTGACGGGGCGCCCGGCCGCGGTACCGAAAACGGACGTCGCGTTGCGCGCGATGCCGGTCGTTGGCCGCTTTCCGCGTGAGCGCTTCACCGTGGATGTGGAGCTGCTGCGTGACGGGCGCGTCGTCGGCAAGGCGACCGTCGGCTTCTCCCTGCACGCGAGCACCGAAGGTTGGGTCTACAGCGCCGATGCGCACGACCACGACCTGGCGACTGCCGTGACGATGCAGCGACAGACCGTGGACGTGGCGCATGGCGAATGCGTGACGCCGGAACAGGTCGAGGGACTTCGACTCAAACACAACGTGAGGGCGGGGCAGGCCGTGTCGTTGGCGGACTTCGAGCGCGTGCCGGACATCGACAACCGGCAGCCTATCCGCCTGCGTGCCGCGTTCGGTGACATCACCGTGGAGCGTGCCGGCATGGCCATGCGAGCGGGCAATCGTGGCGATGTCGTCACCGTCCAGGTGGATGGTGCGACGGCGCCGGTCAAGGCGACGGTCACCGACCGGGGAGAGGCGGAACTTGTCCAGTAAACATCACGCCATCGGGCGGCTGGGCCTCGCGCTGCTCGTCGCGCAAGCGATGCCGCTGGCGTTCGCTCAGGACCACGGCACCGGCATGATCGACCCGCGGACCTACCACGGCCTCGCTGAGGATCGTCGTGCCTGGCGCATCGGCGACACGCTCACCGTGCTCGTGGTGGAGACCTCGCGTGCGTCGGCCGCCGCCAATACCGATTCCTCCAACGATGTGACCCTCGCAGGCGCCGTCCGCGGTACGCACGCCTCGCACAGCGGCTCGATCGGTATTTCCGGCAGTGACACCGGCGCGGGGCAGACCACGCGCTCGGGCGCCCTGCAGGCACAGCTGGCGGTGCGTGTGGTCAATATCGACCAGGTCGGCACGCTGATCGTTCACGGCGAACAGGCGGTCGTGGTCAACGGCGAAACGCAGCACATCGCGCTCAATGGTGCGGTTCGCCCGGAGGACATCAGCTCGGGCAACACCATCCTGTCGACGCGTATCAGCGAAGCCCACATCGAGTTCACCGGCCGTGGTGACGTGAGCGCGCCGCAGCGCCGCAGCATTCTCTATCGCATCACGAAATGGCTGGGTCTCCTATGACACGCCTGCAGCGACTCGTCCTCTTTACCCTGGCCCTGTGCGCGATGCCGATGGCCTTCGCGCAGCAGACCTTCGTGGGTGTGCGCCTGAAAGAGATCGCGCGTGCGGAAGGCGTGCAGGACAACGCCTTGATCGGTTACGGCCTCGTGGTTGGCCTGGCGGGTTCGGGCGATACTTCGCGCAATCACGCCACCTTGCAGTCGGTCGGAAACACGCTGAGCCACTTCGGCATCAACGTGACGCCGGAAGACCTCAACAGCCGCAACGTGGCGGCGGTGATGGTGACCACCACCTTGCCGGCGTTCGCCGAGCCGGGTCAGAAGCTCGACGTGTCCGTGGCATCGATCGGCGACGCGCGCAGCCTCAGTGGCGGAACGCTGCTGCTGGCGCCGCTGGATGGTCCCGACGGGCAGCTCTACGCGCTGGCGCAGGGCGCGATCTCCACCGGCAGCTACAAGGTCCAGTCGTTCGGCAGCTCCGAGCAGAAGAACCACCCGACCGCCGGTAACGTGCCCGAGGGTGCCACGGTGCAGCGCGCCGCGCCGCTCGGCGACCTGGGTACGGCGGGACGGATCAACATCATCCTGTACCAGCCCGACTTCACCACCGCCACGCGGGTCGCCCAGGCCATTCGTCGCGCCATACCCGGCGCTACCGCCACGGCGGCACACGCGGGCAAGGTGGTGGTGGACTTCGGTGCCGGCTCACCCAGCGCGGTGCAGAACATCGCCGCGCTGGAAAGCGTGATGGTCGAACCGGACCAGGTGGCACGCGTCGTCGTCAACGAACGCACGGGCACGGTGGTCTCGGGCGGCGATGTGCGGCTGGCCAGCGTGACGATTTCGCAGGGTGACCTTCGCGTATCGATCAAGACCGATTACCTCGTGTCGCAGCCGGACGGCGTGTTCGTCGACCCGGGTCGCAACGTACGTACCGCCGTGGTGCCCGAATCGAAGATTCGCGTCAACGAGGACGACGCACGCATGGTCAACCTTCACAACGGGGCGACCGTGGCCGACCTGATTGCCGCGCTGCGTTCCATTCATCTCTCCACCCGTGACGTCATCAGCGTCCTGCAGTCGATCAAGGCTGCTGGTGCGTTGCGTGGCGAACTCCTCATCCAATAAGCCGCCCTCATGACGATCAACAGCCTTACCGTAGGTGCCGTTGACCTCGCGCTCGACATGGCCCAGCGCCGTGCCGAAGTGGCGAGCCGCAACATCGCCCTGACCAATGTGCCGGGCAGCCGCATGGAGCGTCCGGATTTCGCGGCCGCCAACGATCTTCTCGGTCGCGTGGCGCAAGGCGACGCGATTCCGCGCGACACCCTGGGCTCGGTGGATATCCGTGCGACGACCTCGCAGCCGAGCCTCGGCGTCGAAGGCGAGGGCGACGTGGATGGCCAGGTGGCCGACCTCGCGCTGGCCAGTGCGCATTTCCAGGCACTGTCCGAGGCACTCAACCGCCAGTTCGGCCTGATGTCGATCGCGCTTTCCGGAGACCAGTCATGAGTACGGATGCCATCTTTGCCGTCACCCGCCAGGGCCTCGATTTCGAGCGCGGCCGCATGGAGGCAGCGAGCCGCCGCATCGCAACCGCCAACCTGCCGCTTGCCACCCGACGCGATGCCCTCAAGGCGGCAGGCGCGAACGAGTTCGCCGCCACCCTGCCGGGTACCGACTCGGCTGACGGGGCACACAACGTACAGGATCCGCAAAGTCCGCTTGCCGGGGCGGACGGCATGGTGGCCTATCCCGATACCGACCTCGCGCAGGAAATGTCGACGCTCATGTCGGCACAGCGCGGCTACCAGGCGGACATCCGTGCGTTCAACGCCCTGCACGGCATGTTGCTCAAGTCGCTGACGATCGGGGGACGCTGACCGTGATCGAAGCGATTGCTCCCCTGGGCGCCATGCCCGACCTCGAGAAACCGGCCCTCGTGCTGCCGCCCGTGACCCAGGGGCCGACGTTCGCCACGGCGATCGGAGACGGCCTTGCCGGTATCAACCAGTCGGTGACCGCGGCTGATTCGGCGACACGTGCCCTTGCCGCTGGCGAGGACATCCCCGTGCACGACGTAATGATCGCGCTGGAAGAAGCGCGGGTGGATATGCAGATGGTGGTGCAGGTGCGTAATCGCCTGCTCTCGGCGTACCACGACATCGTAACGATGCAGGTCTGACGCGCGCATGGAACAGGCAAAGACATTCTGGCAGGACTGGTCCACGCAGAAGCGGGTCACGCTCATTGGTGGCGCCCTGGCCATCATCGCTATCGGTGCGGCCCTGGCCTGGTGGTCGATGCGCCCGCGCTTCGAAACCTTGTTTTCCGAACTGAAGGAAACCGATGCGGCCGAAATCAGCGCGGCACTCGACACGCTGCAGGTACCGCATCATTTTGCCGACGGCGGTGCGACCTTGCTCGTGCCGTCCGACGCGGTGTACGACACGCGCATGAAGCTCGTCGCACAGGGCGTGCCGCACGGCGGAAGCGTCGGCTTCGAATCCTTCAAGGATTCGGACTTTGGCGTGACCGAGTTTGCGCAGCGCGTGAACTACCAGCGGGCCTTGCAGGGCGAGCTGGAGCGGACCATCGGTTCGATCGCTGAAGTGGCTTCGGTGCGGGTGCATCTCACCCTGCGTCGGGCTGGCATGTTCGAAAGCGACGAGTCGCCGTCCAAGGCGTCGGTGACGCTTGCATTGCATCCCGGAAGCACGCTCGAACCGCGCCAGGTGGCGGGCATCCAGCGGTTGGTTGCCTCTGCCGTGGAAGGCTTGGTGCCGGAGCGCGTCGCCGTGCTCGGGCCGGGAGGCATGCCGCTGTCCAGTGGCTCCGGCAACGCGGCGGAGCAGGGTGACGAGCAAGCTCGTATTGAAAGCCGGCTGCGGCAGCGCGTGGATGGCCTCTTGCACGACGTGCTCGGCGACGGTGCCCGCTACAGCGTTTCCGTCGATGTAAGACTCAATTACGACCGTGTGAAACAGGTGAGCGACCGGCTCGTCGCGCAGGGAAAGGATGGCAATGGCCTTGTCGTGCGGCAGAAATCCTCGACCAACCACGGAGCGACGACCGCTGAAGGCGAAGCGGGTCGCAGTGGTGGCGATTCCGAACTCGAATTCGCTCACGGTCGTGAGCAGGAAGAAGTGGAGCGGGCCCCCGGTCGGATCGACCGCATCAGCATTGGCGTTATCGTCCCCGCGGGCCTCGATGCGGCGACGATGTCACACCTCGAAGCCGTGATCGGTGCGGCGGCGGGACTGGATACGCAGCGTGGTGACCGACTTGACGTCGCGGCCGTATCCGGCGTGACGCGCGTGGCGCCGGCCGCGGCGCACGCATTGCGCCCTGCGCCGCCTGTGGCGGCGATAGCCAGCCGTGCGACGCCGGCAAGCGATGTGCCGGTCTGGATGTGGGCTGTGCCGGGAAGCGCGCTGCTTGCCGGTGTTATCGGTGCCGGTTTCGGTGTCGCGGCACAGCGTCGTCGTCAACCGAAGCGCCTGGCTCTGGCCGAGCGCGAACGTCTGCTGGCCGACGTCCGCCAGTGGATCGATGTGGCGGAGTCGCGATGAACCGCGCGGGCCTTCGCTACACCGCACTGCGCCTGGCGACGCTGCATCCCGCCGATCGCGACTGGCTGCTCGAGCGCCTGCCGGTGGCGGCGGCTGACGCCCTGCGTGCGCTCGGCAAGACACCGGGTCTGGACCGCCTGGCCCGGGTCGCGGACAGCATCGAGCCGCCCCGTGAGCCTGCCGAAACACCGGTCACGCCAGTCACCGACGATCGTCCGCTCCTTATCCCGCGCGACCTCGATCCGACCTGGGCGGCCCTCTGGGCCCAGGCAAGCGGTGGCGTGCATGGCGAGGGTCCGATGCCAGCGCGACTCCGGGCCGCCTTGACGAGCTGGGTGCCACCGAAGGACGTGGACGCGTGAACATGGACGACGAACAAGGCGCCCGTCGTGTCGAAGCGAACGTGGTGAGCCGCGGTGTGGCGCGACGCCTTACCGCGTCGTCCGGCGCGGGCATCTCCGCGGACGAACTCGATCATCGGCTCGGATTCGACCTGGGCTACCGCGATGGTCTTGCTCGCGCCACTGCCGAGGCCGAGACAGCAGCTATCGAAGCAAGGTTGAACTGGGAAGCCCAGGCGCAAGTGCAACTCGATACCGCCCTCGCCGAACTGACGACGGCGCGGGAGCGACTCACGGTCGCCGCCGACGCCTTGAATGTGGCCTGCCTCGACGAGCGCGACTGGGCGGTCGGTCTCGCTGTCGAGATCGCTTATGCGGCGGTTGTGCGCCTGCTCGGCGAACGTCATGCGCAGAACGATCTGATCGGCGCGCTGTGCGCACGGGTGGTGCAGGACATCCCGGAGCGTCCTCTACGCCTGCGGGTGCCGCCGGACGATGTGGAGGCTGTATCGGCGCATGTGCGCGGTATGAGCGTGGACGGTGACGAGCGTCTCTCCCGTGGTGCCTGCGTGCTCGAAACGCCGCGCGGTCGTGTCGTTGCCGGTCTTGCCGAACGCTTGTCCGTACTGCGCGATACCTTGCTTGCCGTGGTCGGCGCCGGCTCCGGGAGCCCGGGCGCATGAACGCGGCAGCGGCTCTCCTTGATGCCATCCAGTCCATGCCGGTGGGCTACCGTGAGGGTGAGGTGGCCGCCTGTAACGGGCTGGTGATCGAGGCCTATGGACCCGATGCCCGCATGGGCGAGGTATGCGAGTTGCATTCGCGGGATCATGGCGCGCCGGTGCTGACCCAGGTCATCGGGTTTCGCGAGGGACGGGTGCTGTTGATGCCCTATGGCGATACCGCCGGTGTCGCCGTGGGCGATCGCGTGCGGGCCTGCGGCATCGAACTCTCCGTGCCGGTGGGCCCGGCGTTGCTCGGTCGCACGATCGACGCTTTCGGCCGGCCCCTCGATGGCGGACCGCCGATCCAGGCGGAAGCGCAATGGCCGGTACGACGTGAGCCCATCGAGCCGCTTCGTCGCCGCGACGACAACGACGTCCTGGAAACCGGGGTGCGGGTCGTCGATACGCTGCTCACGCTGGGCAAGGGCCAGCGTGTCGGGGTGTTCGCTGGTTCGGGCGTGGGCAAGAGCACCTTGCTCGGCATGCTGGCGCGCCATGTACGCGCCGACGTCGCCGTGATCGGCCTGATCGGCGAGCGCGGCCGGGAGGTGGGTGACTTCATTGCGCACGCCTTGGGGCCCGACGGCATGCGCCGGGCGGTGGTCATCGCTGCGACTTCCGACCAGCCGGCGCTGGTGCGAGCGCATGCGACACATGTCGCTCATGCCGTCGCCGAGTACTTTCGCGACCAGGGCAACGATGTCCTGCTGATGGTCGATTCGGTGACGCGGTTCGCGATGGCCCAGCGCGAGATCGGCCTCGCCGCGGGCGAGCCGCCGACCTCACGCGGTTATCCGCCGTCCGTCTTCAACGCGCTGCCACGCCTTACGGAGCGTGGTGGCGCGATCACCGGCGCAGGGTCTATTTCCAGCATCTACAGCGTGCTGGTGGAAGGTGACGACATGAACGAGCCCGTCGCCGACCACATGCGTGCCTTGCTCGACGGGCACATCGTGCTGACGCGCGAGCAAGCGAACCGTGGCCAGTGGCCGGCGGTGGACCCGCTGCAAAGCGTCAGTCGCTGGGTCGGCCGGTTGATGACGCGCGAGGAGCGTGAGCTGGCCACCGAGGTCCAGCGGCTTTTCGCCACTTACGAGGCATCGCGCGACCTCATCGACATGGGTGCCTGGCAACGTGGCGCCAACGCGACGCTGGACCGTGCCGTGGAACAGGTGCCGGCGCTCCAGGCGTTGTTCCGCCAGGCGCCGGGCGACAGCCACGATCGCGACGACGGTTACACTCGTCTCTCGGCGCTCCTCGCCAGCGGGGAGGCGGCATGAGGAACGCGCGCGTACGACTCGCGACGCGAATCGCAGCAGTCGAGGCCTTCCGCGAAGAGCGCGACCGCCAGAAGCTCGCCGTGGCCCGCCACGAGTCGACCCTCGCCGAGGCGGCGCTGACGAAAGCCGAGCTGGCCTGGCGTGGGATCGAAGAAGAGCGCGCCGTCGCCCTTGCCGTGCATCACGACCTTGCGCGCTACATGCTTTGGGGCGACCTCGCCGCCCATGCCTGTGATGTGCACGCGCTGGCGACCACGAAAGCGACCCTTGCCGATGCGATGGCGACGGAAGCTTCTCAACATTGGGCCGACGCGCGCGTGCGCGCCGACGCCACGCAGGACCGCGCCGAGCGTGTCGAACGCGATGACACCGCGGCCGTCGACGCGCGTATCTTCGCCGATGCGGTGGATCTGTGGCTGTCGCGTGCGCAGAGGCCGGCGTGAAGACCCTTCCTTCCGAACAGATGGCCGTCCGCGAGACCGATGCGGCGCGCAAGACACGCGACGACACCCGGGAATCATTCGAGCGCCACATCACATCCGCGAAGATGGAGACAGGTAGCGATGCAGGCCGGGCGGATCATGTCGATATCGGCGTGGCCGCCACGCCTGACGCGAACGCCAAGCCGTTTGCACCGGCCGCCGCCGTGAATGCAGTGCCCTTGGCGCCGACAGATGCGCTGTTCGGCAGCGGCGCGAGGGTCTACCCGCAAGGGCTTGCCGTGGTCGGTTACCTGTCCATGCTGGCGGCGGCGACGGATACGTCCCCCGATGGCCCGGTGGTTCTTTCCGCGGATACGCCGGCTGCAAACGCAACGATGCGGCCGCTGGTCGGCGCGCCGTCGGCTATCGCGGCTGGGCATGGCGACACCGATGTTGCGGCACCGACGCCCATGGGACGTGCTTCGCTCAGGAGTGCCGAGAGTGCCGAGAGTGCTGATGAGGCGTCCGATGCGACGCCTGTTTTGACCGGCATGGCCGACATGCCCGCATGGCTCGCTCGGCGGGTTTCATTCGCCGGTCGGGGCGCAACGACCACGTTGCGCCTGCGCGACTACCGCATCGGCGACGCCGGCCACGGCGACCTGGTCGATCAGTTGCTGCGCTACGCCAGCACGCAGGACCAGTCGGTCGGTCGCGTCGTCATCAACGGTCGCGAGGTCTGGCGGCGGGACGGCATGGACACACATATCAACGAACAGGGAGTGACGTGGCATGACAGTTGATTCGATTGGTGCTGTTCTCGGTGCCTCCGACACCGCCTCGGGTGTGCAGGCGAAGTCGATCGACCAGCAGGATTTCGTTCGCCTGTTCGTCAGCGAGTTGCAGTTTCAGGATCCGATGCAGCCACTGGATAACAGCCAGTTCCTGCTGCAGATGTCGCAGTTCGAGAGCATCGAACTGGCGGGAGAAACCAACCAGGGCATCCAGGACATGCTGACGATGAACTCGTCGAGCCAGTCCATGACCTTGCTCAATCACGCGGTACAGGTCACCGATTCGGATGGCTCGACATCCGCCGGAAAGATCAGCGCCGTGGAATTCACCACCGGTGGCGTTCAGCTCTCCGTGACCGATAGCGCCACGGGTGCGGTCGTCACCGGGGTGCGCATGTCACAGATCAGTCTGGTCCAGCCCTAAGGAGCGACACAATGCTGCAGGCACTTTATAACGGCTTGTCGGGTCTGTTCGGCTTCTCCAAGAGCCTCGACGAGATCGGCGACAACATCTCCAACATGAATACACCGGGCTATCGCGGCCAGAGCGCCTTCTTCGAGAACGTCGGCAGCGGCATCGGTTCGCAGCTGAGCGGCGAGCAGACCGACCTCCAGCAAGGCGATACGCAGCAGACGGGGACTGGCACCGACGTGGCGATACAGGGCAACGGCCTCTTTGTCCTGAAGAGCGATCGCGGCGATACGTTCTACACGCGAGCCGGGCACTTCCGTTTCGATGGCAATGGCATCTTGATCGACGACAACACGGGCTATCGCGTCGCGTCGCTGAACGACGCAGGCCAGGCAGCGGACTTCGATATCTCCAGTCTCGCCACGTTGCCGCCGGTGGCGACGACCTCGATCGGATTCACGGGCAATCTGCTGGTGAAGACGGACACGACCAAGCAGGTCACCGGGCTGCAGGTGTACGACGCGTCGGGCGGTGTGCACACGCTGACGCTCACCTTGACGAACACCAACGCCGCGACGCCGAACAGCTGGTCGGTGTCCGTGAAGGACGATAGCGGCGCGCTGGTCGGATCCGGGCAGATTCGCTTCGATTCGACCGGTTCACCGATGGCAGGGTTCAGCGATATGACCCTGAACCTTGCCTACAATGGCAACAAGCAGAACGTGAAGCTTTCGTTCGGTACGGCGGGGACCTTCAGCGGCGTTACGCAGATCACCGGCGGCACGTCGTCGCTCGGCGGCAAGGTGGCCGACGGTCACGGCGTGCTCGGTGTGTCGAACTCGACCTTCGATGACGACGGTGTTCTGCAGATCACCTATACCGACGGCGAGACCGTGAGCGGGCCGCGCCTCGCACTGGCGAAGGTGTCGGACGAACAGCAACTCGTCCTGCAGCAAGGTGCCATGTACCGCGCGCCGGGCTCCGTGGACGTGAAGCTCGGCAAGGCGAACGATGCCGACTTCGGATCGATTGTCGGTGGCAGCCTCGAGTTGTCCAATGTGGATCTCACGCGCGAGCTGACGCAGATGATCATCGTCCAGCGTGGGTACCAGGCAAGCTCGCGCGTTCTCACCGTAACGGACAGCATGTTGCAGGAGCTGTACTCCAGCACGGGAGGCGGCGGTGGCTGATCGCTTCGGTTGGATTGGAACGACCCGCCAGCAGTTCGTCGTCGATTGGGTCGCCGCGCAGGTGCGCGAGTGGTGGGGCGACTGGTCGGCGCTCGACGCCGCACCGGCGGTGCGACTCGCTGAAACGATGGACAGTCTGGCGGACGCCGGCGATGACGCTACATCGCTGCTATTAACGACCGATTTCTTTTTGGCGATCCCGGGTCCGTCTGCCCTTGCGGGCGCCTTCGTCGGCGTAGCGGTCGATGCGCCGGGATCGCTGGCGAGCTACGTCGGCGAAGAGGCGACGCACGACCTGGTGCATCGCCTTTCCCGCGATGACCGCCGAAAGGCTTCGCAGCTGCCGGACGCGGCGGCATTGCCGCCAGCATTGTCCGATCCGAGGCTGGGATGCGTCGCCCTGACGGTGGAGATAGGCGGACTGGCCTTGCGCATCCGGCTGGCGAGACGCCTGGTCGACACGATCCACTCGCCGGAGCGCGCTCGCGGTGTGTCCCTGACCACGCTTCGTCTCGCCATCGGCGAGGCTTCCGCCCGGCTTCGTGGCCAGCTGGACCTCGGCGAGATTGCACTCGCTGAACTACGAGCGCTCAAGCCCGGCGATGTCCTCGTCACACGCGCCCGGCTGGAGACGTTGCCTGCGCTCGTTATCGAAAGCGACGGCGCTGCAGTCGTCGCACGCGCCCAACTCGGCGAGCACCGGGGCCAGCGCGCCCTGCAATTGCTCGCACCCTGATATCCAAGGAGCACCCCATCATGAGTTCCGTCCTGGTCGAACCCCTCGAACTTGAAACGCTGGTAAACCCCGCCTCGGATGAGCCGGCGGCGAGCCTGGCCACCGATCTGTCAATGGTCGGGCACGTGCGCGTCAGCCTCACGGCGATCCTCGGCGACGTGGAGCTGCCGTTGGCCGAGCTGATGGATCTGAAGGCCGGCGTGGTCGTTGCGCTCGACCGACAGATGGATGAGCCAGTGACACTTGCACTCAACGGCAAGCCGGTTGCGACGGCTCATCTCGTCGCCGTGGGCGATCACTTTGGCGTACAGATCGAGAAAGTGCTCTGAATCAGATGCCTGTCATGCCGGCGCATGCGTCGTCGACGGCGGCGATTCCGTTCGAACAGCCCGCTGCGGCACCGATGGCCGGCTCCACAGGCGGCCTGCTTGTCGCCACAGTGCTGCTGGGTGCGGCGTTCGTCGTGCTCTGGTGGCTGCGCCGTCGTGGCTTCGGAGGCGTTCCCGCTACAGGCGCGGCGGAACGCGGTGGCGACTCTCGCCTGACGGTGGCTCAGAGGTTGCGTCTGGGCCCGACGTGCAGTGCCTTCGTCGTGCACGACGGCGACACACGCCTGCTTATCGTCGAATCGCGTTATGGCGTGCACGTCAGTTCATTGTCTCCGACGGAGCCGGCACCATGACGCGGTATCGCTTTGCATCGCTCGGCATGTCCATGGCGGTGGCGTTGCTGGCATTCGCGTGGCCACACGCCGCCTTCGCCGACCCATGGAGGGACATGGCGGGGCAGCCCGACATCGCCCCTGCACTGCGCCAGGTGATGATGCTTACGGCGCTGTCGATGATTCCCGCGCTGTTGATTGCGATGACATCGTTCACCCGGATCGTGATCGTCCTGTCGATGATTCGTGGCGCGCTCGGTCTGCAGCAGACGCCCCCCAATGTCGTGATCATCACGCTGTCACTGTTCCTCACGCTCTTCTCCATGTCACCGGTGCTGCAGGCGGCCAAGGAACGCGCCGTCGACCCATGGGTCGCCAAGACGATGGATACCGGCTCGGCGGTGGCTGCAGGCTTTCAGCCGTTCAAGGAGTTCATGATCCGGCAGACGCGTGAGGGCGACCTGCGCGCGGTCGTCGACATGGCTCGTGCGCCGCAACCGAAGAACCTCGACGAAGTACAGGCGCTGCATCTCATTCCGGCGTTCATGCTCAGCGAATTGCGCACCGCGTTTCAGATTGGCTTCGTCATTTTCCTTCCCTTCCTGCTCATCGACCTGGTGGTCGCTGCCATCCTCATGGCGCTCGGCATGATCATGGTGCCGCCGGCGACGGTGAGCCTGCCGCTGAAGATCCTGCTGTTCCTGCTGATCAACGGCTGGGTCCTGGTGGCACAGGCGCTGCTTGGAAGCTACCGGCACTGACATGGCCACCGCCGCTCCGTCGATTTCCGAGGTAGACCTGCCCGAGACCGCGGCGGCGGTATGGCGCCGATGCCGCGAGGGATGGGAGCAGGGTCGTGCGGAATTGGCTCGACGCTACGCGCCCTGGGTACGCTCGGTGGCGCGCAGTGTCTTCCTGCGGGTCCGCGGCCGAAGCGACGACTGGCCCGATTACGTGCAAAACGCCATGCTCGGCATGCTCGAAGCGATGAATTCGTTCGATGTGGAGCGAGGTGTTCCGTTCGAAGCGTACGCGCGACCCCGCGTCCGCGGTGCCGTGTTCAACGGCCTTCGTGCCTTACGAACGCTGCCCCCGGAACTGAGTGGAGCGCGGCTGTCCGAGGAGTCGGTAGCATCCCTGCTCGACGATGAACACGACGACCCAGTCGAGCGCCTGATCGCCATGGTCTCGGGGCTGGCGCTCGGCCACGGATTGTCGCTTCATGGCGATATGGCCGCGATGGTCGAACCTACCGGGCCTTACGATGCGGCAGTGCGTAGCCAGTTAGGCGAGCGTCTGTCCAAGCATCTGAAGCGGCTGGGCGAGCGGGAACGACTGGTGCTGGAGTGGCACTATCTTCAGCACCTGTCGTTTACCCACGTCGCCGATACCCTGGGTATTTCACGGGGGCGCGTGTCCCAGCTGCATCGACAGGCGCTTCTGCGTCTGCGCGAGCGTATGATACACGACCAATGGCAGCAGTCCCTGTGACTGGCCGGCGCGAAGGGTAGTCTACCGTGGATCCGATACGTCCCGACGCATCGCAAGTGCTCATAGAGACGCTGGCCTCCCTGCGCGCCGAAGGCCGGGGACGTAAGCATGGGCCCAAGGTGGAAGCCCGCCGCGAATCGGCGATGTTACGACGACAGTTGCAGGCCATCGTCGCCGGCGTTTCTCCTGCGGATGAGAAGGCCATGGCGTCGGTTCGTTTGCCCGTGCTCCGTTGTATCCTGGGTGAGCAATACGGTGGCGATCTGGGCACGGATCCTTTATTCGCCGAGGTGCTCGCGTCGGTCGATCGCGACATTCGCGAACGGCCCGAGTTGGATGCCGTTTTCCGTCAGGCCATCGCGAGCCTGGTCACGAGGCGATCGTCTGCTCCGTGAGTGAAACCATCTTATTGATTGGCGCCGCAGGCTTTGTCGGTCGCCATCTCACGTCTGCGTTCCTAGACGCAGGACACTCCGTAAATGCTGTGACCCGTCGCGGCACCTCCGCAATCGATCGTCGTGCCAGCCAGATTGCGTTGGATACGGTCGGTGGCGAAGCGGGCGGGTGGGCACCGTATCTTGACGCCAGTTCCGTGGTCATTCACCTGGCGAGCGCCTCGACTCCCGGTAGCTCTGCGGGCAGCCCGCGTAAAGAAATCGATCAGAACCTTCTGCCGTTCCTGTTGCTTCTCGACGCACTCCAGTCGCGACCACATATCCCGTTACAGTATTTTTCTTCGGCAGGATCCCTCTACGCACCGCGTGAAGGGAGGCCTAGCGCGGAAAGCGACCCGGTTTCGCCACGGTCTTATCACGGGGCGGCAAAAATAGCTGCGGAACACTTTATTTCCGCCTGGGCGGCACAGTTTTCGACGTCTGCCACGGTCATCCGCCCGTCCAATATCTACGGGCCTGGGCAACTTCCGCGCAGCGGCTTCGGTGTCATTCCCCATGCTTTCGCACGCATGACTCAAGGTCTGGCCATGGATGTGTGGGGCGACGGCAACGAGACGCGCGATTACCTGTTCGTGGGCGACCTCGTTGATCTCTGTCTGGCCGCCCTTGTGCGTCCGCCCAGCGGAAAAGTACGTACCATCAACGCAGCTCACGGCGAGAGTACGAGCTTGAACGCGCTGTTCTCTTTGCTAGAGAAGATAGTGGAGCTGCCACTGAAGCGTACTTATCATCCCCAACGGTCGGTCGATGCGGACCATGTCGTCGTCAACACACGATACGCTGACGAGTTATTCGGGTGGAGGGCGCGCACATCTCTGGAAAGAGGGCTGGCCGAGACTTGGCAATGGTTTCGCAGCACACAGGTGGTTGGTTGGGGCGGGTAGCCCAGAAGGACACCCACCCCCATCCTCGTCAGAGACGATCCGCGTCGACAATCGCCTGGGCGAATGCCTGGGGCGCTTCCTCGGGCAGGTTATGCCCGATCCCACCGGCAATCAGCCGGAACTCATACTTCCCGGTGAACTGCTTGGCGTACGCCTCCGGCTTCGGATGCGGCGCGCCGTTGGCATCGCCCTCCAGCGTGATTGTCGGTACTGAAATCTTCGGAGCCTGAGCCAGTCGCTTCTCGAGGGCGTCGTACTTCGCCTCGCCCTAGGCGAGGTTCAACCGCCAGCGGTAATTGTGGATGGTGATGGCGACATGGTCCGGATTCTCGAGCGCCTGGGCGCTGCGCTCATAGGTCGCGTCGTCGAAGCTCCAAGAACTGATACCACCACTGGTATTCGGCTTCGGGAGGCAGCGGCGCCTGGCCGGCTTCCTGACTGCCGATGAGGTATCCGCTCACGCTGACCAGCGCTTTCACGCGTTCCGGCCACAGCGCCGCAACGATGTCGGTCGGGCGTGCGCCCCAGTCGAAGCCACCGAAGACCGCGCGCTTGATGTGCAGCGCGTCCATGAAGTCGATGACGTCCTGACCCAGTGCGGCAGGCTCAGTAATGGTCGGCCCCGGATACGTTTCGATACAAAGGCGTTCCGCGTTTATCATGCGAAGGCGATAGCTCTGAGCAAACCCCGGAGCAGGTACACGTGGCATTTGGAGAAAAGGACACCCATCGGACATTCAGACGTCTTTTTCTGACGAAGGGAAGCCGGAGAGAGCGGCTATGATTCCTCGCGTCCGTCGGTCGGTGATAAGCAGTGACAAGGTAAAGGGAAGCCGACAAGCCGAGGCGTAGCGTAGCGATTGACTCTAGACCTAGATCAAGGGTCTAGACTTGCCCCATGAACACTCAAACCTCCGCCCTCACCATCGGCCGCATCGCGCAGAGCGCGGGCGTCGCCATCGATACGATCCGGTTCTACGAGCGGGAAGGGCTGCTGCCCGAGCCGCGGCGCCGGCCTTCCGGTTACCGCGAGTACGACCAGGCCACGGTATCCCGCTTGCGGTTCATCCGGCGGGCGAAGGATCTGGGTTTCACGCTCGATGAGATCCGTGAGCTGCTCGCCCTCTCGGCCGACCGCCATGGCGGTGTGGAAGGGGTGCGTGAGCGTGCAGCGGCGCGGCTTCTGGCCATCGACGAGCGTATCGCCGAGTTGCAGCGCGTACGCGATGGTTTGTCCGAGCTGGTCGACGCCTGCCCGGGGCACGGCTCACCGGAAGACTGTCCGATCCTGAAGGCGCTGACGGAGCCGAACCCGTGACCCACGCTTGCTGCTCGCACAACGCGGCTACCGAGGCCGCGACCGCGATCGATCCCGTCTGCGGCATGACCGTGGACCCGGCGACGACGCCGCACCACGCCACGCACGATGGCCACGAATACCATTTCTGCGGGGCACGCTGTCGCGAACGCTTCATGGCCGAGCCCACCCGTTTCCTCGGGCCGCCGCAGGCGGAGGCGCCGATGCCGGCGGGGACGATCTACACCTGCCCGATGCATCCGGAAGTCCGCCAGGTAGGTCCCGGTGCATGCACGAAGTGTGGCATGGCCCTCGAACCCGCCATGCCGTCGCTCGACGACGACGACGGCGAGGTGCGGTCGCTCGGTCGCCGTCTCGGCGTGCTCGTCGCCATCAGCGTTCCCGTCTTTCTGATCGCCATGGTCCCGCACGTCACCGGGCATATGTGGCATCAGCCATGGGCGGCGATGCTGGCCTGGGTGGAAGCGCTGTTGGCGACGGTCGTCGTGTTGTGGGGCGGCGCGCCGTTCTTCGCGCGCGGTTGGCGCTCCCTGCGGCCCTGGTCGCCCAACATGTATACGCTGATCGCGCTGGGTACCGGAGTGGCGTGGCTGTACAGCGCCGTGGCCTTTGCGTTGCCTGGTCTCTTCCCGCCTGCCATGCGTGACATGCACGGGCAGATAGCCGTCTATTTCGAATCGGCCGCGGTCATCGTCACGCTGGTGACGCTGGGTGACTTCCTGGAACTTCGCGCTCGTCGCCAGACCGGCGAGGCCTTGAGTGGCTTGCTCGGCCTGGTGCCGAAGACGGCGCGACGCATCGGCACGGATGGTACCGAAAGCGATGTGCCCCTGGCTGCGCTGCACGTCGGCGATAACGTGCGCGTCCGTCCGGGCGAGAAGCTGCCGGCAGACGGCACGGTGATCGACGGCGAAAGCTATGTCGACGAAGCGATGCTGACCGGCGAGCCCGTGCCCGTGGCGAAGAAGGCGCACGACAAGGTCACCGGCGGCACACAGAACCAGCATGGTGCGCTGGTGGTTCGCGTCGACCACGTCGGCCAGGACACCGTGCTCTCGCGGATCGTCGCGCTGGTGGCCGAAGCGCAGCGATCGCGTGCACCGCTGCAACGCGTGGCCGACCGGGTGGCGACATGGTTCGTGCCGACCGTGGTCGTCGTTGCGCTGGTCGCCTTCGCGGCATGGTGGACGGTGGGGCCGGCGCCTGCATTCACGCACGCATTGGTCGCCGCGGTCTCCGTGCTGATCATCGCTTGTCCGTGTGCGCTGGGCCTGGCGACGCCGATGTCGATCATGGTCGCCAGCGGTCGCGGTGCGCAGGCGGGCGTGTTGTTTCGCGATGCCGCCGCCATCGAAACGCTTCGAGAGATCGATACCCTGGTCTTCGACAAGACCGGCACGCTTACCGAAGGCCGGCCGACGCTGGTCGACCTGCAGGTCTTCGGGCGGGAGCGCTCGGATGTCCTGGCGATGGCTGCGGCGGTCGAGCGGCTCAGCGAGCATCCGCTGGCGTCGGCCATCGTGGCGGCGGCGGAGTCCGAAGGACTCGCGATTCCGGCGATCGCCGGTTTCCAGGCCGTCGTCGGCCGCGGTGTAAGCGGTCGCGTGGATGGTCACGACGTCGCGCTGGGCAATGCGGACATGATGGACGACGAACGCATCGATGTGACGACAGGTCGCGAGATCGCTGAAAAAGCGCGCGCGAAGGGTGCGACGGCCATGTTCATGGCGATCGATGGCCGTCTCGCGGCGGTGCTCGCGTTGGCGGATGCCGTGAAGCCGTCGACGAAGCCGGCGCTGGATGCCCTCCATGCTGCCGGCGTGACGCTGGCGATGCTTACCGGCGATAACGAAGCCACGGCCAAAGCGGTTGCCGCATCGCTGCCGATCGACGAAGTGCACGCCGGCGCGTCGCCCGAGGACAAGGCGAACCTTGTCAAGACGCTGAAGGCGGCCGGCCGTCGGGTTGCCATGGCCGGTGACGGCGTGAACGATGCGCCGGCCCTGGCGGCGGCGGATATCGGCGTCGGCATGGGCAATGGCAGCGATATAGCCATCCAGAATGCGTCGGTCACCCTGCTAAAGGGCGATCTCGCGGGCATCGCGCGCGCCCGTGCGCTTTCCGAAGCGACGGTGAAGAACATCCGGCAGAACCTGTTCTTCGCCTTCGTCTATAACGCGGTGGGTGTGCCGTTGGCGGCGGGGGTGTTGTATCCGGTGTTCGGGATCACCTTGTCGCCAATGATCGCGGCGGTGGCGATGAGTCTGAGTTCGGTGTCCGTCGTTGGAAACGCGCTGCGGCTGCGCCGCGTTTCCATCTGATCGTCATAGCCGATCCCGCTCCATGTGGGAGCCGCTTCAGCGGCGATGGGATGTGTCGCAAGCATCCAATCGCCGCTGAAGCGGCTCCCACACTTACCTTCAGTGCGGATTACTTCCGGGTGTCGAACGAGGGTGGGGCGTCGGCTGGCTTGCTTGCCCAGGCCTTGTTCGGCTTATCCGACAGGTCGAACTCCAGCTTGCCGCCCTTGAGGGCGAAGGACTCCGGCAGCCACGACTTCGTCGTCGGCTTGCCATCGACCTTGAGTGCCGTGACGTACGGCTTGCCCATGCCGGCGTTCGGGGCTTCGATCACTACGTCGCCGTCGGGACGGTGCACGGTGGCCTTGGTAAACAGCGGGCTACCCACGACCATCTCCGCACGACCCGGAATGGACGGATACACGCCTAGCGCGGCAAACACGTACCACGACGACATCTCGCCGAGATCGTCGTTGCCCGGAATACCGTTCGGCGCGTTCACCCAGATCGTATCCAGCACGCGGCGTACGAGTTCCTGCGTCTTCCAGGGCTGGCCGGCGAAGTTGTACAGCCACGGTGTGCCGATCGACGGCTCGTTGTCCAGTTCCGCGTGCAGCGGGCCGGACTTGGTGACAGCGAACGTGCCATCCGGCTGGTAGAAGAAGCCGTCGAGCCGCTTGCGCGCTTTCTCGCGGCCGCCCATGGCATCGAACAGACCGCCGACGTTGAACGGCACCATCCACACGTACTGCGCTGCGCTGCCTTCGACGAAGCCGTCTTCGGTGGACGGCGTGAAGGCGTGCGGCTGCTCCTTGTCGTCGTCCTTGATCAGCGCCCACGTGCCATCGGCATTGCGGTTGCGAATGTAGCCCCCTTCCGGCGTCGCCTTCGGATCGAACAGGTTGCGCCAGTACTGCGCGCGGCCGAGGAAGCGCCGCGAAGTGGCGGTATCGCCCAGGCGTGCCGCGAGCGCGCTGATACCGAACTCGGCAGCGACGATCTCCAGCGTATCGGCAGCCGGGCCCCACGCGGGTGCGCCGACGGGGATGTAGTGCAGCTTGAGCCATACGTCGAGACCGGGCCGCTGGCCGACACACTCCACTTCGCAGCCATCGTGCGAAAGGTCGAGCGCAGTCGGGTTATCGGCGGCATGGACGAGCGAGGCGAGGGCAGCTTTGGCGTCGAAGTCGCGACCGCCGAAGGCGTAAATGCCGGCCATCGCCGCGGCGGCGGGATCGCCGTTCATCACGTGCGTGCCACCGTTGTTATGCGTCCAGCGGTCCCACACACCGTTGTTTTGCTGAGCCTGGTTGTAGAGGCTTTGCGCGATGTCGCTGGCTGTCTTCGGTTCGAGCCACGCGACCATCGGCAACTGCGAGCGATAGACGTCCCAACCGGAGAAGTTCGCGTACTGCGCGTTCTGTGTGCCGCTCACCTTGTGTATCCGCTGGTCGAAGCCGGCGTATTCGCCGTTGACGTCGCTGAACACGTTCGGTGTCATCAGCGAGTGGTAGAGGGCCGTGTAGAACACGGTGCGCTGGTCGGGCGTGCCGCCTTCGATGTCGATGTGCGAGAGCCGCGCGTTCCATGCGTCGACCGCCTTGTCGCGCAGCGCTTCGAACGTGGTGCCCTTGGGGTTTTCCGCATCGAGGTTGGCCTGCGCATTCGCCGTGCTGACGTACGAGATACCGACACGCGCGTTGACCGTGCTTGTGCCCTTGGCAAAGCCGACCCATGCGCCCGATCCCTTGCCCGATTCCGGGAAGCCCTTCGCACCGTAACCCGTGCCACCGTCGGCCTGCTTGCCGCCCTTGGTGACGGTGGTGTCCTGCCAGGTGCCCGTGGTCGCAAAGGGCCGATCGAACTCGATCACGTAATGGACGGTGTAATAGCTGCGCCGATCCGCTTCGTTGATGTAGCCGCAGAAGTTGCCGCTGGTGACCTCGCCGCTGATACGTTGGTGGGTCGCGTCGACGGTGACCGTCGCTTTCTCGGAGCCCGATTCGGAATCCGAGGCGCGCACGAGCACGTTGGCCGGCTTGCCGGCAGGGAAGGCGAAGCGTGCCGCACCCGAATGCAGGGCGGCGGTGAGATCGGCGGTGACGCCGTTATCGAGGGTCACATGGTAGTGGCCGGCCTTGGCCACCTCGTTCGCATGCGAGAACGTCGACGCATACGCGTGGCGGAAGTCCGTCGATGGCGAGGTGGTGACGTCCTCGCTGATCGGCATGATCGGCACGTCGCCCGAGCCGCCGGCGCAACCCCAGCCTTCCACATTGGTCAGGCTGAAACCGCGGATCGCATCGGCGCGATATTCGTACCCACCCGGTGCGGCGATCGGCGCCTTCTTGCCGGGGAGCGGCGAGGCCTCGGGGGAGAACTGCAGCATGCCGAACGGGACCACGGCGCCAGGGAAGACATTGCCTCCATTGGCCGTGCCGATAAGCGGATTGACGAGGTTGGCGGGTCCGGAAGCGGCGGCGACAGCCGCGGGCAGCAGGGCGGCGGCAAGAACGAACGGCGGTATCGCGCGCAAGGGCAGATCTCCGTGGGACCGGTATTTATATCGATTGAAATCCGAATCGGCGGCGCGGTCGTGTGCCAACG
Organism: Luteibacter sp.; assembly: GCF_035539195.1. Lineage (GTDB taxonomy): Bacteria > Pseudomonadota > Gammaproteobacteria > Xanthomonadales > Rhodanobacteraceae > Luteibacter. The sequence goes on from NZ_DATLIW010000028.1 coordinate 28,536, forward strand.
GTCATGGGTGCGCTGCACCATGCCGTCACACGGGAGAGGTGGTTACCAGAGAATGCCGTCGATCGGTTTGGCCGGCTCCAGGCCATGCGTTTCGCCGAGGCCATCGCGCAGATCGATCTCGATGCCGCGGGTGAGCGTCGTGAGCGGGACGTCGTCCTCGAGGTTCTCGAACGGGTTCTGCATGTCGTTACCGATCTGCAGCAACGCGAGGAAGAGGAAGCCGGCGACGGTGGATCCCAGCGGCGTGTACAGGCCCAACGTCTCGACCAGGCCGAGCGGAAGGAGGATGCAGAAGCCGTGGGTGAAGATGGCCGGGTAGGTGGCGTACTGCTGGGGCAACGGCGTGTTCTTGATCCGCTCCATGCCGCCCTGGGCGTTGGAGATATCGGAAAGGGTGCGCGCGAGGGCGGTCAGCAGGATCGGCTCGGGCTTTGCCTCGGCGATCAGCGTGCCGGTGCGGGCGTGGATCGCATTGGGCACGTTGGTGACGCCGCGCAGCCTCTCGACTTCCTCGGCGGGCAGGCGCGCCGACAGTTCGTCCCAGGGGGACTGGCGACGAAGGTGCAGGCGCAAGGCGTGCACATAGGCGATCTGCCGGTGCGCCACGGCGACGCCGTTGGCGCGTTCGGGCAGCATCGTCAGCGCTTCGCGGGCGAGCGTGCGCGAGGCGTTGACCATGGCACCCCACAGCGTGCGTGCCTCCCACCACCGCGCGTACGCGGTGGTGTTGCGGAAGCTCAGGTAGACGGCCACCGCCGAACCCAGGAGGGTGAGGGGCAGGGCGGGAAATTCGGCCGTCCACCGTGGATGCATGACGAACCAGAACGCGGTCACCGCCACGTCCCACGCGAGCAGCCAGATCAGCGGCTTGCCCACGTACCGCAGGATATGACCCAGATGCGCGCGCCCGGGAAGGATCACGCCTGGTGCTCGCGCTTGATCGCTTCGGCCAGGGGAATGAAGTGATTGGTCGTTTCGTCGAGGACGGTGATCGTGCCGTCGCCGATGTCGTAGACCCAGCCGAGCAGGTTGATCGCGTCGTTGGCCAGCGCCGCGGCGACCGCCGGATGCGAACGCAGGTGGGTGAGCTGGAGGCGCACGTTTTCCTCGATCACCTCGTGCATGGCCTCGGCGCCCTCGAGCTTACGCGCGAATACCGCGCTCTTGGCAGCCTGCGCGTTGCGCAGCCACGCTTCGACCGTGGGCAGGTCCTTGGTGGACTCCGGGTTGAGCAGGCCCTTCATGGCGCCGCAGTCGGTGTGGCCGCAGACCACGACGTGCTGGACGCCGAGCACCATCACGGCGTACTCGACGACGGCGGACACGCCGCCGAGCATCTCGCCATAGCCCGGCACGATGTTGCCGATGTTGCGGCAGACGAAGAGCTCACCGGGCTGTGTCTGGGTGATCATTTCGGGCACCACGCGGGAATCCGCGCAGGTGATGAAGAGGGTATGCGGGGTCTGGCCCTCGGCCAGCTCGCTGAACAGCTTGCGGTTTTCCGGCTCGGGGAAGACTTTGTGGCTGAAGTCCTCGACACCTTTGAGCAGGCCGAGGAGGCTGTCGTCGCGCGGGGTTTCCTGGGTCATGTGCGTTGCCTTGGAAAGCTAGGCGAGCAGTTTATGCCAATTAAAGTGGTGTGGGAGCCGCTTCAGCGGCGAAAAACCAACGGAGCGGGTTGGCGGCAGGCCCCATCGCCGGCATAGCCGGCTCCCACAATCGCCGATGAATCGGCTCCCACGATCGCCGACGAATCGGCTTCCACGATCGCCGATGAATCGGCTTCCACATTTTCTTGTTGACGCAGAAGCTTAGGCCTCGGCGTCTTCCTTGTACGCATCGATCGGGATGCAGGCGCACATCACGTTCTTGTCGCCGTAGACGTTGTCCACGCGGGACACCGGCGGCCAGTACTTGGAGAGCTTGAGCGACGGCAGCGGGAAGGCCGCAAGTTCACGCGGGTAGGCGTGCGTCCACTCGGTGCCCGTGACCATGGTGGCCGTGTGGGGGGCATTGCGCAGCGGGTTGTCCTCGCGGTCCAGGCGGCCGTCTTCCACCGCACGGATTTCGTCGCGGATCTGGATCATGGCGTCGATGAAGCGGTCCAGCTCGTGCTGCGATTCGCTCTCGGTCGGCTCGACCATCAGCGTGCCGGCGACCGGGAAACTCAGGGTCGGGGCGTGGAAGCCGAAGTCGATCAGGCGCTTGGCGACGTCTTCCGCGCCGACGCCGGTGGCGTCCTTGAGCGGGCGCAGGTCGAGGATGCACTCGTGGGCGACCAGGCCGTTACGGCCGGTGTAGAGGGTGTCGTAATGCGGAGCGAGGCGCTTGGCGATGTAGTTGGCGTTGAGCAGGGCCACCTGGGTCGCCTTGCGCAGGCCTTCGGTGCCCATCAGCGTGATGTACATCCAGGAGATCGGCAGGATCGAGGCCGAGCCGAAGCTCGCCGCGCTGACCATGCCCACATCACCCTCGGCGCCGAAGGCACGAGGCAGGAACGGGGCGAGGTGCGACTTGACCGCGCACGGACCGACGCCCGGGCCGCCGCCGCCATGCGGGATGCAGAAGGTCTTGTGCAGGTTGAGGTGGGAGACGTCCGAGCCCCACTTGCCCGGCTTGGCCACGCCGACCAGCGCGTTCATGTTGGCGCCGTCGGTGTACACCTGGCCACCGTGCTTATGCACGATGTCGCAGATGGCGACCACGTCTTCCTCGAACACGCCGTGCGTGGACGGGTAGGTGATCATGATCGCGGCGAGACGGTTCGAATACTTCTCGGCCTTGTCGCGGATATCGTCGATGTCGACGTTGCCGTTGGCATCGCAACGCGTGACCACGACGGTCATGCCGCACATCTGCGCCGACGCCGGATTGGTGCCGTGCGCGGATTCCGGGATCAGGCAGATGTCGCGGTGGCCTTCGTTGCGCGAGCGGTGATAAGCCCGGATGGCGAGCAGGCCGGCGTATTCACCCTGGGCACCGGAGTTCGGCTGCAGGCTCACCGAGTCGTAGCCGGTGCACTCGACCAGCATCGCTTCCAGCTCGTCGATCAGCTGCTTGTAGCCCTGGGCCTGGTCGGCCGGGGCGAGCGGATGGATATTGGCGAACTCCGGCCACGTTACCGGGATCATCTCGGCGGTGGCGTTGAGCTTCATGGTGCAGGAGCCGAGCGGGATCATGGTGCGATCGAGCGCGAGGTCCTTGTCGGCGAGGCCACGCAGGTAGCGCAGCAGTTCGTGCTCGCTGTGGTGCGTGTTGAACACCGGGTGCTGCAGGAAGTCGATATCGCGCAGGAGGCCCGACGGGAGGGCATCCGCGGTCGCTGCATCGAGCGCGTCGATATCGTCGGCGTTCGCACCGAAGACGCCAGCCAGGGTGGCGATGTCCGCACGGGTGGTGGTTTCATCGAGGCTGATGCCGATGCTCGTGGCGTCGATGGCACGCAGGTTGACGTTGGCGGCCGCAGCCTTGGCGTGGATCGCCTTCGCGTCGATGCCGGTGACGTGCAGCGTGTCGAAGTAATCGCTGCCGACAGTGACGCCTGCCTTGGTCAGCGCGCCGGCGAGGATCGCGGCCAGGCGATGCGTGCGGCGTGCGATGCGAACGAGGCCTTCCGGACCGTGGTACACGGCGTACATGCTGGCCATGACGGCGAGCAGCACCTGCGCGGTACAGATGTTGGAGGTGGCCTTCTCGCGGCGGATGTGCTGCTCGCGGGTCTGCAGGGTGAGTCGGTACGCCGGCTTGCCTTCGGTGTCGACGGAGACGCCGATCAGGCGGCCCGGCATGGAGCGCTTGTACGCGTCGCGGCAGGCCAGGTAGGCGGCATGCGGGCCGCCAAAGCCGTACGGCACGCCGAAACGCTGTGTGTTGCCGACGACGATGTCCGCGCCCCAGCTGCCCGGCGAAGCGATCAGCGTCAGTGAGAGCAGGTCGGTGGCGACGCAAACGATGCCGCCGCGCGCGTGCGTCGCTTCGGCCAGCGCCTTGTAATCGTTGATGCGGCCGAAGGTGTCCGGGTACTGCAGCAGCACGCCGAAGCTCTCGACCGTGGCGCCTTCGGCGTCGTCGCCGACATGCAGCACGATGCCGATGCCGTCGGCGCGGGTGCGCAACACTTCCAGCGTCTGCGGATGCACGTGCTTCGAGACGAAGAAGACGTTGGACTTCGACTTGGCCGACCGCTTGGCCAGGGTCATCGCTTCGGCGGCCGCGGTGGCTTCGTCCAGCAGCGAGGCGTTGGAGATGTCCATGCCCGTGAGGTCGGCGACCATGGTCTGGAAGTTGATCAACGCTTCCATGCGGCCCTGCGAGATCTCCGCCTGGTACGGCGTGTATGCCGTGTACCACGCCGGGTTCTCGAGCACGTTGCGCAGGATGACGTTCGGCGTGAGCGTGCCGTAGTAGCCCTGGCCGATGAAGCTGCGGAAGACGGTGTTGCGGTCGGCGATGGCGCGAATCTTGGCCAGCGCTTCTTCCTCGGTCACCGCGGCGGGCAGGGCGAGCGGGGCGGGCGACTTGATCGAGCCGGGGACGATGGCGTCGGTCAGCGCATCCAGCGTGTTATGGCCGACGACGCGAAGCATCTCGGCGATTTCGGCATCGTTCGGACCGATGTGGCGTTCGATGAACGCGCCATGGTTCTCGAGCTCGCGCAGCGAAGGAGAGTTTTTCTGGCTCATGACTTGGAGGCATCCGAAAGAACGTGCCGTGCCGGCACGTGGGGCGCCCCTCTGTCCTTTTGCCTGAGAGTTTGGAGGCTGAGGAAGCCTCTTGCACCTTCGGCGCCGGATCTAACCGGTCTCTCCAGAGTGATGAAGCACGTCGGTGGTCATGGAAGCCTGAGCGATTACGGGCGTTGCGCCTTCGGCAGCGGGTCCATCCGCTTCTCCCACCGGGTGTTGCTGGCGGGGATTATACAACCCCGGGGTGGGCGATGATCGATTTTCGAGGTAGTTCTGGGCCGCGGCTAAGTACTTGATTGTCCAGCGCGAGCGAGGAGGTGCCACGGCGACTATGCGCGCTCGGCAAGCAGCGCAGGCGAATGCCCCGCCTGCGTGCAGGTGATGGCCGAAAGTCGCGTAGGCGTCTGTGGGGTTCCACTTAGGGGAACTCCTGGCGGCCATGAAGGTGTGTCGCCATCGTCGGCGATCGAGTCGCCGAGGAGGGAAAAACGACGGCGTTTGGGAGCGTGGCGAAGATCGGCGGAGGCCAGAAGAGCCCCGTTGCGGCCCCGACGACCGGCGTAACGTCGGTTCCGGACTACGAACAAGGAGGTCCGATCCCATGAAAACCCTCGCGCTTTCTTCCAAGACGCTCACTCTCGCCCTTGCTGCCGCCCTCGCTACGTCATCTCCGGCCACGGCGACATCGCTCGACGGGCCGACGTCCTCAACGATCGCCACCGACGCCCTCACGGCCGTCGTCGCCTTCGGTGGCCGCCCGGGCCGGTTGTCCCAGGACACTGCGCCGACGTTCGCATCGGCCATTCCCGTCATTTCTCCGGCGGACGCGGCCGGCCTCGCTCCCGAGGCATCGAGGCACTTGCTTGCCATGGTCGATGCCACCTCGCTTCCGCTTGCAGCCGACGAGGAGCTGACGCTTTCCCGCCTGTTCGGCCAGGGCTCGCCCGTCCTTCTGCACATGGATGCCCGGGCGCCGGACGACCTTGCCCGTGTCAGCGCGCTGTTCGGTATCGCGCCGACGACCGGCGATGTGATCGTCCGCAACAACGGGGACGCCATCGATGTGTTCACTTCCTCACCCGAGAGCGTCGCCGATATGTCGGCCCTCCTGCATGCCCTTGTCGCTTCGACCGAGCCGGCGCCGCCGGAGGAGGCTCCGCTTGCGCGCCTGCAGGGCGGGTACACCCCCGAAGCAGACGACCCGAATTCGCCGGCCGTTCTTCCCGGGCGACACTTCGATGTCAACATTGTCGATTCGCAGGGTGAGATATCCGGTGTGACCGGCATCGACATCGTCCGCAGCCGCACCGTATCGTCCGACTTCAAGCTGATCACCGTTACCTCGAAGGCGACGGTCAAAACCGCGAACAACGGCGTGAGCGATGGGGGGAAGACGGGCAAGAACGCGTGGACCGCCGATCTGCCGTTGGAATATCGTTTGCGCCACACCGTCTCGGCGGGCACGGCCGAAGTCACCTACCTCGACCATTTCCCCGTGACCGACGGGCGTACCGACTTTACCCAGACGGACACCGAGGTGCGGGGATTCACGATCGGCGGATCCACCGGCTCCGAGATCAGTTCAACCGGCAAGGCCGATGAGACCCTCGCCGCGAAGGTGCCGTTCAACCTGTCGTTCGGCTACGAACACAAGTGGCAGTCGAGCCTGACGACGACGTTCCAGGACTATTCGATCCAGGCCACGCCGCAGGCCCCGGGCAGCGTGACATGGAAAGCGCTCATCGCGCCGAGGCTCGAGAATGTCCTCATCAAGCGCTGGGGCGCGGACATGCCGATCCTGACCGAAGACCGCATGACCCCGATGATGCGGGCGACCACGTTCGAGGCCATGTCGTACTGGAAGGTGCCCGGCATGTACGCGGGTCTGGCGAACGTCACGATAGCGGCCGGGTATGACCTCGACCGGAAGAAATGGTGGTGGAACCGTACGCGGGTAGAGCACTCGCGAAACCGCGTGCCACGTGACGTCGCGTTGGATTTCGTCATCGACCTGACCGATCCCTACCTCTCGGCGGAGATCACCGTGTTGATCCGAACGGCGACCGGCTCGGGATCCTGCCTGAGCGACCATCGCGGTGTCGTCGACCTGGCCCCTTGCCGCGCCACGGACCGTAGCCAGATGTGGGGCCTCGACGCGGCGAGCCGTTACGTGAACCGGGGGTCGGGTCGCTGCCTTGCCGCCCAGCCGGCCACGAACTCGGTCATTACCGAATCCTGCGCGAACATCACGTTCGAGAAGCAGTGGCAGTGGCGTGCCGACCGCCTGCATTCGCGCATCGACCATGGCCGGTATCGCCTGTACGTGGAAGGCGGGCAGGTGCGGTACGCGGCCCCCGAGGCACGCTTCCCGGATTTCCCCGTGAATCCCTATTCACCCGCGCTGGAACCCTGGACCAACTATCCCTCGGCGCCGCGCGCGGGCATCGATCACATCATGGGCCCCGCGGGTAGCCGGACCTTGGAAGTGGGCAAGGAGTACGAGGAGTTCCCTCGTGTTTCGGATGACCAGCGCTGGTATATCGAGATCCTGCGCCAAGGACTGTAAACGGCCGCGAAAGAAGACTCCCCCGCACGACGCGGGGGAGTCTTCGTATCCGCTGCGGAGCGCTGCCTTCTACGGTCTTCTACGGTGATGGCTCGCGCGCCGGTTGCGGGGGTCGTCCTTACCAGGGCTCGACACCTTCGGAGTTGGAGAACCCGCCCGTCGGGCCATCGGGGAGCAGGGCGACGCGCACGGTTTCCGCGGCGCCTTCGGCCACGGTCTGGTGACCGCTGTTGCCGTTGAGGTCGGTCGCGGTATAGCCGGGGTCTACGGCGTTCACCTTGATACCTGTGTCCTTCAGCTCGGCCGCGAGCAGGACAGTGAACATGTTCAGTGCTGCCTTCGACGCGTTGTAGCCGGTGAGTTTGACCGCCGCGTACGGCCAGTCCGGATCGGCATTGTGGGTGATCGAACCGAGGCCGCTGGAGACATTGACGATACGGCCCGACGAAGACTTCTTCACGAGGGGCAGCAAAGCCTGGGTCACGGCAATCGTGCCGAAGTAGTTCGTTTCGAACGTGCGCCGCACGACATCGACGTCGACGTTGCCGGGCAGGCCGTCGCCCTGGATCGCGACGCCCGCGTTATTGACGAGGACGTCGATACGGCCCTCGTGGGCTTCGATATCGGCGGCCGCCGCCTTGAGCGATGCGACGTCCGACAGGTCAAGGGCGACATGGCGCGCGTCGATGCCTTCGGCCTGCAGGGCCCTGGCCGCCTCGAGGCCGCGTGTCTTGTCGCGCGCACCGAGGAGGATCCGGTGGCCGGCCTTGCCCAACTGCCGTGCGACCTCCAGGCCGATGCCTTTGTTGGCGCCCGTGACCAGGGCGATCCGGCGGTCTGCTGCATTCATGGCGTTTCCTTTGGATGATGAGGGGCGGGTGTCGCTGTGTTCTAATTTATGAATCATCCTTCGGTTTTTACATTCGCATATGCCAGTCGTGCCATCGGACGGGCTCAGGGCCCGTAAAACCCCACGTCAGGCGCGCTCGTCGGCCACCGTGGCGGCCATTCACGAGGCGACCTTTCAGGTTTTGCTCGTGGAGGGGATCGGCAAGCTCACCACGACGCGCGTCGCGGAACGGGCAGGCGTCTCCGTCGGCACGATGTACCAGTACTTCCCGCACAAGCAGGCGCTGCTCTATGCCGTGCTCGAGCAGTATCTGGAACACGTGGTCATTGCCGTGGAGCAGGCGTGCGAACGCCTCGCAGGCACGCCGTTGGCCGAGATGACGGAGGGTCTGGTCCACTCCTATCTCGAAGCGAAGTTACGCCATATGCCCGGCTCGCTTGCGCTGTACGCGATAGCCGCCGATCTCGACACGGCGATGTTGATCGCCGACGTGACCGCGCGCGTCGACCGCGCGGTAAGGCGGCTCCTGCTCAGCGCGCCGGATGCCGTCTTCGACGATATCGACAAGGTGACATTCGCGTTGCGCACCTTGCTCGTCGGCACGGTGCGGGCGGGCCTCGAGCACGATGCATCACCGACGACGCTGGCCATGCTGCGCAGTCAGTTGCCGCTGATGTGTCGCGCTTACCTGGTCGCCGTATCGCGAGACTGAGCGGTGCTTGCAAAATGACCGGCGGTCATTTACGTTATGACCGCTGGTCATTTCTGGAGCATTCCATGGCATCGCAACAAGGTTGGGCGCTGGTCACCGGCGCATCGAGTGGTCTGGGACGAGACTTCGCCCACGCGCTGGCCGAGAAGGGCAATGACGTGGTGCTGGCGGCTCGTCGGGAGGAGCCCATGGAGCGACTGGCCGACGAGTTGCGGTCGCGGCATGGCGTGAAGACGCGGGTGGTAGCGCTCGATCTGTCCGCGGAAGGCGCCGCGGCGTCGTTGAAGGCGCGGCTGGATGCGGAAGGTATCGTCGTCGACACGCTGATCAACAATGCCGGCCACGGGCTTACCGCGGACTTCCTCGATGCCCCTGCCGGTGGCATCAACGCGATGCTTCGCCTCAACGTGCTCGGCCTCACCGACCTGACCCATGTCTTCGCCGGCGACATGGCGACGCGGGGCGGTGGCAGGATCATGCTCGTTGCCAGCGTCGCGGCCTTCCAGCCGTGCCCTCACTTTGCCGCGTACGCGGCCAGCAAAGCCTATGTGTTGTCGTTGGGCGAGGCCCTGCACACCGAGCTGAAGGCGAAGAACGTGGTGGTCACCGTGCTGTCGCCCGGCGTCACCGAGACCTCGTTCTTCGATGCGGCCGGCGAAGCGCCGAACGCGGCGATGAAGCGGTTGATGATGAAGTCGCGCCCCGTGGTCGATATCGGACTTGCCGCCATGGCGGCGGGCAAGTCCGCGGTGGTGGCCGGTCGCATGAACCGCGTGATGGCATTCCTTTCGCGCCTGTTCTCGCGACAGCAGCTCTCGCGCATCACCTATAGAATGGCCACCACCTGACGATGGAATGAGCGTGCATGGTTCGATACGCCCTCGCGGCCGAAGATAAGGAAGCGCGACGCGACGCGATCCTGGTCGCGGCACGCGCGCTGTTCCTGCGCGATCCGGAAAAGCTCCCGTCCGCCGCGGCCATCGCGACGGAAGCGGGGCTGGCGAAGGGCACCGTGTACCTGTATTTCGCCACCAAGGAGGAGATCTTCATGGATCTGCTTCACGTGGAGCGTGTCGCAATGATGGCGCGTATCCGCGAGGCGTTTGCGGCGGATAGTCGGACGGTGGACGCGAAGATCGACGCCTTTATCACCGACTATGTCGCGCACGTGACCGCCCGGCCCGATATCTCGAAGCTGGAATCGCTTGGCTACAGCGTGCTCGAACGAAACATCGAGCAGGATCGGTTGCGCGCGTACAAGCAGGAACTCGGCTCCGCCCTCGCCGGCGCGGGCACGGTGGTCGAGGCGGCGCTCGGCCTGGCGGAGGGCGAGGGCGCCCGCGTGCTCGTGCATAGTTACGCGCTCACGCAAGGCTTGTGGCAGGCCCTCGACATTCCGCCCGATTGCCTGGAAATGATGGGCGATGCGGCAGTGGCGTTCACCAGCCTGGATTTCGCCACGGAGCTGAAAGTGTCGCTGGATCGTTATTGGCGCGGGCTGCGTTTCCACGCGTGACTCCCATTGACGTCGGCCTGCGCGTGCGTCATTTAACCGGGCGGAATCATGCCTATCGACTGCATCCATTTCTCGGCAAGTTGCGGCCACGCACCGATCGGCATGTCCTTCTCTCTCAAACCGAACGCATGGCCTCCGCTCGCGTACAAGTGCATCTCGACGGGCACACTCGCCTCTTTCAACGCGAGGTAATAGGCGATTGAGTTCCGGACGTTGTCTACGGGGTCGTCTTCCGCCTGGACCAGGAATGTCGGCGGTGTTTTCACGGACAGGTGGAGCGTCGGGTTGAGGACGACACCCTTACCCTCCCACAGGCGACCAGGGTAAAGGGCCATGGCGAAATCCGGCCGAGCGCTCAGCTTGTCGGCGTCATCCACCGGCGTGTAATTCCTGCCGCTTGCGTTGCTCACATCCGCCACCATGTTCCCGCCGGCCGAGAAGCCGATCACACCTACCTTATTGGGAGCGATGTGGAGACCAGACGCTGCTTGGCGTATCAGCCGGATCGCGCGCTGGGCGTCTTGCAGGGCCATATGGACGCTCGGCTCCCGGCGACAATCGCACGATCCGTCCCATTGGGGACCGGACGTCGGAACGCGATACTTCAATAGAACGCACGTGATCCCTTTGGCGGTCAGCCAGTCGCAGACTTCCGTACCTTCGCCAGCCATGGCTACGACACGATACCCACCTCCCGGAAAGACGACGACCGCCGTGCCGCTGTTCGTCCCCTGGGGCGGGAAGACAGTCATGGTGGGACGGGTAACGTTCTCGACGATCGACTCATCCCTGACGGATTCAGGACCGGTGACTGGCGGCTTTGTAATAGCATGCCCCTCCGGCCATAGCTCCGTCTGGGTGAGGGGCGCCGGCGGCTGCCACGTCGGCGGCTGACTTCTGCCGTTTGTCGCGTCGAGCGGAGCTCCTATAGCGCTCATGCTCGCCACCCACAGGGCGGCGACACGTACTGCAATGCGCAATGTGTGATTCATCGTCGTCCCTCCCCGGAGAAGCCTTCAGGCTAGCTGGGACTTGGGGCGTTTCCATGGCAACGATCTGGCGGGGGCGGCAGGTTTATGCGGTCATCCGGCTACTCGACAGGGAAGGGGTTGGTGGCGACGTGTCACTCGGCGCTGGCGTCTCGGCAACAGCGCTTAATCCCAGCGGTTGGCGTTCCCGGGAAAGTCGGGGCGCTGGGCGCGCACGACGCAGAAGCGCTGCCCGGTTGGCGCCTGCATCACCACCCAGCGCTCGAGCCGGTCGACGACGACCGCGCCCAGTCCCTCCAGGCGAAGCACCTCGGCTGGGATGTCATCGGTCTCGATATCCAGGTGAACGCGGCTTCCGTGGCTGACACGCTGGATCTGCACGATGGGCTCTTCGGGCGGCGAAACCAGCATCATGTAGTTCTCGTTCGAGCCAGCATGGCCGGGGTCGGTTGGACGTCCCAGCGCACTGGACCAGAATCCGGCAGCCTGATCCAGGTTGTCGGTGTTGCAGTCGATCAGCACCGCGCACAGCCTCGAGTAATGCATGGCGACCTCCGTTGATTCGGCAGGCCCCGAATATACGCCACCGGCGAATCGAGCACCCTGGTGTGTATAAGCATTGGAATCGCGAATCTGCCGGTTCACACGGGGCTGATGTCTTCAAGCATCACAAAGAGGTCTTTCCCGGACGTCGCTACGATCAGCTCGACGAGCAAGGGCGTTTCGTCATCCACCAGGATCACGCACTCTATGAGGGCGTGCAGGTGGGTGTTCCCGGGCTGAAAATACTTGATGACAATAGAGGCCTCGTCACGATCCGGCGATCCTGATGCCTTCGTCAGAGCAGACTGATAATCCTGTTCGATCGCGAGCGCGGGGGATCTATCGTAAGCCAGGGCATAGCCGAACCTGTCCGCTATCGCCTGGAAATCACGCGTCGCGAATAGTGCTACCGCGTCTGCCCCTAACTGCGACAAGTAGGGAGCATCCGTCTGGGTGATGATCTGGACCATCGCGCCTGCTCCCCTGTGCCTCTCGTCAGTGGGTCATTCTCCGTGATTGGAGCGGTGGGCCCACACGTGGTAGAACCACGCGTGAATCCGATGGTTCGCCATTCCTCGTGCCAGCTTCCCGCCCATGTAACGCCAGTTCGCCTCCTGATGCTCCGGCGGCGGGCGGGCTACGCCCGCCAATGTACCGCGTCGTGCGGGGCAGCATCATGACGAAATGTCGGGCCGTAATCCGCGTAGGATGGGGTGCTACCCCTCGAAGAAGGCTCTGCCATGACGTTTCGCGTCCTGATCATCGGTGGCACCGGGGAGGTGGGCGCGGCCGTCGTGCGTGCACTGATCGCCGAGCCGGCCTGCCTCGAAGTCGTCATGGTGAATCGCCGGGAGATTTCCGCGCCGTCCGATCCGCGTGTGCGGAAGGTGGTGCTGGATACGGCGGCTACCACCTTTTCGGCTGAGGTGGCCCAGCTTGCGCAGGGCCTGGTGGCACAAGGCGAACCCGTCTACGCCGCGTCGTGCGTCGGGGTCGGATCAGGCAGCTTGAAGTGGAGCGAGGAAGAGCTGAAGGCGCTCGAAGTCGGGGTCGTCGGCGCGTTTGCGCGGGGCTGCCGTGCTGGCGGCATTTGCCATTTTTCGCTGCTCTCCGCCGTAGGCAGCACGCCGAAGAGCAGGTTTCGCTATGTGCGTGTCATGGGCCTTAAGGAACAGGCCATCGAAGCGATCGGGTTCCAGCGCCTGGCCATCTTTCGTCCTGGCATTATCGCGGGCAATGCGCATACGCCGGGTTACGTGGCCTGGTTGGGACGTCTGGTTCCGGGGCGGTTCGGCGTGATCGAACAGGACGATATCGGGCGGGCCTTCGTTGCCGAGTTCGTCCATGGTTCGGCGTCGACCGGTGTGGCGTACTTCGAGAACGATGCGATGAAACGGGCATCGCGTACGTTAGTCCCGCATGATCAGTCGACCAGCTCGATTCCCAGGCCGTAGAGAAGCCCTGCCGCCTCGGTACGCGTGAACCGCGCTCCTTTGATCTGGTTCTCGCGGATGTCCATGACGTAATTCGTCGCTTCGCTGAAGTCCGTGCCTTGAAGCTTCGTGTCGCCGAACAGGCTTTCCGCGAAGTCGGAGTACGTGAAGTTCGAGCGCGCGAAGTCACCCTGCCTGAAGTCGACGTTCCGGGCCTTGCACTCTTCAAGGACGAGCTCTTGCAGGTTCAGGCCGAAGAACGAGGTGTAGTTCACGATCGACTTGCGAAAGGCCAGCTTGGCCGGCGCGGCGTATCGCGGCCAGTCGGCCCGTGTCCAGTCCACGCCGATGACCTTGCACTCTTCGAACGTCACCGCCTGAAACTTGCTGGCGTTGAGCTTGACGTTACTCAGGTCGCACGAGCGGAACGTGCACTCGATGAACTTGCAATGGTCGAATTCGGCATCGCCGAACGAGCACTGGTTGAAGGTGCATTCTTCGAAGATTTTCGAGGTAAGCGTGCGCTCGGCATAGTCCAGGCCCTGGAAGTCCTTGAGGTAGAACTCCTTATCGTCATCGATCGGGTCGCTCATCGGTCCGGGGCTCGTCGAGGGGGCAGGGCATTGTCCGGTCTCGGGGTGTATTTGGCGAGGCCATGCTGGCTGCCTTAGTCAGGGCGGACATCGTGGCTTGAAGCGTATTCGCACTGCTACTCTTTGGCATCCAGCAACCGTGGCGGAGATCGGTCCGTTGAAGACGATCGGAGTGCTCGGCGGCATGTCTGCCGCGTCCACGCAAATCTATTACCGCCAGTTGTGCCGGCTCACCAGCGAGCGGCTCGGTGGCCTTCATTCGCCGGAGCTGCTCATCCGTTCGCTGGACTTCGCGGGCATCGAAGCGCTCCAGGCCGCTGGGAACTGGGATAAAGCCGGAGATATCCTCAATGCGGAGGCGATGGCCCTCGAACGCGGCGGCGCCGCATTCCTGATCCTGGCGACGAACACGATGCATAAGCTGGCGGACCGCATGATGCGTGGCGTGTCGATCCCCTTGCTGCACATTGCCGATGCCACGGCGGCGGCCGTAGGGCGCGTGGGGTTGCGTCGGCCCGGGCTCATCGCCACCGCGTTCACCATGGAGCAGGCGTTCTATCTGGACCGTCTGGTGGCGGCGGGTCTGGATCCCATCGTCCCCGACGCCACCGATCGCGCCGATGCGCACCGGATCATCTATGAAGAACTCTGCCGCGGTGTCGCCACACGCGAGAGCGAGGCGCGGTTCGTGGCGATCGCTGCCCGGCTGGTGGAGCGGGGTGCGGATAGCGTGATCCTGGGATGCACCGAGGTGGGTATGCTACTCAACCAGGGCAATGTATCCGTGCCGGTTTTCGACACGACACTGATTCACTGTGAGGCCGCGTTGGATTTCGCTGGAGCCATTCATGACTAAAGTAAAGGTTGCCGGGTTCGGTATCTCGCTCGACGGCTTTGCGGCGGGCACCGCCCAGAGTCTGGAAAATCCGCTGGGGGTGCGAGGCCCGGAGTTGTTCCAGTGGTTCTTCCCGACGCGGACGTTTCGTCAGATGCAGGGCAAGGAGGACGGCGAAACCGGGCTGGACGACGCCTTCGCCCGACGTGCGATGGACGGCTTCGGCGCCTTCATCCTGGGCCGCAACATGTTCGGGCCGATTCGCGGCGAATGGCCGGACGACGAATGGAAAGGCTGGTGGGGCGACAGCCCGCCTTATCACGCGCCGACCTTCGTGCTGACCCATTACCCGCGACCGTCGATCGAGATGCTGGGTGGAACGACCTTTCACTTCGTCTCCGAGGGCATCGAGGTCGCGTTGCGGAAAGCGCGCGAAGCCGCGGGTCCGAAGGACATCAAGATTGGCGGCGGTGCCGATACGGTGAGGCAGTACGTGCAGGCCGGCTACGTGGATGAGATCCACCTCGCCTTGGCTCCGGTGGTGCTCGGCCAGGGCGAACCGCTATTCAGTGGCCTGGACCTCCGTGCGCTGGGCTACCGGACCGTCGAGCACGTTCCGACGGACCGGGCCACGCATATCGTGCTCGCGAAGTAGCGCTTTTCTGAACCCCGGAAACAACAAAGCCCCGCATCACTGCGAGGCTTCGTCTATAATTGGTGCCCAAGAGAGGACTCGAACCTCCACGGTTTTACCCGCTAGTACCTGAAACTAGTGCGTCTACCAATTCCGCCACCTGGGCAGGTGTCCCGAAGCATCGCTGCCCCGTGAGCCGCGTAGATTAGGTAGGTCCGGGAAACTTGTCAACGATTTTGCACACAGGATGTGAAACTATTTCGCATCCACCTTCAAAGGTCCTTACGTGACGAAGAAAAACTCAGGTTCGGGAGCCGACCGCGGCCCCCGTAAACCCAAGGCCAGCCGCCCCGGCAAGGCGCTGGACAAGTATCGCGATCGCCCGGCGGGCTCCGCCGTGGTCGATCCCCATGCCGACCGGGAAGCTGCGCTTTACGACCAGCCCATTCCCAGCCGCGAGGCCATCCTCGCCCTGCTCGACGACCGCGGCGAGCTGCTTTCGGAAGAGAGCATCGCCCATGCGCTGCGGCTGTTCACCGACTACGAGATCAACGCCCTGGGCAAGCGCCTGGGTGCGATGGTCCGCGATGGCCAGCTGCTGCGGAACCGTAAGGGCGACTATGCCCCGGCGCAGAAGCTCAGCCTGATCCCGGGCCGTGTCATCGCCAATGCGGAGGGCTACGGCTTCCTGCGTCCCGACGAGAGCGGAGAAGAAGACCTCTACCTGTCGCCCGCGCAGATGCGCAGCGTGCTGCATGGCGATCGCGTGCTCGCCAGCGTGGTCGGTATCGACCGCCGTGGCCGTCGCCAGGGTGCCATCGTCGAGGTGCTCGAGCGCCGCTCGCCGCGGCTGGTCGGCCGTGTGGTCATCGAGAACGGCGTGACCCTGGTCGAGCCGGACGACCGCCGCCTGCACCAGAACATCATGATCCCCGCGGGCCGAGAGGCCGGTGCCAACTCCGGCGAGATCGTCGTGGTCGAGATCACCGATCCGCCGACCCCGCACCGTGGTCCGATGGGTACCATTCGCGCCGTCCTCGGCCAGCGCCTGCAGCCGTCGCTGGTTGTCGAGATGGCGATCGCCAGTCACGACCTTCCGCACGAATTTCCGCCCCAGGTGGTACGCCAGGCCGAAGAAGTCGAGCCAAAGGTCACCTCGGAAGAGCGCAAGGGTCGCACGGACCTGCGCAAGTTGCCGCTGGTCACCATCGACGGTGACGACGCACGCGATTTCGACGATGCCGTTTATGCCGAGCCCCTGAAGGACGGCGGCTTCCGTCTGGTCGTCGCCATCGCCGACGTCTCGCACTACGTGCCGGTCGGCACGCCGCTGGACGTGGAAGGCTATAACCGCAGCACCTCCACGTATTTCCCCGGTTTCGTCGTACCGATGCTGCCGGAGACGCTGTCGAACGGTATCTGTTCGCTCATGCCCAAGGTGGAACGCCTGTGCATGGTCTGCGACATGGAGATCGACGAGGAAGGCGAGGTCACACGCTCCAAGTTCTACGACGCCGTGATGTTCTCGCACGCGCGCCTCACCTATAACAAGGTGTGGCAGGCGGTGGGCGAGCGCAACGCCGATGTCCGCCAGGAGATCTCGGACGTGCTTCCGCACATCGAGTCCCTGCATCGCCTGTACAAGCTGATGGCGAAGGCGCGCAAGCGTCGCGGTGCGATCGATTTCGAAACGCCGGAAGTGAAGTTCCGCATCGGCCCGTCGGGCGATGTCGAATCCATGGGCGCGTCCGATCGCAACGATGCGCACAAGATGATCGAGGAATGCATGATCGCCGCGAACGTTCAAGCGGCCCGCTACCTCACCAAGCGCAAGATCCCCGCGCTTTACCGCGTGCACGCGCCGCCGCCGGCCGAGAAGTACGAAGATCTCCTGCGCTTCCTCAAGGAGTTCAAGCTGAAGATGCCGCCGGCGGACGAAGTCACGCCTGCGGATTTCTCGGCACTGCTCAAGCGCGTGCACGATCGCCCCGAAGCCGAGCTGATCCAGTCGGTGCTGCTGCGTTCGCAGAGCATGGCCATCTACCATCCCGAGAATCAGGGCCACTTCGGCCTGGCGCTGGACGCGTACGCGCACTTCACCTCGCCGATCCGCCGCTATCCCGACCTGCTCGTGCATCGCGCCATCCGCTATGCGCTGACCAAGGGCAAGCCGGCCGACTACGTCTACAGCGAGACGCAGATGGCCGCCATGGCCGTGCATTGTTCGCAGCGCGAGCGTCGTGCCGAAGAGGC
The DNA here is from genome assembly GCF_035539195.1 of Luteibacter sp. Taxonomy (GTDB): domain Bacteria; phylum Pseudomonadota; class Gammaproteobacteria; order Xanthomonadales; family Rhodanobacteraceae; genus Luteibacter. Next base: position 46,145 of record NZ_DATLIW010000028.1, read on the forward strand.
CGAGCGCGATGTGGACGAGCGCTTCAAGTGCGCCTGGATGGAGAAGCACGTTGGCGAGGAATTTGCCGGCACCATCACCGGGGTGACTTCGTTCGGCCTGTTCGTCGAGCTGGCGGCGTCGCGCGTTTCCGGTCTGGTGCACGTGTCGCAGTTGCCGAACGACTACTACAAGTTCGACCCGATCCGTCATCTGCTCAGTGGCGAGCGCACCGGTTCCACGTATCGCCTCGGCGATTACGTAAGCGTGCAGGTGCTTCGCGCCAGCCTGGAAGACCGCAAGATCGACTTCCGTCTGGTGGCCCGTCTGGCTCAGTTGCCCAAGCCGGCACCGAGGGTGGATGTCGTCGCTCCCGTCGCGTCGAGCTCGGGCATGGCCAAGGCCGGCAAGGCCATCGGCCGCGCCGCGAAGAAGGCCATGAACAGCATCTTCGGCAAGAAGGCCAAGGCACCGGTTGCAGTCGAAGCACCTGCAGAGCATCATCCGGCCCCCGCGCCGACCTCGCGCCGCCGCGCGGCGGAGCCGGCGGCGAATGAGTCGTCGTCACGGTCGCCGCGTCGGCGTTCGCAGGCACCTGCTTCCGGGCAGGGGCGTAGCGACCCGTCGGCACGCAACGAGCCTTCGTCGCGCAACGAACAGTCGCCACGAAAGGCAACCACCAAGACGACCGCGGCGAAGAAGACCGCCGTGACGAAGCAGCCGAGCCGGCAAGCGCCGGTCGCCACTTCGGAAACACCGGCACCGGCCAAGAAATCGGCCCGGCGTCGGTCGCGCAAACCCAGGAGCAAGCCAGAAGCATGAGTGAGTCGTGGATCGTAGGAATCAATCCGGTCGAAGGCGCCCTCGCCAACGACCCGGATCGTGTCCGTGAAGTTCTGGTCGAACAGAACTCGAAGAATGCGCGCGTGCTGGAAATCGCCGCGTTGGCGCGCAAACTCGGCGTCGTGCTCAAGACCGTGGGCAAGGAACAGCTTGAGAAGCTCGGTGGTGAAGCACGCCACCAGGGCGTCATCGCTCTCTACCAGACACCGCCCTTGCGCGACGAAACACACCTGCCGCCGCTTCTGGAAGCGGCGGGTTCGAACACGCTCGTGCTTGTGCTCGACGGCGTGACCGATCCGCACAACCTCGGCGCCTGCCTACGCAGCGCGGCCGCAGCGAATGTCACCGCGGTCGTCGTGCCGAAGGACCGTGCGGTCGGCATCACGCCGACCGTGCGTCGCGCGTCGGCTGGTGGTGCGGACCTCATCCCGGTGATCGCCGTAACCAATCTTGCCCGTGCGCTGCGCATGCTCAAGGATGCCGGCGTGTGGATCACCGGCCTGGATGGTGACACCGACACCTCGATCTACGACGTCGACCTGAAGGGGCCGATCGCGCTGGTCATGGGAAGCGAAGGCGACGGGATGCGCCGGCTCACGCGCGACACCTGCGACTTCGTGGCGAAGATCCCGATGCCCGGCGGCATGGAGAGCCTGAATGTCTCCGTTGCCACCGGCATCGTTCTGTTCGAGGCATTGAGGCAGCGAGGAGCCAAGCGATGAGCAGCATGTTATGGCACGACTGGGCCGGCCTGATCGGCGTGGCACTTGTCCTGATCGCCTTCTTCCTGCTGCAGGCACACAAGCTGTCGGGGCAGGGCTACACGTACCAGGTGATGAACCTGGTCGGCGCCTTCGGCATCCTGCTGTCACTGATCTTCGGCATGTTCAACCTGCCGGCCTTCCTGCAGGAAATGGCCTGGTTCCTTATCAGCGTCTACGGCATCGTCCGCGGCGTGCGGGCGCGCAAGGCGGCGATCGTGACGCCGAACAGCCTGCCCTGACCTCCGGGTCAGCGAGGGGTTACATACGCTCCGTATAATGGGGGCAGATCGGCGCAACGCCGGTCTGCCCGTGGGGACGACCCCATGGCGCGCAATATCTCCGCGGGGACGACCCCGCTTCTGCGGAGCCACACCATGTATTGGTTCGTGCTTGTTCTTGCCGGTCTCTTCGAGATCGCCTGGGCCGTTGGCCTGAAATACACCGAGGGCTTCAGCAAGCTCGTCCCCAGCGTGCTTACCGGCGCGGCCATGCTGGTCAGCATCGTGTTGCTGGCGTATGCCACGAAGAAGCTTCCGCTGGGCACCGCCTACGCGGTCTGGACCGGCATCGGTGCGGTCGGTGCCGTCACGCTGGGCATCGTCCTGTTCGGCGAGTCCGCGCAGCCGTTGCGGCTGCTTTGCGTGGGGTTGATCGTGGTCGGGATTCTGGGCCTGAAGCTGACTTCGGCGGGTTGAGGGTTCGCGAGAAGCATCGCCGATGAATCGGCTCCCACACAAAGCCACCCGCCGCTCCATATGCGAGCGGCTTCATGTGCGAGCGGCGCCACGGGAAAGGCTCCATGGAGAAAGGCCCCATCAGGAACGGCGCCATGGGGAAAGGCCCCATGGAAAAGGCCCCATGGAGAAGGCGCCATGGGAAAAGGCGCCATGTGGGAGCCGCTTCAGCGGCGATGGTTACTCGCCGCCGCCTCCAACCTACGGCCGATCGAAATCCGGGTTGGCCGTATTGTCTTTCTTGATCCGCGGTGCGACCAGCGGCTCGCCGTTCACCACGAACCACACGTTCTCCGCGATGTTCGTTGCGTGGTCGCCGATGCGCTCGATGTTCTTCGCCATGAACAGCAGGTGCGTGCACGGCGTGATGTTGCGCGGGTCTTCCATCATGTACGTCAGCAGGGCGCGGAAGACGAGGGTGTATTCCTCGTCCAGGCGTGCATCCGCTTTCCATACTTCGTAGGCGGCCTCGGCGTCCTGCTCGTCGTACGCCTTGAGCACGTCGCGCAGCTCCTGGATAGCGAGCTCGGCGAGATTGGCCAGGCCACCGACCACGGCGATGGGTGCCACGCGGCTGAGTGGAATGGAGCGCTTGGCAACGTTCGCGGCGTAGTCGCCGATCCGCTCGATGTCGGCGGCGATGCGCAGCGCGGCGAACACGTTGCGCAGGTCGCCGGCGATCGGCGCGCGCAGGGCGAGCAGGCGGACGACGTCCTGGCTGATTTCCTGCTCGAGCGCGTCGATCGCCTCGTCGTTGTCGACGACACGCTGCGCGGCGCGCTCGTCCCGGCGCTCGACCACGTCGATGGCGGCCTCGAGCTGGGCAACGGCGAGCTCGCCCATGCGAACGATTTCGCCGGTGAGGCGCTTCAGTTCGTCGTCGTAGCTCTTGATGATGTGCTGGTGCGGAGTGTTCATCGCATGCCTCGGTAGGGGGCTTAGCCGAAACGGCCGGTGATGTAGTCTTCGGTCTGCTTCTTGTTCGGCTTGGTGAAGATCTTCTCGGTGCGGTCGAACTCGATCAGCTCACCCATGTACATGAAGGCGGTCATGTCCGAGCAGCGTGCGGCCTGCTGCATGTTGTGGGTGACGATGACGATGGTGAACTGGCTCTTCAGCTCTTCGACCAACTGCTCGATACGGCTGGTGGCGATCGGATCGAGGGCCGAGGTCGGCTCGTCGAGCAACAGCACTTCCGGCTTCAGCGCGATACCGCGGGCGATGCACAGACGCTGCTGCTGGCCGCCGGAGAGGCCGAGCGCGCTCTGCTTGAGCTTGTCCTTCACTTCGTCCCACAGGGCGGCGCCCCGCAGCGCCTGCTCGACGCGGCCTTCCATGTCGGTGCGGTTGAGGCTTTCATGATGGCGAATGCCGTAGGCCACGTTCTCGAAGATGGTCATCGGGAACGGAACCGGCTTCTGGAACACCATGCCTACCTTGCTGCGCAGGCGATTGAGCGAGTACTTCGGGTCGAGGATGTTCTCGCCGTCGAGCACGATCTCGCCATCGGCGCGCAGGTTCGGGTAGATCGCGTAGATACGATTGAAAATGCGCAGCAGGGTGGACTTGCCGCAACCGGATGGACCGATGATGGCGGTGACCTTCTTCTCCGGCACGTCCATCGCGATGCTCTTCAGCGCGTGGAATTCGCCGTAATAGAAGTTGAGGTCGCGCACGGTCATCTTCGCCGGAGTTTGGCCCAGATCGACCCCGGACTCATGCGGCGAGGTGCCGAAACCCGGTTTGGAGGCGACTTCGTTCATGTTAGTCATGGGACACCTTGGAGCGCGAGAATACGAAGCGGGCGACGAGGCTGAGCGCCAGCACGAACATGGTCAGGACGAACGCGCCGGCCCAGGCGATGGTATTGATGTCCGGGCTCGGATCCTTCGTGTAGTCGTAGATGACCTGCGGCAGGCTCGGCATCTTGTTCAGCGGATTGAACGTCATGAAGTTGTTGCCGAACGCCGTGAGCAGCAGCGGCGCGGTCTCGCCGCTGATACGGGCAAGGGCCAGCAGGACACCGGTGACGATACCCGAGCGCGCGGCACGGATCAGGATCTGCACGGTGAGCTTCCACTGCGGCACGCCGAGCGACAGCGCGGCCTCGCGTAGCGTGCCCGGCACGAGGCGGAGCATTTCGTCGGTGGTGCGGACGATGACGGGCAGGGCGATCAAGGCCAGCGCGATGCCGCCGGCGATACCGGAGAAGGTAACGTCGCCGTTCGTCAGCCACTGCGAAGGCAGGACGATGATCGTATAGACGAACAGGCCCAGGACGATCGACGGTGCCGACAACAGGATGTCGTTGAGGAAGCGGATGGTCGGCCCGAGCCGCGAGCGGCGCGAGTATTCGGCCAGCCATGTCCCCGCCATCACGCCGATCGGCGTGGCGATGAGAATGCCGATGATGTTGAGGATCAGGCTGCCGACCATGGCGTTGGCCAGGCCGCCTTCTTCGCGATAGGCGGTGATCTTGGTGAACAAGGCGGGCTTGAGGCCGGCGATACCCTGGCTCAGGGTTTCCCACAGGATCCAGGCCAGGAAGAGCAGCCCGATGCCGGTGGCGAGCACACTGCAGACCATCGCGACGATGTTCTTGATGCGGCGCTTGGTATAGAGCGAAGCGGACATCAGGTGCCCTCCTTCGAAGCCAGGCGGCGGAGCATGAGGCGGGCGATCAGCAGCACGATGAAGGTGACGACGAAGAGCAGGAAGGCGATCGCCATCAGCGCCGACTTCTGCAGGCCTTCCGCTTCGCCGAACTGGTTGGCGATGGTCGATGCGATGGTGCTGCCGGTTTCGAGGATGGACGGCGTGAACTTGAAGGTATTGCCGATCACGAAGGCCACGGCCATCGTCTCGCCGAGGGCTCGGCCCAGGCCGAGGAAGATGCCGCCGATCACCGCCGTGCGGGTATAGGGCACGACGATGTCCCAGACCACTTCCCAGGTGCTGGAGCCCAGCGCATAGGCGGATTCCTTCAGGCGGGTGGGAACGGTCTGGAAGACTTCGCGCATCACCGAAGAGATGAAGGGGACGATCATCACCGCGAGCACCAGGCCGGCCGTGAAGATGCCGGCACCGAAGAACGGATACTCGCTGGAGAAGAACTTCGCGATGAATGGCACGTGCTGCACCAGCCACGACACCTGGCCGTCCGGCGGCTCGGCGCTGAAGTTGTTCATCAGCCACGGCTTGATGTAGGTGGCGACGAACGGGGCGAAGATGAAGAGGCCCCACATGCCGTAGATGATCGACGGGATGCCGGCGAGCAGTTCGATGGCGGAACTGACCGGACCACGCAACCAGCCGGGCGCGATCTCGGTAAGAAAGAGGGCGATGCCGAAGCTGACCGGCACGGCGAAAACCAGGGCGATGAGGGCGGTGACCACGGTTCCCATGACGGGCACGAGCGCACCGTACTGGTTGTTGGTCGGATCCCATGCCGAGCTGGTGAGGAAGCCCCAGCCGAAGGTGGAGAATGCGTCGCGGCCCAGCCACAGGGTGGAGGCGGCGGCTCCGATCAGGGAGATGAGGACGAGCAGTGCGCAGGCTTTGAGCAGCCCTCCGAACAGGCGGTCGTTGCGCGTATCTCTCGCGTTGCGCGCCGCTTCCTCCGCACGGGCGGTGGTTGGAGCGTTGCTGCTGACGGTCGCATGCATGATGAGTGCGTTTCCCGGGCCTATGCAAAGTTGTGGGTCGCCGCTCCCGAGGGAACGGCGACCCGGTTTCCTACTCTGGGCCGCTTATGTGTCAGCCAGCCTGTCGAGAAGGATCAGTTCTTGTACTCGGCAGCCCAGTAGGCTTCGATCTGCTTGACCAGCGTGTCCGGGAGCGCGACGTAATCGAGCGAGGCGGCCTGCGACTGGCCGTTCTCCATCGACCACTTGAAGAAGTCGAACGCGACCTTGGTGTGCGAGGCGTTCTTGGACTTCTTGTACATGATGATCCAGGTCGTCGCCGTGATCGGCCATGCCTGGTCGCCCGGGGCATTGGTCATGATCAGGTTGAAGTCCTTGGCGTTCTTCCAGTCGGCCGTGGCGGCAGCGGCGGCGAACGTGGTGGCGCTCGGCTCGATCCACTTGCCGGCGGCGTTCTGCAGCTGGGTGTAGGAGATCGCGTTCTTCTTGGCGTAGGCGTACTCGACGTAACCGATCGAGCCCGGGATCTGGCGAACGTACTGCGAGACGCCTTCGTTACCCTTGCCGCCGACGCCGGCCGGCCACTCGACGGCCGTGCCGAACTTGACCTTGGACGCCCACTCCGGGCTGACCTTGGACAGGTAGTTGGTGAAGTTGAACGAGGTGCCCGAACCGTCCGAGCGATGCACGACGGTGACCTTGACGTCCGGAATCTTCACGCCCGGGTTCAGGGCGGCGATGCGCGGATCGCTCCAGCGGGCGATCTTGCCCAGGTAGATGTCGGCGAGGATGGCGCCATCGAGCTTGAGCTGGCCAGCGGCCACGCCCTGCAGGTTGACGATGGGAACGATGCCGCCGACCACGGCCGGGAACTGGCCGAGGCCGAACTTGGCGAGGTCTTCGGCGCTCATCGGAGCGTCGGAGGCGCCGAAATCGATGGTGCCTTCCTTGATCTGGGCGATACCCGCACCCGAACCGACGGACTGGTAGTTCAGCTTATTGCCCGTCTTCTCGGCGTACGTCGCCGACCACTTGGAGAGAACGGGATAGACGAAGCTCGAGCCGGCGCCGGTGATATCGGTGGCCTGAGCGGACATGCCGAACAGCGATGCAGCGATCATCGCGGCGATGCAGAGTTTGCGTGTGAACACGGAGTAGTCCCCTCGGATGAATGAGTGTCAGGCGAAGCCCGCCTGGGGCTGTATTCCAGCCCTGCCGTGTTGCAATGAGACGTACTGAATGTTTCAGCCCGATGACAGCCGCCTTTTTGCTGTCATATTCAGGAACTTACGAACTGTCTCAAACGGCGATCGAGGTCGTCCGATCGCGCTCGAACAGCTCCAGTCGGCGCCAGCGGTTGACGATTTCGCAGAACAGCTCCGCGGTGCGCTCGGCGTCGTAGATGGCCGAGTGCGCCTCGCGGGTATCGAAAGCGAGGCCGGCGGCGAGTACGGCCTTGCTCAGGACGGTCTGCCCATAGGCGAGGCCGCCCAGCGTGGCGGTGTCGAAGCAGCTGAAGGGATGGAACGGGTTGCGCTTGTGGCCGACCCGGCGCACCGCCGCATTAAGGAAGGCAAGGTCGAAGGCGGCGTTATGGCCGACCAGCACGGCGCGTTGGCACTCGGCGGCTTTCACCGCCTCGCGCACCGCGTGGAAGATGTGGTCCAAGGCCTGGCGTTCGGGCAGGGCGCCACGGAACGGGTGGTCCGGGTCGATACCGGTCACTTCCAGGGAACGCGGATCGATGTTGGCGCCCGGAAAGGGCTCCACGTTTGCCGCCACGGCGGGCTGCGGCACGAGGAGGCCGGAGGGCTCCATCTTGACCGCGACCACCGCGATTTCCAGGAGCGCGTCCCGTTCGGCGTCGAAACCACCGGTCTCGACATCCACGATCACGGGAAGGAAGCCCCTGAACCGCCCGGCCATCGCCGTCGCGGTGCTGTTACTCGTCGTATCCATGCGTGAAGGATATCAGCCCGGGGCGGTGTGAGGCGCTCGCGTTAAGCGGATGTGCTCGTGTCGTCAATCTGTAACAAAAAAGGCATGGAACGGTAAAGGCGACGGCTCATCCTTCGCGCCGTTGGCCCCGCTTGAGGTTTTTCGGACAGAAATATCTCAGGAGGGGGACAGGGGAAAACACTTAATCCATACCTAGCGGAGAAATCCCATGCGTTCCAAGTTGCTCACGGTGGCCATCGCTGCCGGTCTGGGCGTGACGAGCTTCTCGGCCCTCGCCGCGACTTCCAAGTCGCAGCAGCAGCCGGCCCGTGTCACGGTCGACGCCGCCACCCTTCAGCAGCTGCAGGCGCAGCTGGCCGCGCTCCAGGCCCAGGTCGCCGACCTCCAGGCCAAGCAGGAAGCCCAGGCCGACGCCCAGGTCGAAACGGCCAAGGCCGTCAACGACGTCCAGGTCGCCGCTACCAAGCCGACCGACGAACTGGCGAAGAAGCTCGACGCGCTGAACAAGATCGTCGACAACACGAAGATCGGCGGCACGATGTTCTTCGATGCGACCCACCAGTCGCACGACGAGAAGGTCGGTGCGGGCCAGAATATCAAGAAAGACGGCCACGGCTCGACCAACGGCACCGGCTTCGACGTCAAGCGTTTCTACCTGACGGTCGACCACAAGTTCAACGACATCTGGTCGGCCAACCTGACCACCGACTTCAGCTACCAGTCGACCTTGTCGTCGACCAGCCTGTTCGTGAAGAAGGCCTACGTGCAGGGCAAGTTCGATCCGCTCTTCACCGTCCGCTTCGGTGCGGCCGACATGCCCTGGATCCCGTTCGTCGAAAAGTGGTACGGCTACCGCTACGTCGAGAACACCATCACCGACCGTTCGTTCGAAGGTGGTCGTAGCGGTGGTACCGCAACCGCCGGCGGCGTCGGTGCTTTCGGCAACTCGTCCGACTGGGGTGTCCACGCTCTTGGCGCGACGACCGGCGACAACTCGATCAACTACCAGGTGTCCGTGGTCAATGGTCGCGGCTACCGCAACCTGAGCCGTTCGAACAGCGTCGATACCGAAGCGCGCTTCGGCTACTCGCCGATCGAGCAGATGGTTATCGCCGTCGGCGGTTACTCCGGCAAGCGCGGTAACGACACCCAGGGCGGTGCTCCGACCCGTACGGCGACCCGCGGCGACGCCCTCGTGGCCTGGCGCGACTCGACCTGGGGTGCGGGTGTGGAATATTTCCACTCCTCGAACTGGGACGACATCCTGAAGTACGCCGGTACGGGCCCGGGCGTGGGCGCGGCGGCGGGCACGACCAAGGACAAGGCCGACGGTTACTCGGCATGGGCTGACTGGCACTTCTATGACCAGTGGGCTGTCTTCGCTCGTTACGACAACCTCGATTACAAGTACAACAACCTTGTCCAGGTCGAAGAGAAGATCAAGGACAAGTACTACAACGCCGGCGTCTCGTACGACGTGCTGAAGAATCTGAAGCTGGCGCTCGTCTACAAGCACAACAAGCTGGACGGCCCCTACGCAACCCCGTACCACTACAAGACCAACGAAGTGGGCTTCTGGGGCATGCTTAGCTTCTAACGAGCATCGGAACGGAGTTCTCCTCAAGGACGAACAAAACGGCGGGCGCAAGCCCGCCGTTTTTCTTTGTGTTGCGAATAGTCTCAGGCGGGTGAATCCCGTCCGGACGTCCAAATGCTGAACCGTCGTAGCGATAATTTCCTTTGAGAATCGGCGCGAGCCCTTGGCGCCCAAGGCCTTCGCGCTGGAAAGGCGTACAAGTCTGAATCTGCTGCACCGCCGCACTTGCGGTTGCCACGATGCCTCGCGTAGGTTCGGCGCCATGGGTACGTCGATGACATCCTCCTTGCGCCGCTTCGCGAACACGATTTTCGTGTTCCTCGCGTTGTTCGTCGCTTGCGTCGGTGTCCAAGCCGAACCCTGCACCTCTGCCACGGATCACCCGGCCGGCGTCGAGTTGTTGGCCCTGGCGGCCGACGACGCCTCCCAGTCGGCAGATGACGACGCCCTGCCTTCGCTCGAAGACAACAGCGGCAGCCTTGACGACACCTTCGACGTGCCACCCGAGCACGCGCTGGCCGTGCCGCGCCTTGCGGCCGCCGGTCACCCGAGCGTCGCCCCGGCGCCGCACGCGCATCACCCCAGTCTCGACCTGCGTCCTCCCATCGCCTGATCGAGCCCGCGCACGCGTTCTGCGTGCGCCCCGTGACACCTCCTATCAATGTCCCGCGCGCCGGTACGAGCCGGCCGCCAGCGAGCGTGCGCGCTCGCCACCTTATCCTCGCCACAGAGAGAGCATCGCCATGGAACGTCTCATCCAGGGTTTCGAAGAATTCCGTCGTGACATGACCTCGGAGCATCGCGAGCTGTTCGCCCGCCTTGCGTCCGTCCAGACGCCGCACACCATGTTCATCACCTGCGCGGATTCGCGCATCATGCCGGAGCTGATGTTCAACGCTCAGCCGGGCGACCTGTTCGTGTACCGCAACGTCGGCAACATCGTCCCTCCCTATGCGCAGCACGTGAGCGGTGTCGTGGCCGCCATCGAGTACGCGGTCACCGCGCTCAACGTCCAGCACATCGTCATCTGCGGTCATTCCGACTGCGGCGCCATGAAGGCGCTGCAGAATCCGGCCGCGCTGCGGGGTAAGCCATCCGTGGAGCAGTGGCTCAAGCACGCCGACGTGGCCCGCTACGTGGTCGAGAAGAACCGCCCGACCATCCATGGCGCCGAAGGTCTGCGTTACCTCACCGAGGAAAACGTGGTCGGACAACTGGAGAACATGCGCACCTTGCCTGCCGTCGCCGCCGCCATGGCCAACGGCAGCCTGCGTATCCACGGCTGGATCTATGACATCGCCAAGACGGAGATCACCGCCTTCGATCCGATCGAAGGGCGCTTCCGCCCGCTGGATTCGAGCGACGCCAACGTGCCGGACGCCACGCCGCACGCGCGCTTCTCGATCCCGCAGCCGGTCGCGTCCGCCGCTTAACTCAGGAAGCTTTTCATGCGCGCTTATTTTTCCCAGGGCCTGTTTGGCCGCGACCTCCTCGGATCGGTGGTCGTTTTTCTTGTCGCTCTGCCGTTGTGCATGGGTATCGCGATCGCCTCGGGCATGCCGCCCAGCGCAGGACTGATAACCGGCATCGTCGGTGGTCTTATCGTAGGTGCCATCGCCGGCTCGCCGCTTCAGGTCAGCGGGCCGGCGGCCGGCCTCGCGGTCCTGGTGTTCGAACTGGTGCGTGAGCACGGCGTGGCCGCCCTCGGCCCCGTCGTGCTGCTGGCCGGCCTGATCCAGGTCGTCGCCGGCCTGTGCAAGGTGGGCGTATGGTTCCGCATGACCTCGCCGGCCGTCGTGGCCGGCATGTTGTCCGGCATCGGTATCCTCATCGTGGCGTCGCAGTCGCATGTGCTGCTCGATGCCATTCCCAAGGCGCGTGGCCTGGAGAACTTCGCGGCGCTTCCCGCGGCGGCGTGGGAATCGGTGACCGGCGCCGCCGAAGGGCAGGCACCGGCTGCTCTGCTGATCGGCCTGGGCACCATTGCCATCATGCTGTTCTGGGAAAAGCTGCGGCCCGCGAAGCTGCGCTTCGTTCCTGGCGCGTTGCTCGCCGTGGTCGCCATGACGGCCGCCGCGCAGTTCGGCGGCTTCGACGTCAAGCGCGTGGACGTGCCGGCCAACCTCTTTGCGGCAGTGAGCCTGCCAAGCATGGGCAGCTTGTTCGGCCTGTTCGATTCGTCGTTGTTGATCGCGGCGGTCACCTTCGCCTTCATCGCCAGTGCGGAAACGCTGCTCTCGGCGGCAGCGGTCGATCGCATGCACCAAGGCGTTCGCACCAACTACGACCGTGAGCTCGCCGCGCAGGGCGTGGGCAACATGATCTGCGGCTTCCTCGGCGCGTTGCCGATGACCGGTGTGATCGTGCGTAGCGCGGCGAACGTGCAAGCAGGTTCGGCGACGCGCATGGCGACGATTCTGCATGGTGCCTGGCTGCTGGCCTTTGTCATGTTGCTGCCCTGGCTCATGCGGATGACCCCGGTGTCGTGCCTGGCCGGTATCCTGGTCTACACCGGTGTAAAGATGGTCAACCCGAAGCAGATCAAGGACCTCGCCGCCTACGGCAAGGGCACGGCGGCCGTCTACGTCGCTACCACCGTGGCCATCGTCGCCACCGACCTGCTCACCGGGGTCATCGTCGGGTTTGGTCTCTCGCTCTTCCGCCTCGCGCTGCTCTCGTCGAAGATGCGCATGGACGTGGAACACCACGACGAGCCGGGCAAGGCCACCCTGCATTTGGAAGGTTCGGCCACCTTCCTGAAAGTGCCGAGCATGGCCCGCACATTGGCCACGGTGCCGCCGAACACGCGCCTGAGCGTCGTGATGGATCGATTGCAGCACGTGGACCAGGCGTCGCTGGAGTTACTGCGCGAGTGGGGGCAGAACGCCTCCAAGCGAGGTTGCGAACTGATCGTCGACTGGAAGGAACTGAACCGGCGCGTCGAGGGCTCTCGGCAGGCCGCCTAGTGCAGGAGCGCTTCACTGTGGGAGTTGCCTCACTGTGGGAGCTGCCACACTGTGGAGCCGCCACACTGTGGAGCAACTCCATTGTGGGAGCTGCGTGCTTCATTGTGGGAGCCGCTTCAGCGGCGATGCTTGCTTGCCGAAGCCCCGCTCGCGGCCGCGTTATCGCCGGCGTAGCCGGCTCCCACAGGGTGCCGGCTCACAAAGGGTGCCGGCTTCCACAGGGTGCCGGCTCACAAAGGGTGCCGGCTCCCACAGGATACCGGCTCCCACAGGATACCGGCTCACAAAGGGCCGTTGCTCATGCGAAGCCGGCCCCTCACCGCGCTGCGGGTATCAGTCCGGCTTCGTCTTGTGCTTGTAGGCGCACAGATCGACGATCGCGCAGTTCGGGCACTCGGGCTTGCGCGCCTTGCACACGTAACGCCCGTGCAGGATCAGCCAGTGATGCGCGTCCTGGATGAACTCCTTCGGGATCACCTTTTCCAGCTTGTCTTCGACTTTGCGCACATCGGCACCGGGCGCAAGACCGGTGCGATTGGCGACGCGGAAAATATGCGTGTCGACCGCGATCGTGGGCTGGCCGAAGGCGGTGTTGAGCACCACGTTCGCGGTCTTTCGCCCGACCCCGGGCAGGGCTTCGAGGGCCTCGCGTGTCTGCGGGACCTCGCCGTTGTAGCGGTCGACGAGGATCCGGCTCATGGCGATCAGGTTCTTCGCCTTGTTGTTGTAGAGCCCGATGCTGCTGATGTAGGTCTTGAGCTTATCGAGGCCGAGATCGAGGATCTCCTGCGCGGTGTTCGCCACGGGAAAGAGTTTGCGCGTGGCCTTGTTCACGCCCACGTCGGTAGCCTGCGCCGAGAGCGCTACGGCGGACAGCAACTCGAATGGCGTCGTGTAGTCGAGTTCGGTTTTCGGGTGCGGGTTCAGTTCGCGAAGGCGGCTGAACATCTCGACCACGTCGGCCTTCTTCACGGAGTGTCCTTCTTTCGTGCCTTGGCGCGCGCGATGGCTTCGAGCACGGCGTTGCGTGCGGTGGGTGCGGCGACGTCGTTCTTGCTCGTGGCCAGCTGTGCCTCGCGTGCGGCGCGCTCGCGGCCCAGGCGCGCTTCACGACGGACGAAGTGACGGCGTGCGGCGTCGGCGTGGCCGCGATCGTCCGCCTGTGCAAGCGGCATTGGATCCAGCGTGATGCAATCGACCGGACACGCAGGAACGCACAGTTCGCAGCCGGTGCACAGGTCGTCGATCACGGCGTGCATCATCTTCGCCGCGCCGACGATGGCGTCGACAGGACAGGCCTGGATGCATTTGGTGCAGCCGATGCAGTCCGCTTCGATCACGCGTGCCAGCGTCCGCGGCTTTTCGATGCCGCGCGAGGTGTCCAACGGCACCATCGGACGATCGAGCAGGGCGGCCAGGCGTGCGATGCCGGCGCGCCCGCCGGGCGGGCAGCGATCGATCCCGGCATCGCCGGCGGCGATGGCCTCCGCGTACGGGCGACAGCCATGGAAACCGCACTGCTCGCATTGGGTCTGCGGGAGCAGCGCGTCGATCGTCTCGGCGAGCGTTGGCGTCATGGCTGGCGCGTAGTCGAGCGGTGGATCAGCGGACGGTGGCGCCCGGTGCCGCGCCCTGGTCGGCATCGAGCAGGAACAGGTCGGCGCCGCCGTCGCCCGCGGAGAGGATCATGCCTTCGGACAGGCCGAAGCGCATCTTGCGCGGCGCGAGGTTGGCTATGAAGACCACGTTGCGACCCACCAGCTTTTCTGGCTCGCCGTAAGCGGCGCGAATGCCGGAGAAGATCTGACGCTTGCCGAGGGGACCGCCGTCGAGTTCGAACCGCAGCAGCTTGTCGGAGCCCTCGACGAACTCGCAGGCGAGTACCTTGCCGATGCGCAGGTCGAGCTTGGCGAAGTCGTCGATCGAAATGGTGGCGGCCGTGTCGGCGGCGGGGGTGGTATCGGTCATGGGCTGGGAAGCTTCTTTGGATTTGAACGGTTTCTTGGTGGCCGGTGCATTGGCCTTCGCCTGCTCGGCGGGGGTCAACGACTCTTTCGACCCCTCGACCATCGCTTCGATCCTCTTCGGATCGAGACGGCCGAACAGCGGCGAGAATGCGTTGACCGTGTGTCCGTGCAGTTCGCGTCGGGCGTCGGCGAAGTCCGCGATCGGTGCGCCGAGGAAGGTTTCGGCGGCGGCGACCGTGGTCGGCAGGATGGGCTTGAGCATGCCCGACAGCAGGCGGAACGCGTTGATCGCGAACGAGCAGACCTGCTGCAACTCCTCGCGGCGTGATTCGTCCTTGGCGATCACCCATGGCGCCTTGGCCGCGATGTAGCCGTTCACGGCATCGGACATGGCAACGAACCGGCGGGAGACTTCCGCGAATTCGTCCGCTTCGTAGACGGCTTCGATGCCGTCGTACTGGGCAAGCAGGTCGCGCCAGATCGCGGCGGCCTCGTCGTCGAATCGATCGGCCAGCTTGCCCGCGAAGTGGGTGTGCAGGAATCCGGCGGTGCGACTGGCGATGTTCGCCCACTTGCCGACGAGGTGCGAGTTGACCCGTTCTTCGAAGGACTTGAGGTCGAGGTCGACATCGACCGGCGTGGCGCTGAGCATGGTCGCGAAGTAATAGCGCAGCGCTTCCGGATCCAGGCCCGATGCGAGATATGTGCGCGCCTGGATGAAGGTGCCACGCGACTTCGACATCTTCGCGCCGTTGACGGTCAGGTAACCGTTGACGTGCAGCGCCGTCGGCACGCGCATCCGCGCGCCATGCAACATCGCCGGCCAGAACAGCCCGTGGAAGTTGATGATGTCCTTGCCGATGAAGTGGTGCATCTCGGCCGTGCTGTCGGGGCCGAGGAAATCGTCGAAGCGCAGGTCCGTGCGATCGCACAGCGCCTTGAACGAGGCGAGATAGCCTACCGGCGCGTCGAGCCACACGTAGAAGAACTTGCCCGGCGCGTCGGGAATGGGAAAGCCGAAATAGGGCGCGTCGCGTGAGATGTCCCAGTCGCGCAGGCCGCCGTCGAGCCACTCGGCGAGTTTTGCCGACACGCTGCTGTGCGCCACGGCCTTGCCACCGGTGAGCTTGCCGGCGAACCAGTCACGCAGCAGTTGCTCGAACTTGCCCAGTTCGAAGAAGTAGTGCTCGGAGTCGCGCAGGATCGGCGTGGCGCCGGACATCACCGAATACGGGTTGATCAGGTCGGTGGGCGCATAGGTGGCGCCGCAGTTCTCGCAGTTGTCGCCGTACTGGTCGGGCGTGCCGCAATTCGGGCAGGTGCCCTTGATGTAGCGGTCCGGCAGGAACATGTCGCGCTCGGGATCGTACAGCTGCTGGATGTCGCGACGGGCGATGTAGCCGGCGTCGCGCAGGCGAGTGTAGATCGCGGTCGCGAGTTCGCGATTCTCGGGCGAGTGCGTGGTGTGGTACTGGTCGTAGCTGAAGTGGAAGTCGGTGAAGTCCGCTTCGTGACCGGCACGTATGTCCGCGATGTAGGCGTCGGGCGTCTTACCGACCTTCTCGGCGGCGAGCATGATCGGCGTGCCGTGGGCGTCTTCACCGGCGACATACCAGACCTCGTTGCCCTGCATTCGTTGCGCCCGCGCCCAGATGTCGGCCTGGATATAGCCGAGCATGTGGCCCAGGTGCAGCGGGCCATTGGCGTAGGGGAGGGCGTTCGTTACGAGGATGCGGCGGGCCATGATTCGCGCGGTCGGCTGATGGACCGGGGATTATGGCATGTGGGGCCAATGGGAGCCGCTTCGGCGGCGAAAAAGGAAATCCGGGAGCCGCTTCCGCGGGGAAGAAGGAAATGTGGGAGCCGCTTCAGCGGCGAAAAGCCAACAAAGCGGCTTAGCTACAAGTCCCATCGCCGATGAATCGGCTCCCACAGTTGCCGCACGTCCCATCGCCGATGAATCGGCTCCCACAGTTGCCGCACATCGCATCGCCGATGAATCGGCTCCCACAACCAGGCGCCTTACTCGGCGCGCACCCATTCCTGGCTGCGACCGATCAGCGAGAAGCCGATGTAGCCGTGGACGTCGAGCTTCCGTCCGCCGTCGATGAGCTTGAGCGTGACCTTGTAGATCTTGCCGTTGCCCGGATCGAGGATCTGGCCGCCGGACCACTCGTCGTCGTCCTTCTTCAGCCCCCACATGATGGTCATGCCTTCGATGGGCTTGTTCTTGCGCTCGCCGTCGCATTTCTTGCAAACCGGGTGCGGCTCGTTGGGGTCGTCGGGCTTGAGCACCTGGAGCACCTTGCCCTGAAGCAAGCCACCCACTTCGGCTATCTCCACGATGGACTTCACCTCCTGGCTCTTGTCGTCGATGGTCTTCCACTTGCCGATCGGTGTGTCGTTGGCGGCCAGGGCGGGGAGGGCGCTCGCGGCGAAGGCGAGGGCGAAGGTGGCGCGGAAAAGAGGCTTCATGTCGTGCGTGGCTCCCCATACGGTCAGGTATGGCCGGAGCCTGACGAGGACGATCGCGGTCGTCAAGCTGCATCGCGCCAGAACACGGTCCGGGTGGGTGCCACCGACGGGGCCGGGCAGGCACTGGCATAATGGGCGATCTTCGATTTCGCCCAAGTCTCCCCATGACCCAGCCCTCCGAAACCCTCGTACGCGGTCTGCTCGATCGTGTCATCGACCCTCATTCCGGGCAGGCGCTCGGCGCTTCGGTTCGCGCCGTGGGCGTGGACGGCAGCCGTGTGTCGGTCGACATCCAGCTCGGCTACCCCGCCGTGGGCTACGTGGAGCGGGCCGCCGCCGAGGCGAAGGCCGCCCTCGAGGCCGATCCGGCCATCGCGTCGGCAGCGGTCTCGGTCAGCTGGCGCGTCCACGCGCACAAGGTGCAGGGGCAGCTCGCCCCGCTGCCGGGCGTGAAGAACATCATCGCCGTGGCCTCGGGCAAGGGTGGCGTAGGCAAGTCGACGGTGTCGGTGAACCTCGCCCTGGCCCTGGTCGCCGAAGGCGCGACGGTGGGCATCCTCGATGCCGATATCTATGGCCCCAGCCAGCCGCGCATGCTCGGCCTCACCGGGAAGCCCAGCTCGCCGGATGGCAAGAGTATCGTGCCGATGCGTGCCCACGGGCTCCAGGCGATGTCCATCGGCGTGCTGATCGAGGAGGACACGCCGATGATCTGGCGCGGCCCGATGGTCACCCAGGCGCTGATGCAACTGCTGACGGACACCCGTTGGGAAGAACTCGATTACCTCGTCATCGACCTGCCCCCGGGCACCGGCGACATCCAGCTCACCCTGTCGCAGAAGGTGCCGGTCTCCGGCGCCGTCATCGTCACAACGCCGCAGGACATCGCGCTGCTCGATGCGCGCAAGGCGCTGGGCATGTTCCGCAAGGTGGAGGTGCCGGTGCTTGGCGTGGTCGAGAACATGGCCACGCACATCTGCTCCAACTGCGGGCACGAGGAACACATCTTCGGTCAGGGCGGCGGCGCGCGGATGGCGCAGGAGGCTGGCATCGCCTACCTGGGCGATCTGCCGCTGGACATCCGCATCCGCCAACAGTCGGACGACGGCAAGCCCACCGTGGCGGCCATCCCGGATTCCGACCTGGCTGCCCGCTACCGGTCCATCGCGCGCTCGACCGCGGCCCGGCTGTCGCTGCAGGCCCGCAACAAGACCATTTCGTTCCCCAAGATCGTCATCCAGAACACGTAAGTAGCGCGTTCGACGGCGTTCCTATACCTTTCCGGCTCCAGCGAGGGAGATCAGTTAGTGAGCATCAAGTCCGACAAGTGGATCCGCCGCATGGCCGCGGAGCGCGGCATGATCGAGCCGTTCGCCCCTGGCCAGGTCAAGGAGCGCGACGGCCACCGCCTGGTGTCCTACGGCACCTCGAGCTACGGCTACGACGTCCGCTGCGCCGACGAGTTCAAGGTGTTCACGAACATCAACTCGACCATTGTCGACCCGAAGGCGTTCGATGAACGCAGCTTCGTCGACGTGAAGTCGGATGTCTGCATCATCCCGCCGAACTCCTTCGCGCTGGCCCGCACCGTTGAGTACTTCCGTATTCCGCGCCAGGTGTTGACGATCTGCCTGGGCAAGAGCACCTATGCCCGCTGCGGCATCATCGTCAACGTGACGCCGTTGGAGCCGGAGTGGGAGGGCCACGTGACCCTGGAGTTCTCGAACACCACGCCGCTGCCCGCCAAGATCTACGCCAACGAAGGCGTCGCCCAGATGCTTTTCCTCGAATCCGACGAGGAATGCGAAGTTTCTTACGCCGATCGTGGTGGCAAGTACCAGGGCCAGCGGGGCGTCACGCTTCCGAGCACCTGAACGGCTCTTCACGTCGCAGACGCGCCCGACACGGGCGCGGGTTAAACTCGCCCCCTTCCACGTCTTACTGAATGCACGGAGACACGCATGATCCGAGTTCCCACCCTGATGGCCCGCGCCGCCGCGGCGATCCTTCTCGCCAGCATGCTCGTGCTTGCCGGCTGCCATCGTGGCGTCTCGAAGAACGACCACGTCGCCACGACGCAGGGTCAGTTCGACTACACCATCAAGGCGTATAAGAGCGGCCAGTTCGTCGTCGACGGCGCCGTGCTCTCGGCCGCCGACACCGGTAGCCACTTCGCCTACCTGAAGGACCAGGGCAAGCTGCCCAAGACCGTGCTCGTCCTGCCCAGCGACGACTCGAAGATCCGTGACAACCACCTCGGCTTCATGGCCCGCATGGCGCTGGATTACGGCTTTGCCGTGTACTACGACAAGAAGGGCGAGCTGGTTCGCCTCAATGCCGTGGAATCCGACGCCCGCCAGCTGGAAGACACGCCGAACAAGGGCGCCCTCCCGGACCGCATGGCCGGCAAGGAAGCGTCCAGCAGCCCGTATGACACCCAGAACGGCGGTGGCAACGCAGGCCAGCGCTAATCCTCACGGGTTCTCGTTCGAGGTAAACCGAGCCCTGCCAGCGACCGCGTTCCGCGGCTCGCGGCAGGGCTCGTTCTTTTCAGGGCGCTGGCGTGGGAGCCGCCCTGGTGTGGCAGCCGCTTCGGCAGTGTGGGAGTCGCTTCGGCAGTGTGCGAGCCGCTTCAGCAATGTGCGAGCCGCTTCAGCAATGTGAGCCGCTTCAGCAATGTGGGAGCCGCTTCAGCGGCGACAGCCCGGCCCCCGCAAGCCCCACCGCCGGCAGAGCCAGCTCCCACCGTTGCACTGGCATCAAATGGCCAGCTGACGCCTTATCGCCACGACAAGCTGCTCCGCCTCGCTCTCGGCGTAAGCCTCAGCCTTGCCGAAGCCCCACACGGGCCCCGGCCACGCGGCGTCGCCCTCACGCCGAGCCACCACATGCACATGCAGCTGGCGCACGATGTTGCCCAAGGCGCCGATGTTGAGCTTGTCGCACGGCGCGACGGCCCGGAGTGCCCCTCCGACGGCGTCGACTTCCCGCCACAGCCGTGCCCGCTCGTCTTCCGCGAGGTCGGCCACCTCGACCTTGCCCGGCTGGCGCGGCACCAGGACCAGCCAGGGGTACCGGCAGTCCCGCATCAGCAGCACGCGGCACAACGCCAGGTCGCCGACGACGAGGGTGTCGCCGGCAAGCCGTGTATCGAGTTCGAAGCCAGCGCTCATGCGAGCTCGCGGGCAAAGAACGAGAGGGTGCGTTCCCACGCCAGTCTGGCACTGGGTTCGTCGTAGCTGGGGCGCACATCGCAGTTGAAACCGTGGTCGGCCGGATAGACCCAGGTGTCCATCTCCGGCTTCAGCTCGCGGTGTTTTTCCACCATCTCCGGCGGAATGGAATGATCGCGCTCGCCAAAGTGGAAGATGACGTTGGCCTTCGCCGGCTCGGTCAGGAAGGGCACGTTGCGCGACCCGTAGTAGCTGGAGGAAGGCAGGCCCAGGCGCAGTGCGGCCAGCGCAGCCACGGTGCCGCCCCAGCAGTAACCGACCGTGCCCACCTTGACCTTGTACTGGTCGGCGATCAGGGCGGCCGCGATACCGACATCCTGCTGGGGGCGCAGCAGGCCCAGTTCGCCGATGTACTTCACGCCTTTCTGCATGCCATCCTGGTCGTAGCCAAGCTCCACGCCCTTCTGTACCGGATCGAACAGGGCGGGGGCGATGGCGACATAGCCTTCGGCAGCGAAGCGGTCGGCCACGCTGCGAATATGAGCGTTGACCCCGAAAATCTCCTGGATCACGACGATACCGCCCTTGGCCGCGCCCTCTGGCTCGGCCAGGTAGGCGTCCATGCTCTCGTGGGGGCGGGAGGTGTCGAGGATTAGCGTGCGGCCCATGGCTGGGTCTCCGTGGCTGTGAGAAGGGCTCCCAAGCGTAACCGGCAAAGAGTGTCCATGGCGTGGCGGCCAGAGGGCTATAACGCCCGGTTTCCCATCCCCGGTACCCACGGCAATGTCCCATGCCGCTCCCAAAGTCGCTTTCGTCAACCTCGGCTGACAACTAGCTAGCGAATGGCTGGCCGCCGGGGCGGAGCTTGAGCAAGCATCCTTTCGCTATCATCCGGGAGAGCTTCTGGGCTTAACCTGGGCCGCGCAGAAGCTAGCTGCTCAATCCGGGTGAGTCATTCGATCAGAACGCGCACGCCCGCTTCCGGCCCAACGTGGAAGCTGGGGTGTCGCTCTGTGGGCTGTCTGGCGACGCACTGGCAACGGGGTAATAGTCATGACCGACAAACGTATTCCCTGCGACGTAGTGGACTACCTCGGTAGCGTGGAGGCGATTGCCGAGTCCCTGTCCCAAATGGAGGTTCCGGTTCGATCCTCTGCGGCACGATGCGCGGCGGTAGCTCCGAGTCGCAGACGTCAGGGGAAACAGGTGCGATACCGATGAACAACGATGGCGCTCAAGGCTTCTCTGCTGAAAGCTCTCCGGTGGGATGGTACGTAGGCTCGTACCTCCTGCGCTTCGTTCAACTCAATGACTCGGGAAACGACGATCCGGACGCCAGCTTCCTCGCCTGGGAAAACACAGTGATTGTCCGGGCCAGCGATTTAGATGAAGCCTTTCGGAAAGTGGAGGCCGTTGGACGCCAGCAGACTGTGCCGTATGAAGGCGGTCCAGATGTTGTCCCGGTCCAATGGCTGTTTGAGGGAATCACAGACCTGCTGCCCATCTACGAGCCCCTGGAAGACGGGGCTGAGATCATGTGGGCGGAGCATGAATCGGTTGAACTGAGCAAGCTCAGAAGTCGATCCGTGTCCCTGGAGGAAATTCGGGATCGATTCCGGCGCAACCGCGCCGCGTCGGCGCCCGCGACGTAAGAGCCTTGAGGGCCTGTCTACCTGATGGTCGCTGCGCGGGGGGGCGGTACCGCTGACGCGCCCGGGGGACGGCAGGAAGGGGAGTGGAGGGCCGACCGGCCGTGTGGCCGCCAACCCGCTATAATAACCGGCTTCCTATACCCCGGTACCCACGGCAATGTCCCAGGCCGCTCCTAAAGTCGGTTTCGTCAGCCTCGGCTGTCCGAAAGCGCTCGTCGACTCCGAACGCATTCTCACGCAGCTCAAGGTCGAGGGCTACGAGATCGTCCCGAGCTACGGCGAAGCCGATGCCGTGGTCGTGAACACCTGCGGCTTCATCGATTCGGCCGTGCAGGAATCCCTCGATGCGATCGGCGAAGCGCTGCACGAGAACGGCAAGGTGATCGTCACCGGTTGTCTCGGCAAGCGCTCGGAGCTGATCCGCGAAAGCTACCCGGACGTGCTCTCGATCAGCGGTCCACAGGACTACGCCAGCGTGATGAGTGCGGTGCACACCGCCATCCCGCCGACGCGCAACAAGTTCCTCGACCTGGTGCCCGACATCGGCGTGAAGCTCACGCCCAAGCACTACGCGTACCTGAAGATTTCCGAAGGCTGCAATCACCGCTGCAGCTTCTGCATCATCCCGTCGATGCGCGGCGACCTCGTCAGCCGTCCCGTCGACCAGGTGCTGATGGAAGCCGAAAAGCTGGCCAAGGGCGGCGTCAAGGAACTGCTGGTGATCTCACAGGACACCAGTGCCTACGGTGTGGACGTTCGCTACGCCGAGCGCGAGTGGCGCGGCAAGTCTTATCGCACGCGCATGACGGAGCTGTGCGAGGGCCTTTCGGAACTCGGCATCTGGACGCGCCTGCATTACGTTTACCCGTATCCGCATGTCGACGAGATCATGCCGTTGATGGCCGACGGCAAGATCCTTCCGTACCTCGATATCCCGTTCCAGCATGCCAGCCCGCGCATCCTCAAGCTGATGAAGCGCCCGGGCAACGTCGACAAGACGCTGGAGCGCATCCAGAACTGGCGTCGCCAGGTGCCGGACCTCACCATCCGCAGCACCTTCATCGTCGGCTTCCCCGGCGAGACGGACGCTGAATTCCAGGAGTTGCTCGGTTTCCTTCGCGAGGCCGAACTCGACCGCGTTGGCGCGTTCGCCTACTCGCCGGTGGACGGCGCGAAGGCCAACGAACTTCCCGGCCAGATCGACGAGGAACTCAAGGAAGATCGCCTCGAGCAATTCATGGCGGTGCAGGCGGAAATTTCCGCGGCCAAGCTGCAGCGCAAGGTCGGCAGAACGATCAAGGTGCTGGTCGACGAGATCGACGCCGATGGCGCATGGGGTCGCTCCAGCGCCGACGCGCCGGAGATCGACGGTGCCGTGCGCATCGACGATGGCCAAATGCTCAAGCCGGGTCAGTTCGTCGACGTACTCGTCGAAGAAGCCGACGCACACGACCTCTACGGTCGTCTGGCTTAAGTTCCATGCGGTACGTGGCGCCCACGCGTGAGACGCTCGAACGGAGCGTGCTCGCGTCGCCGCCACTGTCCCATTGGAGCGACTTCGCCGCGTTGATCGACGGGCCCGTGTGGCCCGCGGTCGACGCGCTGAACGCCTTGCTTCCCGGCGATTCGGATGTTCGTTTCGTCACGCAGGATCCGTCGCTGCTCAGCGACGGCCTGCACTACGAAGAGCGCATCGCTCGCCACGGCGCCATCGCCACGCGCCCGGAGAATTGGCACGACCTGTTCAACGCCTTCGTCTGGCTGCGGCATGGCGCGCTCAAGCGTGCGCTGAATGCGCGACAGATGACCGAAATCGCCCTGATGGGGCCACGACAGCGTTCGCGGGCCCAGTGCGCGTTAACCCACTTCGATGAGGCGGGCATGGTCGTATCGCTGCAGGACAGCGCCATGCTCGACGCATGGGATGCACACGACTGGCACACCTTGTTCTGGACCCATCGCGACGCATGGCGGGATGGCCGGGCGCGAGTCGACGTTTTCGGGCATGCGCTGCTGGAACACGCGCTCACGCCAGGCAAGCTGCTGGTCGGCAAAGCCCTGGTGGTGATGGGCGAGGGCGACGCTAACGCGGTGTGTTCGCGTGCGATAGCCGCCGGCGCCGTCCTCAACGATCCGCAGGAGCTGCGTCCGCTACCCGTATCGGGCGTGCCGGGCTGGCACGCCGGAACGATGGAGGCATCGTTCTACGCGACGGCGCCCTGTTTTCAGCCGCTACGGGCAGGTCGGACGTATCCCGCGCCGTTGGTGGGGCGGATCGGCGCCTAGATCAGGCCGTGGTCGCGGACGAAGTCGCCAAGCACGGTGTCGTGGTCGACGCCGAGTTTACGCATGGCGTCGCGCTTCTGCCGGCTGATGGTTTTCACCGACTTGCCTTCCTGATCCGCGATGCGCTGTAGCGACATGCCGTTGACGAACATACGGATGACTTCCGCCTCGCGTGCCGACAGAGGGGTGCCCGGCATGGCGACCGAGGTTTCATCGGCCTCGTTGAGAATGTCGAGCAGGGTCTCGCTGAGGTAGGTTTCGCCGTCGTGCACCGCGCGGGCGGCGGTCGCCAGCTCGTCCATCGGCGCGCGTTTATCGACGATGCCGCGAGCGCCGCGGTTGAGCATGGACTGCAATGCGGCGGGGCGATTGATCATGGTCAGGACGACCAGCGCGACGTGCGGATAATCCTTGGTGATCTTCTCGAGGAGGGGGAAACCGTCGTCCTGCCGATCGCTCGGCATGAGAAAATCCGTAATGACGACGTTGCACTCGTGCTCGGCGAGCACGCTCAAAAGTTCGTCCGCCGCCTTGGCCGTCGCGACCACGTCGATGTGCGCATTCTCCAGCGCAAGCCTTCCCCCGACCAGAACGAGAGGGTGATCGTCTGCCAGAATGACCTTGAGTGGCATGCCTTGTGTTCTCCTGTTGGCGTGTGAACGCGCCGTATAGAACCGATTATGCCCCGAAGGTTCCCCTGACGAAGCCTGTGACGTGATTCGACGATTCCTCCTGTTAATGATGGTTGTGCTGGCGACGCCGGTCTCGGCCACGCCTGATACGCCACTGTCGCGCGATGACAGGGAATGGCTGCGCCACCATCCCGTGCTCACCGTGGGCGCCTATCGAGAGGGCTACCCGCCGTTCGAAGAGCTTCGCGACGGCGAGCTGGAAGGGCTGGGGCCCGACTACCTGCGCGAGATCGCCGGGGAACTCGGGGTCACCCTGCAGACCCGGGTGTTCGCGACGTGGCCGGAGCTGCTGAAGGCGCTCGCTCGTGGCGAGATCGACGTGGCGACATCGGTCACCCCGCTCGAGCAGGGCATGCCCGGCATCCGCGTGGGCGCCACCTATTTCGAATCGCTGCCGGCCCTGGTCGAACGGGTCGACGTGCCTATCATCCATCGACCTGGGGAGTTGAGTGGCAAGCGCCTTGCCGTGCATACCGGCTATTTCGATATCGGTGCGCTCCGTCGCGAGCTGCCCGATACGACCCTGGTCGAGACGGCCTCGACGGCGGAGGCGCTCAACCTCGTGCGCTCGGGCGACGTCGTGGCCTATATCGATAATCCCTATTCGGCGCGCGAGTTCGTCGCCCGGCTGGGGCTGGAGCGGGAACTGCGCGTCGGCGGCCCGCTGGCCTTGCCGATCAGTGCGCTCGCCTTCGCCGTGCCGGCCGATCGTGCGCCGCTGGGGGACGCCATGGACCATGCCCTGGGTGAACTCACGGCGGCCGATCATGGTCGACTCCGGGCGCGCTGGGTGGGTCGCGATATCGCGCCGCGGCCGCGCCAGGCCGGTATCCCGCTCAGTGAGCGCGAGAAGGCCTGGCTGGGTACGCTGCCACCGCTACGCCTCGGCGTGGATCCGAGCTACGCACCCTTCAGCCTGATCACCGGACAAGGCGAGGCGGAAGGCCTGTCGCTGGATTACGTGCGTGAGATCGCCGCGGAACTCGGCATCCGGATCACCCAGGTACCCAGCGAAAACTGGGTAGGTACGGTGGATCGGGTGAAAAAAGGCGAGGTGGACCTCGTCGCCGCGATCAATCCGCAGAGCGCGACATTTCCCTATCTCGAAGCGAGCGTGCCGTATCTCGACTTCCCGATCATGATCGTGACCCGCGAAGGTGCGCCGACGATCGCCGGCCGCGACGACCTGGCCGGCAAGCGCGTGATCGCCAACATGACTCGCGAGCCGATCCGCCGCTTGCTGGCGCGCATTCCCAATGTGCAAGCGGTTCCCGTGGACACCGAAGCGGAAGGTCTGCGCCGGCTTGCAGCTGGCGAGGGCGATGCCTTCGTCGGCAACCTGGCCTCGATCGACTATCTGATCCGTGAGAATTTCCTTGGTCAGCTGAAAGTCGCCGCGCCGACGGGTGACTCCGAGGCGATCGCGATCGGCGTGCGTCGCGAACTGGCGCCGCTGTTGCCCCTGGTCAATCGCGTGCTGGTGAATCTGTCCACGCATCGCCAGCAGGAAATCCGCAATACGTGGTTCGCCTCGCACTATGTGGTCGGGCCGACCTGGCGCGAAGTGGCAGGCCGCGTGCTCCCTTTCGTCGCGGTCCTGCTTTTCTCGCTCATCGCGATCAGTTACGCCTACCTCAACCTGCGTCGCGAAACGCGACGCCGCGAGCGCACGGAGCGCCGGCTGGCCGAAGTCACCGCCCATGTCCCGGCGGTGGTCTATGAAGCTGTCCGCGGTACGGATGGCAGCTACGTCATGACGTACGTCGGTGGCGATCCGCAGCGCGTGCTCGGTATGGAGGCGGAGGAGCTGCTCGGCGGCGGGGAGGCGATGCTGGCGCCCTTGCCGGCGGAGGACCGCGAAGCCCTGCGCGCCGCCTTCGAGCGCTCGGCACGCGAACTCACGTCCTTGCACGTGACTGTCCGCGCGCAGATCGGGGGCCGCGTGCGCTACCTGAGTTCGGACGCCGTGCCGCTGGCTGCCGCCGACGGCACGGTTCGCTGGAACGGTTACTGGGTGGACGTGACGGCACAGGAGCAGGCGGCCCGCGGGCTGGCCCACGCACGCGACGAGGCGGAAGCCGCGACGCGCGCGAAGAGCGATTTCCTTGCCACGATCAGTCACGAAATCCGCACGCCGATGAACGGCGTGATCGGCCTGCTCGACGTGCTCGAACGCACGCGGCTGGATGGCGAGCAGCGCCAGATGGTCTCGACTATCGAGCACTCCGCTGAGGCCTTGCTGCACATTCTCGACGACGTTCTCGACTTTTCGAAGATCGAGGCCGGGCACCTCACGTTCGATCCGCGGCCCGCCGACCCACGCAGCATCGTCGATGGCGCCGTTGCCATCCTCGCCACGCAGGCGGAGGCGAAGGGGCTCTGGTTACAGACGCGGTTCGACGAGGCGCTTGCTACGGGGATTCTCGTCGACGACGGCAGGCTGCGACAGGTCCTGCTCAACCTCATCGGCAACGCGATCAAGTTCACGGTATCCGGTGGCATCGATGTCGAGGTCCGGGTCGACGAAAACCTCGCTGCGCGTCAACGGCTGCGCTTCATCGTCGCCGACACCGGCATCGGTATCCACGCCGCCAAGCTGCGTCATGTGTTCGCCCCTTTCAGCCAGGCGGAGTCGTCGACAACGCGACGCTTCGGTGGCACCGGTCTCGGCCTGAGCATCTCGCGGCGGCTCATCGAGCGCATGGGCGGTCATATCGCCATCGAGAGCGAGCCAGGGCGGGGCACCACGGTCACCGTGACGCTCGACCTGCCTGTCGCCGAGCTGCCACCAGCGCCTGTCGATATGCGTACCGACATCGTGCTTCCGGCAAAGCCGGCGCGGCCGGAGGCGCGCATCCTCCTGGCGGAAGACCATCCCGTGAACCAGGCGCTGGTCCGCGTGCAGCTAGGTCTGCGCGGCTACACATGCGACATCGTCGAAGATGGTGTCGCGGCGTTGGAGGCAATGGACGCCCAGCGCTACGATCTGCTTCTGGTCGATTGCCATATGCCGCGCATGGACGGTTACGCGGTGGCGCGCGAAGTGCGTCGCCGCGAGGCCGGAACCGGGCGACGCCTGGCGATCGTCGCGATGACCGCGGACGCGCGTACGGATCAGCGCGAACTCTGCCTCGCCGCCGGCATGGACGACCTGTTGCGCAAGCCGATCCGCCTCGAGGCCTTCCACGCCGTGGTCGCGCGCTGGCTCGAGCAGGATGCGGTCGCGGAGCCGGCTATCGACATGCCACGCCTGCGCCGTGCGTTCGGCTCGGACGAGAACATCGCCAGCGTGATTCGTGCGGGCGTGGACGCGACGCGGGAGGCGCTGGGGAGACTGGCGCCTGTCGTCGCGCACGGCGATCGCGACGAAGTGGCGGGGTGGATACACCACGTGCTGGGTGGGGTGAACGTTTTCGGCGCGTCGGCGGTTGCCGAGGATGGCGAGCGGATGGAGTTGGGCCTGCGCGAGGGGGGCGATGTCGACCGCGCGGCCGTCGAGGCGTTCGCGTGCGATGTGGCGCGCTTTGCCGACGGTCTGGACGCGATCGCCAGTCGGCTGGGCGTCGCTTCGTAACCATCGCCGCCAGTCAGAGGTACGCGACGGCGATCACGGCAAAGCGCGTGCGGCCGCCGGGCAGGTCGGCATCGAACTCGTCGTCGACGCGCTTCTTCAGCACCGCGCGGGCCATGGGTGAATCGATACTGATCCAGCCCTTGCGGGCGTCCGTCTCGTCGGGACCGACGATGCGGTAGCGCATCGTCTCGCCGGTCTCGACGTTCTCGATATCCATCGTCGCGCCAAAGAAGACGGCATCACGCTGTGAAGCCACCGCTTCGACCACCTGCAGCACCGGGATACGCTTGCTCAGGTAGCGCGCACGACGGTCGATCTCGCCGAGCTGCTTCTTGCGGTAGGTGTACTCGGCATTCTCCGAACGATCGCCTTCCGCGGCGGCAGCGGCCAGTGCCTTGACCACCTCGGGTCGCACCGTGTGCCAGAGGTGGTCGAGTTCACTCTTCAGCCGTTCGAAACCGTCGCGCGTGATGATCGCGGTCGACGAGGGGGCGGGCGGACGCCAGCGACTCATGTCGACACCTTGCGTACCGTGCCTAGCGTATCGAGCAAGGCCTCGATGTCCACGCGCAGCGGGTGCTCGGGATACGCGGCAAGCAGTCGACGTCCGAGGGCGGCGGCTTCGGCCGCTTCGCGCTGGCGCTCGTGCATGCGCAAGGCGAGCAGCCCGTAGTGCGGCGCGCCCATGTCGCCGGGCCACTGGCGCAGGTAGCCGAGCGCGAGATGGAGGGCGAGGCGCGTCATCCCGCCGTGAGCGGCCGTATCGGCGAGTGCGCCGCAGGTGATCGTCGCATCGGGAAGAAAGGCGGGGTCCACGTCGATGCAGTCCTGGACGACGCCGAGCGCGCGACGCTCTTCGTGCGACTGCACGAGGGCCGCGATCCAGATCTGGCCATGCACCAGGAGTTCGGGCAGGCGTCCCTGGACGCGGAGCAACTCGCGATAGCGCGTGTGCAGGGCGACCGGCGCGATGCCTTCGCGAAGTCGCTCGGTGAGGATATCGGTGGCACCGGGAATGTCGTCGCGCGCGATGAGGTTCACATGCCCCAGCAGCGCCATGTCGTCGTCTGGATCGATTGCCTCGGCGATGACCTCGGACTCGGGCCGATAGCCGAGGCTTTCGTGCCGGTGGTGGATGAGCGCGCCCATCAGGTGGAAGTTGTAGATGGTCAGGTAGTTGGCGACGAGGTAGAACGCGGCCGTGCCGAAGAACGTCGGGCCATGGTCCTTCATCGCGTACTGAGCGCCGGCCTGGAGCAGGCTGGACATCATGACGATGACGAACAGCAGCACGTAGTCGCCACCGAGCCGACCGACCACGGCGATCCAGGTGAGCGGATTGAGCGCCGCGCCCACGCCGTCGAATGTCAGCGACATGGTGATGATCGGCAGCACGAATGCGAACACGAGCGATACCAGCAGCCCCGGTATACCCAGGAAGAGCGGGGCGAGCACGGCGATCGCATTGCCCGTGAGCTGGATCAGGATCAGCGCGACGCTCGTCCGGTCGTCCGTATTGACTGCCAGCTCCGGCGGATCGGCGAAGCCATCGGCGGTGTGGCGCAGGCATTCGATCGCATACGTATAAAGCGCGATCCAGCCGATGAATACGACGAGCAGGCGCAGCCCGGTGATCGGAAAGAACGACAGCAGGTCGAACGCCGCCACGGCGAGAATCGTGAGCGGCGCAGCGCCGCGGAGGGGGTAACGCACGCCGATGAGGATGCGTTGGGCGAACGGTGTGTCGGCGTCGGCGAGTGCATGTCGTGGCATGGTCAGCGCTTTCCGCCGAAGATGCTGCCGAGGATGCCGCGCACGATCTGCTGGCCCGCGCGCGAGCCTGCCGTGCGGACCATGGACTTGGCCACGGTTTCGATCATGCCCTGGCGGCGCTTCGTGCCGAAGACGGCATCGCGAATCGCGCCGCTCCAGCCGGCGTCGGCCTCCGCGTCGTTCGCATGGCCTCCCTTCGGTGACGTCGCATCGGGAGCACGGGTCTGCGCGGCACGCGCAGCCAGCATTTCCTCTGCCGATGCCCGATTCACCGTGCTGTCGTACTTCGCACCGACCGGCGAGCGCGAGCGCACGGCGGTGCGCTCCTCCATGGTGATCGCGCCGATACGGCACACCGGCGTGGCGACGAGCACTTTCTGCACCGGCGAGGGCACACCGCCTTCGCCCAGTGTCGAGGCCAGGGCTTCACCGGTACCGAGGGTGCCGATGGTCTCGACCACGTCGAGCTTCGGGTTGCGCGCGAAGGTTTCCGCCGCGGCCTTCACCGCTTTCTGGTCGCGCGGCGTGAACGCGCGCAGCGCGTGCTGTACACGATTGCCCAGCTGGCCGAGGATCTCGCCCGGCACGTCGTCCGGATTCTGCGAGCAGAAGTACACGCCCGCGCCTTTGGAACGGATCAGTCGCACCACCTGTTCCACGCGCTGGCGAAGCGCCGCCGGCGCGTCGTCGAAAAGCAGGTGCGCTTCGTCGAAGAAGAAGACCATCTTCGGCACGTCCAGGTCGCCCACCTCGGGCAATTGCTCGAACAGCTCCGAAAGCAGCCAGAGCAGGAAGGTGGAGTACAGGCGCGGTTTCATGATCAGCGTTTCGGCAGCCAGCACGCTGATGACGCCGCGGCCGCTCATGTCCTGGCGCATCAGGTCGGCGAGCTCGAGCGCCGGCTCGCCGAAGAACGAATCCGCGCCGTCCTGCTCCAGCCGGAGCAGGGAACGCTGGATGGCGGCGACGCTCTGCGCACTGATCAGGCCGTAGCGCGAGGAGATGTCCTTGGCGCGATCGGCGGCGAAGCCCAGCATGGAGCGGAGATCGGCGAGATCGAGCAGGAGCAGCCCTTCGTCATCGGCGACGCGGAAGATCACCTCGAGCACGCCTTCCTGGGTGTCGTTGAGTTCGAGGATGCGCGAGAGCAGGGTCGGGCCCATTTCCGACACCGTGGCGCGAACCGGATGGCCCAGCTTGCCGTAGATATCCCAGAACACGACCGGATTGGCCTGGGGCTTCCAGTCTGCCAGGCCGAGTTTTTCCAGACGGGCCTTGAGCTTGTCGGACGGCGCACCCGCCGCCTGGGAAAGGCCGGCGAGATCGCCCTTGGCGTCGGCCAGGAAGCAGGGCACGCCGAGCCGGGAGAAGCCTTCCGCCAGCAGCATCAGGGACACGGACTTACCCGTGCCGGTGGCGCCGGCGATCATCCCGTGCCGGTTGCCGTAGCGGGAGTCCAGTTCGACGGTGGTCTCGTCATTGCGGCCGATCAGGATGTTGGGCATGGCTTCGTCCTTAAGGATGTCCTGAACAAGTTTACGCAACAGCATGCCGTTACGGAGAATTTCGCGTCAGGGCGCTTGAGTCGCGACGGCGCCAGGGGTAACGTGGCGGCCATTGTCTTACCCCGAGTCCCGCATGCCTGTTCGCGTCCCGCGCCCCCTTCTCTTCCTGCCGCTGGCGATCCTCGCTGGCTGTGCTTCCGGTGGCGGCGCCCCGCGCCCGGGCAAGGCGGCAACGCCCGAGGTCAATGCGTTGTACGACCGGATGAACCAGGCAAGCAAGGGTTACGAGTCCTCGATCGACCAGGCGCGACGCGGCGACACCCCGCAGGCGGCGCAAACGCGCAAGCAGGCCCTCGACCAGCTCAAGGATGCCTCGGCCCGCTGCGGCCTGACCCCGGGCTGCGATCCGCAGCGTTTCGCCGCCGTCTTCGATCGCCTCCTGCGCCTGAAGGACGGCAGCTTCATCGAAGGCGAGGACGCCGACGACACCGAGCAAGGGGCCGAGGTCGGTGCCCAGCCAGGCGACACCTCCGGCGCCGTGGCGATCGGCAACCTGCCGCAGGCACAGCGCAGCGTGACCATGCTTCGCGGCCAGCAGTTTTCCGACATGATGGTGATGAACGGGCCGGTAAAGGCCGCGCTGGAGATGTGGCTGACCCAGCTGCGTCCGAACCTGATGGACGCGTACGTCAACTACCAGATGATGCGCTACAAAATGTGGCCGGCCTACAAGAAGGCCGACCTGCCCGAAGCGCTGCTCTTCGGCATCATGGCCAAGGAATCCGGCGGCAAGGTGCACGCCGTGTCGCGCTCGGGTGCGTC
Organism: Luteibacter sp.; assembly: GCF_035539195.1. Taxonomy (GTDB): domain Bacteria; phylum Pseudomonadota; class Gammaproteobacteria; order Xanthomonadales; family Rhodanobacteraceae; genus Luteibacter. The sequence continues at coordinate 78,548 of NZ_DATLIW010000028.1, forward strand.
CGGCCCCCTGCAGTTCATGTACGCGACCGGCCTGCGCTTCGGCCTGTCCAACGCCGACGGCTTCGACCAGCGCTTCGACCCGACCATGGCCGCGCAGGCCAATGCCGAATACATCGACGAGCAGCTCGGTGCGTTCAACAACAATCTGGAGATGACCCTGGCCGCCTATAACGGCGGTGAAGGGCGCATGCGCCGCATCGCCGCCGGCAGTCCCGGAGCCAGCTTCTACGATCCGCAGATCTACGGGCAGATGTCCGCGGAAACCCGCGACTATGTGCCGATGGTGCTGGCCGCCGCGTGGTTGTTCCTGCATCCGGATAGCTACCACCTCAAGTGGCCGAAGATCGACGGCGAAGGCGGCCAGATCGTACTCAAGCGCCCGGCATCGCTATCGGAGCTGACGGTCTGCCTGGGCTCGGCCGAAAATATGCCGCAGGGCTGGTTCCGCACGCTGCGCAACCTCAATCCGCGCCTCGACCCGCAGGTGAGCCAGCCCGTCGGCGCGCGCCTGGAGGTGCCCAAGCAGCTCGAGAAGGCTTACGCCTCCAGCTGCGCCGATGGCCCGTGGCCGATCCTCGCCAGCGATCTGCATAACGCGGTGAAGATCATCGCGCCGCCGCCGCCGGCCGCGACCTCGGCGGCACTGGCCAGTGGTCCGTCGACGTCGCCATCGTCGTCATCGTCGAAATCCCAGGGAAACGCGTCGAAGAGCTATACCGTTCGTCGTGGCGACACGCTGGTCAGCATCGCGCGCAAGAGCAGCTGCGCGGATGTCGAGGACATCGCGAAGATCAATGGTCTCAGGGGCCATGCACTGAAGGTGGGTCAATCGATTCGCGTCCCGGTCTGCCGGTGACGCGGGAGTCTCAGGCGACGGCGTGGGGTTCCATCCAGCGGTCGCTGGCATCGCCGGTACGCCCGGGGGCCGAGAGCTCCTTGATCTGACGCATCAGCCGGAGGATCTGGCGATGCAGGTCTTCCATGTTCGGCCGGCGGGCGTCGAGCGTCTCGTGGTACACCGAGGCGATCCACAGTGCCACGCCACGCGTGGCGATCAACGGATTCTCCGACCGGGCCTTGCCCAGGCCGATGTCCGGACCGTGTCCGTAGGTGCTGTAGCGTTCTTCGGGTGGGGTGCCGTAGAGATGGGGGAAGTCACAGGCGGCAGCCTGTTCCATTTCGCGCCGGACGAGCTGCTGCAGGTCGGCATGGGCGCGTACCGGCAGGGCCAGGACGACGCGCTCGATATCGGCAAGCTGCCTGCGAAGGCGAATTTCCCGATTGACGGCAATGAGATGGCTGACAAGACGCATGGACGACTTCCCCTAGACGGATGCTTCTTCGATCCGAGCCCTTCCCCCGAGGGGCACCGGAAGCCCGAAGCATACGCTGCCCTTACGTCAAATGTAAGACGTTTTCGTCACAAAGTGACGCCCGCCGTCACGTATGTGACGGGGTGCCGATCCAGCGACCGATACGTTGTCCGACCACCACTTGCTGTTGCGGCTGCAGGGCGTCCAGTTCATAGCCGTCCGGCAACAGCAGGATAACCGTCGACCCCATGTTGAATCGGGCCATTTCGGCAAATCTTTCGAGATGGATACCCCGGCCCGCGCAGTCCACGCGGATGATGTCGGAGGCGTAGGGCGGTATGGCCATGCCGTCCCACACGGTCGCCACGCTCGACACGAGAATGGCACCCACCATGACCGAGACGAATGGGCCGTGCTCGCCCTTGAACGAGCAGACCAGGCGTTCGTTGCGCGCGAACAGGCGCGGGATCTCGGCAACCGCGAAGGGCGCCACGCTGAAGATGCGTCCCGGCACGTGGGTGGTCCCCGTGAGTTCGCCAGCCAGGGGCATGTGTACCCGATGGTAGTCGCGGGGGGAAAGGTAGATCGTGGCGAAACTGCCGTTACGGAACGGCAGGGCGGCCGCTTCGTCGCCAAGCAGTTCGGCGGCCGTGTATTCCTGCCCCTTGGCCTGGAAGATCCTGCCGTCGCGGATACGTCCCGACTGGCTGATCCGACCGTCGGCAGGGCACAGGATCGTCTGCGGATCCGGATCGGCGCTGCGCGCCCCAGGCTTCAACTTTCGGGTGAAAAACGCATTGAAGTGGGCATAACTCAGCGGCTCCGGCTGGGCCGCCTGGCTCATGTCCACGTCGTACCGCTGCACGATCTCCTTGATCAGGAAGTTCTTCCATGGGGTCCACTCCCAGCGGGTCGCCCAGTAGACGATGCGCGACAGGAAGCGGTGCGGGAGGATGTACTGCAGCAGGACGTTTGGCTTCATCGGCGGGAGTATAGGGGAGGTTGCAACGGGGTTCAGCCCGCCCGTCACGTTCACCTTTCGTGACCGGTGCGCCTACGTTTCCATCATCTTGGCCGTCGGCTGTCGATCCATGGCGAGGCGGATTGCAGAAAAATCTGGGCACGCGGGGACGAGGGGTGGGGGCTCAAGCTGGGGGCGCGTTGGGAGTTCTAACGTCTGCCGCCACCCGCGCCGTCAGGAAGTCGATGAATGCCCGCACCCGCAGGGGCACGAAACGGCTGTGCGGATAAAGCAGGTTGAACGGGCGCGACCGCCCGGCGAGCTGCGGCAGAAGTTCGACGAGCGAGCCGTCCGCCAGTTCGCGCTCCACGATGTAACGGTAGGTCTGGAACACGCCTGCGCCCGCACGGGCCAGCGTCACGCCGCCCAATACATCCTCACCCACCGTGAATGCGCTTTCGGCTTCGAATTCCACGTCTTCGCCGTCCTCGCGAAACAGCCAGGGAATGCGTCGTCCGCTGCTGGGCAGATCGAACTGGATGCACTCCAGCGTGGCCAGTTCGGCCAGCGTGTTCGGCGAGCGCCGGCGTTTCATGTAAGCGGGAGAGGCGATTACTACAAGCGCGGCGTCTTCCAGGTGGCGCACGATCATCGTCGAATCCGCCTGCGCGCGAACGCGAATGGCGAGATCGAACGCGTCGTCGGCGAACGCGATGTTGCGATTGCTGATATGCACGTCGAGTCGGACATCCGGATGCTCGCGGTGAAACGCGGGCAGGAGCGGGAGCAACCGGTAGTGCGCGTAGGTCGTCGGCACACTGATTCTCAGCCGCCCCGCGGCACGGCCCTGCTGGCCCGTGGCCATCTGTTCGGCTTCGGCGAACTGGGCGAGGGCCTGGCGGCTCTGCTCGAGGTAGACACGGCCCGCCTCGGTGAGGCGGATATGCCGGGTGGTGCGCACGAACAGGCGAACGCCGAGCCGTGCCTCGAGACGCGCCACGGAGCGGCTCACGGCGGCGGGCGTGACGCCGGCCGCCGTCGCGGCGGCGGTAAAGCCGCCCAGCTCCCCCGCCAGGCAGAACAGTTCGACGCTGCCCAGCATCAGGTCGTCGAACTGCCTCTGCATGTCGTTACACCGTGTAATGAGTCTTGTGTCCCGGATCTTATTTATCCCCGCCTTTCGCAGCAATAGATTGTGTTCAGCCCGACGCCACTTCCGGCGCGGAACACGACCTTCAGGAGTTCGCACTCATGGGCAACAACAAGACAGTCATCGTCACCGGTGCCTCGAGCGGCCTTGGCTTCGCCATCGCCCGGGCGTTCCTCGCCCTCGGCTATAACGTGGTCGGCAATGCCCGCACCCAGGAGCGCCTCGACGCCGCGGCCGCCGAACTGGGCAATCCTGACCGCTTCCTGGGCGTCGCCGGCGACATCGGCCTGCCCGAAACCGCCGAGCGTCTGCTCGACCACGCGCTCGAGGCCTTCGGCAAGGTGGACGTGCTGGTCAACAACGCCGGTATCTTCGTGGCGCGCGACTTCGTCGACTTCTCGATCGACGAGATCGACGCGGTGATCGACACCAACCTACGCGGCTTCATCTACCCGACGCAGGTCGTGGCGCGTCACATGGTGTCGCGTAAGGAGGGCAGTATCGTCAACGTGACGGCGTCGGTAGGCATGCAGCCCGACCGCACTGTCCCTGGCACGATGGCCGTGCTCACCAAGGGCGGTCTCAACGCCGTGACTCGCGGCCTTTCGATCGAACTGTCGCGTCACAACGTGCGCGTCAACGCGGTGGCGCCCGGCGTCATCGATACGCCGATGCACTCGCCCGAGACGCACGCGTTCCTCAGTGCCCTCAATCCCGCGGGTCGCTTGGGTACCCCCGAAGAAATCGCCGAGGCCGTGGTCTATCTAGCGCAGGCCTCCTTCGTCAATGGCGCGGTCCTGCCGGTCGACGGCGGTGCCACCGCCGGTCGCTGGTAATCGCCGACATGCCCTACGTCAACGTTCGCATCACCAAGGAAGGCAACACGCCTGAGCAGAAAGCCCAGGTCATTGCCGAAATCACCGAAACCCTCGAGCGCGTCCTCGGCAAGCCGCCGGAGGTGACCTTCGTGGTCATCGACGAGGTACCCATGGAGGACTGGGGCTACAAGGGATTGCCCACCTCGAAGCTACGGCCTCCGAATCCCGGACCGGTGTAGACGCTGTTGTAATGCCAGACCCTGTGGGAGCCGCTTCAGCGGCGAACGGGGCGGGAAATGTGGGAGCCGATTCATCGGCGAAAAGCCAGGGGGGGGGGATGTGGGAGCCGATTCATCGGCGAAAAGCCAACGGAGCGGAGATGCCCCCCCATTCGCCGATGAATCGGCTCCCACATTTGCCCATTCGCCGATGAATCGGCTCCCACATTTGCTCATTCGCCGATGAATCGGCTCCTACATTTCCTGTTTCGCCGATGAACGGCTCCTAGCGAGGCGCAGCGACTATCGGTAGTTCCACGTACGTACCCTTATCGGCGTCGCGGACGATTCTCTGCGTGGCCTTGCGATAATCGCCGGGTTTCGCGTTGAAGATGTTCGGGACGAAGGTTTGCGGGTTGCGGTCGTAGAGCGGGAACCAACTGGACTGGATCTGCACCATCACGCGGTGACCCGGTTGGAATACGTGGTTCACCGTGGGCAGTGGGAACCGATAGTCCACGGCCTTGTCCGGCGTGAGCGCCATCGGTTTGTCGTAGCCCTCGCGGTAACGGCCGCGGAAGATCTCCATGGCGATCGGCAACTGGTAACCACCCATCGACGGCTTGTCTTCCACTTCGTCCGGGTAGACGTCGATCAGTTTGACCACCCAGTCGCTGTCCGTGCCGCTGGTCGAGGCAAGCAGATGGACCAGCGGCTCGCCGGCGACACCCATCGGCTGGTCCAGTACCGGCGAGACATAGGTGAGTACGTCGGTGCGCGTGGCGAACTGGCGCTGGTCGTCCACCAGCCACTCCGGCCAACTGTCGACCTGGTCGGGTGCGCCATGCGACCAGGCCTGGATGGGACGCACGCGGTAGGGCACAGGCTTGGCAGGATCGGAGACATAGTCGTCGGCGCCCTGCGTCGGCATCGCCACACCGAGGCCGCCATCCGCTTCCACATACCAGCGTTGCATGGTCGGTGCACAGCCCGAGCGGCAGGCCGATGGCCATGCATCCAGCTTGCGCCACGTGTTGTCACCGGTGACAAAGGCATTCACCGGTGCGATATCGGCTTTCGGGGCGTCGTCCTTCAGGTACTGCGCCAGGAAGGGACGCAGGATGTCCTGACGGAATGTCGTACCCGTATCGCTGCCCAGATCCAGTGCGCCGATGGTGTTCGCCTTCTCCCAGGTCTTGGCATGCCGCCACGGGCCGATCACCAGCCATACCTTCTTATGCTCCGGATCGCGTGGGGCGAGCGCGCGATAGACGGCCATGTCGCCGTAGTTGTCTTCCTGGTCCCACAGGCTATGCACGAGCATGGTCGGCACGGTCATGGGTTCCTTGGCGGCGATCTTGTCCAGTGCCTGTTCGGACCAGAAGCCGTCGTACGCCGGGTGGGCGAGTACCTTTTGCCAGAAACCGAGCGCCTCCATGCCGTAGGCACGGCCGATATCGCCGGCCGATCCACCGCGCAGGTAGAGGTCGTAGTCGTCGCGATAGCCGCTGGTCCAGCCGATGTTGCTCTCGCGGGAGTTCACCATGCCGTAGATGTACGGAATCATCTGCTGGCGGAACGCACCGCGGTGGAACCAGTCGTCGCCCATCCAGCCGTCGATCATGGGGTTGATCGGCACGGCCACCTTGAGCGCGGGATGCGGATGGATCGTGGCGATCATCGCCTCGAAGCCGTCGTACGAGATGCCGATGATGCCGACCTTGCCATTCGACTCCGGCACGTGCTTCACCAGCCAGTCGATGGTGTCGTAGATGTCCGAGGATTCGTCGACCGGCGTGGGGTTGCCATGCCCGATCGGCGGCCGGTTCATCACGAAGTCGCCTTCGGAGCCGTGCTTGCCGCGGATATCCTGGATAACGCGAATGTAGCCGTCCTGGACGATCACGTCCGCCGGGTTGTCGTAGCCACGCAGTGTCGGTCCGAGATGCGGGCTGTCCCCGCGATGGCCCATGCCATCGGCGCCGTACGGCGTGCGCGTGAGCAGCATGCCCGCGCGCTTCGCACCCTTGGGCAGCAGGATCACGGTGTGCAGCTTCACGCCGTCGCGCATGGGAATGTCGCCGGTACGGCGTTCGAATTCGAACCCGGTATTCGTCGGCGTGAAATGGGCCGGCGTTTCCGTCGGCAGGTCCTTGTAGGTCTTCTCGCCGCCGACCGCCGGGGTCGCGAGGACCCCGGCGGCGAGCGCGACGATACCCAGTCGCAGTAGTGCGTGCATGACCTCTCCGTCAGAAGTCGTAGGTGATGCCGAAACGGGCGTAGCGCGGCTGCGTATAGCTGATGACCTGGTTATAGCCATCGTTCACCGATTTGCTGCTGCCCGAGACCGGGTTGAGTGCCTGCGCGCGTTGCTGGTTGAGCAAGTTGAACACCGAGACGTTGAAGGCCAGCTTGCGGTCGGCCCACAGCGGACGGTACTCGACATTCGCATCGATGAGCTCTTCCCACGGGTTGCGGCCCTTGTCGCCGGGACGCGACGGCACGCCGAAGCAGTAGTGGTAGTAGCTGCCGTAGCCGGACGGGTCGCTCTCGTCCGAGCCGTAACGACCCAGGCAGGACTTCGGCGTGCCCGACTGCACGGTGAGGTTGGCCGAGACCATCCATTCCGGAGTGATCTGGTACGAACCGTAGATCTTGAACTGGTGCTTGCGGTCGTTGGCCAGGTCACCGTTGGCGTACTCCATCAGCGTGGCGTAGTCCCAGTCACGCGACGCGGACACCGAGCCCTGGCCTACATCCGAACGCACCTGGCCTTCGGTGTTGCCGTAGCTGCGCGAGTAGAGGTAATCGGCCTTGAGCGACCACGTGCCATCGAACGGATGGGAGAGGTAGGTGTCCAGACCGTAGTAGTTGCGCTTGAGCTGGGTGAAGCCGAAGTCGTCGTTGGTGACCGTGACGTCGTAGTAGCCGCCACCCTGCTGGGCCAGCTGGTACACGTTGGCGCGGCCCGGGTTGGACAAGTAGCAGCTGCCCACCGTCGTCGCATCGATGTTGGCGCCCTGGGCGACGGCGGCGCGGGTGATCGCACCGTTGTCGCAGACGTCGTCGAGCGCGTTACGCAGCTTGCGCACGGTCGCCTTGGTGCCCCAAATCCACGACGCATTGAGCTGCTGGTCGAAGCCGAGGATGAACTCGTCCTGGTACTCGGACTTGATGTTCTTCGCGCTGACCGTGCGCGGGTCGGGCGGCTGGCCGTATTCGCCGTTCGGGGACACGGCGCCACCGGTGGCCGACTTCACGAAGGTCATGCCCGTGGGCATGCCGTTGGCGTCGATGCCGGTGTACGTGAAGTACTGGTTGGTGGCAAGCGAGCCAGCCGAGGTGCGCAGCGCGACGGAAGCAGGCATGGCCAGGAAGTAACGGCCTGCATTGCCGTAGATCTTCATGCTGGAGTCGCCCATCACGTCGTAGCTGAAGCCCAGGCGGGGTGCCCACTGCGGCTTGGTCAGGCGCAGGTACGCCTGGCCGGCCGGGTTGTAGTTGGTGAACTGGTCGTTGCGCAGGCCGAGCGAGAGCAGCAGTTTGTCGCTCACCTGCCAGTCGTCCATGAGGTACTGCGCGCGCTGTTTCACGCGCACCGAGGCCAGGGTGTTGTAGTGGCGGATGTAGCCGTAATAGCCGGTCTCGCCGCCCGGGTAGTTGCCCGGCTTGTCGACGAAGGGGCTGTCGCTGATGTTGAGGTTGGGGTCCTGCTTCGCGTACCACAGCTCGTAGCCGTCGCCGCCGATGGTGGTGCCATCGTCGATATCGTGCGAATCCTGGTTGTCGATACCCGCCGTGATCGAGTGGCTGCCGACCTTGTAGTTCAGGTCGACGCGCAGGTTGCGGTTGGTCGAGGTGTGGTCAGGGTTGTCGACCGTATCCAGTGTCTGGCCGTTGGTGATCGGCGCACCGCCGGTCAGTGCCGGGTTTTCCGCGCTGGAGTTGCCGATGAACGGTCCGGTGACGCCGGTATTCGGCGGCTCGTTGTAGTACGTGAGCTTGGACTTGCCGTAGAGCGCGGTGAGCGTCAGGTCGTCGGTGATGTAGCTGGTGAACTTGGCGGTATAGACCATTGCCTTGGTCTTGTACGTCGAATCCGTGCTGACGAAATCGCCCGTGGTGTTCGTCGTGTAGTCGTAGTCGTACTTGTTACCGGTCGAGCGATGCGTCTGGCTGACACCGGTGAGCTCTAGGATGTTGCTGTCGTTGATGTTCCAGTCGATCTTGCCGTACCACTTCGGATCCTTGTACGTGTACTTGGTATCGTAGGAGTGGTTGAGGTCGCCGACGGTGTTGCCTTCGCTGCGCGCCATTTCCACGGCGGTGAAGACATACAGCTTGTCCTTGATCAGCGGGCCGCCGGCGTAGGCGCTGACGGTAGACGTCCATTCGTTGTTGCGGTCGTTGCGTTGTTCGATCGTACCCGGCGGATGCGGGTTGTTCTGACCGAACGTGATGTTGCGTGCGTCGGCGCGGGTGAAATCGGGTTCCCACAACACCTGCGCGCCGAAATGCCATTCGTTCGTGCCGCGCTTGCCGACCTGGCTGATCACACCGCCGTCCGAGCGGCCGTACATGGCGGAATAACCGCCGCTGAGCACTTCTTCCTGGTCCACGGCGCCGTAGGGCAGGGTGATGCCGCCGAAGCCGCTGAGCGGATCGGTGGTGTTCATGCCGTTGATGTAATACGCGTTCTCGGTCACCGAGGAACCGGAGAAACTCACCAGCGAATTGCCCATGGCCCCCTTGAAGCCGCTGTACCCGGCGACAGCGCCCGGAGCGAGCAGGGCGACACCTTCGGCGGTGCGTGCCAGCGGCAGGCGGGCCATTTCGGCAGCGGTGATGACCGTGCTCGAGGCCACCGTGGCGACGTCGATCTTCGGCAGGTTGGTCGCGGAGACGGTGACGCCCGAGAGATCCTGGGCATTGGCCGCGGCAGGTGCGCCGCCGTCGAAGGACACGTCGGTGGCGGCGCCGACACGAAGTGTGACGTTGTCGCGCGAGTCGACGACGTTGCCGTTGGACTTGAGCGAGACCTTGTAGGTTGCCAACGGCAGGGCTTCGGCGACGTAACGACCACGCGAGTCGACGTTGACTTCGCGCACGATGCCGTTGCTGCCTTCGATGAGGACGGTTTCGCCGGCGGCGACAGGGGCCTGGCCGGCGATGCGACCGGAGGTCGCCTGGCCGTGGGCGATGCCGGTCAGAGAGGCCGCGACGGCGGCGCAGAGAAGGGTGCGTCGGAGGGTGATGCGGGAACTCATGGGGATGCTCCGGAAGGGCTATAAGGTGACAGTGAGGTTTGGATCGATCTAAATGGCGGGCGGAACGTGGCCTTCCTGGCGCGTTGTTGTTTCAGGCGGTTCGATCAGGCATACGCGATCTCGCCGATGGCCTTGCCGATAGCGGCGATGGCGCGCGATTTCTCCGAGCGCCGGTCGGTGACCAGCACGTCGATGCGATCCGCGGGACACCAGGCGACGCGGCTGCGTACGCCGATCTTCGAATGGTCGGCCGCGATCACGATGCGGCGTGCGTTCGCGCACATGGCCCGTGCGATTTCGGCTTCTTCCATTTCGAAACTGCTGGCACCGGCTTTCGCCTCGATGCCCACCGGCGACAGGATCGCCAGGTGCGGCTGGTAACGGGCGATTTCGGCGATCGTCGCCGAGCCGCCCGTGCAACCGATCTGTGCGTTGAAGCGGCCGCCGAGCAGGTGCACTTCGTTGCCCGTGCGGGCGGCGAAGCGCGCGGCGACGTCGACCGCATTGGTGACGATGGTCAGGCCGCTGCGGGTAGCGAGCGCTTCGGCCACCAGGGTCATCGTGCTGCCGGCATCCATGAAGATGGTCTGGCCACTTTCGACCAGGCTGGCGACTTTCTTCGCGATGGCGCGTTTCTCGCGGACGCGGGTGGCGTGGCGTACGTCGATCGGCGGCTCGTCGCCGGTGAGGACGGCACCGCCGTGCACGCGACGTATCTCGCCGCGCTCGGCGAGTTCGACGAGGTCGCGGCGGATGGTCTCGCGCGACACGCCCAATTCGGTGACGATGCGTTCGACGGAAACCTGGCCGCTCGTGCGGAGCAGGTCGCGGATACGGGTATGCCTTTCTTCATGCCACATGGCGTCGGTCCTTGAGTACGTGGAGGAGGAGGCGCATCAGCCCGAGGGCGAGCGCGCCGGCCACGACGACGCACATGGCGTACGCCGCGGCCTGGGCAAGGAACCCGTTTTCGTCCAACCGCATGACGGCGACGGAAGCGAGGCCCAGGCCCGGTGTAACGAGGAAGATCACGCCCGACAACGTCACCAGCGAGCGCATGAACAAATAGAAGAACGCCGAAACGGCTGCCGGCATGGCGAAGGGGAGCACGGCATCGCGGAGCACGTGCCGCGTGTCGCCACCGAACGAGGCCACGGCGTCTTCCAGTGCATCCGGTACCTGGCGCATGCCGGTCTGCACCGTCAGGAAGGCCTGCGCGTGGTAGTGGTACAGGCTGCAGGCGGCGACGATGGCGGCACTCCCATAGAACCAGCCCGAGAGGGCGCCATGATTGAACGTAAGGACGTAGCCGAGACCGAGCACCATCCCCGGCACCGCGGCGGGCAAGGACGCCAGCACCTGTAGCGGGCGCGCGAGGCGCGGCGAGGCGCGCCGCAATCCGGCCGACAGGGCGAAGATCACGATCACGCCGACGATGGCGGCAAGCAGCGACACCTCGAGCGAGGTCGCCACCGGACCGTAGCCGTCGGGCATGCCGCCGGCGTAGTTCGCGACGGTGAGGGTACGGTCGTAAGGCCACAGCTTCACGACACTCACATAGGCCACCGTGCCGACCACCGCCACGATGGGCATCAGCGCAAGCATCGCGATGGCGCCGAGCAGGATGTCGCGCACGCGATGCACGGCGGGAACCAGTGCGCGTCCCGGGCTGGCATCGCCGCTGTCTTGCCGGCGTTTGGCCAGGCGACCCAGCCACCCCGACAGCAGGGCCGGCGCCAGCAGGACCACGCCCAGTGTCGCACCCATGGCGAAGTCGAGTTGGCCGACCACCTCGCTGTAAATCTCCATGGCCAGCACGCGATAGCTTCCACCGACGACCACGGCGCTGCCGAAATCCGTGAGCGTTTCGGTGAAGACGAGGAAGGCCGCGGCAAGCAGCGCGAAGCGCAGGCGCGGGATCGTGACGTCGAGGAACTGCCGCCAGGGTGTCGCGCCCATCGATTCCGCGGCGTCGTAATGACGTGCCGGCGTGCGCTCGAGCGCGGCCGAGACGATGATCACGACCTGCGGCAGGCCATAAAGGGTGTTGGCGACCAGTAAGCCCCAGAACCCGTAGATGTCGGTAGGCAGGCCGGTAAGGCGATGGACGAGACCGTTTCGACCGAGCAGGCAGACCAGCCCCAGGCCAAGCACCAGCGACGGCGCAAGCATCGGCAGCAGCAAGGCGCCACGAATGAGGAACTTGCCCGGAATCCGGGAGCGGTGCAGGGCCATGGCCAGGCAAAGGCCGAATGCCATCGTGGTGAACGTCGTGGCGATGCCGATGCTCAGGCTGTGCAGCGCGGAGCGGGGAAGGCCGGGGTCTTCGAACAACCGGGCGTAGTTGGCCAGGGTCAATGCGCCGCTCGCGTCGGTGACGCTGCGCCACAGCACGGTGAACAACGGGTATGCGAAGAACGCAAGCAAGCCCAGCACCGGCAGCGCCAGCAGAAGCGCCGGGCCAAAGCGCGGGCGGGCGACGGCCAGCGGTGCGGCGACGCTGCTCACGTGCTCACCCAGGCGCCGCGCACGGCATCGATGGAGACGGTTTCACCCCGAACGAGCGGGCTGCGACCCGGCAGTTCCGCGAGAACCCGGCGACCACGCCAGGCGACGTTGGCCCGGGCCAGGTTGCCGAGGAAGGTGATGTCCTCGATCACGCCTTCACCGCGCGGGTCCGCATCGACGAGCAAATCTTCAGGGCGCAGGCAGAGTTCGAATGTCGCATCGGGACCGGGCGGCCGGCGCTCGAGGAACGCCGGGAGCGTCTCGCGGACGAACGTGGTCGGCAGCAGGTTGGCCTGACCGATGAAGTCGGCGACGAAGCGCGTCCGCGGTCGCTCGTACAGGCAGCGCGGCGACCCGATCTGCTCGACGCGTCCCTGGTTCATGCAGACGATGGTGTCGGCCATGGCCAGTGCTTCGTCCTGGTCGTGCGTCACCATGATGGTCGGAATGCCGAGCGAACGCTGCAGCGCGCGGATTTCGCCACGCAGCTGCGCACGGATGGCCGGATCCAGTGCGGACAGTGGCTCGTCGAGCAGGAGCATGGAGGGGTTGGCGGCCAGCGCGCGGGCAAGGGCCACGCGTTGCTGCTGGCCGCCGGAGAGCTGGTCGGGAAACCGCGCGGCCAGCGTGTCCAGGCCGACGCGTTGCAGCCAGCCGGCCGTATGCGTGGCGATGTCGGCAGGCGATTCGCCGCGCAGTCGCATCGGGTAGGCCACGTTGGCGGCCACGGTCATGTCCGGAAACAGCGAGTAAGACTGGAAGACCAGCCCCATGCGCCGTTCGCGCGCGGGCAGGGCGGTGATGTCGCGACCGTCGAGGACGATGCGTCCGCGATCCGGTGCGGTCAGGCCGGCAACGATGCGCAACAGTGTGGTCTTGCCGCAGCCGCTGGGACCGAGCAGGCAGACGAAGTCGCTTTCGCCGGCGTTGAACGACACACCGTCGAGCACGGTGTGTCCGCTCCAGGCCTTCGCGATGTCGTCGATGCGAAGATGCATTCCCCTCGTCTCCCCCGCAGCCGACGCGTCAACGCGTCAGTTGCTTGAACCTGGCAATGAGCGCCGCGCGTTCGCGCGCAGCGGTGGCGAAGTCGCGCGCGGGTAGCGTCGCGACGAGATGGGCGGGCAGGCCTTGCCGCAGTTGTTCGTCCGTGGGCTCGCTTCCGGGTGTGGCGACGATTTCCTTGAAGCCGCGATACAGCGCGGCAGCTTCCGGCGAGGCGGTCCAGTCGAGGAAGCGCTTCGCATCTTCCGTATGGGCGGCATGCTTCATCAACGCCGAACCCTCGAGCTCGTAGCCCATGCCGTCACTCGGGATCACCATGGTCACCGGATAGCCCTGGCGGATCGACTGCATCGCCGAGAAGGCGAACGAGATGCCGATGGGGAACTCGCCGATGCGCGCCAGCTTGCAGGGCGCCGAGCCGGAAAGCGTCTCCTGGCCGACATTGCGCGCGATATCGGTGACAAGGCGCAGGCCCTCCGCATGACGGCCGGCATCGGACAGCGAAGCGAGCACCATGTAGCCCGTTCCCGACGATGCGGGATCCGGCATGGCGATCTGCCCGCGGTACATGGGCGAGGTCAGGTCGCGCCAGGTGCGTGGCATCGGCAGCCCACGCTCGGCGAGCGCCTCCCGGTTGACGCACAGTGCGGCGAGGTAGCCCGTGGGCGCGAACCATAGGGCATCGCCGCCGCGAAAACTCGCCGCCATGCGGTCGATGTTGCTACCGTGCACCGGGCTGAGAAGGGCCGCGATACGTGGATCGAGCATGTCGGTGACGGCCATCCCCCAGATCGCATCGTTGCGCGGTTCGGCCGATTCGGCCAGCAGCCTCGCGGCGAGATCGCCGCTGGACAGGCGCAGCACGTGTACGTCGATATCGGGCAGGGACTTCTTCGCCGCCGCGAGATAGATGGCTATCTCGTCGCTTTCGAGCGCCGAATAAACCGTGACGTCGCCGGCACGCACGGCGGCGCATGCCGCGAGCAGCGCGAGGACGCTTCCGATTTGGCGGGTTGGACGCATGATGGCCGGCTCGATCCCCAAGGTTGAAAGATGACACATCCGTGTGGCGATTTGGGTATATTTGCAAACATGGGGCATCCGGTCCAGTAGAGAATTTTCGTTTTTGTCATCAATCCGAAACGTGCAAACGCTAGACGGCGCACGTTTTTTTCAGTCAAGGAGTGTCATTGATGGAATCGTTGTCCGCCGCGGAGCGGAAGGAATTCGAGGTGTTTGCCACGGGCATCGCCGACAATGCACGCGCCTTCTCGTTGCCTCGCTTCCGCCAGCCGGTCGACGTCACCCTGAAGGGTGACATGAGTCCCGTGACAGCCGTGGACCGGGGCGTGGAATCCATGCTGCGCGAACGTATCGGGAACGCCTGGCCGGAACACGGCCTGCTCGGTGAGGAATACGGCGCGACGCGTACCGACGCCGAGTTCGTCTGGTCGATCGATCCCATCGACGGCACGCGCAGTTTCATTTCGGGCTGGCCGCTCTGGGGCACGCTGCTTGCGCTGCTTCATCATGGCAAGCCGATGCTCGGCATCCTCGATATGCCGGCGCTCGACGAACGCTGGATCGGTCACGTGGGCATCGGTACGACGATGAATGGCGCTCGTTGCCGGACCAGCGGGTGCACGACGCTGGAAGCGGCCACCTTGTACACCACCACGCCCGATATGTTCACCGCCGACGAGTGGGCGCGTTTCGACCGTACCAGCCGTGCCGCTTACGCCCGCCGTTTCGGAGGAGACTGCTATGGTTACGGCATGCTGGCGTCCGGCCATATCGACGCCGTGATCGAAGCCAATCTCATGCCGTACGACTACCTCGCCATCGCGCCGGTGGTCCAGGCGGCCGGTGGCGTCATCACCGACTGGGAAGGCCGCACGCTGGGCCTCGACAGCGGCGGTCGCGTCGTCGCCGCGGCGACTCCGGCCCTGCATGCCGCCCTGATCGAATCGCTCGCCAAGGACTGAATCCTCCATGTTTTCCCGCGATCGTCGTCGTTTCCTCCATGCCGCCGGAGCCGCGGCGACGGCGTCACTGATTGGCCAGGCATTTCCGGCCGCCATTGCGCGCGCGCTGGCGACACCGCCCGACCGCCGAACGGGCACGATCGCGGATGTCGCCCACGTGGTGATCCTCATGCAGGAGAACCGCTCGTTCGATCATTACTTCGGGAGTCTGCGTGGCGTACGCGGCTTCGCCGATCCCCGCGTGGTGGAGCTGGCGAATGGCGATCCCATCTGGCGCCAGCCGGTGGCGACGACGCATACGAAGTACTGGAAGTCGCGTGGCGTGGCCGACGACATCGCCTGGGTCTATCCCTTCCACCTGGATACGCGTGCCAGTGGCGATCATCACGAGGGCACCGACCATGGCTGGAGCACGGGCCACGGTGCATGGAACCTGGGGCGCGGCGACCGCTGGATCGAACAGAAGCAGGACGTGCTGACCATGGCGCATCTGCGCCGCGAGGATGCCGCGTTTCATTACGCGCTCGCGGATGCGTTCACGGTCTGCGACGCCTACCACGCCTCCGCGCTCGCCGACACCGCGATCAATCGCATCTACCTGTGGAGTGGCACCTCCGATCCGTCCGGGCGCCTCGGCAGCAAGGCGAACGGACCCGGTAGCGAAGAGCGCCCGGATGCCAACGGGTATACATGGACGACGTACCCGGAACGGCTCGAAGAGGCAGGCGTGAGCTGGCGTGTCTACCAGGGTGGCACCGGCGAGCCGGGTTCGCCGACGGATAACTACACCGACAATTCGCTCGAGTTCTTCGCGAAATACCAGATCAAGGAGGGCGCCGATCCGACCGGTCCGCTCGTCCGTAACGGCGTGTCCACGCACACCCTGCGCGAGCTCCGCGCGGACGTGCTGCACGATCGTCTGCCGCAGGTGAGCTGGATCGTCGCGCCCTACAAATACAGCGAGCACCCTACCTCGTCGCCGGCCGACGGAGCGTTCTACATCCGCAGCGTGCTCGATGCCCTCACGGCAAACCCGAAGGTGTGGGCACGTACCGTGCTGTTCCTCAACTACGACGAGAACGACGGTTTCTTCGACCACGTCGTACCGCCGGCGCCGCCGCTGGCGAGCGGGCAGGGTGGCGAAGGCATGGTCTCGGACGATCTGCTCGACGGGCTCGACGACGAGATCATGGATCTGGATGCCCATCCCCGGATCGTCGCGCCCCTGGTTCCTGGCAGCGATCCCGCAGGGGAGCAGCCGGTGGGTCTGGGCAATCGCGTGCCGATGATCGTCGTCTCGCCCTGGACCCGTGGCGGCTGGGTGTGCTCGGAAACCTTCGATCACACGTCGGTGTTGCGCTTTCTCGAGCGTCGTTTCGGTGTGCGGGAACCCAATATCGGCAGCTGGCGTCGTTCGATCTGTGGCGACCTGACGAGTGCGTTCGATTTCGCCGGCACGACCGACAACCACGTGCCCACGATCGCCTTGCCCGCAGGCTCGGCGGGCAAGACGCCGATCCACGTGCCGTCGGCACAATCGATGCCCGCGCAGGAGCCCGGCGTACGGCCGGCACGCGCGCTCGGCTATGCGTGGACCGTGGAACATCGCCTCGACGGCGGTAAGAGTCGCATCGCGTTCACCAACTCGGGTACGTCCGGCGCCGCCTTCCTCGTCTACGACGGGCTTGACCGCGACGCGCCACCGCGACGCTACGCCGTCAGCGCCGGGGCCAGCATCGTCGACGAATGGACGCTCGCGAGCGCAGGCGAGGCATATGACCGCCGCATCCATGGGCCGAACGGATACTTCGCCGCGATGCGCGGTTTTCCCAGCGATGCGCTCGAGGCCGTCGTCCGCGGGAAGGCCGGTGCGCGTGCCGTGGACGTGGTGTTGAGTAACCGGGGCGCGGTGCCTGTCGTCTGCCGCCTCGCCAATGCGTACGACCGCGACCCGCCGCCGTCGCTGACACTCGCGCCCGGCGCAAACCAGGTCGTGTCCCTCGACCTGGCTTCCAGCGCGGGCTGGTACGACATTGCCGTCGTAACGCCCGATACCCCTCGCTATCTCCGGCGATTCGCCGGCCATCACGAGGACGGCCGGCCGGCAACGAGCGATCCGGGGCCCATGGCAGGGTGATCGGGTTCTGCGATGGGAGCCTCCCGCACAGAACCCAGCGCGGCCGCGGCCGCTATACTCACGAGCCAGCCACACCGAAAGCCCCAGCCCGTGACCAGCGAACTATCCTCCATCATCGATTTCATCCGCTACGGCGCCAGCCGTTTTTCGGCCGCCGGCCTGACCTTCGGGCATAGCCACGACAATCCGATCGACGAGGCCACGCACCTGGTCCTGGCTGCGCTGCATCTGCCGCCGGACCTGCCGCCCGCTTACGGCGCCGGCAAGCTGGTGTCCGAGGAGCGCGAGAAAGTCCTGGCGTTGATCGAGCGCCGGGTCGTCGAGCGCGTGCCGGTGGCCTACCTGGTGGGCGAGACCTGGTTCGCCGGCCTCAAGTTCAAGAGCGACCGCCGAGCCCTCGTGCCGCGTTCGCCGATCGCCGAGCTGATCGAGAGCCGCTTCACCCCGTGGCTGGACGACCGCCACGTGGAGCGCGCGCTCGACCTGTGCACCGGCTCGGGCTGCATCGGTATCGCCATGGCCGAGTACAACACGGATTGGCAGGTCGACCTGGTCGACGTGAGCGACGACGCGCTGTCGCTGGCGAACGAGAACATCGCCTACCAGCATGTGGAAGACCGCGTGCGTGCGATCAAGTCGGATCTCTTCGCCGGCGTCAAGGACGAGGTCTACGACCTCATCGTTTCCAATCCACCGTACGTGACCCATGACGAATACGCCGCCATGCCGGCCGAATACAGCCATGAACCGGTCCTCGGCCTGACATCCGGCGATGATGGACTGGACATCACGCTGCGCATCCTCGACGAAGCCGCCGACCATCTCAGCGAAGACGGCCTGTTGATCGTCGAGGTGGGCGACAGCGAGCACGCACTGGTCGCGTTGCTGCCGCGCCTGCCTTTCGTCTGGCTGGAGTTCAAGGTCGGCCAGATGGGCATCTTCGCGCTGGAACGGCGCGACCTGCTCGAGCATGCCGCTGATATCTCCGCTGCGCGCGCCGCGAGAAACTAAACCCCTATCGGAAGCACCGTGTCCTCCAATACGTTCGGCAAGCTCCTCTCCGTCACCACGTTCGGCGAAAGCCACGGCCCGGCGATCGGGTGTGTGATCGACGGCTGTCCTCCCGGCCTCGCACTCGAGGCGGCCGAGTTCCGCGCCGATCTCGAGCGCCGCGCCACCGGGCGCTCGCGACACACCTCGCAGCGCCGCGAGGCGGACGATATCGAGATCCTGTCCGGGGTTTACGAAGGTGTCACGACCGGCACGCCGATCGCCTTGCTGATCCGCAACACGGACGCCCGCAGCAAGGACTACGGCAACATCCTCGACACCTTCCGTCCGGGCCACGCCGACTACACGTACTGGCAGAAGTACGGTGTGCGCGACCCCCGCGGTGGTGGCCGGTCCTCGGCCCGCGAGACCACCATGCGCGTTGCCGCCGGTGTCGTCGCCAAGAAGTGGCTGGCCGAACGGTACGGTGTCACCGTGCGCGGCCATGTATCCCAGATCGGCGATGTCGTGCCCCGCGGCTTCGACGCGGCGGCGATCGAGACCAGCGCCTTCTTCTGGCCCGATGCCACGCAGATCGCCGAACTCGAGTCCTACATGGATGCCCTGCGCAAGTCGGGCGATTCGGTGGGTGCCCGTGTCACCGTCGTCGCGGACAACGTGCCGGCCGGCTGGGGCGAACCCATCTACGGCAAGCTGGACGGCGAACTCGCCGCCGCGATGATGTCGATCAACGCGGTGAAAGGTGTCGAGATCGGCGACGGCTTCGCCGCCGTGGCCCAGCGGGGCAGCCAGCACCGTGACGAGATGACTGCCGAGGGTTTCCTTTCCAACCACGCGGGCGGCATCCTCGGCGGCATCGCCTCGGGCCAGCCTGTCGTCGTCTCGATGGCGTTCAAGCCGACCTCGAGCATTCTCATTCCCGGCCGCAGCGTGGACCGGGCAGGGGAGCCGACCGAGGTCGTGACCAAGGGGCGCCATGATCCCTGCGTCGGCATCCGTGCCGTGCCCATCGCCGAGGCCATGCTGGCCCTGGTCCTGATGGACCAGGCCCTGCGTCATCGGGCCCAGTGCGGTGACGTGGGCGTGGTACCGCCGCGGATTCCCGGCACGTTGCAGGGAGGAACCGATGACTGACAAGCCGAAGGTCTGGATATCCCGGCCCTTCTTCCCGGACATCGTCGACCGCCTGCGCGATCGTTTCGAGGTGCATGCCGAGGCGGAAGAACGCGCTTTTTCTCCGGCCGAACTCGCCGAACGGCTTGCCGGCTGCGAGGCCGCCATCGTCGGTCTCGCCGACAAGATCGACGGGAAGGTGCTGGAACGCGCCCCGAGGTTGCGCTTCGTGGCCAATCTCGGCGTCGGTTATAACAACCTGGACATCGATGCGCTGACCAGGCGCGGCGTGGGTGCGTCCAATACGCCGGACGTGCTCAACGAGACGGTGGCCGACTACGCCTGGGCCCTCATGCTCGCCGCGGCCCGTCGGGTCGGCGAGGCCGAGCGCTGGTTGCGCGACGGCCAGTGGCATGGCTCGCGTTTCGAGGGCTGGCTCGGGGCCGATGTGCATGGCAAGACCATCGGCATCCTCGGCATGGGCCGCATCGGCCAGGCCATCGCCCGCCGCGCGGCCGGCTTTCGGGCGCGGGTCATCTATCACAACCGTTCGCGGCTCGATGCCGCGCTCGAGCGGGAATGCGCGGCGAACTACGTCGACAAGGCGGGGCTGCTGGCCCAGTCCGACCACCTGATCCTGGTCCTGCCGTATACGCCGGCCAACCATCACGCCATCGGCGAGGCCGAGCTGAAGGCGATGAAGCCGACCGCGGTCCTGGTCAATATCGCCCGTGGCGGCATCGTCGACGATGCGGCACTGGCCCGCGCCCTGGCTGCGGGGACCATCGCCTCGGCGGGCGTGGATGTGTTCGAAGGCGAGCCTTCGGTCCACCCGGACCTGCTGAAAATCGAAAATATCGTACTCAGTCCGCACATCGCCAGCGCAAGTCGCGACACACGTCGCGATATGGCGGCGCTGGCTGTGGACAATGTGCTGGCGGCGTTCGGACATGGTCCTCACGCCGGCCGGCCACCCACGATCATCAATCCGGGTGTACTGGCCGACGCCAGCTGACCTGTTTCTCCACGCCCTGACGAAAGCGAAAATGAGCAAGAAGACGAGTTACAAGGTGGCCATGGTGGGCGCGACCGGCGCGGTCGGCGAAACCCTCCTTTCGATCCTCGCCGAACGGGACTTTCCGGTCAGCGAACTGGTACCCCTGGCGAGCGAGCGCTCGGCGGGCGGCACGGTCGACTTCGCCGGAAAACCTTATGTCGTCCAGGATCTGGCCAAATACGATTTCGAAGGCGTGGACATCGCTTTCTTCTCGGCGGGCGGTTCGGTCAGCCGGGAGCACGCGCCGCGCGCCGCCGCGGCCGGCGCCGTGGTGATCGACAACACCTCCGAGTTCCGCTACCAGGACGATATTCCGCTGGTGGTGGCCGAGGTGAACCCGCACGCGATCGTCGATTACACGGTCCGCGGCATCATTGCCAACCCGAATTGCTCGACCATGCAGATGCTGGTCGCACTGGCGCCGATCCATCGCGAAGTGGGCATCGAACGGATCAACGTCGCGACCTACCAGTCGGTGTCGGGCGCCGGTCGTAGCGGCGCGGAAGAACTCGGTAAGCAGACCGCCCAGATGCTCAATTTCCAACCGGTGGAAAGCGCCAAGTTCCCGGCCCAGATCGCCTTCAACGTCATCCCGCAGATCGACGACTTCCAGCCCAATGGCTATACCAAGGAAGAAATGAAGATGGTCTGGGAGACCCGGAAGATCCTCGAGGATCCTTCGATCCAGGTGAACCCGACCGCCGTTCGCGTGCCTGTCTTCTACGGGCATGCGGAAGCCGTGCACATCGAGACGCGCGAGAAGATCACGGCCGAGCGCGCCCGCGAGCTGCTCGAGCAGACCCCCGGCCTGGTCGTGAAGGACGAGCGCAAGCCGGGTGGTTATCCGACCCCGGTCGGCGATGCCGCCGGCAAGGATCCGGTCTTTGTCGGCCGTATCCGCGAAGACATTTCCCATGAGCGCGGCCTGGACCTCTGGGTCGTGGCCGACAACATCCGCAAGGGTGCGGCGCTGAATGCCGTGCAGATCGCGGAGATCCTGATCGAGGACTATCTGTAATGAACCACCGCGCCGCCATCGCCAGCCTGCTCGTCGTGCTCTCGCCCCTGGCGAGCGCCGCCCAGCAAAGTCAGGCGAAGGCGGCGCAGGCCGATCCGGCCGCCGCGACCCGTGCCAAGGTCGCGGCGGTGCAGGGGGAAGCCAAGGCCGAAGACGTCAACGTGAGGCAGCTCAAGGCCCGGGTCGATGCGCTGGAGTCCGATTCGAAGGCGGCGAGCCGCCAACTGGACGACCGGGACCGGAAAATCGCCGAACTCGAGCGCCAACTGGATGCTCAGCGCAAGCCATAAACATGTCAGGGGGGCGTGTACGGGCCTCGCGAACGACTCAACGTTGTTTCGTAACTGCCCGTAGTCGCTATTGTTAGTTGTTGCTGGGGTGCACTACAGTGGCGCCTTCGCGGCCGACCGCCCGAAAGAGGCGCGCCGTCAGCATGGTATTAGTTCGGGGGAAGCGAGTAATGAACCGTACGTTGAAGCTGTCGATCATGCTGGCGCTTGCCACGGGGGGCGGTCATGCCCTGGCGCAGGACCTGGGCCCGGTCCAGGTGCGCTCGACCATGGACCAACCGCTGGTAGCGGAAATCCCTTTGAATGGCGTATCGGGCAAGATCGATAACGTCCATGTCGCTCTCGCCTCGGAAGAGGCGTTCTCCCGTGCGGGCCTCAATCGCGGCGGCCTGCCCGTGGCGCTGAGCTTCGCGGTCGGCAAGAACGCCAGCGGCCAGCCGGTCATCAAGGTGACCAGCGCGGCACCGGTGCGCGACACCTATCTCGATTTCCTTGTCGAGGTCTCGACCGACGGCAACAAGGTCGTCCGTGAGATCACGATGCTGCTCGATCCGCCGGGGACGCCGTCGTCGGCCGCCGGCACGGTGGCCAGCGCACCGGCCGCCAAGCCATCGCGGACATCGGACGTGCCACCCCGCGTGCCGACGCAGAGCGAGTCGCGTCCGTCGCGCAGCGAATCGGCCACGGCGCCGGAACGCGCCACCCCGGCGCCTTCCCACGCGCGCGCTGCCGCGACGCCCTCGGGCGCCGGTGACAGCTCCGTCACGGTCCAGCGCGGCCAGAACCTGTCGACGATTGCCCGTGATCACTTGAGCGGCGCCGACATCAACCAGGTATTGCTGGCCCTGCATAAGGCCAATCCCGATGCCTTCTATCGCGACAACATCAACGCACTGAAGACCGGTGCGGTCTTGCGTATTCCTTCGGCCGACGACGTGCAGGCCCAGTCGGCCGCGGCCGCGCTGGTGGAAGTGCGCCGTCAGAACGAGGCATGGCGTTCGGGGGCGGCACGGTCGCCTTCGGTGGTCGCCGATGCGGCCTCCACGGGTGCCACGCAGGCCCCGGCCAAGGCTGCCGCCCCGGCCAACGATCGCCTTGCCATTGTCCCGTCGAAGGACGGCGGCGATGCCGCTTCGACCCGCGCCGGCAGTAAGGACGGCAAGGGCGACGCGCAGGTCGCCGGCCTGAAGCAGGAGCTCTCCAGCTCGCAGGAGTCGGTCGCCTCGCTCAAACAGCAGGGTGCCGAACTGAAATCGCGGATCGGCGATCTCGAAGAAATCAACACGAAGAACCAGCGGCTGATCAGCCTGAAGGACTCGGAAATCGCCGAGCTCCAGCGCAAGCTGGCGGAAACGCGCAAGGCGTCGGGTCAGCCCGCGACGGCGGCCACGGTGGCGTCGCCAGCGGCTGCCGCACAAGCCCCGGCAGTTGCCCAGCCCTCGCCGGCCGCGGCGTCGACGGCGACGGCGGTCGCCGCTGCGCCCGCCATCCCGGCGCACGCGGCCACCGCTGCTTCGCCGGCGGTCGTCACGACGCCGATTCCGGCACCGGCAGCGGCGAATCCCGCCGCGGTCGCCAAGCCGCCTGTGCACCCGTTCACGCCGCCAGCGGTCGTCGAGGAAGATCCCTGGTACCTGCAGACCTGGGCCTGGGGCGGCGGCGCGATCGTCATCCTCCTGCTCCTGGTCGCCGCGGTGTTCGGCCGCAGGAAGACGGTCGCAGCCGGCCCGGCGTCCGCCTCGCTGGCGGATCGCTTCGCCCGTGAACCGAACTTCGACACCCTCGGCCATAACGATGCGATGGATCAGGACCAGCGCGAAATCCTCGACGCGCTGGCCGAGCATCCGGACGACATCGGCCTGCACCTCGAACTGGTAGGCCTGTACTACCACCGTCGCGACGTGGAGCATTTCGAGGCTGCCGCCGAGGCGATGTTCGCCCATGTCGCCGATCCCGAGCAGCCGGAATGGCGCGAAGTGGTGACGATGGGCGAAGACCTCGCTCCCAGCCATCCGCTGTTCGGCGGCGTTCCGACGGACGAACTCGACGAGCCGTATGAGCACGAGCATGAGCACGGCCTGGACGAGCACGACCGTTACAAGCCGGGCCACGTTCATCCGGACGACGAAGCCGCTGCCCTCGAGAAGTTCGATCTGGGTACCTACGTGACCGCTGCGGACGAGGAAGAGCATCCCGCCGTACCGACGCCGCAGAAGCACAGCGAATACCATTTCAATTTCGACCTGACCCCGGTGCAGCGCGCCGAGGCCGAGCATCGCCCCAACGCACCGGATGTGTTCGATGTCGACGCGCCGGGCTCCCTCTACACGGAGGTGCCGACGCACGGTTCGAGCGGGCACGACGCTGGCAACGCGGTACCGCTCAGCGACGATCGCGCGTCCTGGTCGTTCAATGACGAGACCGAAGCGGCCGCCACGTCCGCGCATGACCTTCCTCGCTTCGACGAGCCGACCTTCCCGGACGAGGAGCCGATCGCCGATCACAGCCCGGAAAGCTTCAGCGACGACCCGGTCGACACGAAGCTCGACCTGGCTCGCGCCTACCTCGACATGGGCGACGCCGAAGGCGCCCGCCTGATGCTCGACGAGGTGATGTCGGAAGGCACGCAGATGCAGAAAGACACGGCCAAGCGAATCCTCAACGACATCGTCTGAGGCGATCGTTCCCAGGCATCCCTGTAGGAGCCGCTCCAGCCGCTGTTGGAGCCGCTCCAGCGCTGTGGGAGCCGCTCCAGCCGCCGTAGGAGCCGCTTCAGCGGCTGTGGGAGCCGCTTCAGCGGCGATAGCGTCACCGAAGCCCCGGCCAGTCCGGGGCTTCTTTTTTGCCGCTTTTCGTACCTGTGGGAGGGGGCGGGGCGGGCGGGCTCGCCTTCGGCTTCGCGTTCGTTCGGCTCGCGTTGCGTCGCAAGAGCCGGCGGGTGCCACCCTCGGGGCCCCGTCTACGGCGACCCGCGTCGGAAGGGCCGCGTGCCGCGGCCGTGTACTTATTGCCCTGCGGGCCGGGTCGGGCTCCGACTGGGGGTTTTCGACGCGACTCCTGTCGCGCGAAAACGGCCGGCCATCCCTGGCCGGCCCCCTGCGGG
>NZ_DATLIW010000029.1:0-143099 GCF_035539195.1 Luteibacter sp.
AGGAAGCCGATTCGGAAACCCCCGGGCGGAGCCCGACCCGGCCCGTAGGGCAATAAGTACACGGCCGCGGCACGCGGCCCTTCCGACGCGGGTCGCCGTAGACGGTGCCCCGAGGGTGAGACCCGCCGGCTCTTGCGACGCAACGCGAGCCAAACGAAGGCGAGGCCAAAGGCGAGCCCGAGTGCGAGCCCGAGCCCCCGTTCCGATAGCAAAAAAAAAGCGCCCCGAAGGACGCTTTTCGTTACGCGGGGTTGCGAGGTTTATTTGTATTCGACCGCGCCGGAGATGACCAGCCCCTTGTCTTCCATGTGCGCTTCGCCGGTGACCTGGACCACGCGGGTGGCCTGGGCCTTCATGGCGTCGAACTGCGCCTTCGAGCGCTGGGCAGCCGCGGTGTCTTCGGCCTGGCTTTCCGGTGCGCCGTCGGCGCCTGCGGCCGTGGTCATCGCGTTGGCGTAGGTCTGCGCCTTATCCGCCATGACGTCAACCCAACTGCGGTACATGTCGCCGTTGAGATGCATGCGGCTGAGGCGGCCGGCATCGCCGGTGCTGGCCATGAGGACTTCATCGAGCTTTGCGTCTTCGCCGGGGCCCACGCCGATCGCAATGGCCTGACCGTTCATCGCGGCCCAGCCTGGCATGCCGAGCATGCCGACGATGTTCGCCGGCAGAGCGGCTGGCTTGCCATCGCCGGCGAGCTTGAAGTCGCCGCCGAGCACGGCCTGGCCCATCGCCAGCAGGCCTGGGGCGTTGCGCGTAGCGAGCACGACGCGACCGGTGACCTGCGGCATCTGCGCCGCGGATGCGGCCGGCTTGAACGTGTCGATGACGATACGGACGCCGCGAATGTCGCCGAACGGCGGAATGGCGGCCTGCTGCATGGTCGAACCGAGCTTGGTGAAACTGTCGTTCATGTTGGCGAACGCGGGGCACTCGAACGGCTTGGCCGCCACGGCTTCCGACTGCGCGGTCATGAACGTGCGGATCTGCTCGACCGGCAGTGCGAGGCTGACGTCGAACGGTGCTGCTGCGTCCTGGCCCAGGCCGGGCAGCTCCACCTTCAGGCCCGAGAAGGCCTTGGTGATGTCGTCGGCAAGAGCGACGTCGACGCGCTGGTCCTGGTGGTGCAGGTCGAGCTTGGTGTAGCCGAAGCTGATCGACGGGATGCGTGCCGCGATGCGCGTGGCTTCGGTCTGGCAGCTCGGCGGCAGCACCGGGGCAGGCTCGCCGGTCTTGGCCGACTGCGCCTTGATGAAGGCGGCGAAGAGGGGATCCTTGCCGGCTGCGATCAGCGGCAGGAGGCGGGTCAGGTCGACCTGGCCGACAGCGTAGTCCTTGTAGCCCTTGTCCTTGGCCAGGTCGGCGAGGCGACCGTCTTCCTGCAGGCTCTTCTCAGGACGGTCCGCGCCCAGGGCCTGGCGGATCGTCGGCTGCGCGGCATCCGCCGGTAGCAGCGAGACCACGGCCTGCTTGCCCACGGTGGCGATGACCATCTGGACGCCGGTATCGGAAAGGGTCACATGACGGTAGGCCTGGCCGCCGGCATCGGCGGTCTCCAGCTTCTTGCCGTAGGCGGTCTCGAGGCGGCCCACGAAGGCCTCCCAGGCGGCCGGATCGGCGAGCGACACACGGGCCACGGGGCTGAGGCCGAGGCCATAGATGGCCGAGCCGGTCTTGATGTCGAGGCCGAGGTTCTTCAGTGCCGCTTCGGCGGTCTTGCCGTCGAACTCGGCGGCGACGGCCTTCATCAGGTGGGAGCCGTCCACGTTGCCCTTGGCTTCCATGTCCTGCGCGAACGCCTTCATCTGGGCGACCTGGCCAGGCAGCTCGGTGTTGACCTGGTTGAGCATCGCCTCATAGGCATCGTCGTCCAGCTTGTCGAGGCTGGCGGCCACGTACGGTGTATCGGCTGGCACGAAGGCCAGTGGGGCGTCCTTGTCCTTGTGGCCGCAGGCCGCCAGCAGCACGCTGGCGACGCCGAGCGCGATGAGTCGCTTCGTCGGTCGCATTTCGTATCCCGTTGTTTGAGTTGTCCCTTGGTCCGACCATTATGCCGGAAGCCGGGCCGAGCGCGGGATCAGCGTCCCATCACTTCCGCCAGGACGGCCATTCGCACGAATACCCCATTGCCGACCTGTTCGAGAATGCGCGACTGAGCCCCGTCGGCGACGTCGCCGGCGATCTCGATGCCCCGATTGATCGGGCCGGGGTGCATGACCAGGCAGCCCTTCGCGGCACGGGCCAGGCGCTTCGTGTCCAGGCCGAAGCGCTCGAAGTAGGCGGCTTCGTCGGGCAGGTCCGTGGTGGCCATGCGTTCTTTCTGAAGGCGCAGCATGATCACTGCGTGGGCGCCTTCGATCGCCTCGTCGAAATCGTCGTGGAGGGTCACACCGTCCAGTTCGCCCTCGGCGGGCAGCAGGGACGACGGCCCCACCAGGCGGACATCCTTCGCACCCAGTGCCGTGAAGGCATGCACATCCGAGCGGGCCACGCGAGAGTGACGTACGTCACCGCAGATGACGATGCGCAGCTTGCGAAAATCCGGATGGTGGTTGCGGATGGTCAGCGCGTCGAGCAGGCCTTGGGTGGGGTGGGCGCGGTTGCCGTCGCCGGCGTTGACCACGGCCACGCCGCTCATCGCGTGCTTCACCAGCGAGTCCGGCGTGCCCGACTCCTTGTGCCTCACGATAATCGTGTCCAGGTGCATCGCTTCGAGCGTATGCAAGGTATCGAACAGTTCTTCGCCTTTGGCCGTGGACGAGAAGCCGATGTCGAAGTTGATGACGTCGGCACCCAGCCGGCGCGCGGCCAGCTCGAACGAGGTACGCGTGCGCGTGGAAGGCTCGAAGAACAGATTGAGCACCGTACGGCCGCTCAGCAGATCGAGCTTGCGCGTGCCATGCGCGGTCGCTTCGCGCATGCTGTTGGCGCGGTCGAGCAAGCGCTCGATGGTGTCGCGCGGCAGGTTCTCGAGGGTGGTCAGGTGGCGCAGGCGTTGTGACATGACGTCGACGTCCTCAAGGTGGATAAAGCGGTTTCAGAACTGGGCGAGATGCGATTCGAGAATCACCGCGGCGGCTTCGGCGTCGATCGATTTCACATCGGATTTCTTGCGCGTGCCGGCCGCGCGCGCCGCGGCAAAGCGGCGTGCCGCCTCCTGCGAACTCATGCGTTCGTCGGCGAAGGCGACAGGCAACCCATAGCGCTCGCCGATCCGCTCGGCGAAGCGGCGCGCGGTGCGTGTCATCGGTTGTTCCTTGCCTTCGTTGTCCAGTGGCAGACCGACAACGAGTTCCGCCGGCAGCCACTCGCGGCGCAGGTTATCCATGACCTGCCAGTCAGGCTCGCCGTCGCGGACGGGCACGGCGGCAAGTGCTCGCGCGGTCCCGGTGAGGCGATTGCCGACAGCGACGCCGACGATCTTCGTCCCGACGTCGAACCCGAACAGACAGCTCATCGCGCCCCGTGCTCAGGCATGGCCGGCATAGCCGGCGATCTGGGAGGGGTCGCTGACACCTAACTTGCGCGTGGCCGCGGTCCAGCGTTCGTCCAGCGGCGTGTCGAAGATGATGCGTTCGTCGGCGCGGGTGGTCAGCCAGGCGTTGTCCATCACTTCCTGCTCGAGCTGGCCGGCTTCCCAGCCCGCATAGCCCAGCGTGACGACGGCACGGCGCGGGCCTTCGCCCTTGGCCATGGCGACGAGGATGTCGCGCGAGGTGGTGACCGACCAGTCTTCGTTCACGCGGTAGCTGGAGTCCCAGTGACCCGGCTCGCGATGAAGCACGAAACCGCGCTCCTGCTGCACGGGGCCACCGATGAGCACCGGATAGTCGGCGATCTCCGGGTCTTCGCACTGCAGTTTCATTTGCGCGAGTACGTCGCCGAGGCGGTATTCGGAGATCTGGTTGATGAGCAGGCCGACCGCGCCGTCTTCGCCGTGCTGGCAGAGAAAGGCGACGCCGCGCGCGAACGGGGGTTCGGCGAGGGTGGGCATCGCGATGAGGAATTGCCCCGCGAAGGTGTTGGCGATCGTCATGGTCTCATTGTAGCCGCTACGAACATGACTCGTGCGCGAATATTCAGCGCCATGCAGCTAGCTTGTGGGCCTATGCCAAAGGAGGCTGTCGGATGAGGAAGATGATGTTTGCAAAGGTTTTTATCGTCGCCGCGGGAGGGCTCGTCGCGTCCTCGGCGCTGGCCTCGTCACCGACCGCCTGGAACGACTACGACCAGCGCCTGACGAAGGCCTGCATCGCAGCCAGCGGCCTGAAGGATGCGAAGCCGGTCGGCGGTCCGATCCGGTACGACGATCGCGTGCCGGTGACGGCGCTGGTACTGGCCGGACGTTATCCGCAGAAGCACATGAACAACCGGCCGGGACGGGAGCTGTGCGTCTGGGATCGCAAGGCCGGCAAGGCGTATATCAGCGAAGCCGACCAGCTGTTGCCCAAATAGAAGCTGTTGCCCAAACAGAAAATGTGGGAGCCGCTTCAGCGGCGAAAAGCCAACGGAGCGGGATAGCCGGAAGCTTCATCCCAAGGCTCGGCTGGCCCGCTGCCGCGGGATCGCCGATGAATCGGCTCCCACAACGATTCAGTAATTCCGCAGCACATTGCCCGGCAAGAACTGCCAGGTGCGCGTGATGTACAGCTCGTCCACTCGTGTCTTGTCCGCCGGCAGGGTGGGGAAGGGCGCGGCGAGGCGCACGATGCGCTGGGCGGCCTCGTCGAGCAGCTTGTGCCCCGAGCTCTTGATCACGTCCATGCTCTTGATCGAGCCGTCGCGGTTGAGGCCCACCGTGAGCACCAGCTCACCGTAGACACCCTGACGCCGGGCCTCATCCGGATAATTCAGGTTGCCGACGCGCTCCACGCGACCGACCCAGCCCTTCATGTAAGCGGCGTAGACGTACTCGCGGGTGTTCGACGAGATGAATTTCTTCTTCGGGCGCTTGGCATATGCCTGCGACTGCTCGCGGACCTCGGCCGACAGCTTCGCCATCTCGAGCTTGCGCTGCACTTCCTCGTCCGAGACCGGCACGGGCCGTTCCTTCCGCTCGACCTGCTCCTTGCTGGAGTCGACGGTGAAGCCCGTCTCCCCGGAGGTGGTCAGCAACTGGGCGGGGGTGCGCTCGGTGGGCGCCGGCGCCTGTGCGTCCCTGGGCTGTGCGGTCAGGCCCTGGTTGGGCGTCGGCAACGGGCCGGACACCGGCTCGGACGGGCGCGCGGCCTTGTCCTGGTCGCCGCCGCCCGAATTGCTCGCCTGGGCAAGGAAGTCGGCCTTGTCCGGCTGCTCCTGGTTGGCGACGTCCACAAGGGTGACGTCGAGCGTGGGAACGCTCGGTTTGGGCTTCTCCGCATCGAAGGTGATGCCGAGGATGACGACACCGTGCAGCAGCAGCGAAAACAGCAGGGTCGCGCCGAACAGGTCGGCGCCGGTGGTACGGGTCGTCATCGGGCCTCGATTGCGTCGAACAGCAGCCCCGCGATGTTAATGCCGAACTGGGCGTCCAGTTCGCGGATACAGGTCGGAGATGTGACGTTGATCTCGGTCAGGTAGTCGCCGATGACGTCCAGGCCGACGAAGCGCAACCCACGGCGGACCAGTTCCGGGCCGACCTGGGCGGCGATCCAGCGGTCGCGGTCGGAGAGCGGTCGGCCTTCGCCCCGTCCGCCGGCGGCCAGGTTGCCGCGGAATTCGTCGCCCTGGGGGATACGGGCCAGGGCATAGGGCACCGGTTCGCCATCGATCAGGAGGATGCGCTTGTCGCCTGCCGTGATTTCGGGAATGTACTTCTGGACCACCGTGAAGTTGCGGGAGCCATCGAGCAGGGTCTCCAGCATGGAGTTGAGGTTGGCGTCGCCGTGCTTGACCCGGAAGATGCCCCGGCCGCCCATGCCGTCCAGCGGCTTGAGGACCACCTCGCCATGCTCGGCGACGAAACGGCGAAGCTCGGCGGCATCGCGCGAGACCAGGGCCGGGACGATGCACTGGGGGAAATCGAGCGAAAAGAGCTTTTCGTTGCAGTCACGCAGGCTGCGCGGGTCGTTGATCACCTTGCAGCCGGCGCGCTGGGCGCGCTCCAGGACCATGGTGTCGTAAATGAACTGGGCGTCCACCGGCGGGTCCTTGCGGGCGAGGACGATGTCGACCTCGGCCAGCGGGCGCCATGTCGGCTCGCCCAGGGTGAACCAGCCGCTCGGATCCTCTTTCACCGTCAGGGGGCGCAGGCGTGCCCAGGCCTCGCCGCTGCGCAATGCCAGGTCGCCCTGCTCCATGTAGAACAAGGTGTGGCCCCGGCGGGAGGCCTCCAGCAACATGGCGAAGGTGGAGTCCTTGGCGATCTTGATGGCGCGGATGGGGTCCATCAGGACCGCAACGGAGAGCGACATGGGAGGTGTCCGGAAGAGCAGGAAAGGTGCCAAGTCTAGTGGGGGAGGGGTCGCAATTTCACAAGGAATTTTCCCTTTAAGAACAATTCATCTTGACGGCGACCCGGCCAACCATTAAACAGCGAACGGGAGGAACGCCGAAGAGCGGACCACCGGAGCCCAGGTTCCGGGAGACGACCCAGCGCACGGATCAGCCGGCATCAAACCAGCTATCCTGCGGTGGGATTTGCGGTTTTTTTGTGCGTGCTACGGGGGCGCAGTGAACGAAAACGGACGTGGTACCGATCTGACCGGCTTGCGGGTCATGGTCATCGACGATTCGAAAACCATCCGACGCACGGCCGAGACCCTGCTGAAGAAGGA
This sequence comes from Luteibacter sp., assembly GCF_035539195.1. Lineage (GTDB taxonomy): Bacteria > Pseudomonadota > Gammaproteobacteria > Xanthomonadales > Rhodanobacteraceae > Luteibacter. Next base: position 6,756 of record NZ_DATLIW010000029.1, read on the forward strand.
AGGCTGCGACGTTCTGACCGCGGTCGATGGGTTCGAGGCGCTGGCAAAGATTTCCGACCAGAAGCCGAACATCATCTTCGTCGACATCATGATGCCGCGCCTGGACGGCTACCAGACCTGTGCGCTGATCAAGAACAACGCCCAATTCCGCGGAACGCCGGTGATCATGCTGTCCTCCAAGGACGGTCTGTTCGACAAGGCGCGCGGACGCATCGTGGGCGCGGAGCAATACCTCACCAAACCATTCACCCGCGACGAGCTCCTCGGCGCGATTCATCGTTACGCGACGGCGAGCTGACCAAAACTCCGCTTATCGACGTCCAGGGGGACGTGTGGCAAAAATTCTGATCATTGACGACTCGCCGACCGACGTACGCGTGTTCACCACGCTGCTGGAGAAGGCGGGTTTCTCCGTTTCCAGCGTCGACAACGCCGAGTCGGGTATCGATAGCATCCGTGCGAGCAAGCCTGACCTGGTCATCATGGACGTCATCATGCCCGGCATGAACGGCTTCCAGGCCACCCGGACGCTTAGCCGCGATCCGGCCACGTCCGACGTGCCCGTGGTGATGATCACGACCAAGTCCATGGAAACGGACCGCGTGTGGGGGCTGCGCCAGGGTGCGAAGGCCTTCATCACCAAGCCGGTGAACGAGAAGGAACTGCTCTCGACCATCGCCAGCCTGCTGCCGAACAAGCATTGAGGGCGCCATGAGCGAGAATGCGGCACAAACGCCTTTCGAACTGCTCGCCCATTACGAACGCGCCTGCCTGGCGCACTCCGCCGGCGCGCCCGAGCGGGTCGAATCGCTGGGCCTGTGGCGTGGCATCGGCTTCCGTATCGGTCGCCGTGCCTTCGTCAGCGGCATCGAGGAGATCAACGAACTGCTCGCCGTGCCGCCGCTGACCAATGTGCCAGGCACGCAGCCCTGGCTGATGGGTGTGGCCAATGTTCGCGGCAACCTGGTTCCGGCGATCGACCTGGGCCGGTTCCTGTTCGACGAGCGCACGCCTTCATCCGAACGTACGCGGTTGCTGCTGGTCCGCCAGCACGGCGGTACGGTGGGACTGCTGGTCGACGAGGTGTTCGGCCAGCGCACCATGGACGAGTCGCAGCGCGGTACCGGTAACGAAGAACTCGATCCGCGCCTGGCGCGGTTCGTCGCGGAAAACGTACAGCTGGGCGAGCAATCGTTCGGGCTTTTCAGCATGAGCCGCCTGGTTCGTGCGCCGGATTTCCGGCAGGCGGCGCTCTAAGCGCTTCCATGGGGGACGGGACGGCCGGGTGGCCGCCCCGCAACAGGATAGGCGGGAGCGGTAACGCGCCTGCGATGGGAACGGAGGGGCGGCCAGTGCGGCCGCTTCGTCATGCCGACGACCTCATTCGGGGCGCGGTGACTAGCTTTGCCAGGTTTGGTCGAGGTGAGTATGAGTACGACAACAGGGGGCGCAGGCCGGGAACGTGGTTACACGATGGTTATCGTGGCCCTGCTTCTGGCTATCGGTTTGGCGTCGGTCGACTTCTGGTGGCTGAACATCAAGAACGGTGAGGATCGCGAGGCCATCGCGCTGACGACCCAGGTGCAGGTGCTTTCGCAGCAGACCGCGAAGTACGCACTCGAGGCATCGGACGGCAACCGCGATTCCTTCCGCGAACTGGCAGCCACGCGTAACACCATCGATTCGGCGGTGCAGCGACTGGTCAAGGGCGATGAGAAGACCGGCATGCCTTCCTACGCGGAGAACGACGCGACGCCGTCGGGTCGCTCGGTGGGCGCCCTGGCCAACGCCTGGCACCAGCTGGACGCGGACATCGGCAAGATCCTCTCGAACAAGGACCTGGTCCTGAGTTCAGGTGAGCGCGCCGACCTGTTCTCCAAGCAGATGCCACTGCTGAACTCGCGTACCGACGAGGTGCTGAACATCGTCCAGCAGAAAAACGCTTCGTCCGAGCAGACCTTCACCATCGCGCGCTGGATGCTGATGGCCGACCGCATGATCCGCCGCGTGCAGGAAATCCTGCAGGGTGGCGACGGTGCGCAGTCCGCGGCCGATGGCTTGTCCCGCGATGCCCAGCTTTACGGTGCGGTGCTCAAGGGCCTCATCGACGGCAACGCCGACGGCGGCGTTCGCGCGATGACCGACACCAACGCGCGCAAGATTCTCGAAGGCATGCAGACCTCGTGGGGCGACTTGGTCGACCCGGTGGCCCAGCTGGTCGCGGCATCGCCCAACCTGCAGGACGTGAAGCGCGCCGGTAACCAGGCATCGCTGGACTCGCAGACCGTTCTGCTCCGCGCGAACGAATCCGCGGACCAGATCGCGAAGAAGTTCCGCCTCTTCCCGAACGTGGGCTGGGGTCTCGTCGGCGCACTCGCCACGGTAGCCTTCGCCCTGCTGCTCGTCGTGACCCTCGTGCGCGACCAGCGTCGCCGCCTCGAGAGCACCTCGGAATTGAACCAGCGCAACCAGACCGCGATTATGCGGTTGCTGGACGAGATGGGTACGCTCGCCGAAGGCGACCTGACCATCAAGGCCACGGTGACCGAAGACATCACCGGCGCGATCGCGGACGCCATGAACTCCGCGGTCGACGAGATGCGCAACCTCGTCACCACGATTAACGAAACGGCGGTTCGCGTCTCCGCGGCGGCACAGGAAACGCAGGCGACCGCCATGCACCTCGCCGACGCGGCCGAGCAGCAGGCGCAGCAGATCACCTCGGCGACGTCGGCCATCAACCAGATCGCGACCTCGATGGATACCGTGTCGAAGGATTCGGCGGAGTCGGCCGACGTGGCGCAGCGCTCGGTGCAGATCGCATCGCGCGGCGCGGAAGTGGTGCGCGAGACGATCCAGGGCATGGACTCGATTCGTGACCAGATCCAGGAAACCTCGAAGCGAATCAAGCGGCTGGGTGAGTCGTCCCAGGAGATCGGCTCGATCGTGGAACTGATCAACGACATTGCCGAGCAGACCAACATCCTCGCACTCAACGCGGCCATCCAGGCGGCCTCGGCCGGCGAGGCGGGTCGCGGTTTCGCGGTCGTCGCGGACGAAGTGCAGCGCCTCGCCGAACGCTCGGCGAGCGCGACCAAGCGAATCGAAACGCTGGTGCAGACCATTCAGTCCGATACCAACGAGGCGGTCAGTTCGATGGAACAGACCACGGCCGAGGTGGTCGCCGGTGCCCGACTGGCCGAGGACGCGGGTACCGCGCTGGGCGACATCGAGCGCGTCTCGAACGATCTGTCGGCACTGATTCAGAACATCTCCGCCGCGGCACGCCAGCAGTCCGCTGCGGCGACCGATACCTCGGCAACGATGAACGTCATCCAGGAGATCACGTCGCAGACGTCGTTGGGCGCGAGCCAGACGGCCGAATCGATCGGCAACCTGGCCCAGCTCGCGAACGACCTGCGCCTGTCCGTCGCGAACTTCAAGCTGCCGGGCTGATGCAGTGAGACTTCAAGACCATACCGATTTCACCACGCTGCATTGGGTCAAGGCGGAGCTCGACGACGCCCTGTCCAAGGCACGCCAGGCCCTCGAGTCGTATGTCGAGGATTCTCGCGACGCCTACGTCATGCACACCTGCGCCGCCGACCTGCACCAGGTCCACGGCACGCTGCGTATGGTCGAGCTTTATGGCGCCGCGATGGTCGTCGGCGAGATGGAGCAGCTGGTCGCCGCATTGATCGACGATCGCGTCGCCCACCGCGATGACGCCTATGCCGCGCTGATGCGCGGCATGATGCAGATGCCCGATTACCTCGAGCGTCTGCAGAGCGGTCATCGCGACGTGCCGATCGTGCTGCTGCCCCTGCTCAACGATCTGCGTGCGAGCCGCGGCGAGCAGTCGTTGCACGAGTCCGCGCTGTTCACGCCCAACCTCGATACCATGCTGCCGATCGGCGCCCCCGGAGCGAGCGACCCGGCCGTGGCCGAGGCGCATCGCGCCGAGTTGGCCGAGTTGCGCGTGCGTTTCCAGCAGCAGTTGCTTGCATGGTTCCGTGGGCAGGGCAACGAGCGTCAGTTGCTCGGCATGCGTGCCACGCTCGACGCGATCGCCGCGCGCTGCTACACCATCGCCGGCCGTCGCCTGTGGTGGATCGCCGCCGGTGTCCTTGAAGGCCTCGAACGCGGGGTATTGCGTGCCCACGAAAAAGACGTCCGCCAGCTGATCGGTCGCGTCGATCGTTCCATTCGCGAGCTCGTGGAAGGCGGTGAGGATGTCCTGCTCACCGGCGAATCCGACGATCTCGCGCGCAAGCTCCTTTATTACGTTGCCCAGGCCAAGACCGGCAGCGACCGGATCGAGGAACTGCGCCAGACCTATCGCCTGGACGGCCTGCTGCCGCGCGCCGCCGAGCTCGAACACGCCCGTGGCTCCATGTCCGGGCACAACCGCGCGCTGCTCGACACGGTGTCGGCGGCGATCAAGGAAGACCTGCTGCGGGTGAAGGAATCGCTCGATCTTTTCCTGCGTCGCCCCGACGGCGACCCCGCACAGCTTGGCCCCCAGGCCGAGGTGCTCGACCGCGTCGGCGATACGCTGGGCATGCTTGCCCTGGGCGTGCCGCGCCGCGTCGTCGGCGAGCAACGCCGGATCCTCGGCGAGATCGCCACCGGGCAGCGTCTGCCCGACGAAGAGTCCTTGCTCGACGTGGCCGGTGCGCTGCTCTATGTCGAAGCCTCGCTGGACGACCATATCGAACGCCTCGGCGCGGAAGGCGAGGGCGACGCCCCGGTTTCCGATTCGGGTCCGTCGCCGCTGCCGCGTAGCGAAGCACGACACATCCTTTCCACGTTGATGCGCGAAGCCACGACCAATACCTCGAAGGTGAAGGACGCGATCGTCGCCTTCGTCGAATCGTCGTGGGATCACGCCCAGCTCGAGGGCACGCCCGAGCTCATGGGCGAGATCGGCGGCGCCATGCGCATGCTCGGCGCGCCGCGCCCGGCCGAGCTCTCCGACGGCATCGGCCTGTTCATTCACCGTGAACTGCTCGGCGACCGCCGCGTGCCCAACGGCGCGCAGATGGATCGCCTCGCCGACGCGCTGGCCGCGCTCGAGTATTACCTGGAAGCCGCGCGCGAACATCGCGGTGGCCTCGAGCACATTCTCGATGTGACCCAGCAGAGCCTTGCCGAACTCGGCTACTGGCCGGTTCCGGTCGTGGACGAGCCGGTATCGCTCGGTGACGCCGCGCTGGAGGCGATCGACACCGCCGCCATCGAACACATCGCCGTGCCCTCGACCAGTGTCGACACTGGCGAGACCGTCTCCAGCTTTGCCGAAACCTTCGACCTTCTCGACGAGCCGCCCACCGAGGCGGAGATCGAAGCGGCGCAGGCGCATGCCAGCGAAGCCGTGGCTCACGATACGGCCGCTGCCGCGACGGGCGAGGAAGACTGGGTCGAGATCGAAGAAGAAGTCGAGCAGGAGGTCGGTGGCAACGGCAATGCCGAGTTCGCTGGCTTCCAGATCACCGTCGATGGTATCGACGACGAGATTCGCGAGATTTTCCTCGAGGAAACCGAGGAAGAGATCGGCAACCTGCTCGCCGCGCAGGGCGCCTGGCTCAAGGATCCGGAACGGATCGAGGCGCTGGTGCCGATCCGTCGTTCGTTCCACACGCTGAAGGGCTCCGGCCGCCTGGTCGGCGCGCGCCTGCTGGGCGAGTTCGCCTGGAAGGTCGAGAACATGCTCAATCGTGTTCTGGACCAGACGATCACCCCGCACGACGGTGTGCAGGCACTCATCCGCCATGCAGTGGATGCGCTTCCGCAGCTCAAGTCCGCGCTGGAAGGCGAGTCGACCCCGGGTGCGCCGATCGCCGCGATCATGGAAACGGCCGATCGCCTGGCCATGGGCGACAGCGCCTTCGTCGAAGACGTGGCGAAGAGCTCGGTCCATACCGTTCGCACCAAGGTCAAGCGTCGTGTCCCGCGCGACACCATCGCCGCTGTGCCGACCGCCGCGTTCGCCGGATACGGCCACACCCCGTCGGAACCGGTCGAGGCGACACCGATGGAGCCGCCGTACGTGGCCCCTCCGCTGCCCCCGGTCGACGCGGTCCTGCTGGATATTCTGCGTACCGAGGTGGCTCAGTACCTGCACGTCATCCGCGCCAACCTCGCCCTTGCCGGCGACGGCGAGCTGCCGGTGGACGACGGCCTGCTGCGTGCCGTGCATACGTTGCACGGTGCTATCGGCATGGTCGACATCCCGGTGCTGATCCAGGTGCTCGCGCCACTCGAGGGCCTGATCAAACGCGTCCGCGCCAGTGGCGTGCCGCTGCGCCCGGCGGGCGTGGACGCGCTCACCGACGCGGCCGATCTGGTCGATCACGTGATGGACCAGTTCGACGCGCCCGATCCGCGCGTCCCCGACGTGTCCGCCCTCGCCGCGCAGATCGTCGCGCTGCGTGACGAACAGCCGGAAGCCACCGTCGCTCATATCCTGTACGAGCCCGACCCGCAGCCGCTGGAAGACGAAGCGGCGGTCGACGACGCACCTGCGGCTCACGAGGTGCTTTCGTTCGAGGAGCCGGCTGGCGAACTCGACGACGCGCTCGCGGACATCACGTTCGAAGAGGACGAGCTGGAAGCATTCCTGCGCGACAGCGCGGCGCCGTTCGCGGAGCCCGCTGCGGATCCCGTCGTGGATCCCGTCGTGGAGCCCGTCTCGGAGCCCGCCATCGAGACCTCGCTCGACGCCGAAGCGCCCGTGCACGACGACCTCGTGCCGACGAACGCCACGCCCGAAAGTCTCGAAGCCGAACTCGAAGCCATGTTGGCCGGCGAGCTCGCCGCACGTGAATCGGCTGCGGCCGAGCACGCGCAGCACGTCGCCGAGGCGCCGGCGGAGCCTGCCACGGCCGCCGATGCGCCGGATGAGAACGATGCCATCCCGGATATCGAACTCACGCCGATCGAAACGGCGGACGCGACGTCCGACCTAACCGCCGAGCTGCTCGCTTCGTTCGAGGGCTTCCAGATCGACAAGCCGGAAGGCGAGGTCAAGCCGATCCTGAAGTACGACGCCGAAGAAGATGCCGCATGGCGTTCGCTCATCGGCGGTCTCGCCGACGAGCCGGCTGTCGAGGAAGCGGCCCTGCCGCAGCCGATGTCGCACGATGGCGACGTTCTGCACACCGACGATGGCCTGGTCGAGCCCCGCCTCGACGATGAGGAAGCGGTCGACGAGACGGCTTCGGAAGAAGAGGGGTTCCTCGCCGACGAAGCGTTCGCGCTGGATGCGTCGACGCCCGTTGCCACCGTCGAGCACACGGAGTCGACGGAACTTGCCGATATCGACGAGCCCGTCGCGGCCCCGGTTCCGGAGCTGTCGCCGTACGCCGATATCGACCCCGACCTTCTCGAGGTCTTCGTCGAAGAGGGGCGCGAGATCCTCGACCACGCCGACGGCGCCCTCGCGGCCTGGCGCACCGATCCGCAGACGGCGGAGCACGTCACCGCTCTCCAGCGTGACCTGCATACGCTCAAGGGCAGTGCGCGCATGGCCGGCCTGGCTGTCGTGGGCGATCTTGCCCACGCCATGGAGGCCCTGCTCGACGCGGTGGCCGGTGGCCAGCGCGAGAGCGACCGCCCGTCCATCGAGGCCACCGAGGTAGGCTTCGACCGCCTTCACGGCATGATCCAGAGCATCGCCCTGGGTCGCGCCATTACCCTCAACGACGCCGACATCGAGCCGTTCGCACGGCTCGCCGGTGCGCCGATCGCCCCGGACACGCTCACGGCGGAAAGTTACCGCGAAGAGCGCGAAGCGGCGATCATGGAGCCATCGCCGATTTCCAGCTTCGAAGCGCTGGACGACGTCGAGACGATTCCCGTCCTCGATCGCGATCTGCCGGAGCTGTTGCCGGAGTTCGAGGAAGAGGAGCTCCAGCGCTCGTCGCAGGAACAGATCCGTGTCCGCGCCGACATGCTCGACACGCTGGTGAACCATGCGGGCGAAGTGTCGATCTACCGTTCGCGCCTGGAACAGCAGACGGCCAGTTTCCGTTCGACGCTCACCGAGCACGAGCAAACGGTCAGCCGCCTGCGCAGCCAGCTGCGCATGCTCGAGATCGAAACCGAGGCGCAGATCATCGCGCGCTACCACCAGGAACACCGTGAGACGGGCGCGACGAACTTCGATCCGCTCGAGCTCGATCGCTTCTCGCAGTTGCAGCAGTACTCGCGGGCGTTGGCCGAGTCGGTGTCCGATCTGGTGTCCCTGCAGACGATCCTCGACGAGCTGACCCGTCAGTCCGAAAACCTCCTGCTCCAGCAGCAGCGAGTGAACGCGGAACTGCAGGAAGGCCTGATGCAGACGCGTATGTTGCCGTTCGACGCCATGGTGCCCAACCTGCGCCGTACGCTGCGCCAGGCGGCCGGCGATGTCGGCAAGCGGGCCCAGCTGGTGGTGGAAGGCGCCAACGGCGAAATGGATCGCAACATGCTCGACCGCATCAAGGCGCCGTTCGAGCACATGCTGCGTAACGCGGTCGCCCACGGTATCGAAGCTCCCGAGGCACGCGAGGCCACCGGCAAGAACCCGGAAGGCACCGTGCGCATCCAGGTGTCGCGCGAAGCCACCGAGGTGGTCGTGCGCCTGTCCGACGACGGCGCCGGCATGGATCGCGACGCGATCCGGGCCAAGGCCATCGAGCGTGGCTTGCTGCGTCCGGACGCCCGTGTCTCCGACGACCAGATCTTCCAGCTCACCCAGGTCCCGGGTTTCTCCACGGCGGAGAAGGTGACCCAGGTCGCGGGTCGCGGTGTCGGCATGGATGTGGTCGCCAACGAGATCAAGCAGCTTGGCGGCACGTTGGGCATCGAATCGCAGAAGGGCGTCGGCACGACGTTCGTGATGCGCCTGCCGTTCACCCTCGCGGTGACCCAGGCACTGATCGTACGCATCGGCGAAACCAACTTCGCGATCCCGATGACCTCCGTGCACGGCGTGGCGCGCGTCGCTCCCAACGAGCTGGCGCACCGCATGGCCGATGCGGAACCGAGCTTCGATTACCTCGGCGACGACTACACCATCCACGACCTTCCGCAGCTGCTCGGCGTGCACGTGGTCTCCTCGCCCGAGGAAGGCGACGTGCCCCTGCTGCTCGCTCGCTCGGGCGACCTGCGCGCCGCGATCCGCGTCGATGCCGTGCTCGGCTCGCGCGAAATCGTGGTCAAGCCGGTCGGGCCGCAGGTCAGCTCGGTGCCGGGCATCCTCGGTGCGACGATCATGGGCGACGGCTCGGTGCTGATGATTCTCGACCTCGCGCCGATGGTGCGCCACGGTGTGGCACGCCGCGCGTTCGAGGCCGAGGCCGCCATCCCGCACGCTCCGCGTGTGCAGGACGAGGTGCGCGTCAAGCCACTGGTCATGGTGGTCGACGATTCGATCACCATGCGCAAGGTCACCGGCCGCGTGCTGGAACGTCACGAGTTCGAAGTGATGACGGCAAAGGACGGCGTGGACGCCCTCGAGAAACTCAACGAGCGCGTGCCGGACCTGATGCTGCTCGACATCGAAATGCCGCGCATGGACGGCTATGAACTGGCGACGCAGATGAAGGCGGACGAACGCCTGGCGGGTGTGCCGATCATCATGATCACCTCGCGTACCGGCGACAAGCATCGCCAGCGCGCGTTCGATATCGGTGTCGAACGCTACATCGGCAAGCCGTACCAGGAGAACGACCTCATCGTGCAGATCAACGACGTGCTCGGAGTGACCCATGGCTGATCGCGAGCCGTCGGTCGCCCTGCTGTTCGACGACGCGGCGCTCGCCGCGCACCTGCGCGACGCCCTCGTCGCTCACGGTGCGCGGATCGTCTACGAGTCGGACCTGCGGGCCTTCGCACCGGCCGAACTGGTCGGCTCCTCCGCCGACGTGGTCGTGGTCGATCTCGACGACCCCAGCGATAGCGACCTGGACCGTCTCTACGACACGGTCGAAGGCGGCCACCCGCGCCTTGTCTTCAACGACGCCGATGCCAGCCGCCATCTCGAAGGCTGGGATCGCGCCCGCTGGGCGCGACATCTGGCCGCCAAGCTGGTTGGCACGACGCCGATGGATCCGCCTCGTCCCGAGGATGCACGTGCCATCGAGCCGCGTATCGAAGCGATCGCCGGCGTCGCCGCGCCGGCCGAGGAAGCGCTCGACGAACCGCTGGTGGACGAGCTCGCCATCACCGGCAGCCACGGCTATGCGGAATCGCCGATGGTGCTCCGTGACGATGGCGGGGCCGTCGCCGCGGTCGACGAAGCGCCTGGCGCAGGTGCCAGCGACGACCTGGACGATTCCATCCGCTTTTCCGAGCCGCCGGCCGATTCGGCGGAAGAAGGCGAGGGGACGGATCCGCTCGCACTCGCTGCCGAACTCGAGGCGCTGCTGGCCGACAGCGACGCGGACTCGATCAATGGATCCGATGGCCTCGAAGATGTTCCCTCCGCGCCGCTGGAGCTCACCGAGCTGGCGTCGCTGGATCTGTCCGGTTTCGAAGTCGTCGACGAGGCACCTCCGCCCGCCCCCGCGGTCGAGCGGGAATTCGACATCGGTCAGTTCAGTTTGTCTGCCGACGCCGAGGGTGCGGCACAGGCACATGAGCTGCGCGAGCCTTCAATACAGATCGAATCGCGCGCCACGCAATACGTACCTCCGCCGGTTCCCGAGTGGGACCTGGTCGACCATGACACGATCGTCATCGAGACGCCGGTCCACGGTAAACCCGCGGATTTCGGGATCGAGACCATGAGCGCCGCGGAATTCCTCGCCCAGGATATCGTCGACGACGGCTCGCACGGTCTCGAGGCAGGCATGTCGCTCCAGCTCGTTTCGATGGAAGAGGCCGTTGCGCCGCGTACCGATGGCGACTTCTCCCATGAGATGTTCCTCGAGGGCAGCAACCGCGCGGTGCGCCGCATCGTCGCCCTGGGTGGCGCGCGCGAGAGCGAAACGACGGTGGCGACTTTCGTCGCCGCGTTACCCAAGCGCATGCCCGCCGTCATCCTGGTCGCGGTGCACCACGACGCCGATCCGAAGGATTTCGCGCAGCGCCTCGGCCGTGCACGCGTAGCCACCGACGGATCGCATACGGAGCACGGGGAGATCCTCGTCGTACCGCGTGGTTCGCACGTGCAGATTCGCCGCGACGGCAGCGTCACGGTGCGCGAGGACGGCAGCCCGAGTTCCGCGGCCGGCCCGTCGATCGACGGCATCTTCAGCACGCTTGCGGGCGGCTTCGGCTCCGACGCCCTGGCGATCGTTTTCGCCGGTCGCGGCAACGACGCGGTGGCCGGTTCGCAGGCGGTGTACGACGCCGGTGGCCGTGTCTGGGTCGAGACGGTCGCCCCCGAGGTCGAAACGGGACATATGGTTGCCGGCATTCGCGAGGAACGCGTGGCGGGCTTCGCCGGCGACGTTCATGCGCTGGCGCAGAAACTGATCGAGGAATTCCCATGAGCGAGCCGTTACCGCGCGAAATCCGCTGCGTCCTGATTCCCAGCGGCGGCGTTCGTCTGCTCCTGCCCAATGCCGCGGTGGCCGAAGTCATCACGCTGACCGGTGTCGAACCCGTCGCCGATGCGCCGCAATGGCTGGTCGGTCGGATTACCTGGCGCGGCTGGCGGGTACCGCTGGTGCGTTTCGACCATGTCGCGGCGCTTCCGGAAGAGGGCAGCGCGCAGGCGCCGCGCGTGGCGGTGCTGAAGGGCGTGAGCAATCATCCCGACATGCCCTATCTCGCGGTCCTGACGCACGGCTTCCCCCGCCTGACCACGCTCAACGCGGAGCTCCTGCTGCCCACGCACGACGGCCACGAGCTTCCCTTTGGCGTCCGCGCGCGCGTCCTTGTCCGCGACGACACGGCGGTGATCCCGGATCTGGAGGCGCTGGAAGAGACCCTGGTAGGCATGCTCGCCGAGGCGTGACCTCTCCTCGCACCTCGATCATGGCTCGCCTTCGGCCTCGCGGGCTCGGCTGCGCCATCGCTCTCTACACTTGGGCGTTTCGCGGGGGAGACCTTGGTGTCCACCCTCGCTGCTCAGACAGTCCTCCGCGCTCGAAAAGGAAGGCCGCTCCGCGGCCGTGTATCTATTTGGCCTACGGCCACTCACTTGTCCGGAACTCGCCTCGAGGGTGGACACCAAGGTCTCTCACGACGATACGGTTGAGTGGAAGGAGAGCCGGCGGCGGGGGGTGGGCACCGACGGTTCTGCGCCGCCGCGTTCACGCCCGAAGCGGCGCATCACAGCGGACCCCAAAGCGGGTCACACAGCGAATGTCTTATCGTTCTTCGTCAGGCTCCACGCACCCTGCGTGATGCCCGCTTGGCCACCATCGATGGTCTGCTTTCGGTATTTCCACTGGATGGCGGCATACCTGAGTGAAATCGTTTCGACAGGTAAAGGACTATCGCCGACCCCGAGCGAGATCTGCGAGATGAGAACACTCTTGAGTTGAATCTCAAGATACTTGACGCGTTTGCCGTCACCGGCGTCGCGGTAGAGATCGATCTGCGCTGACTGAAACGTCGTTCCCCCCGAAAGAGCCTGGTATAGCAGTGGACTCGATGAATCGACTTCCTTGAGCACAGCCATATCGCCGTGCTCGGTGCGGCCTATGGTGTGTCCCCCGGCAGTGGAGGCGTACGCAGAGGAAGGCTGACGCATCTGGTGGCGCAACGCGTTAAGCTCGATCCACTGACTGTGTTCCTTGTCCATGGACTCGCCCAACAAGTCGGGTCCGGACAGTTGTAGATAGACGCTTTTCATGACGTTCCTTTCAGGGGTGTGTGGGCCTTTCAGCGCCTCATGCCGACGCGCTGCATGGGTGGCTTTCTATAGGTTTTCGCTCGCGAAAACATGAGAAGAACGGATGCCGATTTTTCTCGTACGACGTCCGTTCATCCACTCAGCCAGCGTGCATGAATGGCATCCCGTCGATACATGAATGCGCGACATTTACGTGCTTTCGAAACCGATGTCGTCCGACTACTATCCGCGCCGGATCTCGCCCGACCGGTCACGCGGAATGGTGAGAGCATTCGTAGTCGAACAAGGAGCATCACCATGCATGGGAAGTCATCGTGCGAGCGTGCCACCGATATCAAGGGAAGGATCGAAGCTATTCCCGGCGCAATGCGCCAGATGGGCTGGGGTGTATCTGCTGCGCTGATGGAGCGCTGGATTCACTCGCCCGCTTCGGTGCTTCCGAGTGAGTGGAAAGGCAAGGACACGCCCGATCCTCGGGGCCTGTCTTCAGGGCATCTGGACCAACAGATCGTTCGAATGAGTTGGGCTATGGCGAATTCACGCGTACGCATCGCGACGAGTGCCTTGCACGCAAAAATGGCTAACGGCCCGGCGAGAGGATGGTTGGCTGAGCGCGTGGCATCGCTGCCTTGGGGCGCGAATGGCCGTATGCCGTTCGGTAGTCTGAAGGATAGCGCCATCCAGCTGGACAGGACCTGCCAATCGAATTTCGAAGCATTTGGTGACGAGTGGGATACGATGGATGACCTCTACGGAAGCTTGGGCATGGCTACGGTGAAGGTTGCGCTTATCGGTGAAGCGAGGCGCGATGCAGGAACCGGAAGGCTGTCGCTTCAGGTCAGTCACGCCGGGTTCTACATTCGCGACACTTACGACTTCAACGATTTTCAGTACCTCGGAACGTGGACGAAGAACGGCGTGCTCAGTAAGGCGCAGATGGTCATGAATACGGCACTGGACGGGATGGCGTTTCGCTGGGGCGGCGAGCCGATCGGCAACGTGTTCAATCATGATTTCGATACCTACCGATGCGTGACCGGATTCGGCGGCGATTTCGTTATTTACTCCGATGTCCACTGGGAACCGGCGAACCTGCTGCTCCAGCTGACGTGATGGCGATGAAGGCCGTTCTTGCCACGCTAGTCGTTGTCACCGGGTTCGCCCTCTACCAGGCCTCCAACTGGTGGGAGCGCGCCTATGCGGCGTACGATTCTTCGGAGATCAGTCCTGACGGCTGCTTCCGTATCGATACATACGAGCCGTTCTGGATTCTCCCATCGATGTTCCATCGAAGCCCGGATCCAGACCCGACGATTCGTAACCATCTCGGTCGACCATGGGGAGACGCCATCTTTAAGCGTGCCTATCAAATAGGCACCGGTGAGTTACTCGGCGAGACGGTCATTTTCGACCCTGTCGGGCCGCCTGAAATCATCGATTGGGGTCGGGGATCGAAGCCCGGGAGACGTGTCGTCGTCGCCAACGGCTTTCCGCTCTTCGACTCCAATCGCTGCTCTGATGATGCAACTCTGGCGAAACTCGAGGCGTTCTACGAACGCCAAAGAGAGGCCAACCAGCCGGTGGTGGATACGTGGAGGAAGCAACGAATGCAGGAGGCAGCAGAAGATGAGAAGCGATGATTGCAGGACCGGCCTCACGTCGCCTGGTGGGGCCGGCGTCCCGCCGGTTCCCGTTCAGCTGACATGATGGCGATGAAGGCCATTGTTGCCACGCTAGTCGTCGTCACCGGGTTCGCCCTCTACCAGGCCTCCGACTGGTGGGAGCGTGCCTATGCAACCTACGATTCTTCGGAGGTGAGTCCCGACGGCTGCTTCCGTATCGATACGTATGAGCCGTTCTGGATTCTGTCGTCGAAGTTTCACCGAAGCCCGGATCCTGATCCGATGATTCGTAACAGTCTCGGCAGACCATGGGGAGACGCCATCTTTAAGCGCGCCTACGAAATAAGTACCGGTGAGGTTCTCGGAGAAACCGTGGTATTCGACCCCGTGCCCCCCGCCAACCTTGTCTATTGGGGAGACACGGCGGAGCCCGGACGTCGCGTTGTGTTCGCGAACGAGTTTCCGCTGTTCGATTCCAGTCGCTGTTCTGACGATACGACTCTGGCGAAACTCGAGGCGTTCTACGAACGCCAAAGGGAAGCCAACCAGCCGCTGGTGGATGCGTGGAGGAAGCAACGAATGCAGGAGGCCGCAGGAAATGAGAAACCGTGACTATCGGATCGTTCTCAGGTCAGCGGTGGTGCCCTGCCAGACAGTCTCGCGCCCGGCGACGTACTGGGATTGAGATCAGCGCATTACCCCCTTGACGTGTAAATGAGAATCGTTATCATCAGAGCCGAACCCTTTACCGGAGCTCGGCCATGTTGATGAGAACGCTTCCCCTGACCGATAACGGCGGCCGCGACAAGGTCGTCCCGCTGCGGGCCGCCCCCACAGTCGCGCGCCGTATCGAGAGCACGCGTCTGCTCGACGGCTCGCGGGAGCTCGTCATCGAGCATCAGGGCAACGAGTACCACTTGCGTCTCACGCGCAACGACAAGCTCATCCTCACCAAGTAAAAGCACTACTCCCCGACGCCAAGCCACGCGGGGTCTCCCCAGACCGCCCAGCCAGGCATCCCATTCCGGCAGTCACCCGGGAGACGCGCCATGTTCGGCTGGTTAGCCTCGTTCGGCATGCACTCGCGTGCCCGGTCCACCCCCACCACACGTTGGTTGGCGATCACCCCAAGGACGCTGGCGGACGGTCTCGGCCAGCTTGGGGGTGTGTTGTACCTTGCTCCGCGATCCGCCGCCGGGCCACCGCAGGATGGCGCCTCGTCCGCATGCCTGGTCGAGTCGGCGGACCTCGCGCCGCTATTGGCGTCGCATTACGTCGGTCTCACCTGTGCGATCACCGCGGAAGGTCCGCGCGAGTGGATCGACTGCGTGGGCGGGCAGGGCGAAGCGCTGGCCCGGATCTATCTGCTGCCGGACACCGACTATCTCGCCTGGGATGGTCTGTTCGTGGACGCCGCGCCGGTCGACGCACCGGCGTGGCATCGACCCGACCGCGAATGGCTGCGCGCTTCGCGGGCCCGCGTGCTTTCGTTCACGCGGCGGCGCCTGGTCGGTTTCACTGTCCTCGGCGCTCGCGACGTGCTGATCTCGTCGCTTGGGCGCGGCGTGGCACGCGACATCGCCGTCTCCGAATCGGTAGGCATCACCGTCTGAGGGAGCTGTCTGTCCGGTCGCTCCAGTGTCCGGACAGTTTGTCCGCGGACACGGCGTCGATGCCGTGGAATCACGGTAACTCACTGTTTTAAATCGATGTATCGGCTTGGCACGCCGCTTGCTCTCTTCCCTCCAAGTGAATCCAGGGAAGCCAGCATGATCCGCGATACCTCCGCCACGGACCGCCTCGTCGAAGTCGGTTCCAACCGTAACCGCAAGCTGATCTTCATCGGCGCAGGCATTGCCGTGGCCGTCGCGCTCGGCTTTGCGGTCCCCCACGTCGCCACGATGTTCTCGGCCGACAGTTCGGTGAGCGCCTCCCGCCTCAGCTTCGCCACGGTGACGCGCGGACCCTTCGTCCGCGACATCGCCGCCGAAGGCAAGGTCGTGGCCGCGGTGAGTCCGACGCTGTATGCCACCTCCGCCGGTGCGGTGGTGCTTACCGTGCATCCGGGCGACGTAGTGAAGAAGGATCAGGTGCTGGCCGTGATCACCAGCCCCGACCTCGCCGCCAAGCTGGCCCAGGAACGCTCGGCAGCCGATGCCGCGAAGGTGGAATTCCTTCGCGCGCAGATCGACGCGACGAAAAAGCGTTCGGAACTGCAGAAGGCCTACGACAACGCGGTGATCGACCAGACCGCCGGCCAGCGCGACCTCAAACGCTATGAAGGCGCGTTCGCCAAGGGCGCCGTTCCCGTTGCGGACGTCGACAAGGCCAAGTCCACGCTGGACAAGGCGGATGTGACCGTGAAGCACGCCCAGTCAGACCTCGCCACGGATAACGGCAGCCTGACCTTCGACATCCAGGCGAAGAAGCTCGCCTACGACCGCCAGGTGCTGCTCGTGCAGGATCTGGAGCGTCAGGTGGACGAGCTCAATGTGAAGTCCCCGGTCGACGGCCAAGTGGGCCAGGCGTTCATCGCCGAGCGCGCCACGGTCGCGAAGGATGCGCAGCTGCTCAGCGTCATCGACCTTTCCGCCTTGCAGGTTGAAATGAAGGTGCCGGAGAGCTTCGCACGCGACCTCGCCATCGGCATGCCCGGTGAAATCAGCGGCAACGGCAAAGTCTGGAACGGCAAGGTGAGCGCGATTTCGCCCGAAGTGGTCAACGGTGAAGTCGCTGCGCGTCTGCGCTTCGACGGCGCCACGCCCAGCCAGCTCCGCCAGAGCCAGCGTCTCTCGGTGCGCGTGCTTCTGGACAAGCGCGACAACGTGCTCACCGTGCAGCGCGGCTCCTTCGTCGACGAAAGCGCGGGCCGCTATGCCTTCGTCGTTGCCGACGGCATGGCCGATCGTCGCGATATCCGCGTCGGCGCGAGCAGCATCGACAAGGTCGAAATCCTGAGCGGCCTGAAAGAAGGCGACAAGATCGTCATCTCCGGTGCCGACACCTTCGGTGACGCGAAACACGTCGCCATCAGCCGCTGATCCAACCTCATTCCCTTACCAACGAAGGAACCGCCATGCTCAAGATGACCCATCTCGCCAAGGTCTACCGCACGGAAGTCGTCGAGACCTATGCGCTGCGCGATTTCAACATCGACGTGAAGGAGGGCGAGTTCGTCGCCGTCACCGGTCCTTCGGGTTCGGGCAAGACCACCTTCCTCACCATTGCCGGTCTGCTGGAAACCTTCACCGGCGGCCAGTACCACCTCGACGGTGTCGAAGTGAGCCAGCTCGACGACAACGCCCGCTCGCGCATCCGCAACGAGAAGATCGGCTTCATCTTCCAGGCCTTCAACCTGATTCCCGATCTCAACGTGTTCGACAACGTCGAAGTTCCGCTGCGCTATCGCGGCATGAAGGCGGCCGAGCGCAAGCAGCGGATCATGGACGCCCTGGAGCGGGTCGGCCTGGCCTCGCGCGCCAAGCACTATCCGGCCGAACTTTCCGGCGGCCAGCAGCAGCGCGTCGCTATCGCGCGTGCCCTGGCCGGTTCGCCGCGCCTGCTCCTGGCGGATGAGCCGACCGGTAACCTCGACACGCAGATGGCCCGCGGCGTGATGGAACTGCTCGAGGAGATCCACCGCGAAGGCGCGACCATCGTCATGGTGACCCACGATCCCGAGCTTGCCGCGCGCGCCCAGCGCAACGTGCACGTGATCGACGGCCAGGTGGTGGATCTGTCCGAAGAGCCGCGCTTCCACACGCAGCCGAACGTCGCCCTTTCCTGATCCGTCCGCCCAACGTTCCGGGGACATCCATGTTCAGTTACTACCTACAGCTTGGCTTGCGCAGCCTGCGTCGTAACCCGGTACTCACCGGCTTGATGGTGATGGCCATCGGTTTCGGCGTCGCCGCGTCGATGACGACGTACTCGGTGTTCCGCGCCACGTCTCGCGATCCCATTCCGCAGAAGTCGAGCCAGCTGTACAACACCCAGCTGGACAATTGGGGTCCCGACAAGGTCGAGAAGGGCGAACCGCCGCAGGCGCTCAGCTACAAGGATGCGACCGCCCTGTTGCGTGCGCATAAGGCCAAGCGCCAGACCGTCACGTATCCGATCGGCGTCTCGGTGATTCCCGACAATGCGGGCCGCCTGCCGATACGCGAAGGCGCGTACGCCACCGGCGCCGACTTCTTCCCGATGTTCGACGTGCCCTTCCTGCAAGGCACGGGCTGGACGCTCGAGGACGACGAGAAGCACGCCAGCGTCGTGGTCATCACCAAGTCGCTCAACGACAAACTGTTCGACGGTGGACAGAGCGTCGGCAAGCAACTGAACCTGGATGGCCATCTGTATCGCATCACCGGCGTGATCGACGACTGGGCACCGCAACCCCTGTTCTTCGACGTGCCCAATACCGGCGGCTTCGATGAAGGCGCCAAGGTGTACGTTCCCTTCAATCGGGCGGTGGACCTCAAGCTTCCGAATGCAGGCAACAACAGCTGCATCGCGGAGCCGGGCGAGGGCTGGGACAACTACCTGCGCTCGGAATGCATCTGGCTGTCGCTGTGGAGCGAACTGCCGACCAAGGCGGAAGCGGAAACCTACCGCCAGTACATCCAGGGCTACGCCGCCGACCAGCAACGTGCGGGCCGTTTCGCCTGGGCACCGAACACCAAGGTGCGTGACGTGATGACATGGCTGGATGTGCAGCACGTGGTGCCGAAGGAATCGCAGGTCTCGCTCATCGTCTCGCTTGGCTTCCTGGTGATCTGCCTGGTCAACACGATCGGCCTGCTGCTTGCGAAGTTCATGCGCCGTGCTCCGGAGATCGGCGTACGCCGCGCGCTCGGTGCCTCGCGCAAGGACATCTACGCGCAGTTCCTGATCGAGGCGGGCACGATCGGTGTCGCTGGCGGCGTTCTCGGACTCCTCCTCACGGGAGTGGGCATCCTTGGTGTCGGCCTGGTGTTCCCCGAGCCTGTCGCGCGTCTGGCCAAGCTGGACCCGGTACTGATCCTGCTTACGCTGGTCGTCGCGATCGCCGCCTCGCTGATCGCCGCGTTCTATCCCACATGGCGCGCCGCACAGGTCCAGCCGGCCTGGCAGCTGAAATCCAACTGAGGACATGATCATGCAGATCAAGCCCATTCTTTCCGCGCTGCGCCGGCACAAGGCAGGCACGATCCTGATCGCACTGCAGATCGCGCTGACCCTCGCCATCGTGTGCAATGCCCTGTTCATCGTGCATGAGCGTGTCGACAAGGTGAACCGAACGACCGGCCTGGACGAGACGAACCTCATCGCGGTCTCGAACGATTATGTCGGCGCGCCGGAAGACTTCACGCCGATCATGAAGACCGACCTGCAGACGTTGCGCTCGCTTCCCGGCGTCGCCGACGCCTACGTCACCAACTCCTACCCGCTTCGCCAGGGCGGGTGGTCCACCGGCGTGCAGGTCGATCCGGATTCGAAGAAGCAGGGCATCTCTACCGCGCTCTACTTCGGCGACGAGCACACACTGAAGACACTCGGTGTCCGTCTGGTCGCCGGTCGCAACTTCAGTCCGGGCGAAGTCGTCACGGTGGGGCGCCAACAGCAGCCGGGTACCGCCCAGGTGATCGTTACCAAGGCGCTTGCGGACAAGGTCTTCCCGGATGGAAACGCGCTGGGCAAGGTGATTTACCTCGCCAAGGGCAAGCCCTCCACGATCGTCGGTATCATCGAGAAGCTCACGACGCCGTGGATCCAGAATGACTTCGTCGAGGGCGATTACGTCACGATCATGCCGGTGCTTTTCAACAGCAGCTTCCAGCAGTTCCTCGTCCGCACGCAGCCGGGCCAGGAGGATGCCGTCTTCAAGGCCATCCCGCCGGCGCTGTATGCCTCCAATCGTATGCGCGTGCTTCCGGAGAAGGTGGGCATCCGAAAGTTCGAGGAAGTTCGCCGGCGTGCATACGATGCCGACCGTGGAATGGCCATCCTGATGAGCGTGGTCTGCGGCGTACTGCTTGCGATCACGGCGGCAGGCATCGTCGGCCTGTCGAGCTTCTGGGTGGGCCAGCGTCGCAAGCAGATCGGTGTGCGCCGTGCACTCGGTGCGCGGCGCAGCGACATCCTCAGCTACTTCATGACCGAAAACTTCCTGATCGCCCTGGTCGGCGTCATCGTCGGCGTGGTGCTGGCGGTGGGCCTGAGCCAGTGGATGTTCACGCACTTCGAAATGAAGCGTCTGTCGCTGACGTATGTCGCGATCGGCGTCGTCGCCTTGCTCGCCCTGGGTCAGGCGGCGGTGTTCGCACCGGCATTGCGGGCGTCGCGGGTGTCGCCGGTCGAAGCGACGCGCAGCGTCTGACGACGCGCCACGGAGAGCGGAATGTTCGTTTACTACATGGAACTCGCGCTGCGCAGTCTGAGGCGGAGCAGGGCACTGACGGCGCTGATGATCCTCGCGATCGCCTTGGGTATCGGGGCATGCATGACCACGCTCACCGTGCTTCACGTACTATCGGGCGATCCGCTGCCGGGGCGCAGCGGGTCCATCTTCTATCCGCAGATGGATCCGCGCGACATGAAGGACTATGCGTCCGACCAGGCGTCCCCGAGCCAGGAATTCCCGAGGCAGCTGACCTGGGTCGATGGCATGAACCTGTTGCACGCGCGCCGCGCCGATCGTCAGGCCCTGATGGTCGGCGGCCAGGTGGCCATGCAGGCGGCGGACGCACGCACGGATCCCTTCTTCTCATCCGCGCGCTATACCACGGCGGACTTCTTTCCGATGTTCGACACGCCGTTTCGTTACGGTAGGGCATGGACGGCGGCCGACGACGACGCGCACGCCCGCGTGGCCGTGATCGGCAGCGATCTGAACGACAAGCTGTTCCATGGCGAGGACAGCACGGGTCGCACGGTTCGCGCCGACGGGCACGACCTGCGCGTGATCGGCGTGCTCAAGTCCTGGCGCCCGGTTCCGCATTTCTTCGACCTGAACGTGGGCGAGTTTTCGGACAAGGACGATGTTTTCATTCCGCTGTCGACATCTCGCGACTTCCTGCTGGGCCGGGCGGGTGGCGTGCAGTGTTGGGGAAAGGGCTCGGGTGATGAAAGCGCGATGGAGAGCTCCGACTGCGCATGGCTGCAGTTCTGGGTGGAGCTGGACAGTCCGACCAAGGTGGCGGCTTATCGCGATTTCCTCGCCCACTACGCCGCGGAGCAGAAAGCCATCGGTCGCTTCGAGCGACCCGCGAAGACGCGCATGCTCGATGTCATGGGGTGGCTCGACCACGAGAAAGTCGTGCCGAGCGATGTGCGCCTGCAGGTATGGCTGGCGCTCGCGTTCTTCCTGGTCTGCCTCGTCAACACCGTGGGTCTGATGCTGGCGAAGTTCATGCGTCGCTCGGGTGAGGTAGGGGTCCGGCGCGCACTCGGCGCGTCGCGTATCAGCGTGTTCAGCCAGTTGCTCACCGAAGCCGGCATGGTCGGCCTCGTCGGTGGGGTGGCCGGCTTGCTCTTGTCCTGGCTCGGTTTGTGGCTGGTCCGGTTGCAGCCCGTGCCCTACGCGAAGCTGGCTCATCTGGACCTGGCGATGCTCGGGGTTACCTTCGCGATGGCGATCGGCGCGACGGTCGCCGCAGGCGTTCTCCCCGCATGGCGCGCCTGCCGCATCACCCCCGCGCTACAGCTGAAGAGCCAATGATATGTTGAAGGACGTCGGTCCTATCCTTTCCGCCTTGCGCAAGCACCGGCTCACCGCCAGCCTCGTGGTGCTCGAGATCGCGCTGACCTGCGCCATCGTCTGCAATGCCGTCTTCCTCATTGGCGATCGCCTTGCCATGGTCGATCTGCCTAGCGGCATCGACGAGGCGAACGTGGTCCACATCGTTACCTCCGACATCGGCAGGCATGGCGACGGCCATGCCCGCACGGAGGCCGACCTCGCGGCGCTGCGAGCGATTCCCGGCGTGGTGGCGGCCACGATCAGCAACAGCGTGCCTTTTGGCGATATCAGCTGGGGCAGCGGTCTCAACCTTTCGCCCAACCAGCAGACCTCGACCGTCGACGTGAAGAATTTTTACGGCGAGAGGGTTGGCGAGACGCTGGGAACGCATCTCGTGGCAGGACGTTATTTCGATGCGTCCGAATACGTCTGGCTGGATGATCTGGCGACAGGCAAGGTCAAGCCGCCACCGGTCATCATGATCACGCAGGGCCTGGCCCGACACCTCTTCGGCGATGCGTCGGCGCTCAGTCGCTCGGTGTGGGTCGGCAGCGGTAACACCGAGATGCGCGTGATCGGCGTCGTGGATCATCTCGCCAGCGCGGGCGGCGGCATCGACCGCTCCGCGATCGAGTTCACGACGCTGATGCCTTGGCGCGAACCGGGGGGTGGCAACCTCGGCTCCTTCATCATTCGCAGCCAGCCGGGGCAGGCCGACAGGGTACTGGCGCTCGCCGTCGAGAAGCTGAAGCAGATCGACCCGCGACGCGTCATCGTCAAGAAGGAACTTTATAAGGCGATCCGCGACGACCACTTCGCCGGCGATCGTGCCATGGCCGGCTTGTTGGTGGCGGTGTGCGTCATCCTGCTGGTGGTCACGGCGCTGGGCATCGTTGGCCTGGCGAGTTTCTGGGTGGGCCAGCGTCGACGCCAGATCGGCGTGCGTCGCGCCCTTGGTGCCCGCCGCGTGGACGTGCTTCGCTACTTCCAGACTGAGAATTTCCTGCTCGCCAGCATGGGCATCGGACTCGGCATGGCGTTGGCTTATGGCATCAACCTGTTCCTCATGCGGGAGTACGAGCTGCCGCGGCTGCCACGGGTCTACCTGCCGGTGGGCGCCGTGGTTCTGTGGGTCCTGGGCCAGCTGGCGGTGCTCGCGCCGGCCCTCCGTGCCGCATCCGTTCCCCCCGTCGTGGCTACCCGTGGCTAGAATGCGAATGGCTACACGGGAAAAAAGTGCCGGCGGGGTTTCAACCCTTTCGGCGGGGGAAGCATCCATGGCTGCATGCGAAGGGTACCGATGCGCTGCGTATTGATAATCGACGACAACCCCGCCGTGGGCGAGGCGCTTTCGCTCGCGCTTTCGTTGCGGGATATCCGCCCCCTGGTGGCGATGACGCCCGAGGACGGTCTGGCCACGCTGGCGACCGAGCGCGTGGACGTCGTCATCCAGGATATGAACTTCACGGCCGACACCACCTCCGGAGAGGAGGGGGTCGCGCTGTTCAAGGCGATCCGCGGCCGCCATACCGACCTGCCGGTGATTCTGCTCACGGCATGGACGCACCTGGACACGGCGGTGGAGCTGGTCAAGGCCGGTGCCGCCGATTATCTGGCCAAGCCCTGGGACGACACCAAGCTGCTCGCCACGGTGGAGAACCTCCTCGAGCTCTCCGAATCCACCCGCGAAGTCACGCGTGCCCGGGTCGAGCGTCGCAAGCGTCGCGAGGTGCTGGAAGGTCGGTACGACCTCGACGGACTCGTCTTCGCCTCCGAAGCCATGAGCCGCACGATCGAACTGGCCTGCCAGGTCGCGCGCTCCGACGTGCCGGTGCTGATCACGGGCCCCAACGGTTCGGGCAAGGAGCGTATCGCCGCGATCGTGCATGCCAATTCCGCGGTGCGCCGCGGGCCCTTCGTCGCAGTGAACTGTGGCGCGCTGCCCGGTGAACTGATCGAGGCGGAACTGTTCGGCGCCGAAGCGGGTGCCTACACCGGCGCCAACAAGGCGCGGGAAGGCCGTTTCGAAATGGCCGATGGCGGCACGCTGTTCCTCGACGAAATCGGCAACCTGCCGCTGCCCGGCCAGATGAAGCTGCTGCGCGTGCTGGAGACCGGCCAGTTCGAGCGGCTGGGTTCGGGGCGCACGCGGCAGGCTAAGGTGCGCGTGCTCAGCGCGACCAATGCCGATCTCAAGGGAATGATC
This sequence comes from Luteibacter sp., assembly GCF_035539195.1. Classification (GTDB taxonomy): domain Bacteria; phylum Pseudomonadota; class Gammaproteobacteria; order Xanthomonadales; family Rhodanobacteraceae; genus Luteibacter. The sequence continues at coordinate 31,091 of NZ_DATLIW010000029.1, forward strand.
GCCGCGGGCACGTTCCGTGAGGATCTCTATTACCGCCTCAACGTGATCGACGTGAACCTGCCGGCGCTGGCCGATCGCACGGACGACATCCTGCCGCTGGCCGAGTTCTTCCTCGCCGGCCAGGCCGAGCTGAGCGAGGACGCGCGCGAAGCGCTGCTCGCCCACCCCTGGCCCGGCAACGTACGCGAATTGAAGAACGCGATCGCCCGCGCGGCCCTCCTGGCCAGCGAAGGGCGCATCGAACCGGGTCACCTGAACCTGCCGCCGCCCGCGCCCAGCGCCAGCCGCAACCTCGACGAGCCCAGCCGGGAGTCGGTCGAAGCCGCGCTGGCCTCGGCCGGCGGCGTCGTCAGCCGCGCCGCGAGCAACCTGGGGTTGTCGCGACAGGCGCTGTACCGGCGCATGGAACGTTACGGACTGGCGGTGTGATCTGCTAGCGTCCCCGCCATGAAGACGCTCTCGCTCGAAGGACGGATGACCCTGGTCGTCGCCGGTTCGGCGATCGTCGGTGCGCTGGTCTTCGCCGGCGTATCGATCTGGCCGTTTCCGCAACTGGTGGCGTGGATGCGCGAAGCGCCGGCCAAGGCCGGCAAGCTGCCCGATGTCGTTCCGGTCGAATTCTTCGACGGGGGCACGGCACTGCTTATCTGCCTCCTCGTGCTGATGCCGCTTTCGGTGTGGGTCGCCCATGCGCTGGTCGAACCGCTTCGGCGCCTGATACGCGCTCTGGAAAGTGCCGTGGCCAGTTATCGCGACGGCGATTTCAGCATGTCGATAGGGACCACCCGGCGCGACGAGCTGGGCGACCTGATCCGCATGCACAACGCGCTGGGCCAGACCCTGCGCGATCAGCGACAGCACCTGGCCCAGCGCGAGCTGCTGCTGGATACGGTGGTGCAGAACACGCCGGTCGCCCTGGTGCTCACCGACGCCGCGGACAACATCACCTACGCGAACATCGCCGCGCGGCACTTGTTCAACGAAGGTCGTTCGCTCGCCGGCCTCGATTTCTCCACCGTGCTTGCCGGGATGCCCGAGAGCCTGCGCGAGGCGGCGGCGAGCGGCGAAGACGCCCTGTTCTCGGTCGAGATGGAAGGCTCCGAGGAAACCTTCCACTTGTCGCAGCGTGGGTTCCGCCTGCAAGGACGCCCGCATCGCCTGCAGCTTTATCGGCGCATGACGCGCGAATTGTCTCGCCAGGAAGTCCACACCTGGAAACGGGTGATCCGCGTCATCAGCCATGAGCTCAACAATTCGCTGGCGCCGATCTCGTCGCTCTCGCACTCGGGCGCGGAGCTCGCCCGCCGCGGCGACCTTGCGCGCCTGCCTGGCGTGTTCGCGTCGATCGGCGACCGGGCAAAGCATCTGCACACCTTCATCTCCGGCTATGCGAGCTTCGCCAAACTGCCCACGCCCCAGGCGCGCGCCGTGCCATGGGGGCCATTCCTCGACGCACTCGGCCTGCACGCGTCGTTCCGCCTTGTCGGGACGGCTCCCGAGCAGCCGGGCTGGTTCGACACCACCCAGGTCGAGCAGGTGCTGATCAATCTGATCAAGAATGCCCACGAAGCGGGTGGCGAGTCGAACGAAGTCACCCTTGCCGTGCACGCGCTCGGGCGCGAAACCCTGATCGAGGTGTCCGATCGCGGCCCGGGCATGAGTGAAACCGTCCTGGCCCAGGCGCTGTTGCCCTTTTATTCGACCAAGCGCTCGGGTACGGGGCTGGGGCTCGCTCTGGCACGGGAAATCTCAGAGGCCCACGGTGGCCGCATCGCACTGGCCAACCGCGAAGGCGGCGGCCTACGGGTCACCCTGGTCCTCCCTGCCGGAACCCCCTGACCCGCTTCGCCTATACTCCGGAACATATCCGGATGAGGGAGTGCAAGGGATGGGAAGCGTCGTTGCGTTGATTGTCGTTGTCGTCGTGGTGATCGTGCTCGCCAAACTGATCCGCATCGTGCCCCAGGGCTACGAGTGGACGGTGGAGCTGTTTGGTAAATACACGGGCACTCTGACCCCTGGCCTGCATTTCCTCATTCCGTTCGTCTACGCCATCGGGCGCAAGATGAACATGATGGAGCAGGTGCTCGAAGTCCCTTCGCAGGAGGTCATCACCAAGGACAACGCCGTCGTGCGCGTCGACGGCGTCGTCTTCTACCAGATCCTGGACGCCGCCAAGGCCGCTTACGAGGTTGCCAACCTCGAAGGCGCGGCACTGGCGCTGATCATGACCAATATCCGCACGGTCCTCGGCTCGATGGACCTCGACGAGAGCCTCAGCCAGCGTGACGCGATCAACGCCAAGCTGCTTGGTGTGATCGACGAAGCGACCCATCCCTGGGGTGTGAAGGTCACCCGCATCGAGATCAAGGACATCTCGCCGCCGCGCGACCTCGTCGATGCCATGGCCCGCCAGATGAAAGCCGAGCGCGAGAAGCGCGCCAACATCCTCGATGCCGAAGGCTATCGCCAGGCCGCCATCCTCAAGGCCGAGGGCGAAAAGCAGTCGGCCATTCTCTCCGCCGAGGGCAAGAAGGAAGCCGCCTTCCGCGAGGCCGAGGCACGCGAGCGCCTGGCCGAGGCCGAAGCGAAGGCGACCACCATGGTCTCCAACGCCATCGCCGGCGGCAGTGTCAACGCATTGAATTACTTTGTCGCCAACAACTACGTCGACGCGCTGAAGGAAATGGCGCGTTCGCCGAACCAGAAGATGCTCCTGCTGCCGATGGAATCGGCCGGAATCCTCGGCTCGCTCGCCGGCATCGCCGAGCTGGCCAAGGACTCCCTGACCGCCCAACGTGCACCGACCCCGCCTGTCGCCGGCGGTGACCGCGCACCGCTACCGCCGCGTTGATGTCATGACCGAACTGGCCCTGCACTACTTCTGGTGGGTCGCCGCGCTGGTGCTGATCGGCGGCGAAGTCATCTTGCCCGGTTACTTCATGCTGTGGATCGGCATCGCCGCGGCCGTCATGGGCGGCGTCGTATTCGTCGTGCCCGACATGGGCGCGATCACCCAGGCGGTCGTCTTCGGCGTGCTGGCCTTCGTTTCCTGCTTCGTCTACTGGAAGTTCGTCCGGCCGCGACTCGAGCGCATCGTGCCGGTCGGCAACGAGCGTCTGAACCGTCGGGGCGACCAACTCATCGGGCAGCGCTTCTCCTTATGCGAGCCGATCGTCAACGGTCGCGGCAAGGCACGCGTGGGCGATGGCATGTGGCTGGTCGTCGGCCCGGATCTTCCCCTCGGCGCGACGATCGAAGTCATCGGCATCGACGGCACCACCCTGCGCGTGAAGGCGGTGGACGTTGCCTGAGCCCGTGCCGCTGAGCGTACCGGTGAGCTTCGCCACCACGGCGATCAACACCCGCATCGCTTTCCTGACCGAACTCGCCCGCCGTCTGCATCAGTACGGAACCACCGCGCCTCGCTTGGAAACGGCGATCGCGCGATCGGCCCAGCGCCTGGGTCTCTCCGCCGAAGTGTGGTCGAGCCCCACGGCGATCATCGTCTCCTTCGCCGACCTGGGGCAGGGCGACGACGGCGTGGCCCAGGTCACCCAGGTGATGCGCCTACCGCCAGGCGACGTGAATCTGGCGCGTCTGTGCGAGGCCGATCGCATCGCGGATGCGGTGATCGACGGACAAATGGAATTGCGCGAAGGCTTCCACCTGCTGCGCAAGCTTGGCGCACCGGAAACCTTCCTGGCCCAGTTCGGCGTCATCGCGAGCTACGGCTTGTGCGCAGCCAGCGTCGTCGCCCTGTTGCTGCACAGCGCCTGGCCCGACCTGATCACCGCCGGGGTGATCGGCGTCCTGATCGGCCTGATCACGGTCGCATCCGGGAGCCGGCCGCGCCTGGCGGCGGCCAGCGAGGCGATCAGCGCCATGGTGGCGACGATCATCGCCACGGTGGTCAGCGCCTATGTCGTGCCGCTGGCCCTGAAGTCGGTGATCCTGGGAAGCCTGATCGTGCTGCTGCCCGGCATGGCCCTGACTACCGCCGTCCGCGAGATTTCCAGCCAGCACCTCGTCGCCGGCGTAGCGCGCATGGGCGGTGCGATCGCGACCCTGCTCAAGCTCACGTTCGGCACCGTGGCCGCGAGCCAGCTGTGCGAAGCCGTCGGCATCGTCCCGCGGAACTATGCGCTTCCGCCGTTGCCAGGCTGGGCGGACTGGCCGTCGCTGATTCTCGGCGCCTTCTCCTTCGCCATCCTGTTCCGCGCGGCCAAACGCGACTGGTTGGTGGTGATGGGCTCGGTGGTACTGGGTTATCTCGCCACGCGGTGGGGTGGCAGTATCTCCGGCTCGTTGCCGGGCGCACCGTTCGGCGTATTCGTCGGTGGACTGTTGCTGGGCTCGTTGAGCAACGTGTATGCGCGTTATGCACAGCAGCCTGGGGCGGTGGTGCGCGAGCCCGGGATCATCCTGCTGGTGCCGGGGTCAGTGAGTTTCCGCAGTGTCTCCTATCTGCTGGATCGCGATGCGTCGCTGAGCATGGACACGGGGCTGCTGGGCGTCACCTTGCTGGTCTCGCTCGTTGCAGGGTTGCTCTTTGGTGACCTGATCGTGGCGCCGCGTCGATCGCTTTGATCTAGCGGTTCGGGTGGGCGGGCTCGCCTTTGGCCTCGCGTTCGCGTTGCGTCGCAAGAGCCGGCGGGTGCCACCCTCGGGGCCCCGTCTGCGGCGACCCGCGTCGGAAGGGCCGCGTGCCGCGGCCGTGTACTTATTGCCCTACGGGCCGGGTCGGACTCCGACCGGGGGCGCCTTTACTGTGGGAGCCGCTTCAGCGGCGATGGGTGCTTGCCGCACCCTGGCCCGCTGCCGCGGGATCGCCGATGAATCGGCTCCCACAACATCGTCCTCGTAACGTCGAGGGGCAGCCCCTATCGCGTCGAACGAAGACCCACCCGCCGGCTCTTGCGACGCAACGCGAGCCTTAAACAGGCAATGAGCAAAGGCCGAAAAAAAAGCCCCGCATTAGCAGGGCTTCGATTTTTCAGCTTAATGACAGCGAATCAAACAAGCAGGTCGGTTTCTTTCTTGCCGGCTTTGAGTGCTTCATTGAACCAGCGCGGGCGCTTGCCGCGGCCGGACCAGGTCTGCTCGGCGTTGCCGGGGTTGCGGTACTTCGCGGCGACGGTGGTGCCGGCCCGCTTGGATTTCGGGGCTCGGGCGCCGAATACGTCGTCGAACGTGAATCCCTCGGCCTTGATCAGCGCATTGATCTTTTCACGCAGCTTGGCCACCTTTTCCTTGCGCAGTTCGGTCTGGCGGACCTGTGCCTTGGAAATCAGCTCATTGAGCTGGTTGTGGTTGAGGTTCTTGATATCGACAGCCATGAGGGTCTCCGGTGCAGGATTAACGTGCGCGCCGGGATTTTTAGCTGGTTGCGCGACAAAAAGCAAAATGCCGGATGTCTGTATCCGGCATTCGCGTAAAAAGCCTGGTTGTTACCTACGTGAAATAACGGCAGATAACCACGCCAGTAATGCTCCGATTAGAGGGCGCCGAGAAGTGCCAATAGCTCCTGGCGGGTCACGTTCCGGCTTTCGCTGTCTGTCCGGGCGCGGTATTCAAACGTGCCGGCTTCCAGTCCGCGTGCGCTAACGACGACACGGTGCGGGATGCCGATGAGTTCGATGTCGGCAAACATCGAACCCGGCCGCAGACCGCGATCGTCGAGCACGGTGTCGACGCCAGCCTGCGAAAGTTCTTGGTACAGCGACTCGCCGGCTTCGGCGACGACGGCATCGGCATTCTTCGGGTTGATGACGCATACGGCGACGCGCCACGGCGCCATGGCATCGGTCCAGATCATGCCGGCCTCGTCGTTGCGCTGTTCGATGGCGGCGGCGACGATGCGGCTGACGCCTACGCCGTAGCAGCCCATGTACATGGTGGCTTTCTTGCCGTTGCTGTCGAGCACGTCGGCGCCCATGGCTTCGGCGTATTTCTGGCCGAGCTGGAAGATGTGACCGACTTCGATGCCGCGCGCGAGGCGGATATGTCCCTTGCCATCCGGCGACAGGTCGCCGTCGACCACCTTGCGGATGTCGGCGATGCGGTTGATCCGCGCGTCGCGCTGCCAGTTGGCCCCGGTGAAGTGCGTGCCGTCCTGGTTGCCGCCGCAGACGAAATCGGCGAGCAGGGCCGCGCTGCGATCGACGATGACGGGAATCGCGTCGGGCAGGCCGACCGGACCGATGGAGCCGGGACGGGCGCCCGTGGCGGCGAGGATTTCCTCTTCGCTGGCGAGTTCGGATTCGTCGGGCAGCTCGGGAAGGTGGGCGGCCTTTACTTCGTTGACCTCGTGGTCGCCGCGCACGCAAAGGGCCACCAGGCCGTCGCGGCCACGGACCAGGATGGTCTTGACCAGCTGGCTGGCCGGCACGCCGAGGAAGGCGGTGACCTCGTCGATCGTGCGCTGCTTCGGCGTGTCCACCCGAGTGAGCGCGGCCGACGGAGCGGGGCGTTCCCCCACCGGCGCGAGGGCCTCGGCTTTCTCGATGTTGGCCGCGTACGACGACGCATCCGAGAAGGCGATCGCATCTTCGCCCGAGTCCGCGAGCACCTGGAACTCGTGGCTGGCGCTGCCGCCGATGGCGCCCGTGTCGGCGTCGACGGCGCGAAATTCCAGCCCGAGACGGGTGAAGATGCGCGAGTAGGCGTCGTACATCGCCTGGTAGGTCTCGCCGAGCGATTCCGGGGTGAGATGGAAGGAATAGGCATCCTTCATCAGGAACTCGCGCGCGCGCATCACGCCGAAGCGTGGGCGGATCTCGTCGCGGAACTTGGTCTGGATCTGGAAGAAGTTGAGCGGCAGCTGTTTGTAGCTGTTGAGCTCGTTGCGCGCGAAGTCGGTGATGACTTCCTCATGCGTGGGGCCGTAGCAGAATTCCTGCTCCTTGCGATCCTTGATCTTGAGGAGCTGGCCGCCGAACTTCTCCCAGCGGCCGGTTTCTTCCCACAGTTCGCGCGGCTGCACGGACGGCATCAGTACCTCGATCGCGCCCGCCCGCACCATCTCTTCGCGGACCACATGCTCGACCTTTCGCAGCACGCGCAGGCCCAGCGGGCTCCAGGTGTAGAGGCCCGAAGCCAGCTTGCGGATCATGCCGGCGCGCAGCATCAGCTTGTGGCTGGCGACTTCCGCATCGGCGGGGACTTGCTTGACGGTGGCGAGGTGGAACTGGCTGAGGCGCATGCGGGATGTCTTTCGGGTGAAAGCGGGGATTATAGGCTGGCTACTCGCCCCGCGAGCGGCCCGGTTACTTGCAGTAGAGGGTCATCTGCGCCTGGGTGGTTTCGACCTGGCGCTTACGGCCGGCATCGTCCAGGAGGCGGGTGCCCCCTTTGCCGTCATCCACGGAGACCTCCTTTTCCTTGTTCAGCGTATCGGCGTTCTTGCGCAACTGGTCGCACAGCTTGGCGCGGTTGGCCGGAGTATCGGCAACGGCGCCCGGTGCGGCGGGCGCCGCGGCAGTCGAGGCTTTGGCCGGCGCGGGTACCGGATTGCCTGCCGGCGGGACGACGACGCCGCTGGTCTTGATCTTCTCGACCTTGGTACCTGCCGGCGGCGGGGAATCGGCATAGTGCGTGACGCCCTGGGCGTCCTTCCACTTGTAGGCCTGGCCGAAAGCCAGTGGACAGACCGCGACGAGAAGGGCGAGAACGAGGTAGCGGCGCATGCGGGCCATCCGGCAGGGTGAATAGTGGCGCAAACAACTATCACCGGACGGTACGGCACGCAAGCGACCATGTCGTGTTTCGTGCGGCAGCGCTTACGCCGGCGCCCGACTGACGCTTCACGGCGCCTGGGCTACACTGTCCTCCCACGTCACGGCATTGGCCCATGAGCGATCCGATCCAGGTCCAGGGGCCGCGTCACCGCGGCATTTACCTGCTCCCCAACCTGTTCACCACCGGTGCGATGTTCGCGGGGTTCTACGCGATCGTCTCGGCGATCGGTGGTCACTACCAGACAGCAGCCCTGGCGGTTTTCGTCGCCGCCATCCTGGACGGCATGGATGGTCGCGTCGCGCGCATGACCAACACGCAGAGCGAATTCGGCGTCCAGTACGACTCGCTTTCCGACCTGGTCAGCTTCGGCCTCGCTCCCTCCCTGGTCATGTACACCTGGTCGCTGTCGTCGCTGGCCGCCTATGGCCCGGTGTGGGGCAAGATCGGCTGGGCCGCCGCGTTCATCTATGCGGTGTGCGCCGCCTTGCGCCTGGCACGCTTCAATACGCAGGTCGGTGTGGCCGACAAGCGCTATTTCCAGGGGCTGGCCAGCCCGGCCGCTGCCGGCTTGTGCATGTCCTTCGTCTGGACCATGGAAAAATTCGACATTTCCGGCCCGTCGGTGGCGTTCTTCGCCATGCCGCTGGCCGTGATCGCCGGCCTGCTCATGGTCAGCAACGTGCGCTACTACAGCTTCAAGGCATGGCCGAAGGGCGACCGTGTCCCCTTCATCTGGTTGATCGCCGCGGTGCTCATCGTGGTGCTTCTGCTGATCGATACCGCCCGCGTGTTGTTCGCCGTGGCCGTGATCTACACCATCTCCGGTCCGGTCCACACCCTGTGGGGACGCGCCACTCATCGTCGTCGCGTGCGCCGGCACGCCAAAGCAGCGGAGTAAGAAGATCGCCATGCCAGCCATCGCCAATCGTCGCGAACGCTTGCTCCGGGTCATGGGTGTCACCCCGTGGCGCCTGCGGGTGGGCGACGTGGCCCCGGGCGACGATGCCGTGTCCGCCAATGAGCCGGCCACCGCCGAGCAGGCGGGATGTGTGGTGATCCTTCCGGCCGGCAGCAGTGCCCGTGAACTCGACCTGCTCGGCAAGGCGTTGCGCGCGTTCGGCCCGGTCACCGGTCGCGCCGCTCGCCTCGAAGTCGGCGAACGTGGGCTCGGGCGGGTGCCGGTGGCGGGGGCCTATCTCGTCTTCGGTGAAGCCCAGGCGCGCGCCCTTGGACAGGAACTTCCCGCAGCGGTGCTGAGCGCCGCGCAGATCGTACTGGTCGATCCGCCCTCGGCCATCCTGGCCGATGCGGCTGCCAAGCGTCGTTTGTGGAACGGCCTGCGCGCGCTCGGACGCGCCCTCGCCACGGGCTGACACCATGGTCGCCGTGACCCGTCCCTCCACGGAAGTGCGCGCGATGCGTCGCGAGGATCTCGACGCGGTCGTCGCCATCGAACACGCTTCGTATGAGTTTCCCTGGAGCGCGGGCATTTTCCGCGACTGCCTCCAGGCCGGGCACAATTGCTGGGTGCTGGTACACGAGGGGGAGATCGCCGGCTACGGCATCCTTTCCGTTGCCGCCGGCGAAGCACATGTACTCAACGTCTGTATCGGCGACGCCCATCGCGGCCTCGGCTATGGCCGTCGCATGATGCGCCGGCTGATCGACCTTGCCCGTTGGTACGGGGTGGAACGAATCTTCCTAGAAGTCCGTCCATCGAACCCGGTAGCCAAGACGCTCTACGAGACCCTCGGTTTCACCGAGATCGGTCGCCGCCCCGCGTACTACCCGGCGAAGGGTGGGCGCGAGGAAGCGATCGTCATGTCGCTGGAAATGCGTCTTTCCGGCTAGGTCTCAGCCCTCGCGCAACAGGGCCATCGGCGACGTCCTCAGTACGCGCCGCGTGCCGTACAGGCCGATCGCCATGACCACGAACGCGGCGAGGACGGCAGCGCCGACCAGTGGCCAGACAGGCGGCACGAAGTGTTCGATATGGAATACCGCGTTGCCCAGCCAGAAGCCCGCGCCGCTGGCACCGAGTGCGGCGGTGAGGCCGGCGACCAGGCCCAGCAGGGCGAACTCGCAGGCCGCCGCCGCGCGCAGTTGCGCGCGCGTGGCGCCGAGCGTGCGTAAAAGTGCGGCCTCTTTACGCCGCTCCTGCGCGCTTGCCGCCAATGCCGCGGCAAGCACCAGCGCGCCTGCGAGCAGGCTGAATCCGAGCACCCAGCGCACGGCGCCGCCGACCCGATCGACGATTTCGCGGACACGGTCGAGCAGGGCGTCCACGTCGATCAGGCTGAGGTTGCCGAAGTCGCGCGATACCTTTGCAAGGTCGTCGGCGTGGCCGCGCGGAAGATAGAAGCTGGTCAGCCAGGTGTGCGGCAGGTCGGTGGCGTGTGTCGGATCGATCATCAGGAAGAAGTTGACCCGGAACGAACTCCAGTCGACCTGGCGCACGCTGGTCAGGCGCGCATCCACCGTACCCTCGCCGACCTCGAAGCGCAGGGTGTCGCCCAGTTTGAGGTGAAAACGATCGCGCCACGACGTGTCGACCGATACCTCGGCCTGCGCGGGGGAGGCGCCCGGCCACCTGCCGGCGACGACCTTGTTGGAGGGCGGCAGGTCGGCGCTCCATGACAGGCGCAACTGCCGGTCCGCCGCGTCCTTGGCCTGATCGTCGACGAAGGCGATGCGATCGATCGAGCTGCCGTTGATCGCGGTGAGCTTGCCCACTGCGAGGGGCATCATGTTGGTCTTCGTCGCGCCCATACGCTCCAGCGCACGCGAGAACTCGTCGCGCTGCTCGTCCTGCAGGTTGAGCGCGAACCAGTTCGGCGTATCCACCGGTAGTTCGCGTCGCCAGCCGTCGAGCAGCGAGGGCGCGATGACTGCCAGCAGCAGGAGGGCGCAAAGCCCAAGCGACAACGCCGTGGCCTGCACGAGGGACAGGCCGCGGCGACGCGCGAGCGCGGCAAGGCCCAGCCGCAGCGCGGGATGCGCGCCCGGTGCGACGCGTCGCGCGATGACCAGGAGGAGGCCGGAAAGGAGCGCGGCGACCACGGCGACCCCGGCAAGGCTCGCGGCCAGGATGCCGGCGAGTTTCGCCGAATCGCTCTGCAGCCAGACCAGGGCGACGGCGGTCAGCACCGGCACCAGGTAGAGGGCGTCGAAGCGGCGCACGCGGCGCTGCATGGATTCGCGGAAGACCGCGACCGGCGGCACCTCGGCAAGACGAACCAGCGGCGGCAGGGCGAAGCCGGCCAGGACCGCCAGCCCCATTGCCGCGGCGGCGAACGCGGGGCCCAGGGGCAGCGTGGTCGGGATGTTGTCGAACAGCTGGCTGGCGAAATACCAGGCGCCCTGCGCCAGACCCAGCGCGATCGCCATACCCAGTGCCGCGGCAGGGATGGCCAGGGCGGCAAGCGTCGTTATCAGCAGGGCGGCGATACGTCGACGCGGTGTGCCCAGCGCGCGCAGCAGGGCCACCTCGGCGGCCTTGCGGCGTGCGTAACGCGAGGAGGCCAGGGCGATCGCTACGCCAGCGAGCAGCGCGGAGAGCAGGGCGGTCAGGCGCAGGAACGCGCTGGCGCGATCGAAAGCGGAGCGCATACGTTCCTGCATCTTTTCCGGCGTGATCAACTCGGCGCCGTGGGGCAGCGAGCTTTGCTCCACGCTGGCACGCCAGGCGGCGACGGCGGCCGGCGGCCCGGCGACGAGCAGGCTGTGCCGTGCCCGGCTGCCGACGGAAAGCAGGCCGGCATCGTTCGCGTCGTCGAGGTTCATCAGCGCGCGTGGGGCCAGGGCGAACAATTCGCCGCCGTCGGGCTGGCGAATCAGTTCGGCGGCGACGGTGAGGTCGCGGCCGCCGATCTGCAGCTTCTGTCCCGGCGTGATGCCCAGGCCGACCAGGGCGCGATGGTCGAGGAATACTTCGCCGCGCCCCGGGCCATGGCTGGCATGGTCGCTGCCCTTCGCGTCGAGGACTTCCAGGGTGCCACGCAGCGGGTAGGCCGCGTCGGTCGCCTGCACATCGAGCAGTTGGCTGTGTTCGCCGACGAAGGCGACGCTGCGGAAGGCGGCCCCACGCGTGGTGTGCAGGCCACCGTCCGTGGCCGACTGCACGAGGGGCTCGGGCAGGGGCGCCGGAGCGGACACGCCCATGTCGCCGCCGATCAACTCCGCGGCGCTGGCAAGGATGCCGCGCTCGATGCGGGTGGATAGTGTAGCGACGACGCCCAGTGCGATCACCGCCAGCACCAGCGACGCCGCCAGGGTGCGCAGTTCGACAAGGTGCCATTCGCGCCGGAGCGTGCGCAGGGCCAGCCGGGTCACGTTCACGCGGGTACCCCGAGGCGGCCTTCGTGCAGTTCCGCCGAGCGTGCGCAACGAGCGGCAAGGCGAGCGTCGTGAGTGACCAGGATCAGCGTGGTGTTGTGTTCGCTGTTCATCGCGAAGAGCAGGTCGCCGATGTGCTCCCCGGTGTGCTGGTCGAGGTTGCCCGTGGGTTCGTCTGCAAAGAGGATGCGCGGCCGGTGCACGAAGGCGCGGGCCAGCGCCACGCGCTGCTGCTCGCCGCCCGAGAGCTGGGCCGGGTAATGGCGGCGGCGCGCACCGAGGCCGACCGAGTCCAGCGCGGCATGGGCCCGCTCGCGCGCCGAGTTGTCGCCTTCCAGCTCCAGCGGGAGCATCACGTTTTCCTCGGCGGTCAGTGCCGGCAACAGATGGAACGACTGGAACACGAAACCGACCAGGCGCCGGCGGATGGCCGCGCGGGCTTCCTCGTCGATCGCCTCGAGCGGCTGACCGTCGAGGCGAACGCTGCCTGCCGTCGCGACGTCCAGGCCGGCCAGAAGGCCGAGGAGGGTGGTCTTGCCCGAGCCCGAGGCGCCGACGATGGCGAAGCTCTCGCCCGCCGCCACGCTGAGGTTCACCCCGGACAGGATGTCCAGCCGTCCCTCCGGGCCGAAAACCGACTTGCTAACATCGGTCACTTCAAGAAGACCTCGGGAAGAATCGCTCATGCGTCGTTGCCTGTTCCTGTTGCTGTTGCTCTGGTGCGCCATCGCCTCCGCGGCGGAAACGCCGCGCAAGGTTCTGGTGCTCGGGGACTCGTTGTCGGCGGCGCACAACATCCCGGTGGATGCCGGTTGGGTGCGTTTGCTGGACGCTCGCACTTCGAAGATGGCGACGCCGTGGGCGATGGTCAATGCCAGCATCAGCGGGGAGACCTCACTGAGCGGGCGTAACCGGCTACCCGGCCTGCTGCAGAAACAGCATCCCTCGGTGGTGGTGATCGAACTGGGCGCGAACGATGGGCTGCAAGGGCTGCCGCTGGGGCAACTCGCGGGCAATCTCGACAGCATGATCGACGCCGCGAAGGGGGCGGGGGCGAGGGTCCTGCTGCTGGGTATCGAGCTGCCGGTCAACTATGGCCCGCAGTACCGGGACGGACTGCGCAAGGTGTACGCCGATGCCGCGAAAAAACACAACGTGGGCCTCGTACCGTTCCTGCTCGACGGCGTGGCACTGGACCCGGCCCTGATGCAGGAGGATGGCCTTCATCCCACGGCCCAGGGTGAGCCCCGCGTGGCGGAGAATGTGTGGAAAGCGCTTACGCCCCTGCTTCGTTAAACGACATAACCTCCACGTAGGCGTCCGCAGAATGAATGCTCGTTTTCGGTCTTCACACGGTTCTCACTGGTCCGGCCGTTAACTCTTCACATTTGTGAATCACAGAGGAGTGGCACCGATGAGCAACCGCGACGAACAGGCCGGCCTGATCCTTCTTGTCGAGGACAATCGCCAGATCGCCGAGATGGTGGGCGAGTTCCTTGAGCGTCGGGGCTACTCGGTCGATTATGCCGCCGACGGCGTGAGCGGCCTGCACCTGGCGGTGTCCAACAGCTACGACGTGATCGTGCTCGACCTCATGCTCCCGGGCATGGACGGCCTGGACGTCTGCCGCAAGCTGCGCAAGGACGGCAAGAAATCCACGCCGGTGCTGATGCTCACCGCGCGCGACACCCTGGAAGACAAGCTGGTCGGCCTCGAAGCCGGCGCCGACGACTACCTGGTCAAGCCGTTCGAAGTGCGTGAACTCGAGGCCCGCCTGCGCGCGCTCATCCGCCGCGATCGTCGCCAGGTCTCGTCCGAGGTGCTCAACGTGGGCGACATGACCCTCGACACCGCCACGCTCCGCCTCACCCGCGGCGGTCAGGAACTCACCGTTTCGCCGATCGGCCTGAAGCTGCTCGCGATCCTGATGCGCGAATCGCCGCGCGTGGTCAGCCGCCGCGACATCGAGCGCGAGATCTGGGGCGATACCCTGCCCGATTCGGACACGCTGCGCTCGCACCTGTACAACCTGCGTCGTGTCATCGACAAGCCGTTCGACCGTCCGCTCCTGCATACGATCCATTCGGCGGGTTACCGCCTGGCCGACCTCGATTCCGAAGTCGCGGCGTCGCAGACGGCATGAAGGCTCCGCGGCACCGGATGTAATCGATGGAAGGCAGCAAATCGCAGGGGACAAGGCGTCGGCGCGGATCGTTTCGTGCTCGTGTCGCCATTGTCTTCGCTCTGCAGACCCTGGTCGTCGTCATCGCTTCGCTGATGGCGGCGAAGAACGTCGCGCCGGTCGGTGCGGCGATAGCGATCATGCTGTCGTCGGGCTGCCTGGCGTGGCTGGCCGTGTCTCGCGAGTGGGTGCCGATCGCGGCGCTGGCGCGTCTTCTCGAAGGCTGGGATCCGGACAAGCCGGATATGGCCCAGCTGGACGCCGAGGGCGGCAAGCACTCCAACAACGACGTCGGTTCGCTGATCCGTGGCCTGCACGGGCTGGCGTCGCGGATCGATGGCTTCGGCGAGCGCGAGCGCAATTTCACCCGGGATGCCAGCCATGAGCTGCGCAGCCCGCTGACCGTCATCAAGATGTCCTCGGACATGCTCGCCGACGAGACCGATCTGTCCGACTTCGGTCACCGTTCGCTGGAGCGCATCCGTCGCTCCACGCGCGAGCTGGAAGCGCTTGTCGAGGCCTTCCTCATTCTTTCGCGCGAGTCCGACCAGGGCCTGGCCGAGGAAGACTTCGTCGTCAACAAGGTGCTCCGCCAGGAAGTCGAGTATGCGCGTGAGCTGATCGCCGGTCGTCCCGTGGAGCTGATCCTCGACGAGCCTGCGAGTTTCGCGCTGCATGCGTCGCCCCGGGTGTTCGCCGTGCTTTGCGGACAGTTGATTCGGCACGCGCTGCAGCAGACCGACCAGGGCGTGATCGTCGTGACCGTGATGCCGGGTAGCGTGAGCGTGATCAATCCCGCCGTCGACATGCCGGAGCAGGGCAGTCGTCGTCATGCGTCGGTGGACCGCCACGGTTTCGACCTGGCGATCGCGCGGCGACTCTCCGATCGTTTCCAGTGGCCGCTCGAACTGCGTTCCCTTCCCGGCGCGAACCGCGTCGCCAGCGTGCGTTTCCCGCACCCACAGCCCGTCGAGGCTTGATCCCCCGCTTGTGTGGGAGCCGCTTCACCGGCTGTGTGGGAGCCGATTCATCGGCTGTGTGGGAGCCGATTCATCGGCGATCCCCTGCGCAGCCTCAGTTCACCAGCCTCGAAATCCGCTCGGCACTCAACGCCCCGCTGAACGCCTTCCGCGTGCCATCCGCGCGGATCACCAGCGTACGCGGCGTCTCCCCGCCCCAGGTCGGATCGATCAGGTAATTGATCCGGTCGGGCGTCGCATCGGCGTACGCGCGCGACGGTACCGCATCCAGCCCTGCCGCCTTCAGCCGCGCCGTCAGCGCTTCGCGCTGTCCGATCCCATCCGTGGCGACGAAAACGAGGTCGACGTCGGCGTGCCGTCGCTGCCAGGCAAGCAGTGCCGAGAGATTTTCTTCGCAGTAGGCGCAGTCCAGTGCCCACAATGCGACGACACGCACGCCCTTGGCTGGCGGCGCGACCAACGCCTTCACGTCCGTCGAGGCGAGGGCGACAGGCGGCGCGGCGAACGCCGGTGTCGCCGCCGCCAGGGCGCCAGCCAGTAGCAGTCGCCTCATCAATGCAGCGCTTCCGTCGGCACGAGCCGGAACTGGCCTTGTGGATTCCAGGCCACGAAGGCGCGGTGATCCCAGAGCAGCAGTTTCGGCCAACCGGATGCGTCGGCCGTGTGCGCAATCTGCCTTGCCTCGCCGAAGCTGGCGCCACCATCGGTGGACTCACGCAGCATCAGGTTCAGTCCTTCAGCCGACATCTGGTGATAGGCGATCCAGACGTGTGCGCCATCGGCGAGAAGATCGGCGTGCGATGCCCCGGCGGTGGCGACGGTCGCCAGATGAGCCGGTGGCGCGCCCGGCACCAACTGGCCGTACCAGATCGTCGCCTTTCCGTCGGCGGCGCTGAACCACACGGCGTGGCGAGTGCCCTTCGCGTCGATGGACAACGAGGGACCATGATGGGGGCAGCCTTCAATGTGCCACTGCGTGAACGTCGCACGCTCCACCTTGGGCGATGCGCCGCCAGCAGGCAAGCTGGCAAAGGCATGGTCACGGATGTTGTCACCGTAGATGGCGCGGAAGAAGGCGTCGATGGAACCGTCGGGCGCACGCGCCAGCGCGATGCGGCAGCACTCGCAACTCTCGTCGACGATCTTGCGCTCGGGGGCGAAGTGCGCGCCGCGATCCGTCGACCAGCTGTAATACGTCGCCGCGCCGAGGTACGGCTTGCCCGTCGCCTTGGCGGCTTCGACGTCGCGTTTGTCGATCCAGGCAACGATGACGTCGCCCTTGCCATCCACGGCGAGTGAGTCGAAACGATGGGTGATTTCCGCGCGATCCGTATGCACGGTGGTTGGCAGATCGAAGTGGGCGCCACCATCGAGCGAGCGTGAGAACCGCACGAACCCGGTCCACGGAAGCTTGCGTGGCTGCGACCAGGTGACATACAGCTCACCCTTCGGCCCCAGCGCGATCTTTGGCCGGTTCTCGCCTTCGGCGTAAATGGGCTCGCCGGTGGGGTTGACGATGGTGGAGGCGCTGAAGGTGCGGCCCATGTCTTCGGACCGGCGGGCGCGCACGTGCTCGCCGACGGTATCGACGACCCACAGATGACCGGCGGCATCGATGGCGGCATCGAAGCCCAGTGGCGCTTCGTGGCCCATGGCCATGCCGTGCATGTCGTCGGCATGGGCCGACGTCCCGCTGGCGAGCAGCAGCAAGGCGAGGGAGGCGGGGGAGGCGAGGCGGGGCATGCTCAGCGCTCGTCCGGGCGTTCGCGCACGGGGTGCTTGCTCAGCTTGCGCTGCAAGGTGCGCCGATGCATGCCGAGCCGGCGTGCCGTCTCCGAGATATTGCCTTCGCATTCGGTCAGGACGCGCTGGATATGCTCCCATTCCAGGCGACGCAGCGGCAGCGGCGCATCCGGTGCGTCGACCAGGTCGTCCGGGTCGGCGGGGCCGGAGTCGCCATCGAGCAGCGCGCGGACCACCGCGTCGGCATCGACGGGCTTGGCCAGGTAATCGTGCGCGCCACGCTTGATCGCCTCCACAGCGGTCGCGATCGACGCATAACCGGTGAGCAGCAGGACGCGCATGTCGGGCACCAGTGACTGCAGCTCGGGGATCAGGCGCAGTCCGTTCTCATCGCCCAGCTTGAGGTCGAGCACGCAGTAGCGCGGCTGGTGGCGGCGGGTGAGGGCACGCGCATCGTCGGCGTTATCGGCGGTGATCACCTCGAAGCCGCGCGAGGTCATCGCCCGGCCAAGCACGCGGGCAAACGTCGGGTCGTCGTCGACGATCAACAGAGGGCGACCGCCGGGCGGGACGAGTTCATTCATACCGAATCTCCAATAACCGAAAGAGGCAGGCGCAGGCGCATCTGTGCGCCGTGGCCGGTATTGCTGGCGGCGAGTTCGCCTTCCAGGCGCTCGGCGGTCGCTTCGGCAAGGGCAAGGCCGATGCCGAGGCCGGTCGCCTTCTGCGACAGGCCGAGCGTGCCGAGTTCGTCGAACTCGTCGAAACCGGGACCCTCGTCGGTGACGATGAGTTCCAGCCAGCGGTCGTCACGGCGAATCGCCAGCGAGACGGTGGCGCTGTCGTTCAGCGCCGACGCATCGGCGGCATTGTTGAGCAGGTTGATCAGCGCGTGGCGCAGGCCTGGCGGTGAGCGCAGGCGGAGCCTCGCGGCATCGTCGGAGACGTCGAGCGCCACCTCGGCCTCGGGGCGCAGCAACTGGAAGCGCTCCATGCAGCCGTGGATGAATTCGCCCAGGGTGATCCGCTCCGGCACCTGCGACAGCTGCGCCTGGCCGAAGGCCACCATCTCGCGAAGAATGGTGCGGCAGCGTTCCACTTGACCCTGGAGAAGATCCAGGTCGTCGCCCAGTTCGTTGTCCGCCGCATGCTCGCGGCGGATCTCCGGCAACAGTGTGCGCATGGTGGACAACGGCGTATTGAGTTCATGCGCGGCGCCGGCGGCCTGCGTAGCGATGGCCAGGATGCCTTCGTCGCGCAGTGCGCGCTCCCGGACGCGCTGCACCTCGCCCTGCTGGTGACGGATGGCCTTGGCAAGGTTGCTGATGAACACGCCCAGCAGGATCGCCATGATGACGAAGTTGACACCCATGCCCGCGACGTAGAGGTCGAGATCCAGGCTGCTGTTGCCCAGTGTCGGCAGCGGCAGGTGGTACGGCACGAGCAGCACGTAGGCGACGCCGGTGAGGATCGCCACCAGCGACACGCCGGCGATCGATAGCGCGGCCGCCGACAGCGCAATGGGTACCAGCAGCAGGGTGACGAAGGGATTGCTGGCACCGCCGGTGAAATAGAGCAGGTAGCCCAGCAGTAGCGTATCGGCGGCGATGTGCACGATGGCTTCGCCTTCGGTCACTTTCCATGGCATGCCCAGACGGAACGACGCCCCTGCGGCGAACACCGCGAGGACGCAGACGCCGATCATCAGCGGCAGCAAGGGGACATCGAGATTGAGCAAGGTGACACAGGAGAGAATCGCCACGCTTTGCCCGGCAATGGCGCACAGGCGGAGCCAGGCAAGGGTACGCGCGAGTGCGAAGGGGCCGGAGCGGGATGACGGCGAGTGCAGGTTGTCGCTCACGGTGGTCTCTTCAAAGTGGAAGGGCCGCCACGTGGGCGGCCCTTCGGCGCGTTACAGGTCTTCGTTGTGTACCGGCGGGAACGGCGGCACGTTGGCCAGCGCATGATTGAGCGACAGCTTCTTCATCAGCGGCAGCATGCCCACGGCGATACCCGTGCAGAGGATGCCGACCATGCCGAGCTTGTTGAACAGGCTGGTGTAGATGGTCAGCGACTGCAGCGGATCGGTGATGTTGTCCGGAATGGCTGCGTAGTTGGCGACGACGCTACCCATGTACTGGGCCACGCCCGAGGCGACGTAGTAGGCGCCCATCATGAAGCCACCCATGCGCGCCGGCACGTAGCGCGCGATCATGGCGAGGCCGAGGCCGCTCACCAGCACTTCGCCCAGCGAATACAGGCCGTAACCCCAGACCATGTACCAGGACGAGATCTTGCCGGCGATCGCGGTGGTGGCACCCAGGCCGTACATGAAAAAGCCGGCGGCGACGGCCGCGAAGCCCAGCGCGAACTTGGCGGCGACGGGGAAGTCCTTGCCGCTCCTGCCGAGGGCGTTGTAGATCCAGACGAGGATCGGCGAGAGGATCACGATCCAGATCGCGTTGAGCGACTGGAACTGCTCGGGAATCCACGTGAAGATGTTCCAGCCGAACAGGCTGAATTGCAGATCGACGTTGCGCTGGGCGAACAGGTTCAGCGAGGTCGACATCTGCTGGTAGAAGATGAAGAAGAAGATGGTCTGCACGGTCAGCACGAGCGCGGCGATGAGGCCGGCGCGTTCGCCCAGTTCGCTCGAGCGGATCAGGTGCACGAAGATGCCGAGGATGACGACACCGGCGATATACACGCAGGCCTGTGCGACGCCCTGGTTCTGCAGGATGTAAGCCGAGGCGGCGATGATCAGGATGCCCGCGCCGACGATGGCGAGGATGTTCTTCACCAGCGGCGGGTGTTCGTCCGGCTCGGAGCCGACATGGGCCAGGGTCTGGCGCATGAAGAAATAATTGACCAGGCCGAGGATGAGGCCGATGGAGCAGACACCGAAGGCGGTGTGCCAGCCGAGCGCGTCGCCGTAATGCTGGCCCACGTAATCGCGGATCCACGGGGTCAACAGCATCGAGATGGTCGAGCCGACGTTCACCGCCATGTAGTAGATGGTGAACGCGCTGTCGATCTTGACCTCGTCGCCCTCGTAGATCTTGCGCACGAGGTTGCCGGCGTTCGGTTTGAACAGGCCGTTGCCGAGGATGATCACGCCCAACGCGATGTACAGGAAGTAGGTGCTGTTGGTCGGGATCCAGAGCAGGGCGTAGCCCATCATGAGGACCACGGCGCCGGTCAGCATCGTGCGACGCGTACCGAGGAATTTGTCGCCGATCCAGCCGCCGATCGCGGGTGTGGCATAGATCAGGGCGGAGGCTGCGCCCCAGACCAGGTTGGCGTCGATGTCGGGAAAGCCGAGCTTCTTCACCATGTAGGTGACCATCAGCACCTGCATGCCGTAGAAGCCGAAGCGCTCCCACATCTCGATGAGGAAGACCGTGCTGAATGACTTGGTCTGTGAAACGGGCGGGTTCTGGATTGCCATGTATTTTCCGGAAGCATTGGAAACAGCGAGCCGGGATCGGAACCCTGGCTCCCGTCGCCGTGACCCTGAACGAAGTCACAACCGTTCAAGCGTAATACAAATGTTCCGCCGGGTTGTGCTGCAGCGCCAGAGGGGCGCGGCGATACGCCACGCGGCGCGCTCCAGGCGGCTTCCAGGGCGTGGTATGGCATCATAGGGGGCCTACCGCCACCTCCAGCCCCGACCATGGTCCCGAATCCCGTCCATTTGTCCGCTTCGGCGACCTGACCGCCCATGGCTTCCACGATTCCGCGCGGGCCGCGGCAGGTCTTTACCGCGTTCCAGTGGTCCATGAAGGGACTGAAAGCCTGCTATGAGCACGAGGCGTCCTTCAGGCTTGAGGTTTATCTTGCCGTGATCCTCGTTCCCCTTGGCTTCTGGCTGGGCAATGGCGGTATCGAGAAGATCCTGCTGGTCACCTTTCCCATCCTCGTGCTCGCCGCCGAACTGCTGAATTCGGCGATCGAAGCCGTGGTCGACCTGGTCAGCCCCGAATTCCACGAACTGGCCGGCCGGGCCAAGGATATGGGCTCCGCCGCGGTCTTTTTTCTCCTGGTGATGGTCGGCGTGAGCTGGGCCTTGATCCTGGTCCCTCATTACCTCAACTGAATCCGGCGCTCGGTGGGAGCCGATGCGTCGGCGATGCGCCACGCGATTTCCTGCGGGCCGCCCCGGTTTGGGTTAACTTGTGCCCCGCATCCCAAGGAATCGCCGCCATGAAGACACTCGTCCGTGCTTTTGCCCTCGTCCTGCTCGCCGGCTTTTTGTCCGGTTGCGGTTACAACGCCATCCAGCGCGAAGACGAATCGGTCAAGGCCGCCTGGTCCGAAGTCCTCAACCAGTACCAGCGTCGCGCGGACCTGGTGCCGAACCTGGTCAATACCGTGAAGGGCTACGCCCAGCACGAAGAGCGCGTGCTCACCGAAGTGACCAACGCCCGCGCCAAGGTCGGGCAGATGCAGATCACGCCGGAGCTCGCCAACGATCCCGAGGCCCTGGCCAAGTTCCAGGCGGCCCAGGGCCAGCTGTCCGGCGCGCTCTCGCGCCTGATGGTGGTCAGCGAGAACTACCCGCAGCTCAAGGCCGACGGTTCCTTCCGTGACCTCCAGGCCCAGCTCGAAGGCACCGAGAACCGCATCACCGTCGCGCGCAACCGCTACGTGACGGCCATCCAGTCCTACAACACGCTGATCCGTTCCTTCCCGAACAACCTGACCGCGAAGGTCATGGGCTACAAGGTGAAGCCGAACTTCAGCGTCGAGAACGAGAAGGCGATCTCCACCGCGCCGACCGTGGACTTCGGTTCCACCCCGGCTCCGGCCCAGGCACCGGCTCCCGCGGCCAGCCGCTGATGTTTCGGGTCGCGGCGCGGCTGCTGCTCGCCGTCGCCCTGCTGGCGCCGCCTTGGGCGGCGCTGGCGGCGGACGATGCCGCCGTGCCGACGTTGCAGCGTCACGTAACCGACCTTACCGGTACGTTGAGTGCCGATCAGGTCGGCCAGCTGGATGCGCGGCTGGCCGAGCTGGAAAAGCGCAAGGGTGCCCAGGTGGTCGTACTGATGGTGCCGACGACCCAGCCGGACGACCTCGAAGGCTATTCCCTCAAGGTGGCCGAAGCCAACAAGATTGGCCGCAAGGGGCCGGACGACGGTGTCCTCCTGCTGGTGGCCAAGGACGACCGCAGAGTGCGCATCGAAACCGGCTACGGCCTGGAAGGTGCGCTGCCGGACGCGATCGCCTCACGGATCATCCGGGAGTACATGGCGCCCAAGCTGCGCACCAACGATTACTACGGCGGCATCAGCGATGCGCTGACCGCGATCACCCAGATCGTCGACGGCGAATCCCTGCCGCCACCGGTCAACCCCGATGAGAGCCACGAGCGTCGAAACGGTGGCGGAAGCCTGCTCCTGCCGCTGATCTTCGGCGTCTTGTTCCTCCGCGGCATCCTCGGGCGCGCGCCGCTGTGGGCGCGCATGCCTATCGGCGGCGCGGTCACGGGTGGCCTGGGTTGGCTGTTCATGCATTCCCTGTTCGGCGGGGTCATCGGCCTTGTCGCCGGTGCGCTGTTCATGGCAATTCCGGGCGGGGCCGGGCGCTCCATCGGCGGTGGCGGCTGGGGCGGTTTCGGTGGCTGGGGCGGCGGCGGTGGTTTTGGCGGCGGCGGCTTCGGCGGCGGCGGCGGTGGCGGCGGCTTCAGTGGAGGCGGCGGCAGCTTCGGTGGTGGCGGCGCGTCGGGGAGCTGGTGATGAACATGCAACGGATCGCCGCCAACCTGTTCGGGGCCTGGTTCCAGATCGGTCGCCAGTTCGGCCCGGAAACGCTCGATGCCATCGCCGGCACGGTATCGGCCGGGGAGGCTACGCATCGCGGCGAACTGCGCGTGGCGATCGAGTCGCGCCTGCCGTTCTCCGCCGTGGCATCGGAGGTTACCGCTCGCGACCGAGCGGCCATGCTCTTCGCCCACCTGCGCGTCTGGGACACCGACGACAACTGCGGCGTCCTGCTTTATGTCCTGCTCGCCGAGCACCGTATCGAGATCGTCGCCGACCGCGGCATCGCCAAGGCGGTCACGGCGGCCGAGTGGGAAGCGATCACGGGCCATATGCGTGAGGCTTTCGCGGAAGGCCGTTTTCGCGAAGGCGTGCAGATCGGCGTGGCCGAAGCGGGCGCCTTGCTCGCACGGCATTTCCCGGCCGACGGCCGGGCGCGCGAGAACCAGCTGCCGGATCGGCCATTGGTCCTGTAGCGCTGGCACATCCGAGTAACAGGGCGGCGGACATACACCGTTCGGGGAATGGTCGCCCGGCTCCCGCCGTAGCACCCTTCATGGGTCATCCTCGTCCGGCTCGACGCATGAAGACCTTCCTGTTCCTGATCGTTGCGTTTCTCGGCTCGTCGCTGGTCCAGGCACAGACCGCCAACGACGAGGCGGCACTCACCGCGCTACCCCAGGCTTTTGTCGACGCGTGGAACCGCCACGATGGTCACGGACTCACGGTACTGACCGAGCGCGACGTGGATTTCGTCACCGTCGACGGCAAGTGGATGCGCGGGCAGAAGGATTTCGAAACCTACCACACGCGTATTCTCGGCGACCGCTTCCGCCTCTCGGTGAATCGCGTCATGGGTACGAACGTGCGCTTCCTCGCGGCAGACCTCGCGTCGGTGCATTACACCTGGCAGATCACCGGCGCCACGGATGCCGAGGGGCGCCCCGTTCCACCGCGCTCGGGGATCATGGTGTTCCTCGCGCGCAAGCAGCACGGGCAGTGGTTGATAGCGGTGGGGCAGAACACCAACGGCGCGCCTGCTCGTAGCGAGGGGGCGGATATCGTTTCGCCGCTGGCGGTGGTGCCTTGACGGATGGCATCGCCCAGCGTTCTCTGGTTTCCCTCAAGCGAGCGTAAGTCGAACCTTGTTGCCCATACGCGCAGCGAAGGTAACCAGCATGTCCAAGCTGAACTTCTCGACCTTCCCCCGACGAAGGTCGGATACCCGGCTCTGGCTCACTTTCAGAACCTGGGCCGCTTCAGTCTGCGACAAATGTTTGTCGTCGATCATCTTCTCGATGGCGATCATGAGCTCGGATCGCATCTTGTGGACACTGGCCTCGGGCTCAGAAAATCCAAGGTCAGCGAACACATTTCCGCTGGAATGGGTCAACGTCGTGTCGTCGCGGGTCATTGGGATACGTCCTATCTGGCCTGGGGGAGTTGCTACGCCTGGCACCTGTGGTCCGCGTGTCTAAGGAGCAATCGATTTATATCGTGACCTACCAATCTTGATATCAGAGAGAGGGGTCTTCTGCGTCTTCTTGGCAAAAGCATGGAGCACATAGATCTGGTGTCCGACATGGGTGACGTAGAAAGTCCGGCCGCAGGCCGACGTTCGAACCTCAGAACTTCTGCTGGTATCCCACGTAGACATACCGGTCGACATCGAAGGCCGGGTTGTACGGTGGGCTGCCGCCACCGGCGCTGGACACGTTGTAGTACAGCGGGCCCTTGCGATTGAAGACATTGTTGATGCCGACGCGGAAGTTGCCGTTCCAAGGCGCCTGCCAGCGTAGTTGCGCGTCATGGAACGCGACCGAGCCCTTTCGGCTGATACCGGTTGCGCCGCTGATCGCATTGATCTCGTTGGGGCGGTTGCACTCGACCGTCGCGGACCAGCACGAATCTTTCAAGCCGTCGAAATAGCGTACGGTCCAGGTCGCGCCGAAACGCTTCCATGACCAGTCGAGCGACAGGTTCGAGCGCACGCGGTACAGGCCCTGCACGCCGTTCATATAGCCGGCCAGTTGTCGCGGCGGCGAACCCGGGCTGCTCGATTGCGTGTAGTCCTTCAGATAGGTGCTATCGGAGAGCAGGGTGAACTCGCCGTAGCGCGTCTCCGGGAAGCGGTAGTGCGCGCCGAGGTCATAGCCTGCGGTATGCAGCGTGCCGAGGTTGGCGAGGCTCTCGTCCAGCGACGTGATGTGCCCGTCGGCGGCCCGGGTAAAACGCCCGCAGTAGGTCGGGTCATTGCGCACGTAGCAGAAGTTGAGGATGTCGCCCGCGAGGATCGGCGTGATCACGTCGCGGATGTCGACCTTGTAATAGTCGAGCGTGACATCGAGGCCATCGAGGTAGCTGGGGCTGTAGACCAGGCCAGCGGTCCGCGTGATCGACGACTCGGGCTTCAGCGCTGGATTGGCACCCGTGCGGAAGGCGACCGGATTCTGGCCGCCCGTGGCCGAGTTGACCTGCGCGCCCGACTGGTCGATCTGCCGGTAGTTCGCCGGCACTCCGGCGGCGGCGCAGCGTCCACGTACACCGGCGTCGGAGGCAGCCGCGCCATAGGCGCTGTCGCAGGGATCGAGGAAGCTTTCGAAGCTTTCGCTCGAACCCGCGTAGAGGTCGGCGACGGTGGGCGCACGGAAGCCCTCGGCGTACGTACCGCGCAACAACACGTCGTCGAACGGCTTCCAGCGGAAGCTGTACTTGTTGTTGGTACGGCCACCGAACGCGCTGTAGTGCGAATAGCGCGACGACGCATTCACCGCCAGTTCCCGGGCGAAGGGCAGGTCGGCGAGCAGGGGTACGTCGAGTTCGAGGTAAGCCTCGTTGACGATGTAGCCGCCGTTGGTCGGGTTGCTGGCAAGTTGGGTGGTCAGACCCGCGGAGTCAAGGGGATCGGGCACGTAGCGGCCGTTCTCGCTGCGATGCTCCAGACCCCCGGCGACCCGCACGGTGCCAGCAGGCAGGTCGAACACACCGCCGGTCAGGTTGGCGACGATGTCGTTGGTTCGCGTTACCTGGCGCGCGGTCGTCGTGGACTGCACGTAATTCCAGACGGCATCCGGCGTGCCGCCGGGACCGGCAAGAATGTTCCAGGGAACGCAGCCTGCCGCGCGATCCACGGCATTCGCGCAGACGATGTTGCCGTTCACCACCGCGGTGGGGCCGAGCGCCTTGGCCGCGTTGGCCAGGTTGATGTTGCCACTGTCGGTACGGCTGTCGCGCGCCTCGGAATAGCCGTAGGTCACGTCCCAGTTCCAGGTGCGGTCGTTCCAGAGGAAACTGCCTTCGGCGCCGGCATCGACGTGGAAAGCCTTGCTCTTGGCCCAGGTGATTCGCGGCACTTCCGTCGTCCGGCGGAAGAAGTCGGTTTCATAGCCGGGGAACGGGTTGTAGGCGTTACCGGGATCGATGCCGAGATCGCTGGTGCGACCGGAGCCACTTTCCAGCGGATAGCCGGCGGCCTGGCTGCGCGTATCGCGCACGCCATAGCTGGCCATGCCGCGTAGGGCGATATCGTCGGTGACGTTGTACCGCCCCGTCGCGAACAGGTTGCGCAGCTTGCTGCCGGCGCGGAAGGTCATGTCCCGCGACGTGGAATATTTGTCGGCGTTGCTGTTGACGTCGTACGGGTGGTAATTGGCTAGGTCGGCGGTGTCGCCGACCACGCCGCCGGGATGGTTCACCACGTAGCGGTTGGGCATCCACGAACCGTCGGCGCTGTAGGTACCCGCGCCCGCCGTCCCGGCCGCGCGCGGATCGACCACTCCGCCGTACGGGCCCATGCCGAAACCGACATCGGGATGGCGTGGGCCATAAGCGGTGCGGGTGAGCGAGCGCTTGCTGTCGGACAGTTCGTCGGCGTCCTCGTAACTGGCGCCGAGAATGATCGAAGCGCGCTCGCTGCTCTTGCCCCAGGTAAACGTGCCGTTCTTCTGGCTGCCGTCGCCCTTGCCGTTGACACCGTAGAGCACGTCCGCGGAGGCGCCCTCGAAGCGATCGGTGGTGACGATGTTGACCACGCCGCCAATGGCATCGGAGCCATAGATCGATGAGGCGCCGTCCTTGAGCACTTCGATTCGCTCGACAGTGGCTACCGGAATGGTGGAGAGGTCGGTCAGTCCGTTGAGGCTGGTAGCCCAGCGACGGCCATTGACCAGGATGAGGGTGCGTACGGCACCGAGGTTGCGCAGGTTGGCGTAACGGCCGCCGGCGTCGGTGCTGGACGAAAGCGTGTCCTGCGGCGTGACTTCGGGTGTCGACGCGGATGGAATGCGGCCGATGATGTCGGCCAGGCTGGTCAGCCCTGTCTGGCGGATGGCCTGGCGATCCAGGGTGAACACGGGCTGGGCGGTTTCGACATCGGTGCCGCGGATCCGCGAGCCGGTCACGCTGACGTTCACCGGTGCGAGCATTTCCGCCGACGAGCTGGTTTCCTGCGCATGGACCCCCGCGGCAGGCAAGCAGGCTCCGAGCGCTACGGCAAGCGCTACGCGTCGCCCTGCGACGAGGCGCTTGTGCCCGGAACTGACGTGCATACCCTGAAGCCTCCCAAGCCCCGCCATACCCCACCCGGGCTCGACGATCCACCGAAGATAACGCGGGCGGCGTGACCGGGGCAACCGGCGGAAGTCATGGGCCTCCGCCGGTGGGTGTCCTGGCTCAGTTCGACGCGGTGGTGGCTTCGCCGCCACCGATGTTCTTGTCGAGGAACGCCTGCAGCTTGTTATAGAACTCCTCGACGTTCTCCGGCTTGAGGAAGCCGTGCTTCTCGCCGGACTTGGTCAGGACTTCGTAAGGCTTGTGGGCCGCATCCATCGCGGCGCGCATCGCCTTGAACTGGGCGAACGGCACGCGTTCATCGTCCTCGCCGTGGACCAGCAGGACCGGCACGGTGATCTTGTCGGCCAGGTGGTCGGGGGAGTTTGCGGCCAGATCGGCCTCGTCGTGGCCGACCACCGTGGTCAGGTAGCTGCGGCCGAGCTTGGTCGTCTTGATGTCGCCCTTGCTGTACATCATGCCCAGGTCGTAAAGGCCCGCGTAGCCCACCGCGCACTTGAACATTCCCGGTTCCCGGATGGTGGTCATCATTGCGGCGTATCCGCCGAAGCTGGCCCCGTAGACGCAGATTCGCTTGGGGTCGGCGTAGTTCTGCGCGATCGCCCACTTCACGCCGTCGATCAGGTCTTCCTGAACGCGCGTGCCCCACTTGAGGTAGCCGGCCTGCTCGAAGCCGTTGCCGCGACCGCCGGAGCCGCGGTAGTTCACCTGCAGCACCAGGTAGCCACGATTGGCCAGGAACTGCGCGTCCTCGTCGTAGAACCAGTCGTCCTTGATGCCGATCGGGCCGCCATGCGGCAGCAGGACCATCGGCAGGTTGGCTTCGGACTTGCCCTTGGGAAAGGTGAGGATGGCCTCGAGTTCCATGCCGTCGCTGGCCTTGAATCGCAGTGGACGGCGCTCGGCCATCTTCGTCGCGTCGATCCAGGGCGCGACGGCGAAGAGACTGTGCACCTTGAACGTCTTGGTATCGATCAGCATGAAGCGACCCGGATCGCGGTCGCTCGACACGCCGAACATCAGCTGCCCACCGTCCTGGCTGAAGTCGATGAAGTTGACGAAGCTGCCCGGGAATTTCAGCGACAGCGCCATATGCAGCTTGGCGATCGCGTCCTGGGGATCGACATAGGTCACCTTCGGGATGCCACTCTCCGCGTACGTGCCGAAGGGCCGTAGTGGCACGGGTGTCCACAAGCCATCGGATGTGACCAGGCTGAAATCGTCCCGGCTGATCACGCGGCGGTTTCCGCCGTCCTCGTCCTGCTCGACCAGTTCGCCGCCCATGCCATGGGGGCTGTAGCGGGCGTACATGCGGTTGCTGCCAGCCACGGAAGCGACGGGAACGAAGCGCTGCAGTTCGCCGTTTTCGGGCACCTTGGCCCAGCCGCTGCCTTCGCGGTGGAACACGACGTACTTGAAGTCGGCATCGGTACCGTAGGAGAACTTCGCCGCGCCATCGGGCGAGATCATGAAGCTCATGCTGCCGATACCGATGTCGGCCATCTGCTTGCGGGCACTGCTGGTGGCATCGACGTCGTACAGCGTGCTGCGATTCTGGTCCGACCACGAAGTTGCGCGCATGTAGAAGTGGCCGTTGCTCTGCACCGGCGCCCCTTCGATCTCGCCCCAGCCCGAGTCGGTCTGGCGCGTGGCCGAGCGCTTGCCGACGGCCTCGTAGCCGTAAAGGTAGTCGGGGTTCTTGCCGTCGATGTCGATCGCCATGATCTCGCCGGTGTACGAGGTGTTGCCGATCGAGCCGTCCTGCTTGCCGCGGGCGACGACCAGGCGCGTGGCGCTCGCCCAGATGATGTTGGCGGGCAATTCGTAGGGGGGCATCCGGATCAGGCTGATTGGCTTGCTCGGGTCGTCGACGGCATAGATGGCGATGGCGTGCGTCTTGCCGTCGACGTCGTGATAAACCACCGAGAAATGCTTGCCGTCCGGCGAGAGGCGGGGCATGGTCAGCGGCTCGCGACGGGCGAAATCGGCCGTCGGGATCAGTTCGGCGGCGGCTACGCCGGAGGCGCAGGCGCCCATACACAGCACGGCCAGCAACGGCCGCGCGAAGCGGTACTTCATGTTCGACTCCCCCTGGTTGGGTACATCCATACACGCGGTCCTCCCCGGACCGCGCCCACGCCGGGATATAGCCCATTCCGGGGCCGGCCACAAGGCGACCCCTGGGCCGGAGGGGGCGCTACACTTGCCGCCTGCGATCTTCCTGGGCCCTCCATGGCAACTCCGTTCGTCGTCAATATCGATCCCGTCGCGCTGTCCCTCGGGCCTCTCCAGGTCCATTGGTACGGGCTCATGTACCTCGGCGGCTTCCTCGGCGGATGGGCGCTCGGCGAGTACCGTCGCCGGCAGGGTCGCCTGCCGGTCAGCGCCGATCGCTTCGGCGACCTCATGTTCTATTGCATGATGGGCGTGGTCCTGGGTGGCCGTATCGGCTACATGCTCTTCTACACGGCCATCTCCTGGATCTGGACCGACCCCCTGGCGATCTTCCGTATCTGGGACGGCGGCATGTCCTTCCATGGCGGCCTGCTCGGCGTGGTGGTGGCCGGCATCTGGTGGTCGCGGCGCAACAACGTGAAGTTCTTCGACACCATCGACTTCGTCGCGCCGCTGGTGCCCCTGGGCCTCGGCCTCGGCCGCCTGGGCAATTTCATCAATGGCGAGCTGTGGGGCAAGCCCACCGACCTGCCCATCGGCATGATCTTCCCGCATGCGCCCGACGCGCTGCCGCGCCATCCCAATCCGCTTTACGAGTTCGCGCTGGAAGGCGTGGTCATGTTCACGGTGCTCTGGCTGTTCACGCTGAAGCCGCGCCGGCGCTACGCCGTCTCGGGCCTGTTCGCCCTGATGTACGGCTGCTTCCGATTCATCGTCGAATTCGTCCGCGTGCCCGACGCCCAGCTGGGCTACCTGGCCTTCGGCTGGCTCACGATGGGGCAGGTACTCTCGCTGCCCCTGATCGCGCTCGGCATCCTCTGGCTGGTCATGTCGCGCCGTGCGCCCTATGCACCCGTCGCGGCGCCCCCCGCGACCGCGACCTGATATCGTCCCGAGCCATGCAGCCCTACCTGGAACTCCTGCGCCACGTGCGCGACCACGGCACCGAGAAATCGGATCGTACCGGCACCGGCACGCGCAGCGTGTTCGGCTGGCAGATGCGCTACGACCTGGCCAGGGGTTTCCCCCTGGTCACGACGAAGAAGCTGCACCTGCGCTCCATCGTCCATGAGCTGATCTGGTTCCTGCGGGGCGACACCAACGTCGCTTACCTGAAGGAAAACGGCGTCAGCATCTGGGACGAATGGGCCGACGCCAACGGCGACCTCGGCCCCGTATACGGCCGCCAGTGGCGCGCATGGCCGACGGCCGACGGCAAGGTGGTCGACCAGATCGCCTGGGTCGTCGACGAGATCAAGCGCAATCCGGATTCGCGTCGCCTCATCGTTTCCGCGTGGAACGTGGGCGAGTTGCCGAAGATGGCGCTGATGCCCTGCCACACGATGTTCCAGTTCTACGTGGCCAACGGAAAGTTGTCCTGCCAGTTGTATCAGCGCTCGGGCGATATCTTCCTCGGCATTCCGTTCAACATCGCCAGCTACGCGCTGCTCACTCACATGATCGCCCAGGTGACCGGGTTGGACGTGGGCGACTTCGTGCACACGCTGGGCGACGCGCATCTCTACGCGAACCACCTCGAGCAGGCCGACAAGCAGCTTCTTCGCGAGCCGCGGCCGTTGCCGAAGCTCGCGCTGAACCCGGAGGTGACGTCGATCTTCGACTTCCGCTTCGAGGATATCGCCATCGTGGACTACGACCCGTATCCGGCCATCAAGGCGCCTGTGGCGGTTTGAGTCGCCAGGGTTTGCGCCGCATCGGCATGCCAGCCGCCACCGATAGCCTTGATCAGTCGGATGTCCGATTCCAGCTGCCGCCGCGATAGCTCGACATCGGCGCGACGCTGAGCCAGCGCGGTACTTTGGGTGGAGACGACCTCGAGGTAGTCGGTCGCACCGGCCTGGTAGCGAGTGAGGGCCAGCTGCGCCGCGCGATCGGCGGCATCGACGGCCCTGTGCTGTGCCGTGGCTTCGTTGCCGAGTACCCGCAACGACGACAGGTTGTCTTCGACGTCCTGGAACGCCGAAAGCACGGTCTGCCGGTAGTCGGCGGCGGCAGCGTCTTCCTTTGCCTCGGCCTGACGCAGCGCCTGCTTTCGCCGCCCGCCGTCGAACAGCGTGCCGACCAGGGCAGGGCCGATCGACCAGAAGCGACTGGGAAGCGCCGCGAAGCTACCGAGCGTCGACGCCTCGAGGCCACCGGATGCCGAAAGGAGCAAATCGGGGAAGAAGGCCGACGTGGCTTCCCCCACATCCGCATTGGCCGCGGCAACGCGGCGTTCGGCGGCGGCGATGTCGGGCCGGCGCTCCAGCAACGTCGAGGGAAGACCAGCCGGTACGGCAGGCAAGGCGATGGCGGTCGTGGACGCAGGGATGGTGAGGCCGGACGGTGGCATGCCCATCAGCGTGGCGATGGCGTGCTCGAAATGGGCGCGGCTTTCGCCGACGTCCACCCATTGCGCACGGGCGACCTGCAACTGGGTTTCCGCCTGCGCGAGGTCCGCATCGGACGCGATGCCGCCCTTGAAGCGTACCGCCACCAGATCGCGGGCTTTCGTATAGTCGGCCACGGTCTGTTCGAGCAGCGTGGCCTCCGCATCGGCGTCGCGCAGCCCGACGTAGTCGACAGCGAGCTCGGCATGGGTGGCGAGGCTCACTGACGCCAGGTCGGCGGCGCTCGCCTGGTAGCGGGCGTTGGCGGCATCGACCTGATGGCCGATACGGTCGAACAAGTCGGGCTCCCAGCTCACATCCACCTGGGCGTCGTAATCGGAGACGGTCTTGCCGGCCAGCGAGCGTCCGACGACGTTCTGCGAGGTATGGTTGCGCGACGCGTCGACGCCCGCGGTGATCGTCGGGTAGTACGCGGCGCTCGCCTGTCCGGCCTCGGCCTTCGCGGCGCGCAGGTTGGCCACCTGGCGGGCGATGGACGGGTTGCCGGCATCGACGCGCGCCTCGAGCCGGTCGAGCGTCTCGTCGCCGAATGCGCTCCACCAGTCGGCACGATCCACCGCATCGGCGGGATGCGCGGCGACCCAACCGGGTCGAACGTGGCGCGCATCCGCGCCTTCCGCGGGTTGCTCCTTGAATTGCGGAGGGACGTCGATGGAGGGTCGGACGTACGCCGGCCCGGGCGTACAGCCTGCCGCAAGGATGGCTCCGATAACGAAGGCAAGCGTGCCGGCGTTGCGGGGGAAGGACGTCATGCGCATGGTGATTTCCTCGTTCGCTCAGGTCGCATCCGCGGGATGCGTGTTGATGCTCACTGCCTGGCCGTTGCCGATGGCGTCGCCCGGATCGACAACCACGCGCTCGTCACCGCGCAGCCCGGTACGGATTTCAACGCGGGTGCCGAAGTCGCGCCCGAGCGTCACGGGGACCAGTTGCACCTGACCCTTGCTGTCCACGGTGGCCACTTGCACCCCTGTAGGACGAAACAGGAGTGTGTTGGCCGGCAGCGATAGCGCCGCTCCCGGCGATGTCAGCGCAAGCTCGACCTGGGCGTAGGCACCCGGAGGAACGGCCCCGTCGGTGTTGTCCATGTCCACCTCGGTGCGCAGCGTGCGGCTGGCTGGATCGATGGCGCCGGATGTCCGTGCCACGCTTCCCGCGAACGTGCGGCCGGGGAACTGAGGCAAGGTCAGTGTGGCTCGCGAGCCAATGGTCACATCGGTGGCCTCGTCCTGCGGCACGTTGACGAAGACGCGCAGTTTGTCGGTTTCCGCGAGCCTGAAGAGGGCCGCCGGCGTTCCGCCGTTACCCGCATCGACCAGGGCACCGACATCGACGTTGCGAACCGTGACGACACCGTCGAACGGCGCATAGACCTTCTCGAACGACTGCAGCTGCCGGAGGCGCTCGACGTTGGCCTGAGCGGCACCGAGCATGGCCTGCTTCGCCTTCATCGCGCTCACGTTCTCCTCGCTGGACTGTCGGGACACGGCATTGTTCTTGAGCATGTCCTCCCAGCGCGAGGCAGTCACCCGTGCGATGTCGAAGTTTGCCGACGCCGTCGCCGCGTCGGCGCGAGCCTGGGCCAGTTCGGCATCCACCTCGGGGGACTGGATCTCCGCAAGCAACTGCCCCTGGTGGACATGCGTGCCGATGTCGGTCAGCCAGCGACCGAGGTAGCCACTGGTCCGGGCGTAGATATTCGCTTCCTGAAAGGCTTCGACATCGCCCGGAAGCACGAGGGACTGTTGGTTCGGCGCCTTGGTGGGGACCACCACCGCCACCGTCGGCACGCTCAATGCCGCTGTCTGCTTCACCACGGCGGCATGGGCGGACAGGCGGGGAAGGCCGCCCACCGCAAGGGCGATACAGACGACGGCGACAGGCGCAGCGACGAGGAGCCGTGAATGCGACTTGGCAGAAGGTTGCATGGGGGTAAGCATGAGAATGACGCTCCCGTCAGTGCGTGGAAACAGGGGAAGGAAGGACAGCCGGCGCCTTCAGGCGACGCGCGAGCCAGGTGTGCACGGCGGCGAAGATCGTGGGGACGAAAATCAGCGTGGCGACGGTGCCGAACAAAAGGCCACCGATGACCGCACGACCGAGCGGCGCGTTCTGCTCGCCGCCGTCACCGAGCCCGAGGGCCATCGGGAGCATGCCGATGAGCATGGCGAGCGCGGTCATCAGAACAGGGCGGAAGCGCGTGCTTCCCGCATCGAATGCGGCTTCGACAGGATGGGCGCCGTCGTGCAGTCGGTCACGTGCGAAGCTGACCACGAGAATGCTGTTGGCCGTCGCGATGCCGATGCACATGATGGCGCCGGTCAGGGCCGGGACGCTGACCGTCGTGCGCGTGACGAACAGGATCCACGCCATGCCGGCCAGCGCACCCGGCAAACCGCCGATGATGACCAGTGGATCGGTCCACGACTGAAAGTTCACCACCATCAGCGCGTAAACGAGGAGCACGGCGAACGCGAGCCCGAGCAACAGACCCGAGAACGACGCCTGCATCGTTTGCACCTCGCCGCGCACCGTAATGCTCGAGCCGGCGGGAAGCTGGGCGCGTGCCTGGGTGACGAGACGATCGACGTCGGCGGCGACGGCACCCAGGT
Source organism: Luteibacter sp. (assembly GCF_035539195.1). Classification (GTDB taxonomy): domain Bacteria; phylum Pseudomonadota; class Gammaproteobacteria; order Xanthomonadales; family Rhodanobacteraceae; genus Luteibacter. Next base: position 65,597 of record NZ_DATLIW010000029.1, read on the forward strand.
CGCGGCCCTGTACACCCGCGAAGACATCGATGACCGGCTGCACGTTGTAATGCGACACCACGGCGTCCTGCGACGTGCGGGTCAGCGTGCTCAACGAGCCGAGGATTGGCGAGACCTGCTTGCCGGTGGCATTGCCGGTGAGCGGAATGTTGTTCAGGGCCTGCAGTGAATCGATGTCGTACTGCGGCGCCTCCGTCATCAGCGGATAGCTGACGCCGTTCTTCGGATTCAGCCAGAAATTGGGCGACGTCTGCGAGCTTCCGGAAAGCGCGATGAGCAGGTTCTGCGCGATGGTTCGCTGCGGAAAGCCGGCCTGGATGGCTTTTACCCGATCCACATCGACGTCGATGGAAGGCGCGTCGTCGGGCTGCTGGATGCGCGGATCGACCAGGCCGTCGACATGGCGCATTCCGGCAACCAGTTGCTCGGCGATCTTTCGGTTGCCCGTCTTGTCGGTGCCCACCACCTGCACGTCGATCGGCGAAGGCAAGCCGAAATCCAGGGTCTGGCTGATGATGTCGGCGGGAAGGAACGAGAAGGTCACACCGGGGAAATCGCGATTCAGGCGATACCTGAGAGCCGTGACGAACGCCGCCGTGGGACCGTGGCCGGCCTTCAGCGATATCAGTATATCCGCGTCCGCGGAGCCGACCGGCAGCGACGAGTCGTAGGTCATGTTGATGCCGCTCACCGGGAGGCCGATGTTATCGAGCACGCTGCCGAGCTGAGCCGACGGAATGACGCGGTGGACATCCTGCTCGACCAGATCCACGATGCGGGCGGTCTGTTCGATCCGTGTCCCGGTGCGGGCGCGCATGTGCAGGCGGATCTCGCCTGTGTCCGATGTCGGGAAGAAGTCGCGGCCGAGGAAGGGTATGAGCAGCAACGACCCGGCGCAAACGACGATGAACACGGCGCCAAGCCGACGCGGATGGGCGATGACGATTCGCAAGGCCGCCTGGTAGCGCACATGCAGGCGCTCGAAACCTGCTTCGAAACGTTGCTGGAACCGGCGCAGCACACCGGGGCGACCCTCGTCACCCTCGGGTGCGGGACGGTCGTTACGTAGCATGTACATGGCCAGCGTCGGGATCAGGGCGCGAGAGAAGAAGTACGACGCCAGCATCGCGAAGACGACGGCTTCGGCGAGGGGCACGAACAGGTAACGGGCCACGCCGGAAAGAAGGAACATCGGCAGGAAGACGATGCAGATGGAGAGGGTCGACACGAGCGTGGGCAGGGCGATCTGTGCCGAGGCATCGACGATCGCGTCGCGTAGCCCCTTGCCCATGTCGCGGTGGTGGCTGATCGCTTCGATCTCCACCGTGGCATCGTCGACGAGGATGCCCACCGCCAGCGCAAGGCCGCCCAGCGTCATGATGTTGATGGTCTGGCCGAGCACGGAGAGCACGATCAGCGAGGTGACCACCGACAACGGAATGGTGATCGCGATGATCAGCGTGGACCGCCAGCTGCCGAGGAACAGCAGGATCATGATCGCGGTGAGGCCGGCGGCGATCATGCCTTCGCGGACGACGCCGCTCACGGCCGAGCTGACGAAGACGGACTGGTCGGAGACCGGTTTGACCTCGAGCGCTTTGGGCAGGCCCGCGGTGATCTTCGGCAGCAGGCTCTTGACCGATGCGATGATGTCGAGGGTCGACGCATCGCCGGACTTCTCCACCTGGAGCAGCGCCGATCGCGTCCCGTCGACCCGCACGATATTCGTTTGCGGCGCGAAACCATCGCGCACCGTCGCGATGTCACGCAGGTAGGTCACGCCGCCCGCCGTCGCCTTCACCGGTATCAGGTTCAGCGCGTCGACCGAGGACGGGCTACCGTTGAGATTCACGTTGTACTCGAGCGCACCGATCTTCGCCGTGCCACCGGGGAGAATCAGGTTCTGCGCGTTCACCGCGTTGACGACATCCAACGGTGCGAGGCCATGGGCCTGCAAGGACTTGGGGTCGATATCGACCATGATCTGCCGGACCTTGCCACCGAAGGGCAGCGGAATGGCCGCACCCTGCACCGTGGCGAGCTGCGTGCGGATGAAATTGTTACCGAGGTCGTACAACTGCTGCTCCGGCAGCGTATGGCTGGACAGGGCCAGCTGCAGGATCGGCACGGTCGACGCGTTGTATGAGATCACCAGCGGCGGGAGGGTGCCCGGCGGGAGCACGCGGAGGATCGACTGCGCGTTGGCCGATGCTTCCGCGATCGCACGGTTGATGTCCGCGCCTTCATGGAAGTAGACCTTGATGACGGCCACGCCATTGACCGTCTGCGATTCGACGTGCTCGATGTTGTCGACGTCGGAGGTCAACGCACGTTCGTAGGGCGTCGTGATGCGGTTGGCCATGTCGTCGGCCGAGAAGCCGTTGAACGACCAGACGATGCTCAACACCGGAATGTTGATGTTCGGAAAGATGTCGGTCGGCGTGCGAAGCACCATGAGCGGACCGATGATGGCCAGGAGCAGCGCCATCACAATGAAGGTATATGGCCGCCGAAGCGCCAGTTGGACGATCCACATGGGGGTTCCGCCTTGGGCAGTTTGGGTCGTCCGGAAGACTAGGTTCCCAGGCCTTGCGCGCTACTGACGGGTTCCTGACAATTCTGTAATCACGCTCGCCGGAGGCCGGATGTATGATCGGATCCAGCACCACATGCGAGATCCGCCATGCGCCTTCTGGTCATCGAGGACGAAAAGAAAGCCGGTGAATATCTGAAGAAGGGGCTGGAAGAATCCGGCTTCACCGTCGATGTCGTGGCTAACGGCATCGACGGTCTCCATCAAGCGCTGGAGGACGACTACGACCTTCTTGTCCTCGACGTCATGCTCCCGGGAATGGACGGTTGGGAGGTCCTGCGCCGTCTTCGCTTGAAGAAAGAAACCCCCGTTTTGCTGCTTACGGCTATCGACGAACTGGAAGAACGTGTTCGCGGCCTCGAACTCGGCGGCGACGATTACATGGTGAAGCCATTCGCCTTCGTCGAACTGCTGGCGCGTATCCGTACGTTGCTTCGTCGCGGGCCGCCGCGCGACATCGAGCAGGTCGACATCGGTGATCTCTCGATCGACGCCGTCCGCCGTCGCGTGCGCCGCAACGGGCAGCGTGTCGACCTCACACCGAAGGAATTCTCGCTGCTCCAGTTGCTGGCGCGCCGCCGTGGCGAGGTGCTTAGTCGCACGCAGATCGCTTCCTACGTATGGGACATGAATTTCGACAGCGACACGAATGTCGTCGAGGTCGCGATCCGGCGCCTGAGAGCGAAGATCGACGATGGCCATGAGGCGAAGCTCATCCATACCGTCCGCGGCATGGGCTACGTCCTCGACGACCGCCACGAGGACAGGTGATGGCCCGCATGTCCCTGGCCGCCCGGCTGACCGCCACGTTTCTCGTGATCATGACGGTGTGCTTCGTGCTCGTGGGACTTCTTCTGTACAGGGCTGCCGAACAGCGCGGCCATGAGCAGGACGACACCAACCTCGTGCTCTCCGCGCGGCACCTCCGGCGGTTGGTCGCCGAACTCGATTCGCTCGGTGAGCTGAAGGCTCATCAGGACAGGATGGTGATAAGCGTTCTGGGCGATACCAGCAACGCGTTGCGCATAGTGGACGATTCAGGCCAGGCGCTCGTCGACTACAACCCGAGTGGGTTCCCGCTCGACGTCCGGGCGCCCGTTCCCGCCGACCAGCGCGTCGTCGCGGACAATTTGCGTACATGGCGTGGCGACGACGGGGTGCCGATACGTGGGGTGGCCGTCACCGGACAGGTGCGCGACGGCGCGCATGTAACCATCGTTGTCGCCCGGTCGCTCTCCGACCGCGAGGCGGTGCTCCACCGATATGGCCGGGACATGGCCTTGCGCTTGTTGGCCGGCATGGTGGCCGCCATCGTATTGAGCCATTTGCTCGTGAGACGTGCGTTGCGGCCTCTTCGCGCCATGGCGTCGGACGCCGCGATGATCACGGCGCAGAGTTTGCAGACCCGGCTTTCCGCAGGTGGCGCGCCGGCGGAATTGCATGCCCTGACCGATGCACTGAACGCCATGCTCGATCGGCTCGAAGGAGGCTTCACGCGCGTGTGGCAGTTCACCGTGGACCTCGCCCACGACCTGCGTACGCCGATCGGCAATCTGCGCGGCACCAATGAAGTGGCCCTGACGCGCACACGCACCGCCCCGGAGTACCAGGCATTGTTGGGTTCCAACATCGAGGAATGCGATCGCGTGAGCCGCACGATCGAGAACGTCCTGTTCCTGGCGCGCGCGGACAACCCGCAATTCGCCTTGCAATGCGTTTCGCTCGATGTCGCCGTCGAGCTGGAGCGCATCGCCGAGTACTTCGAAGGTATCGCGTCCGAGAGGCAGGTGGCCATCCAGACACTGGGCACCGCCCATCTCAGCGCGGATCGGGACCTCTTTCGCCGTGCGGTGAGCAACCTTCTCTCCAACGCCCTGCGGTACACGCCGCCGATGGAGACGATCACGCTGCGAACGGCCGCGGTGGATGACATGGTCGTTGTCGCGGTGGAGAATCCGGGAGACGGCATCCCGCCCGAACACCGGGAAAAACTGTTCGACCGCTTCTACCGCGTGGACCGCTCGCGTAGCGATTCGGCCAACTCGACCGGCCTGGGGCTGTCGATCGTCAAGAGCGTCATGGAGCTGCACGGTGGCAGGGTGGCGGTCGAGAGCGAGGTCCAAGGCGTCACGCGGTTCGTCCTGTGGTTTCCGAATCGCTCCTAGCTCACGCCAAGGCAGTTCAGACGCTTCGCGTCGCTTCCACCGGCGGGACTCGGGAGGCGCGCCGCGCGGGCGACAGCACCGCCAGTTGCCCGAGCAAGAGCAGGATCGCCGTTCCGCTTCCCACGTAGACCAGCGAGAGCCGCGAGGTCTCGAAAGCACGCATCATCCAGGCGTTGAGCGCGAAGGCCAGCACGACGCCGGCCAGGGCCCCCGCCATGCTGATAAGCCCGTTCTCGGTGAGGAAGTACACGAGGATATCGCGACGCGTCGCCCCCAACGCACGACGGATGCCGATCTGACGGCGTCGTTGGCCCACCCAGAAGCTGGTCAGCCCCACGATACCCGCGGCGGTGACCACGAGCAGGGTGACGCAGATGCCGCCAAGCATCCAGGCCAGGCCACGGTCGCTGCGGTAGGCCATCTCCCGCACTTGGCGAAATGCCATCACGCCATGCGGTGAAGGAACGACGCGGCGCGTGCTCTGTGCCTTCAGTGCGTCGGGCACCGCGCGCAGGAGCGCGGGCAGCCGGCCAGGTTGTGCACGTATGACGAAGAACGCACCGCTGCCCGTCAGATGCATCGGCACGAAGATCGAGTCTTCCCAGTAGATGTCATCGGAGCTGTTGGTCTGCGGCGTCTGCACGTGCTCGACGATGCCGACGATCGTGCTCGGGCGCGCATCGCTGTTTCCGATGTAGAGCGACTTGCCGAGCGCATGGCCGTCGGGGAACGCGCGTTTCGCCAGGGCCCGCGTGACGATGATCGAAGGCGCGTCGGGGCTGCCGTTCGGTACCAGGGCGCCGATCTCGTCGGGGCGGAAGTTGCGCCCTTCGGCGACCTTTACTCCGAGCGTGTTCAACGCATGGTCGTCGACGAAGTAGATCGACGCCCCTTCGCTGACGAAATGCGAACTGGCGGGGTCGAGTCGGATGCCGCTCTGCCAAGCGCCGCCGACCAGGGGATACGCGTTGGTCGCATAGGCATCGGCGACCCCGGGCATGGCACGCAACATGGCGACGTCGGCTGCCTGGCGCGCAGGGATTTCCGCAGCGGGCGAAACCCAACGGTTGTTCACCACCATGATGTCGTTTTCGGCGATGCCGGTGTCGCGCGACAGCCGTTGCAAGCGCTGCTCGATGACGAACAGCGCATTGCAGACGACGGCGAGCGTCAGCGCCACCTGTACGGCAATGAGGATGGCACCGGCCTTGTGATGGCGGAGCGCGGCGAGAATGGGACGGATGGGTGGCATGGGGTGCTCCGGGTCAGCTGGCTTTGAGTTGCCATGCCGGCTGCACCCGTGAGGCGCGCCAGGTGGGATAGAACGCCGCGACGAGAGTGCTGACCAGCGCGACAAGGACAGTGAGGCCGAGCAGGGGCAGGTTCATGTGGACGAGAGCGGCGATCGCGGGGTCGAACACGGCGCCGATGCACAGGGTGCCTAACGCGGTGAGGATCACGCCGAGCGCGCCGCCGGCCAGGCCGACCGAGGCGGCCTCGAGCAGGAATTGTGCATAGATGGCGCCACGGGACGCGCCAAGCGCCCGGCGAATGCCGATCTCCGGCGCGCGCCGCATGAACTTCGCAAGCAGTAAGCCGATGACGTTGACCAGGCAGATGACCAGGAAGGCGGCGGAGACCAGCACGCTCATGCGCGCTTCCGCCGGCACGACCTTCCGGAATTCCAGCCACTCCAGCACGTTGCGCAGCCGTACGTTCGGTGCCCACGCAAAACGGCCGCTGCGTGTCTGCTCGGCCGCGTAGTCGTGCAGGAACTGTCGGTATGAAGCCGCGCTCGCCGCGTCGGGAAGCTCGGCCCAGAAGCTGATGAAGATGCACTCGGAATGGACGAAATTGTCCCAGCCAGGCTTGGACGGCCGGTTGCATACATTGCCGCCCGCGGGTTCACGACCGTCGGCGATGGCGCGTGCGAAGGGCATGTAGATCTCGCCGAGGTCGCCGAAGCCTTTCTGTCGCGTGTCCAGGTCGAAGAAACGTGGTCGGGTATCCCAGGTATCGGTGACGCCGACGATGCGAAAGCGCGTGCCCTCGAGGTCGATCTCGCGTCCCACGCTGTTGGCGCCGCCGAACATGCGGTCGTTGAGGCTCCTGCCGATGACCACCACCCGCGCGCTACCCGCATCGTCGGCCGCCGACCAGGGCGCGCCGAAGAGGAAGGGCACGTCGAACATGGGAAACATGTCGGCCTGCACGGCATAACCGCGTGCAGGCGAGGCCATCGTGTTGGGCTCGTCCGCGACGATCGACACGCCGATAGGGTACAGCGGCGTCTGCCGCTTCGCCTTGTGTGCGTCCACCAGCGCCGTCGCATCGCGCCAGGTGAGCCATGGCAGCGGATCGCCGTCGCTGTTTTCCGGGCCGTAGTTGTCGATCTGCGCGATGAACAGCTGCGACGACTTCTCCGGGATGGGATCGCCCGAGGTCACGCGGAACACGGCGTAACTGGTCATCGACGCCGCGACGCCTATCGCGATGACCAGCACCATCAACAGCGTCAGGACCGGATTGCGTTTGAGACTGCGAAGTCCGAGCTGCATGTAGTAACCGAACATCGTTGGCGATCCCTGTGGTGTCTTCCCCAACGCAGGCTAGCAAGGTGTATGCCACGGGCCCCGCCGCACCGCGCCGCGACCTTCGCCGGCTTGGGCCTGTCCGCGGACAGACGTCCGGCGGACAGGCGGACGTGAGCCCGTCCAGAGGGCGCCACGTCGAAAGCGTCATCGGGGTGGTTCCATCGTGGGAATCAAACAGGCGTTAGTTTCTTCATCACACTTGGAGGACTACTATGCGGACCGCAAGGGCCGCCGTGTGCGCCCGTTCCACCTCCCATTCGAAGGAAGCTTCATGTCCGTTCACCTGGTTGCCGCGCTCGACGAGAACTTTGCTATCGGCAAGCAGGGAGGCCTGCCCTGGCACCTCCCCGAAGACCTGCGTCACTTCAAGCGCCTGACCACGGACAAAGCCGTGCTGATGGGCCGCAAGACCGCCGAATCGATCGGCAAGGCGCTCCCCGACCGGGTGAACTACGTGCTCTCCCGCAAGGGTGAGGCACCGTACCCGGGCCAGATCACCGTGCGTTCGGTGGCCGAGGCCCAGGCCAGCTGCAACCACGCCGGCCTCATGGTCATCGGCGGCGGCGAAGTGTTCCGCGAGGCGCTCCCGTACGCGCGCACGCTGTACCTCACCTGGGTCTACGCCGCGGTGGATGGCGCCGACGTCTTCTTCCCGGGCATCGATTTCAAGGAATGGGCCGAGGTGTCGCGCGTGCACCACAAGGCCGACAAGGAGCACGCCCACTCCTTCGACATGGTCGAATACGTCCGGAACGTCTGATGCATGTGGTCGCCGGCGTCCTCGTCGATGGCGCCGGACGGATCCTCATCGCCCAACGCCCGCCCGGCAAGCACCTGGCGGGCGTGTGGGAGTTTCCGGGGGGCAAGCTCGAGCCGGGTGAAACGCCGTTGGTCGCGCTCGAGCGCGAACTCGACGAGGAGCTGGGTATCGCCGTCGACCCATTCTCGCTCGAGGCACTCGTGCGCATCCCGTGGCGTTACGGCGAGCGCGGCTTGCTGCTGGAAGCGATCCTCGTGCGCGCCTGGTCGGGTGAACCGAAGGCACTCGACGCCGCGGAGATCCGCTGGCTGGATCCACGCGATATCGACCCGGCGATCCTGGCACCGGCGGACCGTCCGATCCTGGCCTCGACGCGATTGCCGTCGCACTATCCGATCACGCCACCTGACGTTTCCGCCCAGGAGGCGGTCGATTTGCTGACCAGCGCACTGGCGCGGGGCGAGCGCTTGCTTCAGCTGCGCCTGCCCGGGTTGCCGGTGGAGGCGGTGCGTGCCGTGGTGGAGCGGTTGCTCCCGACGTTGCGCGCGCATCGGGCGATCGTGCTGCTCAATCGGGATATCGAGGGGGCGCTCGCCTTCGGCGAGGGCGTAGGCGTGCATCTGGCCGCCTCGCAGCTGCATGCGCTGGACGCGAGGCCGCTACCGTTGTCGCAGACGGTTGCCGCGTCCTGTCACGATGCGGTCGAGCTCGCGCTCGCGTCCGCGATCGGCTGCGACTTCGCCACACTGTCGCCCGTGCATGCCACGGCCAGCCATCCGGCCGCCGAACCGCTGGGCTGGCCGCGCTTTGCGCAACTGGTCGAGGCCGCTTCGTTGCCGGTCTACGCGCTGGGCGGCCTCGGGCCCGACGACGGGATGGACGCGCGGCTGCATGCCGCGCAGGGCGTCGCGGGGATTCGCGGGTTTCTCTGAGCCGGTTATTTGGACTTCAGTCGGGCGACAAGGGCCTTCAGGACACCTTGTGTCTCATCGGCGAAGAAGTCGTCGATGAACCCCGGATCGAGCAGATCGGTCGTATCGCCCCACACCTCGACCAGGTCGGCACGCGCGATCGCGCGTGTACGCAGCATGGCGTTGGGAGGCAGTTTAAGCATGTCGGTCATCCACATCACGGCACGCTGCACGACCTGTTCCACCGTGGCGAGTTCGTCCACCAGGCCGATCGCGTGCGCTTGCTCGGCATCGACCATGGCCCCGGCGACGACCAGGCGCTCGGCGCGGTAATTGCCGACGATACGGCGCATGGCGAACTGGATCGGCTCGGGCACGGACAGGCCGACCTGCACTTCGTTGAGGCCGATCTTGTAGGGGCCGTGCGCCATGATCCGGTAGTCGCAGAACAGCGCGACGACGGCACCGCCGGCAGGGCTGTGGCCGGTGATCGCGGCCACGGTCGGAATGCTCGATGCGGCGATCGCGCCGCAGAGGGCGAAGAATTCGTTCCAGAACGCCTGCACGCCCGCACGATCGCGCTGGATCAGGGCGGGAACGTCCACCCCCGCGGAGAACATGCCCTGCGCACCGGAGAGGACGATGCCGCGAGCGCCATGGGAAGGCGCTTCGACGATGGCTTCGCGAAGCGCGCGCACGAGGTTGATGTCGAACGCGTTGACCGGGGCGCGCGCCATGCGGATTTCATGGATGCCGCCGTCGTGCGGAAGAATGTCGAGCATGGGCGCGTGTCCGTCGGGAATGGTGAGGTAAGTATGACCGGGCAGTGCGGCGAGGGCATGCCGCACTGCGGTCGTCCGCAGGCTCAAGGGTGCGGCAGGTCGGCGGCGGTCCAGGAGTAGCGCAGGGTGTAGTCGAGATTGACCGAACCATTGGCCGGCACCTCCACCTTGAACTCCAGCAGCTCCGGTGTGGACTTTGTCGGCTTGACCGACGACGACGTGACCGCCCACTCGCGCCAACGGCTCGGGTGCTCGCGCACCGTGATCGTACGGCTGGTCTGCCCCGCGTTGGTGAGGACGATGCGTGTGCCTTCATCCATGCGATGCGAGGCGGCGTCCGCGCTGAACGACGTCTGCTCGCGCGTCGCGCCGAGGTCGAAGGCGTTACCGAGGGAGACGGTCGCATCCTTGTTCTTCGGGGTATCGTCCAGGCGCCCCTCGCCGAGCAGTTCGGCATTGCCGTCGCGATCGGTGGTCAACACGCGGACATAGCCGGCGGGCAGCGCATCGAAGGCCTTGAAACGCAGGTTCGAAACGATCTGCGTGCTTGGCGGCATGCCGATGTCGCGTTCCAGGCGCGGCTGGTTGCCGTAGTAACGCATGTTGGTGTCGTAGACGGCTTCGCGTTCGCAGTCCAACGTGCGGCTCTCGTACAGCGGTGTCTGCGTCACGCTGCCATCGGGCAGATCGACTGCCGCGGGCAGGGTGTAGGTGCGCAGGTCGCCGAGCGTGGCCTGGCGTGGTTCCATCGGTGCGGCGTCCATGGCCATCGCCGCGGGTGCGGCGCGGGCCATGAACAGCTTGTCCCGCACCGGCGGCGCCTTGGCGCGCTGCGCGTCGCCGGCGACGAGCTTCAGCGAGACATCCTTCCAGTCGCGTCCGCTGCGGTTGGCGATACTGGCGGACGCATCGAAGTTCATCTTGCAGGTGGCGCCGGGGGCAACCGTCGCCACATAGGCGCCGCGCCAGCCCAGGCCGGAAGTCGGGTAGTCGAGCTGCGCGGTGCTGTTGCCGGCGCTGCCGCCGGCCACCCGGACCTGCAGCGTGGAGCCACGGGCGAAGTCGGTGGCGTCGGCCGCACGCAGCGCCGCGTAGTCCTTGATCAGGCTGGCCTGGCCGTTGGCTTCGCGAATCACCAGGGCGTCGCCGCCACGAACCAGCGTGCCGCTGGCGATGGGCTGGCCGGTGGTACCGATGGCGGTCACGTTATGACCGACCAGTCCTGCCACGGCGCCGTCGAAACCCTGGCCGAGCAGCAGCCGCTGCGACACCACGCGCGTCCCCTTGCCGGGAAAGCGTAGCGAGAGGGCTTCGCTGTCCAGCGCCGCAGGGAGACCGTCGATGGAGAGATCCTGGGTGCCGCCCTTCAGGTCGAAGCCGCGGCGCTCGTGGACCACGGCATAACCGTCGCTGGAAACGGCTTCGCCGTTGGTGGCGAAGAGCTGATCGCCCTCGGCGCGGTAGAGGGTGAGCGCGGTGCGCTCGTCGGTGGCGGCGAAGGCGGGCAGCGCGACGGCACCGGCGATCGCGAGAACGAGTAAACGACGCGACATAGGTCTCTCTCCGTGATGATCCTGCGGGATCATACCGGGGAGAAATGAACGGCGTGGGATCAGGCGATGTCGGAGCCGGCGCGTCAGGCGTTCTGCGCGTCGGCCACGGCATCGCGAATCACCTGCGGCAGGGGCACGGGCCGGCCGGTCTTCGTGTCGATCCAGACCACGGTGACGCTGCCGTCCGCGTGGATCTTCGTCGCATCCTGGGTATCGACGATGCGATGGCCGACCGTCATCGAGCTGTTGCCGAGACGGTTGACGAACAGCTCGATCTGGATATCCGCCGGCCATTCGATCGGCAGGCGATAGTTGATTTCGCTATGCGCCATCACCGGCGCGCCTTCCTCGCTGTACCACTTGCCTGGCAGCGTCTGCAGCCATTGCAGACGCGCTTCCTGGAGGTAGACCAGGTAGTTCGCGTTGTTGACGTGGCGGTAGGCGTCCATATCCTGCCAGCGAACGTCCATCGGCGTGATGAACAGCGGGACAGGTGTGTTCGAAGCGTCGGTGCTCATGCGGTTCGTTTCTTCTTCGCGGCCGGGGCCGCCTTCGCGGTGGATTTGGGAGGTGCGGCTTTCTTCGCGGGAGCCGACGCTTTGGCGGGCGCCTTCGTCGGAGCCTTAGTGGCAGCCGTCTTGGCGACGGCGGTCTTGGCATCCGGTTTGCCGGCGGCCTTCGCCGCCGCTGCGGAAGCCGGTGCCAGGTGTGACTTAAGGAAGCGGCCGGTATGCGATTCCTTCGTCGCCGCGACCGTTTCCGGCGTGCCGCTGACCAGGATGCGCCCGCCGCCCGAGCCACCCTCGGGGCCAAGATCGATCAGCCAGTCGGCTGTCTTGATCACGTCGAGGTTGTGCTCGATCACGACGACGGTATTGCCGTGCTCGACCAGCTTGTGCAGTACGTCGAGCAGTTGCTCGATGTCGTGGAAGTGCAGGCCGGTGGTCGGCTCGTCGAGGATGTAGAGCGTGCTGCCGGTGTCTCGCTTGGACAGCTCCTTCGACAGCTTCACGCGCTGCGCTTCGCCACCGGACAGCGTTGTCGCGCTCTGGCCGAGCTTGATGTAATCCAGGCCCACGGCACGCAGTGTTTCCAGCTTGCGCGCGATCACCGGCACCGGCTCGAACAGCTTGAACGCGTCTTCCACCGTCATGTCGAGGACGTCGGCGATGGTATGGCCCTTATAGAGCACCTCGAGCGTTTCGCGGTTGTAGCGCTTGCCGTGGCAGACATCGCAAGGCACGTACACGTCGGGAAGGAAGTGCATTTCCACCTTGATCATGCCGTCGCCCTCGCAGGCTTCGCAGCGACCGCCACGCACGTTGAAACTGAAGCGGCCCGGCGTGTAGCCGCGCTGGCGCGACTCCGGTACCTGCGCATAAAGCTCGCGCAGCGGCGTGAACAGGCCGGTATACGTCGCCGGGTTCGAGCGGGGCGTGCGGCCGATCGGCGACTGGTCGATATCGACCACCTTGTCGAACAGCTCGAGGCCTTCGATCGACTCATACGGCGCCGGTTGTTCGCCCGCGCCGTTGAGCTCCATCGCAGCGAGGCGATAGAAGGTGTCGTTGATCAGCGTGGACTTGCCCGAACCGGACACGCCCGTGACGCACGTGAAGGTGCCGACCGGTATGCGGACGTCGACATCCTTGAGGTTGTTGCCGGTGGCGCCCTTGAGCTCGATCCACTGGTCGTCGCGCGGTAGGCGGCGCTTCTTCGGCACGCGGATCCCGCGCTCGCCGGTCAGGTACTTCGCCGTCACCGACCGCGGCGAGGCGAGGATGTCCTCCAGCGAACCTTCGCCGACGATCTCGCCGCCATGCACGCCCGCGCCGGGCCCGATATCGAGGATATGGTCGGCGGCGCGGATCGCGTCCTCGTCGTGCTCGACCACGATCACCGTATTGCCGAGGTCGCGCAGGCGGGTGAGCGTGCCGAGCAGGCGCTCGTTGTCGCGCTGGTGCAGGCCGATCGACGGCTCGTCGAGCACGTACATCACGCCGACCAGGCCGGCACCGATCTGGCTGGCCAGGCGGATGCGCTGCGCTTCGCCACCGGACAGCGAGTCCGCCTGGCGATCCAGCGTCAGGTAGTTCAGGCCCACGTCGTTGAGGAAGGTCAGGCGCTCGCGAATCTCCTTGACGATCTTCACGGCGATCTCGCCGCGCCAGCCCGGCAGCTTCAGGCTTTCGAAGAAGCCGAGGGCGTGGTCGATGGCCAGCGAGGTGAGTTCGGGGATCGCGCGGTCGGCGACGAACACGTTACGCGCCGACGGATTGAGGCGCTGGCCGCCGCAGTCGGGACAGGGATGGTCCGCGATGTAGCGTGACAGCTCCTCGCGTACGGCGGCCGATTCGGTCTCGCGGTAGCGACGTTCCAGGTTGGGCAGGATGCCCTCGAACTTGTGCTCGCGGGTGACCTTGCCGCCACGGTCGGTGATGTAGCGGAACGGGATGACGTCCTTGCCCGAACCGTTGAGCACGGCGTTCTGCATTGTCTTGGGCAGCTCGCGCCATGGCGTTTCCGGGTCGAAGCCGTAGTACTTCGCCAGCGAGACGATCAGCTGGAAATAGTGGGCGTTGCGTCGGTCCCAGCCGCGGATCGCGCCGCCGGCGAGACTGAGCTCGGGGTGGCCGACCACGCGCGACGGGTCGAACACCTGGGTCACGCCCAGGCCGTCGCAGGTCGGGCAGGCGCCGACCGGGGAGTTGAACGAGAACAGGCGTGGCTCCAGCTCCGGCAGCGAGTAATCGCACAGCGGGCAGGAGTATCGCGAGGAGAACAGCTGCTCCGGTGCCTTGGCGTCGTCCATGTCGACCAGGACGACGATGCCGTCGCCCAGGCGCAGGGCGGTCTCGAAGGACTCGGCCAGGCGCTGCTTGATGTCTTCGCGCGGGCGGAAGCGATCGATCACCGCTTCGATCGTGTGCTTCTGGCGCAGGGTGAGCGGCGGCACGGCGTCCAGGTCGTATACCTCGCCGTCGACACGGGCACGGACGAAGCCCTGCGCCCGGAGCTGGTCGAACACCTGAACGTGCTCGCCCTTGCGCTCGCGGATCACCGGCGCCAGCAGCATCCAACGCTTGTCGGCGTCCAGCGCCATCGCGGTGTCGACCATCTGGCTGACGGTCTGGGCCTCCAGCGCAATGCCGTGGGTCGGGCAGCGAGGCGTGCCGACTCGCGCGTAAAGCAGGCGCAGGTAGTCGTACACCTCGGTGATCGTACCGACGGTGGAGCGGGGGTTGTGGGAGGTCGACTTCTGCTCGATCGAGATGGCCGGCGAGAGGCCTTCGATCGTGTCCACGTCCGGCTTTTCCATCATCGAGAGGAATTGCCGCGCGTAGGCGGACAACGACTCGACGTAGCGACGCTGGCCTTCGGCATAGATCGTGTCGAAAGCCAGCGAGGATTTGCCGGACCCGGACAGCCCCGTAATCACGATCAGGCGATCGCGGGGCAGGTCGAGGTCGATATTCTTGAGATTGTGCGTGCGGGCGCCGCGGATGCGAATGCTGTCCATGTGCCGACATGATGGGGGGAGCCCCCGACTATACCAAGGGTTCTCGGCCTTCATTCCGCCTCGACTTATGACGGTTCAGCACAGGTGATTTGCGGGATCGGTACCCGGCCGTCGAGGCGTACCCGTCTGGCGCGGACGCAGCTACCATGGCCGTCACCCCGGGGAGGGGTGTGCCATCCATCCCATAGAGGAACGTGACGCATGCGTAAGTGGACAGGGATCGCCGCCGGCCTTGTGCTGGCGGGTTGTGCGGGTCAGGCGCTCGCGGCGCAGCCCAGCGAGCAGCAGGTGCGCCAACTGATGGACGCTGTAGGCATGGGCCGCATGCTCAGCCAGATGAACAGCCAGATGGCTGGGGTGATGCAGAACGCGCTGCCCTGCGTCCCGGCCAGCTACTGGCAGGGCTTTGTGGACGCCAACGCGACCAACCAGCTGATCGGCCGGATGGTGCCGGTCTACCAGAAGCATTTCACGGCCGAGGACATCGACGGCCTGCTCAAGTTCTACCGCTCGCCGCTGGGCCAGAAGGTGATCACCCAGATGCCGGCGACGATGGCCGAGGGCATGCAGATCGGCAAGCAGTGGGGCCAGGAACGCGGCCAGCAGATGATCGCCCAGCTACAGAGTCAGGGCACGCTGAACCCGCAGGGCCAGTGCCCGGCAAGCGGCACCGCCGCGAAGCCGGCCGCTGCGACGCCGGCGCCCTCACCGGCCGCCCCTGCACCCGCCAAGAAGAAATAGCGCTCCCCGCGGGAGTCGCCCGTTGTAGGAGCCGCTTCAGCGGCGATCCCGCGACAGCGGGCCCCGCCCAGGCGGTCCCGCATCGCCGCTGAAGCGGCTCCCACACAAGGCGAGCGCCTCTAAAGCGTTGATTTAAAAGCCTATTGTGGAATTTCCGGGCTGGCCGGAGGGCCTGCCCGGCTTTCGCTTAAGCACCTGATTGACCTTGCCTTTTCCCCTTGGCTATAATTCGCAGTTCGCAACACCCGCAAGACCCTAAAAAGAACTACATAATCAGCAACAGGAAACAACCATGAGCTACGCAGTCATCAAGACCGGTGGCAAGCAGTATCGTGTGATGGCAGGCGAAATCCTGCGCGTCGAACTGCTCACCGCCGAAGTCGATTCCACCGTCCAGTTCGACCAGGTCCTCCTGGTGGGCGAAGGCGAGTCGATCACCGTTGGCGCCCCCCTGGTCGCCGGTGCCACCGTCAGCGCGAAGGTTCGCGCCCACGGTCGCGCGGATAAGATCCGCATCGTCAAGTTCCGTCGTCGTAAGCACTACAAGCGTACGCAGGGACATCGTCAGCATTACACCGAAATCGAGATCACGGGCATCAACGCCTGATCTGCGGAGGATATGAGTCATGGCACATAAAAAAGGCGTAGGTTCCAGCCGCAACGGTCGCGATTCGAACCCGAAGTATCTCGGTGTGAAGATCTATGGCGGCCAGGCTGTTGAAGCCGGCAACATCATCGTTCGTCAGCGTGGTACCAAGTTCCACGCTGGCGTGGGCGTCGGCCTCGGCCGCGACCACACCCTGTTCGCCCTGATCGACGGCACGGTTGCCTTCAAGGTCCGTGGCGAAAAGGGTCGCAAGTTTGTCGACGTCGTCCAGGCGTAAGCCTCATTCGACGCGATAACGAAGGCCCCGCCCACGGCGGGGCTTTTCGTTTGTAAAGCGCTATCACTTCTTCACCAGGTTCCCTCCCCATGAAATTCGTCGACGAAGCACAGATCAGGGTCACGGCCGGTACCGGCGGCAACGGCTGCGTCAGCTTCCGTCGAGAGAAATTCATCCCCTTCGGTGGCCCCGATGGTGGCGACGGCGGTAATGGCGGCTCCGTCTGGCTCGTGGCCGACGAGGGTCTCAATACGCTTGTCGATTTCCGTCACATGCGTGCGTTCAAGGCCGAGCGCGGGCAGGGTGGCATGGGCAGTCAGATGTATGGCAAGGGCGGCGAAGACTCCGAAGTCCGCGTGCCTGTCGGGACCGTGGTGACCAACGTCGACACCGACGAAGTGATCGGCGACCTCACGGCGCACGGCCAGCGCCTGAAGGTGGCGCAGGGCGGTCGCGGCGGTCTTGGCAACATCCATTTCAAGAGCTCGGTAAACCGTGCTCCGCGCAAGTTCACCCCGGGTACGCCTGGCGAAGTGCGCGACATCAAGCTCGAGCTGCGCCTGCTCGCGGATGTCGGCCTGCTGGGGTTCCCGAATGCTGGCAAGAGTACGTTCATCCGCGCCGTATCGGCGGCGACGCCGCGCGTGGCGGATTATCCGTTCACTACGCTGCACCCGAACCTGGGCGTGGTGCGCATCGGTTACGACCAGAGCTTCGTGATCGCCGATATTCCCGGGATCATCGAGGGCGCTGCCGAAGGTGCGGGCCTTGGCATCCAGTTCCTGCGCCATGTATCGCGCACCAGCCTGCTGCTGCATGTGGTCGATATCCAGCCGATCGACGGTTCCGATCCGGTCGAGCAGGTTCGCACCATCGAGAAGGAGCTCGCGGAATTCGACGCCGAACTGGTAGGGCGCCCGCGCTGGCTGGTCATCAACAAGTCGGACGTCTTCTCCGACGACGCCGAGCTCCACCGCGTGGCCAACGACATCGTGGCCCGTTTGGAGTGGAAGGAGCCCTGGTTCCTGGTTTCCGCCGCCGGCGAAATCGGCACTTGGGATGTCTGCCTCAAGGTGCAGCAGTTCTTCGACGCCGAGCGCGAGAAGCAGCGCGAAAACAAGGGAGTGGCCGACGACGTGCGCATGCGCGGCGAATAAGCAGGTCAGGGAGCTGCTTCAGCGGAGAGAGGCCAGCGAAGCGGTGGCGCTGCAAGGCTCATCGCCGATGAATCGGCTCCCACGCTGCAAGGCTCATCGCCGATGAATCGGCTCCCACACTGATTTGGGCCAGGTTGAGGTCGGCTTTTGGGGTCAGGTTGAAGTCGGCTTCTGTCCGGGTTCAAGGCAACAAAAAAGCCGGCTTGCGCCGGCTTTTTTGCGAACAGCGATGTCGCGCAGGCAATTACGCCAGGTCGCGGATCTTCGCGTTCAGGCGGCTCTTGTGACGGGCAGCCTTGTTCTTGTGGATGAGGCCGCGTGCAGCGTAGCGGTCCATCACCGGCACGGCGACGGCGTAAGCCGTGACTGCGCCGGCCTTATCCTTGGCGTCGATCGCCTTGACGACCTTCTTCAGTGCGGAACGCACCATGGAACGCGCGCTGACGTTGCGCAGACGGCGCTGCTCCGACTGACGCGCACGCTTCTTCGCGGACTTGATGTTGGCCAAGGTGAAGCTCCAGAGTTCTGTTGGTTTTAAGAAAGACGCCCATTTTGAGGCCAAAGACGGGTCGCGTCAATAGCTTAGAGCCCGCGCGGGCGGGCCTGGCGGGCGGGGCGGGCCGCGTGCCCGGAAATTTCCAGAGCGCAGACTGTCCTCCGCCCGTCCGCCGCTGTCAAACTAGGGGTTTGCGATCACCCGGACACGGATGAAAACCCCCAGTCTTCTTCGCGGCGTGCTGTCTTTCAGCGGCATGACCATGGTCTCCCGTGTCCTCGGCCTGGTCCGCGACATGGCGATCAACCACTCGTTCGGCGCCAATGCCGCGACGGACGCATTCTGGGTGGCCTTCCGCATTCCGAACTTCATGCGCCGGCTGTTCGCCGAGGGCTCGTTCTCCACCGCCTTCGTGCCGGTCTTCACCGAGGTCAAGGAGACGCGCGCCCACGACGACCTCAAGCAGTTGATGTCGCGGACCGCGGGCACGCTGGGCGGTGTCCTGTTGGTGGTGGTGGCGCTGGGCGTGATATTCGCGCCCCAGGTCACGGCGCTGTTTTCGCCCGGTGCCGTCGAAACCCCCGAGAAATTCGAGCTGACGGTCAACCTGCTGCGACTGACCTTCCCGTTCCTGCTGTTCGTCTCGCTGACGGCGCTGTGCGGCGGCGCGCTCAACAGTTTCCACAAGTTCGGCCTACCGGCCCTGACGCCGGTGATCCTCAACCTGTGCATGATCGGCGGCGCACTCTGGCTGGCGCCGCGCTTGCATACCCCGATCATGGCCATGGGCTGGGCCATCCTGATTGCCGGGATCCTGCAGCTGGCCTTCCAGTTGCCCACGTTGCGCCGCCTCGACCTGCTCGCGCTGCCGCGCTGGGGCTGGGGCTCGCCCGACGTGCGGCGGATCATGCGCCTGATGGTGCCGACCCTGTTCGGCTCCTCGGTGGCGCAGATCAACCTGTTGCTGGATACGGTGATCGCCTCGTTGCTGGTGGCGGGCTCGCAGAGCTGGCTGTCCCAGGCCGATCGTTTCCTCGAACTGCCGTTGGGTGTGTTCGGCGTGGCGCTGGGCACGGTGATCCTGCCCTCGCTGTCGCGCCACCACGTGGGTTCGGACAAGGAAGGCTTTTCGCGCGCGCTGGACTGGGGGCTGCGCACGACCCTGCTGATCGCGGTGCCGGCGATGTTCGCCCTGATGATCCTTTCGGTGCCCCTGGTGGCGACGATCTTTCAGAACGGCGCCTTCACCGCCTTCGATACACGAATGGCCTCGTTGTCCATCTCGGCGTTGAGCTTCGGCCTGCCGGCCTTTGCCCTGGTCAAGGTGGTGCTACCCGCGTTCTATGCCCGTAAGGACACCCGCACGCCCGTCCGCGCGGGCGTCGCCTCGCTGGTCGCCAACATGGTGTTCAACGTGGCCTTCCTGGCCTTGCTGTTCTTCCTGTGGGCGAGCCCGGCGCAGAAGGCTGGCTCGTGGTTCGCCGCGATCTCGACGATTCCCGGCCTGCACATGGCCCTGGGCATGGCCAGTGCGCTGGCGAGCTACCTCAACCTGTTCCTGCTTTGGCGCTGGCTGGGCAAGGCCGGTGTCTACGAGCGCCAGCCGGGCTGGGCCCGTCATCTGCTTCGCCTGGGCATGGCCTGCGCGGCGATGGTCGCCGTCCTGCTGGCCGGTCTAGCCTTCTGGCCGGAGTGGACGGATGTGGAGAAGTGGCATCGCGTCTGGCGTCTTGGCGTGCTGGTGATCGCCGGCGGCGGCACCTATGTGGCGGCCCTCTTCGCGATGGGCTTTCGTCCGCGCGACCTGCGCACGCGTTGAGGCGCGGGCGGCGAGCCTGGACGCCGCATTGTGCGGCGCAATGGCCCGGCTATACTGGCCCGATGGCTTTTATTCCGCATCGCACCCAGGACGCCCACGCATGACGCTGCGACTCCATCGCGACGTCGACGGCCCCTGCCTGGCAGCCGAAGGCAGCATCGTCGCGATCG
The DNA here is from genome assembly GCF_035539195.1 of Luteibacter sp. GTDB lineage: Bacteria > Pseudomonadota > Gammaproteobacteria > Xanthomonadales > Rhodanobacteraceae > Luteibacter. Next base: position 85,742 of record NZ_DATLIW010000029.1, read on the forward strand.
GCGCTTTCGATGGCCTGCACCTGGGCCACCAGACCATCCTCGACGAGGTCCGCCGTCGCGCCGAGGCACGTGGGCTCGTCCCCGCCGTGATCACCTTCGAGCCGTTGCCGCGGGCGTTTTTCTCGAAAGAACCCGTGCCGCGGCTGTCCGGCGTGCGTGAGAAAGCCGAAGGCATGACAGCCGCGGGCATTCGCGAGCTCCTGTCCCTGCGTTTCGACGAGGCGCTCACGGCCATGTCCGCCGAGGATTTCGTCCGCCGCGTGATCGTCGGCCGGATGGCTGCCCGGGAAGTCTGGGTGGGTGAGGATTTCCGCTTCGGCCACCGTCGCGGCGGTGACTTCGCGCTGTTGCAGCGCATGGGTGAGGAGCTCGGCTTCACGGCTCATGCCGTGCCGCCGGTCGTCGTCGACGGCGAGCGGGTGTCCTCGTCCAAGGTGCGCACCCTGCTGGGCGAGAGCCGCTTCGTCGAGGCCGCCCGGTTGCTCGGCCGGCCGTTCGTGATCGATGGGCATGTCGAGCGGGGACAGCAGCTCGGTCGCACCCTTGGATATCCGACCGCGAACGTCCATCTCAGTGAACGGGTGAGCCCGGTGCATGGCATTTTCGCGGTGCGTATCGGCATCGGCGAGGGCCCGTGCAGTTGGCCGGGCGTGGCCAGCCTGGGTGTCCGGCCGACGGTGAACGAGGTGCGCGAGCCCCTGCTCGAGGCCCATCTGTTCGATTTCTCCGGCGATCTCTACGGCCAGCGCATCGGCGTGGAGTTCGTCCGCAAGCTACGTGACGAAGAAAAATTCGACGGCCTCGACGCCCTGACCGCACAGATGCGCCAGGACGAGATCGCCGCCCGGCAGGCCCTTGGGATGAACCCCCTACTTGCCCCAGAAACCCACGGTTGACAGCGATGACCCAGGATTACAAGAACACGATCAACCTGCCGCAGACGGCCTTTCCGATGCGCGGCGACTTGCCCAAGCGCGAGCCGGGCTGGCTGGCCAACTGGGAGCGCGTGAACCGCTACGCGCAGATTCAGGAAAAAGCCGCCGACCGCGACAAGGTCTTCGTGCTGCATGACGGTCCGCCGTATGCGAATGGCGCGATCCACCTCGGGCACGCCGTGAACAAGGTGCTCAAGGACGTCGTGGTCAAGTCGAAGCTGATGGCCGGCTACCGCGCGCCCTACGTGCCGGGTTGGGACTGCCACGGCCTGCCGATCGAAATCGCCATCGAGAAGAAGTTCGGCAAGGCGGGCGACAAGCTCGACGCCGCCGCCTTCCGCCAGAAATGCCGCGAATACGCGATGGCGCAGATCGACCTGCAGCGCGTGGACTTCAAGCGCCTCGGCGTCCTGGGCGACTGGGAAAAACCGTATCGCACGCTCGACTTCACCTACGAAGCCGACATGATCCGCGCGCTTGCGCGCATCGTGGAAAATGGCCACGTGGTGAGGGGCGCGAAGCCGGTCTACTGGTGCTTCGATTGCGGCTCGGCCCTGGCCGAAGCCGAGATCGAATACGCCGACAAGACGTCGCCGGCGGTGGACGTCGCTTACGACGCGGTGGATCCGGTGTCCTTCGGCGCGCTGTTCGGCATCGCCGCCGGCGACGCCAGGATCGCCGTGCCCATCTGGACGACCACGCCGTGGACGCTGCCGTCCAGCCAGGCGGTGTCACTCGGCGGCGAGATCGAATACTCGCTCGTCGAAGGCCCGTCGCGGAACGGCAAACCGCTGCTGCTCGTCATCGCCTCGGCGCTGGCCGAGAAGGCGCTTGCGCGCTACGGCGTGGATACCGTGAACGTCCTCGGTCGCGTGCAGGGCGCGGTGCTCGAGAACCAGCCGCTGCATCACCCGTTCTACGACAAGCACGTGCCGGTCATCCTTGGCGACCACGTCTCCGACGAAGACGGTACCGGTGCGGTGCACACCTCACCCGACCATGGTGCGGAAGACTTCACGGTCAGCCAGCACTACGGCATCGGTACGCTCAACTATGTGGACGGCCGTGGCGTATACCGCAGCGACCTGCCGCTCGCGGGCGAGGTCTCCTTCGCCGGCATGCATATCTGGAAGGCCAACGACGCCATCGTGGACCTGCTCCGCGATCGCGGCGTGTTGCTCGCGTTCGCCAAGCTCACGCACAGCTACCCGCACTGCTGGCGCCACAAGACGCCGGTGATCTTCCGTGCCACGCCGCAGTGGTTCATCGGCATGGAGCAGGCCGACCTGCGCCGCACCGCGCTCACGTCGATCAAGTCGGTCCGCTGGATCCCCGGCTGGGGCGAAGAGCGCATCGCCGGCATGGTCGACGGCCGTCCCGACTGGTGCATCTCGCGCCAGCGCACATGGGGTGTGCCGATCGCGCTGTTCGTCGACAAGAACACGCATGAGCCGCATCCGGACAGCGTCGAACTGCTGGAGAAGGTGGCGCAGCGCGTCGCCCGCGAAGGTATCGATGCCTGGTTCTCCCTCGACGCGCATGAGCTGCTGGGCGACGACGCGGACAAGTACGAAAAGGTCACCGACGTCCTCGACGTGTGGTTCGATTCGGGCGTGAGCCACTTCGCCGTGATCGGCGCGCGCCCGGAGCTGCAGGCCGGCGACGCCAGCGAATACAAGGTCATGTACCTGGAAGGCTCCGACCAGCATCGCGGCTGGTTCCAGTCGTCGCTGCTCACCTCGGCGGCGATCAACGGCCGCGCGCCATACGACCACGTGCTCACCCACGGTTTCACCGTGGATGCGCAGGGCCGCAAGATGTCCAAGTCCATGGGCAATGGCATCGAGCCGCAGGACATCATGAAGACCCTCGGTGCGGACATCCTGCGCCTGTGGATCTGCTCGACCGATTACCGCAACGAAATGTCGCTGTCGGACGAGATCCTCAAGCGCGTGGCCGATACGTATCGCCGCGTGCGCAACACGGCGCGCTTCCTGCTCGGCAACCTGGACGGTTTCGATCCGGACAAGCACCTGCTGCCGACGGCGGGCTGCCTCGACCTGGATCGCTGGGCCGTGCAGCAGGCGGCCGACACGCAGGCGGCGATCGTCGCCGCTTACGAGCGTTACGACTTCCCGGAAATCGTCCAGCGCGTGCAGAACTTCTGCACGAACGAGTTGGGCGCGCTGTACCTCGATATCACCAAGGACCGCCTGTACACGATGCCGACGGACAGTCGCGGCCGGCGCAGCGCGCAGAGCGCGATGTACCGCATTCTCGAGGCACTGGTGCGGTGGCTCGCGCCGATCGTCACGTTCACTGCGGAAGAAATCTGGGCGAGCATGCCGGGTTCGCGCAGCGAGTCCGTGCTGTTCGAGACCTGGTACGAAGGCCTCGACGTGCGCCAGGACGGCGACGATCGCGGCTGGTGGTCGACCTTGCTCGGTATCCGCGCCACCGCTTCGCAGGTCTTGGAGCGCATGCGCAAGGAAGGCCAGATCGGTGCCTCGCTCGACGCCACGCTGACGATCCACGCCGACACCGCGACCCAGGCGGCGCTGGCGGAATCCGCGAGCGAGCTGCGCTTCTTCTTTATCACCTCGGACGTGACGCTGTCGCCGCTGGAAGGCCGTCCGGCCTCGGCCGAGCGTGTCGAGCTCGATGGTGCCGAGGTCTATGTCTCGGCAGGCGTGAGCGACGCGGTGAAGTGCATCCGCTGCTGGCATCATCGCCCGGATGTCGGTGTGGATCCGGCGCATCCCGAGATCTGCGGGCGCTGCGTCGAAAACGTGGCGGGGCAGGGGGAAGATCGCCGCTGGTTCTGAGTAACCGGTCCCGACCCGAACCACCCGCGCCGCGTCAAGGCGGCGCGGCCGCTCCGCTTCGAATGGCCTGCCCGAATGACCGTACGCCCCAAACCCAATGCGCTTGCCTGGCTCTGGCTAGCCGTCGCCATGATCGGCCTGGACCAGCTCACCAAGTGGTGGGCGCTGACCTCGCTGCAACCGGCGGAAACGCCGCATCCGGTCATCCCGGGCATCCTCAACTGGACGCTGACCTTCAATACCGGGGCGGCGTTCAGTTTTCTCGCCGACAGCGCGGGGTGGCAGCGCTGGTTTTTCGTGCTGCTGGCCGTGGCGATCAGCGGCACGCTGAGTGTCTGGCTGTCGCGTACCCCGCGAGCCGACTGGCGCACGGCCGCGCCGCTGGCTCTTATCGTGGGCGGGGCGGTGGGCAACGTCATCGACCGCCTGCATGCGGCCAAGGTGACCGATTTCATCCAGGTATTCCTGGGCAGCTACCCCTTTCCCGTTTTCAATGTGGCGGATTCGGCGATCAGCGTGGGTGCGGTGTCCATGATCCTGTTCAGCCTGTTCAGCGGGCAGCAGAAGCCGGCGTCGCCGTAAGGCCGAGGTAACGGGCCGCGCCGCCAACGCGCCGCGCCTGCCAACGGGCCGCGCTGCCACGCGGATCGCCATGGAGCGGCTCCCGCAGGGTGCAGGCTCGTTGTGGGAGCCGCTTCAGCGGCGATGCGGCCGCCAGAGCGCCCGCCCGGCAGCCATGCGATAATTCGACCGTCCCGGCGCCCCCAGGCGCCACCGCTCATTCGAGGTCCCCTTGGACATCCTGCTCGCCAATCCCCGCGGTTTCTGCGCCGGCGTCGATCGCGCGATCGCCATCGTAGAGCGTGCGCTCGAGTCCTACGGTGCGCCCATCTACGTTCGTCATGAAGTCGTTCACAACCGCTTCGTCGTCGAACGCCTGCGCGCCGACGGTGCCGTGTTCGTCGAGGAACTGGACGACGTGCCGGATGGCTCGACGGTGATCTTCAGCGCTCATGGCGTGCCCAAGGCCGTGCGCGAGGAGGCCGACCGTCGCCGTCTCAACGTCTTCGATGCCACGTGCCCGCTCGTGACCAAGGTGCACATGGAAGTCGCCCGCCTCGGTCGCGCCGGTCACGACGTGATCCTGATCGGCCATGCCGGCCATCCGGAAGTCGAAGGCACGATGGGCCAGTGGAATCCCGCCAATAGCGGCAACATCTACCTGGTCGAGTCGGTGGAGGACGTCGCCGCGCTGGCACCGTCGCAGCCGGATAAGCTCGCCTTCGTCACCCAGACCACGCTATCGGTCGACGACACGATCGCCATCATCGGCGCGCTGCGCGCGAAGTTCGTCGCCATCGAAGGCCCACGCAAGGACGACATCTGTTACGCCACGCAGAATCGCCAGGATGCCGTACGTCGTCTCGCCGACGCCGTGGACCTGGTCCTGGTGGTGGGTTCGGTGAACAGCTCCAACTCGAACCGTCTCAAGGAGCTGGCCGAGAAGCAGGGCGTCACCTCGTTCCTTATCGACGGCGCCGAGCATATCGAGCGTAGCTGGCTCGAAGGCAAGACGCGCATCGGCGTGACCGCGGGCGCCTCGGCGCCGGAGAAGCTGGTGCAGGAAGTGATCGCGCGCCTGCAATCGTGGGGTGCGGGTAGCGTTCGTGAGCTGGACGGCGAGGCCGAGAACATCACCTTCGCCCTGCCTAAAGAGCTCCGTCTGGCCGGTTAAGGCTTGCGCCCCGCACCAAGCTTCCCTAAAATCCCCGTTCTCGCCGAAATAGCTCAGTTGGTAGAGCGCGTCATTCGTAATGATGAGGTCGTAGGTTCGATTCCTATTTTCGGCACCACTATTCTTCCCGGACTGCCGTCGAGCGGTCCCGGAGGCACAAAAAAACCCGCCGATGCGGGTTTTTTTGTGCCTGCCATGTCGCCGGGATCAGGCGGCCAGCCGCGCATCCTCTGCGAGATAGCGCAAGCCGATAGATAGCGCCATGTCGTAGCCGGCGCCGGCATTGCCCGGCACCACCACGCTGACCAGCGACGGATGACCCGGCACGAGTGCCGATGCGTCCGCTTCGTCGCTGTCGTCGTGGATCTCGATATACGGCACGCCCAGGTGGGCGAGGGCGTCGCGCAATGGCGCGATGTCCTCGTTCGGCACATCGTTGGCGTCCACATCGAGCAAGACGAGTTCGGCTTGGTCGCCGGTGGAGCGATCGAGGTAGCCGGTCAGCTCCACGAAGTCGTGGCAGGGCCGCCAGAGCAGGTCGACGCCGGCCGCCTGCGCGCGCTCCCACAGGCGCCACATCGCGTCATCGGCCATGGTGGCCTGTACCGCGTCACGACGCGGGCCGGTGATCACGACGATCGACATCGTTCGCTGCTCCAGTAAGTCGGGAGTGCAGTATCCGGCCGGGATGCGTAAAAACGCTGCGCCACTCGGGCGCTTTCCGGGTAACGCCTGCGTAAAGAAATGCTAACGTGCGGCGAAAATCGTCAAGGATAAGCATCGTGGACGGCACACAGGACATCGCCATCGTTACCGCGCGATTGCGACTGGATCGACTCGTCGCGACGGATGCACCGACGCTGTTCGCCTATCGTGGCGACGAAGCCGTCGCGCGCTACCAGGGCTGGAGGCCCGCCGACCTGGCAGCGGCGGAGGCCTTCATCGGCGATCAATCCCTGCTCGCGTTCGGCACCGCGGACAGCTGGTGCCAACTGGCGATCCGCGACAAGGCCACCGGCGAGTTACTTGGCGACTTCGGCGTGCACTTCCCGGTCAGCACGGACGATCCCATCGAGTTCGGTCTTTCCCTGCGCCCGGAGCGCCAGGGCCGGGGCTTTGCCCGTGAGGCGATGGGGGCCGTGCTGGACCTGGCCTTCGATGAGTGGGGCTACCGGCGCGCCGTGGGTTCGGTCGATCCGCGCAACGTGTCGAGTATGGCCTTGTTGAGGTCGCTGGGCTTTCGGCAGGAAGCACACCACGTGGAGAGTTACTTTTTCCGGGGCGAGTGGGTCGACGACGTGATCTTCGCCATGCTGGCGCGGGAGTGGCCCCGTCACCCCTGATATCCCCCCTGCCGGGCGAATCCGGCACACACACGGTCTTCATGGAAAGGGTGAGACACAGGCCGGAGCCAGGCGCGGAAACCACCATGAGCGAACGTTACGTGCGCATCTACGTCGTCCAGCCTCCCGAGGTCGGAGCGGATTGGGCTGTGCGCGTCGACTCGGACGTGCCTGTGCGTTTTCGGCATGAAAAAGATGCCTTGAGGTACGCACTGACACAGGCGCGGGCACGCACCGGGCAGGGGGCGTCAGTCGAGCTGAGAGTAGAGGACGATCATGGCCATTGGCGGTCCATGGCGCTTTGACCGACGGAAACGGCGATGCACACACCAGTTCAGCACTACAGGGGCTACGACATCCTCTGCAGCGCCAGCGGCTACACACTGCTGCGTAACGACGTGGAAGTCCTGACGGTGGGCACGCGCGATGCGGGGAGCCACCTGCAGGATTGCGCTCGCCTGAATCGACTGCTGGAAAAGGCCAGGCAGAGCGTCGACGAGCTCATCGACGGTGATTGACCCGTGGCTCAGGCCGCGGCGAGGCGGGCGAGCGCGACGGCGCTGGGCGGGGCAAGGTGGCCCAGGGCGGCAGCGGGCAGGAAGCGCCAGTCGGACAGGCGGCGGGGAAGGCGTGCGCCGGCATACATTTCCCGCAGGCTGGCGATGGCCTCCTCTGGCGAGTCGAAGCGCCCCACTTCGCTGTCGCCGCGCAGGGCACGCCAACGGTGGCCGTGATGGACGATGCGGAACGGGCATTCGGCCGAGGTGAATACATATTGCGCAAGCACGGAAAGACTCCTTCGTGACCTGCGCATTGTCGCTGGGGAGTCGTGACCGCTTTGTTATCCCGAGGCTACCGGCCCGTGTCGGGACGGGCGGACACCGCTCGTCGGCAGACACTTGCCGCTCGTCAGACAGTTCTAGTCTGGACACCCGAGGCGGACTACTGTTCGGCTGCCGGAACCGGCTGGCTGGGGGGAACACAGTGAATCAACGCATCTCGTCGCGCGTCGGGCGTCGTTCGTCGGGCTTTACCCTGATCGAACTGATGATCGTTGTCGCCATCATCGCCATCCTGGCGGCCATCGCGATTCCCACGTACCGGGATTACGTCACAAGGTCGAAGCTGACGGAGGCTCAGAATCTTCTGACCGATTACCGGACGAAGATGGAGCAGTACTTCCAGGACAACCGAACCTACGTAAGTAGCGGAACGACCTGCGGCGCGACCCTGCCCAGCTCCCCAAAGAACTACTTCACTTATACGTGCACAGGGACCGCGTCGACGTTCCTGGCCACCGCCACAGGGACGACGGGTCAGGGAGCCGATGGTTTTACCTTCACGATCGACCAACTGAACAATCGCGCCACCACGGCGGTGCCGACGGCCAAGGGCTGGACCGCTTCGACCACGTGCTGGATCCTGCGCAAGGATGGTTCGTGTTCATGACACGTCGTCACGCCGGGGGCTTCAGCCTGCTCGAACTCATGGTAGTCGTTACCATCGTTGCGATCCTGGTGGGCCTAGCGGTGCCGAACTACCGTACGTGGGTGCTGAACACGCGCATTCGTGGCGCTGCGGAGTCGATTCAGAACGGCTTGCGCACAGCGCGCAACGAAGCCGCGCAGCGCGGTAAGAACGTTCGCTTCGAACTCACCTCCACGGACGCAACCTGGCAGGTGTGTGAGCTGCCGGTAGGAAAGACGGCCTGTGTCGACGGTACGGTCATCGACCAGCATGGCGTCGCGGATAGCGCAGGTATTGTGATCACTGCGTCCAAGGCGACAGCGGACCTCACGACCTATGCGGCGTTGACGGGTGGGTTACCAGGAGGTATTACGTTTGGCCCGCTGGCGCGACCCCTGGTTCCGGACTACGGCACCACCGCGTTGCTGCGTATCGATGCTTCTTTCCCGAGCAATACCGACACACGTTGGCTTGCCACGACCATTTCGGCAGGGGGATCCGTGCAGATGTGCGATGTCCGTTTGCCGAAGACCACCGCACCGAACGGCTGCAAGTGAGGAATCGACCGTGAAATCACTCCCACTTCGTGCTCCCGGTAGTCGCGGCTTCGTGCTGCTCGACGCGCTCATCGCGATCCTGATTTTTTCCTTCGGCATCCTCGGTCTGATGGCTGTGCAGGCCAACGCCACGCTGCTTTCCAGTGACGCGAAATACCGTACTGATGCGGCGCTGCAGGCGGACCGCCTGATCACCCAGATGTGGATATCGGATCCGAAGACACTGGTTGCCCAGTTTGCCGGCGACGTCGGCGCGACCACCGCGCCGCAATACGCGGCGTGGCTCAAGCAGCTCGACTGCTCGACCGCCGACCAGACCTCCAATTGTCTCCCGGGCGTCACGGCCAATCCGCCAACCGTCGCGGTGACGGCGGCTGGCGTCGTCACGATCACGGTTCGCTGGAAGGCGCAGAACGCGGCTTCCGGCGACGCGGCACATCAATACGTCTCCATCACCCAGATCGATCGAACGTAAGCGAAGGAGCAGGGGGCATGTCGATGTCAAACGGCCGTGCGAAGTCCGCGGGCTTCTCGCTGGTCGAGCTCATGGTGGGCATTCTGATCAGTATCATCTGCACGCTCGGGATGATGGCCGCATTTGCGGCATTCGAGTCGCAGAAGCGCACGACGACCTCGGGTAGCGATGCGCAGCAGAATGGCAGCTTCGCCGCCGTGGCGCTCGAACGCGAAATTCGTACCGCAGGTAGCGCACTGGTTCAGGGTAAGAACTACGGCGTGTGGGGGTGCGTAATCACTGCCTGGTCGGCTTCGACCCAACGGCTGCCGCTGACCTCGAACCTGGGTGCGCCGTTCGCCAACTGGCCAAAGAAGACCTTGGCGACGCCCGTGCTCGTCGCCAGTGGCGGCGCCACCGCGCCCGACGTGATCGGCGTGATCCGTGGTAACGCGTCACAGCGCACATTCAAGTCCAACATCACGTCGACCACAACGAGCACGGTCATCGTCGACAACGCTTTTGGATTCCTGCCGAACGATTATGTGCTCGTCTCCGACAAGAGCGGCGCCTGCTCGCTGGGCAAGGCCACCGCGGTGACGGTTGGTTCGGGCACGGGCTCGCTGACGCTCGGCGTCGCGGACTCACCGACCAACGGATTCCAGGGCGCCTACTCGGGTGCCGGCTATCTGATGGACTGGGGTTCCGATCCGGCAATCAACCTCTACGGAGTGGATACGAAGACGAACTCCCTGGTCGTCTTCGATCTTCTTCAGAGGACGGCGACGAGCGCCGCAGTCGTCGCTCCGACACCGGTGGCAGACAGCGTCGTCAACATGAAGACGCTCTATGGCGTGGACGACGGCGCAAACGGTGGCGCTGCGAACGACGGCACCATCGATGAGTGGGTCCAGCCGAGCGGAGCGTGGGATATCACCAAGCTGGCTCCGGATCCGGATACCACGACGGCGGATGCCCTGCGTGCGCAGATCCTGGCGGTGCGCGTGGTCGTGGTGGTGCAGAGCCGTCAACAGGAGCGTGCGGCGCCTGCAACGGCGGCATCTGTGCAGGGCGCGGCTTACATCGGCTACACCGGCGCCACGACGATGGTGCTGTTCAAAGACCAGCCCGCGAAACTGCAGTACACGATCCCGACGCTACCGCAGTACCGGTACAAGGCCTACGACATGACCATTCCGGTGCGTAACAACTACATAAAGCAGTACTTCTGAGGCCGCCCTAATGCCGAACGCACATCGTATCGCAGGCTTTCAAGGTGGCCCCGCCCGACAGAGAGGCATGGTCGCGACACTGATCGCCCTCATCGTGCTGATCGTGACGCTGTTCGCCGTCGTCGCGCTGATGCGCTCGGTGGATACCGCGAACACCGTCGCGGGAAGTCTGGCGTTCCGCCAGGCGGTGCTGCAGGAAGCAGACCGGGCCTACACCGAAGCCAAGACGCTGAACGTCTACACGCCGCCCACCAGCAACGCGGACAACGCTGGCGTTGGTTACTACTCGTCGGTGCAGACCGTGTCCGAGGTGCGCGGCGACTTGCCGAAAATCTTGTATGACGCCGGCCCCGGCAACAACTGGGTCGGTACCAAGGAGTTGGCCTACGGCACCGTGACGTCGGGAAATTTGGTGCACTACGTCGTCGAGCGCCTGTGTCCCCTGCCCAATGTCGACGCCACGCTGTCCTCTTGCATCGTTCCGGGCAAGGCGATCACCGGCGGCACGAGTTCTAATACCACGAGCGATCCCGGTATTCCGTTCAACACCACGGGTTCCGCCGCGGCTTTCCGCCTCAGCGTACGCGTGGATGGACCGAAGAATTCCGTCGCTTTCGTACAGACGATCCTGCGTTGACCTGGTGGCCGCGTCTGGCCGCTTGACAGTAATGACGGTGCCCGGCCCCGTCGGACTTCGCGAATGACATCGGGCCACGTGCCCACTGGAATGGCCATGCAGACATCCAAACGATTCATCCCCGGCGCGCGCTGGTTGACAGCCGCGTTTACGCTGGTTGCAGCGATGTGCGGCGGCATGGCCTCGGCAGCGAACACCCCGCTCTCCGACTTGCCGCTGTACAGCGCGAGCACGGTCCCGGCAAACCTGATGCTGGCGCTGTCGGTGGAGTTCCCGACAGCGGTGGTCGCGGCCTATAAGGACGCCACAGGTATTCCATACGTCTACACCGATTCGAGCGGCAACCTGCAGTCGATCTCGAGCTGCACCGGTACGGTCAGCAACGTGGGCAGTTGCTACTACTCGAACATGAAATACCTGGGCTACTTCGATAACGCGAAGTGCTACACGTATGTGGTGGGACAGACCGCAAGCGACGGCACCGTCCTCGGCGACTTCTTCAAGCCGGTGGCGGGCGTCTCGGGTCCGGTCTGTTCCGGCTACTGGAGCGGCAACATGCTGAACTGGGCACTCATGACGTCGCTGGACGAATTTCGTCAGGCGCTCACGGGTGGCTCGCGCGATGTGGATACGGCCACGAATACGATTCTGATACGTTCCAAGCTGGGTACCCAGAGCAGCGTCGGCAATTTCCCAGACCGCAAGTTGTCGTCTTCGGCGAACGTTTCGCCGAGCACCGTGGTCGGCACCGACACCGTGCCCGTCACCGTACCGGCTACGCCGAACCCACCGCTGGCGAGTCAGGGGACGCTGTATATCCGCTCGTACAACCAGGGCACGACGTTCATCGTGTCGGACCGCTCGGACTTCGACGCAACGAAGACCACCAACCAGAGGGTGTTCAACGCGCGCGTAGCTGTCTGTGTTTCCGGGCAGACGGAAAGCAACTGTAAGGCCTACGGTTCGAACTACAAGCCTGAAGGCCTGATTCAGCAGAATTTCGATCGTATCCGCGTCGGCGCCTCGGCATACACGTACAAGTTCACCAGTACCGGTGCCGACTACCCCAACGGTGCCATCCGCGCCCTGCTTCGCGATAATGGCCCGACCACTTATAACGGCAACGGTGCTCGGCAGCCCAATCCCAACTCGGAGTGGGATGCGAGCACGGGCGTCCTGGCCAAGAATCCCGATGTGGCTGACGGGCTTGCCGCTGGCGGCGTGAAACCGACCGACAGTGGCGTGATCAACTACCTGAACAAGTTCGGCAACACGAACGACTACGAACGCTATGACACGATTGCCGACCTGTATTGGGCGACATTGGCCTATTACATGCGCGTGCCTCTTGCCGATGCATACACGGCGAACGTGACGACAACCAATTCGCTGGATACGACTTTTCCCATATTCAAGAATCAGCCTACCAAAGGGGTTTGGGATGTCCCGGACCCCATGGCGTATACGTGCCAGAGCAATGCGATCCTGATGATCGGCGACGCCCACACGCACTGCGATTCGGGTGTGCCGACGTCCTCGAATGCCATCGGTAGCAATTCGACCTGCGGTGTATCCAATCGTACGACGCTGCCTGTGGTGAACGGTGCCGACGCGGGCAAGTACACGAACATGCTCGGTAACCTGCCCCTGCTCGAATACGACCCTTCAACAGGAACGGCCGCCTCGAAGTCCATGGCGTCGCTGATGGGCGTGACAAATCTTGCGGATCTCGCCGAGCCTGGCGCGGGCACCGATTCCACATACAACATGGCGGGCCTTGCGTACTTCGCTCATGTCAATGACATCAGGCCGGATTCTACCTTTTCCCCCAACTTCCAAGGCAAGCAGACGGTCGATACGTACGTCGTCGACGTCATGGAACCAGGCGGTTACGACGGCTCGAAGGGCAACGATATCTTCAACCTGACGTCGAAAGCCGGTAGTCACGGTCCGAACATGTACTGGCTGGCGGCTAAATACGGTGGTTTCAGCGACATCACGGGGAGTGGGCAGCCGACCAGCATCCTTACCTGGCATACAAACACATCCGTCGTTTCCTACACCGGCGGGACGGATCTGCGCCCGGACAACTATTTCATCGGTAATCGTCCCGACCTGATCGTCTCGGGGCTGTCGTCGATCTTCACCAACGTGTCGTCGAGTCAGTCGTTTTATGCGGCTGGGCCAAGCGTCTCGCCTTCTCGGGTGCTTACGAATGTCGCGGCCAACGCGGCGCCTTACTATTCGCCGAGCGCCGGCTTCCCGACCTACACGACGCGGTACCTGCCCGGTGTGTGGACGGGCGAGGTACAGGGTTACGCGGCATCCGCTGTCGTTGGCGCCAACCTGGCGCAGGTGACAACGCCGTGGAGTGCCACGTCACAGTTGTCGCTGCTGACGTCCTATGTGAGTTCGGACACCACCGTGGTCGGTTGGCGCGACCTGCGCCGTATCGTCACCATGGTCGGCGGGACGCCAAAGGCCTTCACTTGGGGAACGATCTCGACGGCCCAGCAGACCGCACTTCGTAGCGACTCGGCCCTCCTCGACTACCTGCGCGGCGATCGCTCGAAAGAGGGTACGAAGTATCGAATCCGCACCGGCTTGCTCGGCGACGTGGTGAGTTCGCAGGCAGCACTCGTCCAGGGTGCGCTGAACACTTCGTATACGGAGGCCGCGAATCCGGGCTATGCAGCGTTCAAGACCAAGGTAGCCAACCGTGCTCCCGTGGTGTACGTCGGCGCCAACGACGGCATGCTCCACGCCTTCGACGCCACCCTCCAGCCTACCCCGGTGGGCTATAACTTCGGCGGCGGCGGCCAGGAACTTTTCGCCTACGTTCCGTCGTTTGTATACAACGGGCCGAACGGCACGCCTAACGTGGATGGACTCGCCGCGTTGGCCAACCTCAAGGGCGTGACGGCGGGCGGTGCCAGCTTCTCTCACCATTTCTATGTCGACCAGACGCCGCAAGTCGGCGACGTTGACTTCAAGTGGACGGTGACGACGCCGGGTGTGGCTGGAACGCGCCCGGCGACACAGGACTGGCACACGCTGCTCGTGGGCGGACTGGGCAAGGGTGGTAAGGGCATTTACGCCCTCGACATTACCGACGCGCCCACCTCCATTGGCGTGACCAAGCCGGACATTACAGAGATCACCAAGAAGGTTCTCTGGGAATTCACCGACGCGAAGATGGGTTACACATATGCCCGGCCGCTGATCGTCAAGACGCGTAAGTACGGCTGGGTGGTGCTGGTGACCTCCGGGTACAACAACGCGGACGGTATCGGCTACCTGTTCGTCCTCAACGCACAGACCGGTGCGTTGCTGGAGACGCTGCAGACACCGACCGGCAGCCTGACGACGCCGATCGGTCTGTCGCGTCCGTCTGCTTTCGTACAGGACGTCTCGGATAACACGATCGAGCAGGTATACGCAGGCGATCTCCAGGGCGATGTCTGGCGCTTCGACCTGTCGGGGACGGGAAACTATCCAACCCCGGTGCTATTCGCCACGCTGAAAGATTCCAAGGGCGCTAGCCAGCCGATCACGACCGCGCCGCGCATCGAGCTCGACTATTCCTCCTCGGGCATCGATACGCGCCGCTGGGTGTTCGTCGGTACCGGCAAGTTCCTGGACACCTCTGACCTGACCGACACGCAGACCCAGACGATGTACGCGCTGCGCGACGGTACGGGCTCGACGCCGGCAACGACAGGCCTGCCGCTGACCCGCTCGAAGCTTGCGAAGAACGATCTGACGACGAACCTCAACCTTCAGGACGCGGACAGCGGCTGGTATTACGACCTGACCGGCACAGCCGGCGACGGCACGCTGGCGACGGAGCGGATCGTGGTCGATCCCGATGCGGTGGCCGGCATCTTCGCCATCAACTGGGGAACGCTGATCCCGACGTCGGATCCCTGCTCGTTGAAGGGCGCGGTCTACTCCTCGACGTTCTCGTCGGGCCAGTCGAACTTCCTCGACTCCGCCGGTAAGCCTCAGTCGTTCATCACTACGACCAGTGCCGTGACCAACCTGCAAGCGGTGCAGCTGCCCGACGGCTCGTTCGTGCTGCTCTACGGCCAGACGTCGAATGTGCCGGCGACGGCCAAGATGGGTAGTGGCGGTCTGCCGCCGGGCCTGACTCGTGCCAACTGGCGGGAGATCCTGAACTGAGGTAATTGACGACGAGCGCGGCAGGCCTTAAAATGCCGCGCTCGATGGGCGGTTAGCTCAGCGGTAGAGCACTGCCTTCACACGGCAGGTGTCACAAGTTCGATCCTTGTACCGCCCACCATGAAAAACGAAAGCCCGGCTCAAGGCCGGGTTTTTTGTGTCCGACCGTTTTAAGGCCCGCTAAAGCTCCCGCCGGTACAATGCGCCCGCTGACTCACCGGACCCCGCCATGCACGAAGCCCTCGCAAACCTTCACCTGTTGATCCTGACTCCCTGGAAGGTCATCGGCCTGCTCGGCACGCTGCTCTTCACGGCGCGCTGGTTCGTCCAGTTCTACGCCACGAAAAAGAACAAGAAGGTCACGGTACCGATGTCCTTCTGGTACCTGTCGGTCTTCGGCAGCGTGCTCACCCTGGCGTACTTCATCTGGGGCAAGAACGACTCGGTCGGCATCATCCAGACGGCCTTCCCGATGCTGGTGTCGTTCTACAACGTGTTCGCCCACCTGAAGCACCGTAACCGGAACGAAGAGATCAAGCCGGGCGGCCCCGAAGAGACCTGATCAGTCCGGGTCGTAATCCAGATAGGGCGCCAGCCAGCGCTCGGCCTCGGTGCGGTCCCAGCCCTTGCGCCTGGCATAGTCCTCGACCTGCTCGCGGCCCAGCCGGCCGACCACGAAGTACTGGCTGTCCGGGTGCGAGAAGTACCAGCCCGAGACCGCCGCCGTCGGATACATCGCAAAGCCCTCGGTGAGCCGCACCGTGGTATGCGTCGTCGCGTCGAGCAGTTCGAACAGCGTGCCTTTCTCGGTGTGCTCCGGACAGGCCGGGTAGCCGGGGGCAGGGCGGATGCCGCGGTAGCTTTCGGCGATCAGGGTATCGTTGTCCAGGGCCTCATCCGGCTGGTAGCCCCAGAATTCCTTGCGTACGCGCTCGTGCAGGCGCTCGGCGAAGGCTTCCGCGAGGCGGTCGGCCAGGGCCTTGAGCAGGATGGACGAATAGTCGTCGTGCGCCGCCTCGAAACGGGCCACGTGTTCGTCGATACCGATGCCGGCGGTGACGGCGAAGCCGCCGATCCAGTCCTGCACGCCGCTGTCCTTGGGCGCGATGAAGTCGGCCAGGCAGAAGTCCGGTCGCTCCACCGGCTTGTCGACCTGCTGGCGCAGGTGGCGTAGCGTGGCCAGCGCCTTGCGCTTGCCCGTGCCGATGTCGGCATAGACCTCGATATCGTCGCCGGTCTGCGCGGCCGGCCAGAAGCCGATCACGCCCTTGGCGGTGAGCCATTTCTCGGCGATCAACGTGTCGAGCATGGCCTGGGCGTCGTTGTAGAGCTCGGTGGCCTGCGTGCCGACGACCTCGTCGGTGAGGATCGCCGGGAACTTGCCCGCCAACTCCCACGCGTTGAAGAAGGGCGACCAGTCGATATAGCTGCGCAGTTCGGCGAGGTCGTAGTCCTCAAAGGCGGTGATGCCGAGAGCCTTGGGCGTCGGCGGCACATAGGTCTGCCACTCGCCGACAAAGCGTTGCGCGCGGGCCTTGGCCAGCGGGACGAGCTGCTTGCCGGTGCCGCGACCCTTGTGCCGTTCGCGCACTTCGGCGTAGTCGGCGCGAACCTTGATCATGAAGTCGTCGATGAGGTCCTTGCTGACCAGCGACTGGGCTACGCCCACGGCGCGCGACGCGTCCTTCACCCACACGGTCGGCGATTTGTAATGGGGCTCGATGCGCAGCGCGGTGTGCGCGCGCGACGTGGTCGCTCCGCCGATCATCAGCGGCACGTGGAAGTCCTGGCGCTGCATCTCGCGCGCCACCTGGCTCATCTCTTCCAGGGAGGGCGTGATCAGGCCGGAGAGACCGATGATGTCGGCGCCGACCTCACGTGCGGTATCGAGGATCTTCTGCGTCGGTACCATGACGCCGAGGTCGAAGACCTCGAAGTTGTTGCACTGGAGCACCACGCCGACGATGTTCTTGCCGATGTCGTGGACGTCGCCCTTCACGGTGGCCAGCACGATCTTGCCGTTGTTCTTCGCGCTGTCGCCGGAAATCTTCTTCTCTTCCTCGATGAAGGGAATCAGGTGGGCGACGGCCTTCTTCATCACGCGCGCCGACTTCACCACCTGGGGCAGGAACATCTTGCCGGCGCCGAAGAGGTCGCCGACGATGTTCATGCCGGACATCAGCGGTCCTTCGATCACGTCGAGCGGACGCTTGGAGATCAGGCGCAGTTCCTCGGTGTCTTCGACCACGAACTGGTCGATACCGTGGACCAGCGCATGGCTCAGGCGATCGATCACCGGCTTCTCGCGCCAGGCGGCGGTCTCGACAGCGACTTCGGCCTTGCCACCCTTGTACTTGTCGGCGATCTCGAGCAGGCGCTCCGTGCCGTCGGCGCGGCGGTTGAGCACCACGTCCTCGACGCGCTCGCGCAGTTCGTCGGGCAGGTCGTCGTAGATCGACAGGCCGCCGGCGTTGACGATGCCCATGTCCATGCCCGCGGCGATCGCGTGGTAGAGGAACACCGAGTGAATCGCTTCGCGCACGGGGTTGTTGCCACGGAACGAGAAGGACACGTTGGAGACGCCGCCGGAAATGTGCGACGAGGGAAAGCGTTTCTTCAGCTCGCGGGTGGCTTCGATGAAGTCCACCGCGTAGTTGTTGTGTTCTTCGATACCGGTCGCGATCGCGAAGATGTTCGGGTCGAAGATGATGTCCTCGGGTGGAAAATCCACCTCGTTGACCAGCAGCTCGTAGGCGCGCGAGCAGATCTCGATCTTGCGCTCCTTGGTATCCGCCTGACCCACTTCGTCGAAGGCCATCACGACCACGGCGGCACCGTACTGGCGTACCTTGCGCGCATGTTCGAGGAACAGCGCCTCGCCTTCCTTCATGGAAATGGAGTTGACGATGCCCTTGCCCTGCATGCAGCGCAGGCCGGCCTCGATCACGCTCCATTTGGAGGAGTCGACCATGATCGGCACGCGCGCGATGTCGGGCTCGGAGGAGATCAGGTTGACGAAGCGCGTCATCGCCGCTTCGGAATCGATCAGGCCTTCGTCCATGTTGATGTCGATGATCTGCGCGCCGTTCTCCACCTGCTGGCGCGCGACGTCGACCGCTTCTTCGTAGCGGCCTTCCTTGATCAGCTTGCGAAACTGCGCCGATCCGGTGACGTTGGTGCGCTCGCCGACATTGACGAAGTTCAGGTCGGGCGTGAGGATCAGCGGCTCGAGGCCGGAGAGTCGGGTATGGCGGAGAGTGGTCATGCGGCTTGCGCGGCGTCCTGGCGTACACGCGGCGGGTAGGGCGCCACGGCGGCGGCGATCGCCGCGATATGGGCGGGCGTCGTGCCACAACAGCCGCCGACGATATTGAGCAGGCCCTCGGCGGCGAAGCTGGCGATGGTGGAGGCCATGGCCTCGGGTGTCTCGTCGTACTCGCCGAAGGCGTTGGGCAGGCCTGCGTTCGGATGCGTGCTGACGGCGCTGCCGGCGATGCGTGAGAGCATCTGCACATGCGGGCGAAGGTCCTCCGCGCCGAGGGCGCAGTTGAGGCCCACCGACAGCGGTCGGATGTGCTCCACCGAGTAGAAGAACGCTTCGGCGGTCTGTCCCGACAGCGTGCGTCCCGAGCGGTCGGTGATGGTGCCGGAGATCATCACGGGAACGCGGGCGCCGAGTTCGTCGAACAGCTCGGTGAGCGCGAACAGTGCCGCCTTGGCATTGAGCGTGTCGAAGATGGTCTCGACCATGATGGTGTCCGCGCCACCTTCGATCAGCGCCCGCGCCGATTCGATGTAGTTGTTGGTGAGCGCCTCGAAGCTGATGTTGCGAAAACCCGGATCGTTCACATCCGGCGAGATCGACGCCGTGCGGCTGGTCGGGCCGAGGACGCCGATGACGAAGCGCGGCTTGTCCGGCGTCAGCGCGGTCATGGCGTCGCAGGCTTCCCGCGCGATGCGTGCGCCCTCGCGGTTGAGCTCGGGCACCAGGTGCTCGAGGTGATAGTCGGCCTGGCTCACGCGCGTCGCGTTGAAGGTATTGGTCTCGACGAAATCCGCGCCCGCTTCCAGGTAGGCCATGTGGACGCCGCGGATGATCTCCGGCTGGGTCAGCAGGAGCAGGTCGTTATTACCCTTCAGGTCGCACTCGCCGGGATGGTCGTGGTCGTGTGTGTGGTGGCTGTCGAGGCCGCCGGAAAAGCGCTCGCCGCGGTAGCCGGATTCGTCCAGCCGATGGCCTTGGAGCATGGTGCCCATGCCGCCGTCGAGAATCATGATCCGCTCGGACAAGGCCTTCTCGATGAGGGCGACGCGGTCGGGATGGAGCCAGGGTAGGGTGCTCATCGGCGGTCTCCGGTCAGGGCTTACGTGCGAGCAGGCT
This sequence comes from Luteibacter sp., assembly GCF_035539195.1. Taxonomy (GTDB): domain Bacteria; phylum Pseudomonadota; class Gammaproteobacteria; order Xanthomonadales; family Rhodanobacteraceae; genus Luteibacter. The sequence goes on from NZ_DATLIW010000029.1 coordinate 105,490, forward strand.
GATGACTTCGAAATGCGGCGCGCGGCGCTCGCGGCTGAGGCGGTCGCAGCTGACGACATCCAGCCCGGCCGCCTTCGCCATCGCGACCAGGCCGTCGCAGGTGAAGCCCAGGTTGCGGTGGTCGAAGGGCTCGATCACGGCGCGATGCTCGTGCTCTCCCAGGGTGGAAACGAGCAGCCTTCCGCCCGGCTTGAGCACCCGCGCCACCTCGGCGAACACGGCTTGCGGTCGCTCCGCATACGTGAGGGCGTGGAGCAGCAGGACAAGGTCGAAGCGGTTGTCGTCGAGGTCCAGCGCGTGCATGTCGCCGGTACGGACGTCCACATTGGTGAAGCTGGCCAGGCGCTGGCGCGCGGCGTCGACCACCCGCTCCGAACTGTCGACGCAGACGATGGAATGGGCGTGCGGCGCGAGCAACTCCGCGGTGACGCCGTCGCCCGATGCGATGTCGAGGACATCGCCGGTCGCCAGCAACTGGAGCAGGGAGCGCGCGAGGGTTTCCCAGGTGCGCCCCGGCGAATAATGGCGCTCCATGTCCCCGGCGACGGTGTCCGCCCAGCCTTCCGTGCGCGCCCGCTGGGCGAGGACCGCCGGCAGACGCTCAGCGTCTTCACGGAGCAGGGCGTCGCTCAGGGTGTCGCGCAGCGAAGCCACCAGCGCAGCCAGCGTGGGGTCGGCCTCTGCGTTGGCGCGATAATAGGCGGACACGCCGGCCCGGCGGTCGCGGACCAGCTCGGCTTCCTTGAGTTTGGCCAGGTGGGTCGATACGCGTGGCTGGGCGAGGTGGAGCACGGCGGCCAGCTCGGCCACGGTCAACTCCTCGCGATCCAGCAGGGCGAGCAGGCGGACGCGCGTGGGGTCGGCCAGCAGGCGAAGCACGGTGGAGGCCGTCGACAAGTCCATGCCGAATCCTTTTATCGCGATAGAGAGATACATAAGGATGCGGCCACGCCGCCCCAGCGTCAAGGCCGATGTTGCAGTGCATGGAGGCAACGGCTCGAACGGCCGTTAGAATGGGCGGCTTGTCTCTACCCCAAGACTTGCCGACCTCCCGGCCGGCCCGAGGAATGCTCATGGATTTCCGCTTCACCGACGACCAACTGTCGATTCAGTCCATCGCCCGCGACTTCGCCCAGAAGCGCATCGTCCCCGTCGCGGCCGAACACGATGCCAAGGGTGAATTCCCCCTGGAGAACATCCAGGAAATGGGCCAGCTGGGCCTGATGGGCATCGAGGTGCCTGAAGAGTACGGTGGCGCGGGCATGGACCCGGTGGCCTACGTGCTCGCCATGGTCGAGATCGCCGCGGCCGATGCCGCCACCTCGACGATCATGTCGGTGAACAACTCGCTGTTCTGCAACGGCATCCTGAAGAACGGCACCGAAGAACAGAAGCAGAAGTACGTGCGAGCCATCGCCTCGGGCGAAGCCATCGGCGCGTACGCGCTCACCGAGCCGCAGTCGGGATCGGATGCGTCGAACATGCACACCCGCGCCGTGAAGAACGCCGAGGGTGACTGGGTGATCAACGGCAAGAAGAGCTGGATCACCTCCGGTCCGGTCGCCCGCTACATCGTGCTGTTCGCGGTGACCACGCCGGGAATGGGTGCTCGTGGTGTGTCGGCCTTCATCATCGATACCAAGCGCCCGGGCTTCGCCGCCGGCAAGACCGAACCGAAGCTCGGCATCCGCGCCTCGGCCACCTGCGAGATCGAGTTCCACGACTACGTATGCCCGGCCGGCGACATGCTCGGCGCCGAAGGCAAGGGTTTTGGCATCGCCATGGGCGTGCTGGACGCCGGTCGCATCGGTATTGCTTCGCAGGCGATCGGTATCGCTCGCGCCGCGTACGAAGCCACGCTGACCTGGTCGCGCGATCGCAAGGCTTTCGGCCACCCGATCGGCACGTTCCAGATGACCCAGTCGAAGATCGCGGACATGAAGTGCAAGCTGGATTCGGCCCTGCTGCTGACCTTGCGTGCCGCGTGGACCAAGGGTCAGGTTGAGAAGACTGGCGGTCGTTTCGGTACCGAGGCGTCGATGGCCAAGCTGGTCGCTTCCGAAGCGGCGATGTGGATCACCCATCAGGCCGTGCAGATCCACGGTGGCATGGGCTACTCGAAGGAAATGCCGCTGGAACGCTATTTCCGCGATGCGAAGATCACCGAGATCTACGAAGGCACGAGCGAGATCCAGCGTCTGGTGATCGCGCGTGCGGAGACGGGATTGCGCTGAGGCGCTGTCGTTGCCGCTCTCCGCAAGAGGCCCCGGCATAGCTGGGGCTTTTTTTGTTCGTCGCTCAGGCGTGGACGTTACGAGGACGATGTGTGGGAGCCGATTCATCGGCGATCCCGCGATAGCGGGCCAGCGTGCGGCAAGCACCCATCGCCGCTGAAGCGGCTCCCACAAATGACCATCTACCTACATGTGGGAGCCGATTTATCGGCGATCCCGCGATAGCGGGCCAGGGTGCGGTTGCGGCAAGCACCCATCGCCGATCAATCGGCTCCCACAAAAAGCGCCCCCAGTCTCGCCGGCGGTGCTCTCCCCCCAATCCACCTCGCCGGCTCTTGCGACGCACAGCGAGCCAAACGAACGCGAGGCCGCAGGCGAGCCCTCGCCCCCCCCCCAGCATGCCGAAACGAACAAAAAAGCCCGGCTATGAGCCGGGCTTCTCCGTTACCGATGTCGCGTCTTACGTTCGTTTCGTTCCGCGATGGGTATCCGAATCGAAAGCCCTCACATCGCCGACGTTCGGTGCATGCGGCTCGAGGTTCGTCGGGCCACCGTCGTGCGGACCGTTGCCACCACCACCGCCGTGCGGATCGTGGTCGTCGCCGTCGTGGCCGTGATGCGGCATCTTGGTCGAGACCTCATCCAGCTTGTCACCCAGCATGCGGCGAACGCTGACGTAGAACACCGGGATCAGCAGCAGGCCGAGGAAGGTGGCGAAGAGCATGCCGCCGATGACGCCCGTACCGATCGCATGGCGCGAATTCGCACCGGCGCCGGTGGAGATCGCCAGCGGGAACACGCCGAGGATGAAGGCCAGCGAGGTCATCAGGATGGGGCGCAGTCGCAGGCGGGATGCCTCGACCACACCTTCGCGCAGGGTCTTGCCTTCCTGCTGCTTCTCCACTGCGAACTCGACGATCAGGATGGCGTTCTTCGCCGCCAGGCCGATCACCGTGATCATGCCGATCTTGAAGTAGATGTCGTTCGGCAGGCCGCGGAGCATCGAGAAGACGACGGTACCGAGGATGCCGAGCGGAACCACCAGGAGCACGGCGACCGGGATCGACCAGCTTTCGTACAAGGCGGCAAGGCAGAGGAAGACAATGACGATGGACAGGGCCAGCAGCATCGTCGAAGAGTTGCCCGAGAGGATTTCCTGATACGACTGGCCGGTCCAGTCGTAACCGAAGCCCTTGGGCAGCTTGTCGTTCACGATACCTTCGACGACACCCATCGCCTGACCGGTCGAGTAACCCGGTGCTTCGTTACCGACGATTTCGACCGCGGAGTAACCGTTGTAGCGGTTGAGCGTCGGTGCCGCCATCGTCCACTTCGAATGCACCACGGTCGATAGCGGGATCATCGAGCTGTCGGTGGCCGTGGAGGCGCTGGCCACCGAAGCACCCGTCGCACTCGACGCGCTGGTGCTCGATGCCGAGGTCAGCGTGCTTGGCGTGAAGATGTGCTGGAACGCATCCGTACCCATGCGGTACGGGGCGTCGGCCTGCAACATCACGCGCTTCACGCGGCCGCCGTACTGGAAGTCGTTGATGTACACCGGGGCCAGCGTCAGCTGGATCGCGGTATAGATATCGCTGACATTCAGCCCCATGGTCTGGGCCTGGGTGCGATCGACGTTCAACTGCAGCAGCGGAGCGTCTTCGAGCGTGTTCGGACGAATACCCACCAGGGCCTTGTTCTGCGCCGAGGCGCCGAGCAGGGCATTGCGAGCCTGGGTCAGTTCGTCACGCGACTGGCCGGCACGCGCCTGAAGGTACATGTCGATACCGCCGAACTGCGACAAGCCACGGATCGTGGGCAGGTTGACCACGAAGATCGTGGCGTCGCGCACCGCCTGCATCTTGCCGTTCATCTGCTGGATGATCTGGGTCGCCGTGAGGTCACGGGTGTCCCAGTCCTTCAGCTTGATGAAGTTCATGCCGACGTTTTCACCCTGGCCGACGAAGCTGAAGCCGGAGATCTGGAACACGCCGTCGACCGTCGGATCCTTCAGGATGATCGCGCGCATGTCCGTCATCACCTTTTCGGTGCGGGCGATGCTGGAACCGGGCGGCAACTGCACGATGGCCAGCGCATAACCCTGGTCTTCGTCGGGGACGAAGCTGGTCGGCAACCTGGCGAACAGGAAGCCGCACAGCACGGCGATCAGCACGAACACGATCATCCAGCGCGGCGCATGGCGGACGGCGCTGCCGATGTGGCCGGAGTAGGTGTGCTGGACCTTGTCGAACACCTGGTTGAACTTGCGGTAGACGATGTTCTTGCGCTCGTCGTGCGCCGGCTTCAGGAGCGTGGCGCACAGCGCCGGCGTGAACGACAGGGCGAGGAACGCCGAGAAGCCCATCGACACGGCGATCGTCAGGGCGAACTGCTTGTAGATGATGCCCGAGGCGCCCGGCTGCAGGGCCGAGGGAACGAACACCGCCGCCAGCACCACGGTGATCGCGACGATGGCGCCGGTGATCTGGCCCATGGCCTTGCGGGTGGCTTCCGGGGGCGAGAGCCCTTCCTCGGACATGATGCGTTCGACGTTCTCGATCACCACGATCGCGTCGTCGACGACGATACCGATGGCCAGCACCATGCCGAACAGCGTGAGCTGGTTGATGGTGAAGCCAAGCGGTGACAGGCCGAGGAAGGTGCCCAGGAGGGCGACCGGAATGACCAGGGTCGGGATGATCGTGGCGCGGAAGTTCTGCAGGAACAGCAGCATCACGAGGAAGACGAGGATGATGGCCTCGACCAGCGTATGAACCACTTCCTCGATCGAGATCGTCACGAACTTGGTCGTGTCGTACGGCGCGAACCAGGTCACGCCATCCGGGAAGCTCTTCGACAGGTCCGTCATCTTGGCGCGGACGGCGTTGGCCACGTCAAGCGCGTTCGCGCCGGGCAGCAGCTGCACGCCGAAGGAGCCGGTGGCGGTGCCGTTCCACTGGGCGTTGAAGCCGTAGGTCTGCGGGCCGAGTTCGACACGCGCTACGTCCTTCAGGCGCACCACGGTGCCGTCGTTATTGGCCCGCAGGATGATGTTGGAGAACTCTTCGGGCGACGTGAAGCGGCCTTCCGCGGACACCGTGGCGCTGAAGCCCTGTCCGTTGACGGCGGGGTCCGTGCCGATGGAGCCGGCGGCGAACTGCACGTTCTGCGTGCTCAGTGCCTTGCTCAGGTCGGTAGCCGACAGGCCGTAACCGCGCAGCTTGTCCGGATTAAGCCAGACGCGCATGCCGTACTCGGAGCCCAACTGGCGCGTGCTGCCCACGCCCGGGATACGGGCGATCTGGTCGAGCACCTGCGAGGAGACGATGTCGGTCAGACGGTTGCCGTCGATGGCCGGATTGGAGGAGGTCAGCGCGACGAACATCAGGAAGTCGGGGTTGGACTTGGCCACCACGACGCCCTGCTGGGTCACTTCCGAGGGCAGGCGAGGCGTCGCGAGCGACACCTTGTTCTGCACCTGCACCTGGGCGATGTCCGGATCGGTGCCCGTCTCGAAGGTCAGCGTGACGGTGGCCGTGCCGCTGGAACTGGAGGCGGAGCTGAAATAGAGCAGGTGATCGATACCGGTCAGCTGCTGCTCGATCACCTGGGTCACGGTCTTTTCGGTCGTGTCCGCGCTCGCACCCGGGTAGGTCGCCGTGACGACGACCTGCGGCGGGGCGATGTTCGGATACGACTCGATACCCATGTTCAGCAGGGAGATCGTGCCGCAAAGGCTGATCAGGATCGCCACGACCCACGCGAAGATGGGGCGGTCGATGAAGAAACTCGGCATGACGAAACTCCCTTACTGCTTACCGGCGGGGGCGGCCGACGAGGCCGCCTTTGCCGGAGCGGTGGCGCCGGGGGCACCGGCGTCCTGCGTGGCCTTCGCCGGGGACGGATTCACCGGCGCGTTTTCCTTCGCCTTGGCGAGACCGTCGACGATGATCTTGTCGCCTGGCTTGAGGCCGCCGGTGACGACCCAGTTCGAACCGCTGATGCGGTCGGTCACGATCGGGCGACGGACGGCAGCGGTCGGCACGGTCTTCTCCTCGCCGGTCTGCGGGTCCTTGGCCTTGGCTTCGCCGACGACCAGCACATAGGCACTGCCCGGATCGCGGAGCACCGCCGCCTGGGGCACCAGGTACACGTTGTGCAGGTCGCCCATGTTGGCCTTGACCGTCACGAACTGGCCGGGGAGCAGGCGAATGTCGGGATTGGCGAGCTGGGCGCGGAGGTTCACCGTGCCGGTCTGCGGGTTCACCGTGGCCGAGGAGAAGTCGAGCATGCCCTTCTCCTTGTACTCGGAGCCGTCGGGCAGCTGGATCGTGACGGTGGACTTGTCGGTGGCCGAGAGGGTCGCATTGCCCGATGCGGCCGCGCGGCGCATGGTGTCCAGGTCGGAAACCGACATGCTGAAGTTCACGTAGAGCTGGTCGATCTGGTCGACCTGGGTCAGCAGGGTCGTGTCGCCCTGGCCCACCAGGGCGCCCTCGGTGACCTGCTGCTGGCCGGCACGGCCGTCGATCGGCGAGACCACGTCGGTAAAGCCGAGGTTGATCCGGGCCGACTGGACGTTGGCTTCGGCCTGCTTCACCGCCGCATCGGCCGTGCGCTGGGCGGCCTCGGCGGTGTCCAGGTCCTGCCGGGATACGTAGTTCTTGCCGATCAGACCGCGGTTGCGGTCGGCGGTGGCCTTGTTGTTGGCCGCCGTCGCGCGCGCCGAGGCGAGCAGGGCGAGCTGCGAGTTCAGCTCGGCCGTGAGCGGCTGCGGGTCGATCTGGAACAGCTTCTGGCCGGCCTTCACGTCCGTGCCTTCGACATAGAGCCGCTTCAGCAGGATGCCGGGTACGCGGGCGCGTACATCGGCGGTCCGGAAGGCCGAGATGCGTCCGACCTGATCCTGGATCAGGGGAACGGTCTGCGGCTGGGCGCTGATGAAGCCGACCGGAGCCGGGGGCGGCGCCGGCGGTGCTTCCTGCTTGTGGCAGGCGGCGAGCGCGGCAGCGAGGCTGAGGGCCAGCAGGGGTGTGCGCAGGGGCAGGGGATTCATGAGAACTCCGTTCCGTTTCCAGGTTTCTTGTTCGTAAGCGCCGTGGCATCCGGGAGGATGTCGTACGCATGCATAAATACAGTTACCGCGTGTCGCGCCCAGTCGTCCTGTGCCTTTTGTCCCCTTGCGTGCATTCCGAAGAGGCGACGATCTCCTTCGAGCCCGTGGAGCATGGACAGGAACAGTTCCGCAGCCACGTCAGGATCCTCGCGGCGCATCCTGCCCAGGTCCATCGCCTCGGCCATGCAACGGGCCAGCCGGGCCGCGACGGTGTCGATCGCGGTCCGGAAGAACGTGCGCGCCGCGGCCGGGAACCGCGGGGCTTCCGCGATCAGCATCCGGCCCAGCGCCACGTTCGCGTGGTCCATCACGTAGGTCTGATGGGCCTTGGCCAGCGCGACGAGCGTGCTGCTGAGGCCGCGACTTTCCGGGGTGAGGGTAGCGTGCAGGGGTAAGACAAGTTGTTCGACGGCGGCGTGGAACAGGGTGTCCTTGTTTTCGAAGTGCGCATACACAGTTTGCTTCGACACGCCCGCCTCGCGTGCCACGGCACCCATGCTGACGCGATAACCGTCACGCAGGAATAACGCGCAAGCCGCCTGGAGCACCCGCTGCTGACGATCGGAGGTCGGCCGGGGATCCAGGTTCGACATTCGTATACCTGCTGGACTATACCGTCCAGTTTAGAATCTCCCTCGGACCAGCGTCAACGGGCATGAACAACATTCGCCTGCGAATTGTTGCATCGCACTCGGCCGCAGGTGGGGAGCATGCCCGCGTGGCCTCGCGCGAGGTCGTGCAATATGTCGCGGCGCACTGAAAAACCGGCAACGGCGAACGCGTGACGGTGTGGCTACATGCCATGCGTGAGAGCTATGCTTTGCCGGTTTTCCTCTCTCTCCCCACATCGATATCCGCCCATGAATGCGATTCGCGCCGCAGCAGACGGCCAGTTTCACGCCGTTGTTTTCGATGAACTGAAGAAGATCGGCTATCCCGCGGAACGCCTCGACGAGGCGCGCTATTTTATCGAAGCCTTTTTCGAGCGCATCGCGCCGGCCGATTACGCGCTGCACGCGCCTGATCGCTGGGCGGCGCTGATCGCCGATCTGCTCACCTTCGCGCGCGAGCGCCAGGCGGGCAAGGCCAAGGTCCGTGTCTACAATCCTGGCGTGTCCGGCAGCCGCGCCGTGATCGAGGTCGTCACCGACGACATGCCCTTCCTGGTGGACACGGTTTCCATGGTGGCCGCCGCGCACGCCGACATCCAGGTGATCATCCACCCGGTGGTGCCGGTGCAGCGCTCCGCCGCGGGCGTGTTGGAATCGGTCGGTTCCGGCGACACCAACGAATCGATCATGCGGTTCGAGATCGACCGCCTGGACGATACCGAGCTGGACACGGTCAAGACCAACCTCGAGACCGCCCTGGCGGACGTGCGTGAGGCCGTGGACGACTGGCGCGCCATGCGCGCCAAGATGAACGAAGTCGCGGACGACCTCGGCAAGCGCTCCCTTCCATATACCGCCGAAGAGGTGCGTGAAGCCACGGAGTTCCTGCGCTGGGTCGCCGATAACCACTTCACCTTCATGGGCTACCGCGAATACGAAGTGGCCCATGGCGAAGGCGATGACGTCCTGCGCACCGTCGAAGGCTCGGGCCTGGGCATCCTGCGCGCCGCGGAGCGTTCCCTCGCGCCACGTTCGCTGCGCACCCTGGTGGCCAGCGAGCTGCCTCGCTCGGGTTCGACCGATGCCATCATCCTGACCAAGACGAACGCCCGCTCGCCCATCCACCGCGCGGGCTACATGGATTACATCGGCGTCCTCAAGTTCGACGAGAAGGGTCGTCCGGTCGCCGAGCAGCGCTTCCTCGGCCTGTTCTCCTCCAACGCCTATATGGCCCACCCGCAGCATGTGCCGCTGGTTCGTGACAAGTGCGAAGCGGTGATGACGCGCTCCGGCCTGAAGAGCGACTCGCACTCGGGCAAGGCGCTGCGTCACATCCTCGACACCCTGCCGCGCGACGAACTGTTCCAGTGCAGCACCGACGAACTCTACGCCCTGGCCATGGGCCTGCTCGAGCTGGCGCAGCGCACCCGCACGCGCCTGTTCATTCGCCGCGACAGCTACGGTCGCTTCTTTTCCTGCCTGGTGTTCATTCCTCGCGATCGCTTCAACACGTCCGTGCGCGAGCGCGTGGAAGCCGTGTTGCGCGAGGCCTTCCACGGCGAGCACGTCGACTCCGCCGTGCTAATGGGTGAAGCCGCACTGGTTCGCCTGCACGTGGTCGTGCGTCCGCGTATCGGCGACCATCCGGTCTATGACGCCGCCACGATGGAAGCCCAGATCGCCTCGATCGCGCGCAACTGGAACGACGAACTGCGCGACCGCCTGATCGAAACCGCCGGCGAACAGCAGGGCATCATCCTGGCCAATCGCTACGGCAAGGCGCTGCCCGCTGGCTATGTGGATGAAGTGGCGCCCCACGTGGCCGCCGCCGACGTCCGCGCCCTGGCTGGCCTCGACGGTCCCGATGCCATCAGCATGTCGTTCTACCATCCGCAGAACCGTCCCGAAGAGCTGCGTTTCAAGGTCTATCGTTCCGGCTCGGATATCGCCCTGTCCGAGGTGCTGCCGCAGCTGGAGAATCTCGGCCTGCGCGTGCTCACCGAGCACATGTACGAGCTGAAGCTCGCCGATAGCGCGCTGTACATCCAGGACTTCGAAGTCCAGCCGGTCGACCGCCTCGCTTTCGACGTGGAGCAGGTCGGTTCGATCTTCGAGGACGCCTTCGAGCAGATCTGGCGCGGCAACGCCGAGAACGACGGTTTCAACCGCCTCGTGCTCGGCGCCAAGCTCGGCTGGCGCCAGGTGGCTATCCTGCGCAGCTACACCAAGTACCTGCTGCAGACCGGCGTCGCCTTCTCCCAGGCGTACATGGAAGACGCGCTGAATCATTACCCGGCGATCGCCGGCCTGATCGTCGAGCTGTTCAACGCCCGCTTCGACCCACGTCGCGAGAGCCTCACCGACGCCGAACGCGAACGTGCCGAAAGCCTGCTCTCGCACGAGATGCACGCGCTGATCGGTCCGGACATGCTCGCCGCACAGCCAGGCCTCATCGGCAATCTCGTCTCGTCGCTCGGCCGTCCGCGCGCCGAGCAGGCCACGGCGGTGGAAGAAGCGCTCAACGCGCTGCTCGACAACGTGTCCAGCCTCGACGAAGACCGCATCCTGCGCAGCTTCATCGCGCTGATCCACGCCACGCTGCGGACCAACTTCTTCCAGGCATGGGATGGTGCGTACCGTCCGTACCTGAGCTTCAAGTTCGATTCGCACAAGGTGCCCGAACTGGCCAAGCCGGTCCCGTTCCGCGAGATCTTCGTCTACGCCCCGCGCGTGGAAGGCATCCACTTGCGCTTCGGCTCCGTCGCGCGCGGTGGCCTGCGCTGGTCGGATCGTCGCGAAGACTTCCGTACGGAGGTGCTCGGCCTGGTCAAGGCGCAGATGGTGAAGAACACGGTCATCGTGCCGGTCGGCTCGAAGGGCGGCTTCTTCGTGAAGCGTCCGCCGGTCGGGGGCGATCGTGACGCGCAGCTGGCCGAGGGCATCGCCTGCTACCGCATGTTCATCAACGGCCTGCTCGATATCACCGACAACCTCGTCGAGGGCAAGGTGGTGCCGCCGCACGACGTGGTTCGCCACGACAACGACGACCCGTACCTGGTGGTCGCCGCGGACAAGGGCACGGCCACGTTCTCCGATATCGCCAACGCGATCTCGACCGAACATGGTTTCTGGCTCGACGACGCGTTCGCCTCCGGCGGCTCGAACGGTTACGACCACAAGGGCATGGGCATTACGGCCAAGGGTGCCTGGGAGTCGGTCAAACGCCACTTCCGTGCGCTGGGTCGCGATTGCCAGACCGAGGACTTCACCGTGGTCGGCGTCGGCGACATGTCCGGCGACGTATTCGGCAACGGCATGCTGCTGTCGGAGAAGATCCGCCTGCTCGCTGCGTTCGATCACCGTCATATCTTCCTCGATCCGAACCCGGACTCGGCGACATCCTTCGTCGAACGCCAGCGCATGTTCGCGCTGCCGCGTTCTTCGTGGGACGACTACGACAAGTCGCTGATTTCGGCCGGTGGCGGCGTGTACCCGCGCAGCGCCAAGTCGATCCCGGTCTCGCCGGAAGTCAAGGCGGTCCTCGGCATCCGCAGCGATGCGACGCACATGGCGCCGACCGATCTGTTGTCCGCCATCCTCAAGGCGCCGGTCGACCTTCTCTGGAACGGCGGTATCGGCACCTACGTCAAGGCCACTACCGAAACGCACGCGGACGCCGGCGATCGCGCCAACAACGCATTGCGCGTCAACGGTAACGAGCTGCGCTGCAAGGTGGTGGGCGAGGGCGGCAACCTGGGCATGACCCAGAAGGGCCGCATCGAGGCCGGTCAGGCCGGCGTGCTGCTCAATACCGACTTCATCGACAACTCCGCCGGCGTGGACACCTCCGATCACGAGGTGAACATCAAGATCCTGCTCAACGACGCCGTACAGCGCGGCGAGCTCACGTTCGAAGGTCGCAACAAGCAGCTCGCCGAGATGACCGACGAAGTCGGCCGCCTCGTGCTGTGGGACAACTACCGGCAGAACCAGGCCATCACCGTGATGGAGCACCAGTCGGTGCGTCGCCTCGGCTCCATGGCCCACTTCATCAGCACGCTGGAAGCCGAAGGCATGCTCGACCGTGCGGTCGAATCCCTGCCGACCGCCGCCGAGCTGACCGAGCGCAAGCTCCGCGGCCAGGGCCTGACGCGTCCGGAACTGTCTGTGCTGCTCTCTTACGACAAGATCCGCCTGTTCCAGCAGCTGCTGGATTCGGACGTGCCCGAAGATCCGTACCTCTCGCGTGAGCTGGTTCGCTACTTCCCCGTGCCGCTGCACGAAAAGTACGCCGAGCATATGCAGCGCCATCGCCTGAAGCGCGAGATCATCGCCACCGCGGTGACCAACTCGACGATCAACCGCATGGGCGCCACCTTCATGATGCGCATGCAGGAAGACACGGGCCACGGCCCGGCGTCGATCGCCAAGGCGTATACCGCCGCGCGCGAGATTCTCGACGCCCGCGAGCTCTGGGCCGAGATCGAGGCGCTCGACGGCAAGGTGGCCGAAAACACCCAGATCGACGCGATCCTGCAGATCTGGTCGTTGCTCCGTCACCTGACCCGCTGGTTGCTCAATCGTCCGGGTGGCACGCTGGATATCGCCGCCAATGTCGACCGTTATGCCAGCGAAGTGACCGTGCTGCGCAAGGCCCTGCCCGATGCCCTCACCGATACCGGGCGTGGCGACTTCGCCGCGAGCCAGGAGAAGTGGGAAGGCCTGGGCGTGCCCAACACGCTGGCCGTTCGCCTTGCGCGCGTATCGGTCCTGCGTGCGGCGCTGGATATGGTCGAGGTGTCGAAGCAGAGCGGCAAGGACATCGCCACCGTCGCCAAGGTGTTCTATGAGCTGGCCGAGGCCCTCGACCTCGAGTGGCTGCGTGGGCAGATCGAAGCGCTCAACGTGGAAGGCGCATGGCACGCGCAGGCGCGCGGTTCGCTGCTGGACGAGCTCAATGCCCAGCACCGCGCCCTGGCCCTGCAGGTGATCTCGGTCGCCGGCGATCGCACCGACGTCAGCCCGGTCCAGGCCTGGCTGCAACGCGACGACGCCACGCTCAAGTACACCCGCGCGATGCTGGCGGAAATCCTCACCCAGAACGCGGACTACCCGATCGCCTCGGTCGCCGTCCGTCGTCTGGCCCAGCTGGCCCAGATCCCGGTCTGACGGATCCGACGCCAGGTCGCCAAGCGGCTCCCGCTCCTTGAGGGAGCCGCTTCAGCGGCGAAGAGGGCAATGTGGGAGCCGCTTCAGCGGCGAATGAAACACTTGCGAAGCACCGAACACCTAGCCGTTCCTCCGCCCGAAGGACTAAGCTCCCCGCTGGTCCTTCAAGCCGACATCCATGCGCCTAGCCTTTGTCGCCAGCGAAACCGACGTCGCCCAACGTGCGCGCACCGCCCTGGTGAAGCGTTACGGCAGTGTGGAACCCGGCGACGCCGAGATCATCGTGTCACTCGGCGGCGACGGTTTCATGCTGCGCACGCTGCATACCTACCGCACGCTCGGCGTGCCGTTTTACGGCATGAAGCTCGGCCGCCTCGGGTTTCTCATGAACCAGCACGACCTTGATGCCCTCGCGGAGCGTATCGAGCGTGCACATCCGGCCGTGCTGCACCCGCTCGAAATGCACAGCACCTGTTGCGATGGTGCCGAACACCGTGCGCTGGCCTTCAACGAAGTGGCCATGCTCCGCCAAAGCAACCAGGCGGCGCATATGCGCGTGAGCCTCAACGGCGAGGTCAAGCTCGACGAACTGGTCTGCGATGGCATCCTGGTGTGCACCCCGGCAGGTTCCACCGCCTATAACCTCTCCGCCCACGGCCCGATCCTGCCGCTCGATGCGAACGTGCTGGCGTTGACGCCGATCAGCCCCTTCCGTCCGCGCCGCTGGCGCGGTGCCATCCTCCCGCACGCCACCAGGGTGGGCTTCGAGACCAAGGACCCGAACAAGCGCCCGATCAGCGCCACCGCGGACTTTCACGAGGTGCGCGACGTGCGCAAGGTGGAAGTGAAACAATCCCGGCGGAACGCCGTCCGCCTGCTGTTCGACCCGGAGCACAATCTCCAGCAGCGCATCCTCGACGAGCAGTTCGCCCTGTAAGCGGTCGGCACTCTTCATGTGGGAGCCGCTTCAGCGGCGATGAGGGCGCGTTATCCTGGCCCACTGGCGCGGGAGCATCGGCGAACCGGCTCCCACAATGTTGCATCAGGTGCATTAGGATGGGGCCAGCTAAGCACCGCGGACACCGCTTCGATGAACGCTCCCGACAGTCACGCTCAGACCGCTCACTCCGATGCCTCCGTGCACGACAATCGCCTTGTCGTAGCCATCTCGTCGCGCGCGTTGTTCAACATGGAGGACGGGCATGAGCTGTTCGAGCGCGACGGGTTGGACGCTTATCGCTCCTACCAGATCGAGCGCGAGAACGAACTCCTGACGCCCGGCGTGGCCTTTCCGCTGGTGCAGAAGCTGCTCGGCCTGAATGCCCTGTCCGGCGACGTACCGCCGGTCGAAGTGATCCTGCTCTCGCGCAATTCGGGCGACACGGGTCTGCGCATCTTTAACGCGATCCAGCATTACAAGCTGAACATCTCGCGTGCGGCTTTCACCAGTGGTGCTCCGACCTCCGATTACATCGCGCCGTTTCGGGCGGATCTGTTTCTCTCCGCCAATGCCGAGGACGTGGGTCGCGCCTTGCGCGCAGGCGTCGCCGCGGCGACGATCCTGCCCTCGACGGCCCCCCAGCGCTCGAGCGAGCAGCTCCGCATCGCTTTCGACGGCGATGCCGTGATTTTTGGCGACGAGGGCGAGCGGGTGTCGAAAGAGCAGGGGCTCGACGCGTTCCATCGCAGCGAGTCGGAGTTGTGGGCCGAGCCGCTTTCCGGCGGTCCGTTCCGCGGGTTCCTGTCGGCATTGCATCGTTTGCAGGCGGCGTTTCCCGCAGAGACCTCGCCGATTCGCACGGCCCTGGTCACGGCCCGTTCGGCGCCTGCGCACAAGCGCGTCATTCTCACGCTGCGCCGCTGGGGCGTTCGTATCGACGAGGCGCTGTTCCTGGGCGGCCGCGACAAGGGTCCGTTTCTCGATGCCTTCGGTGCGGACATCTTCTTCGACGATTCCCCGGCCAACGTCGAATCGGCGAGGCGGCACGTGGCCACCGGACACGTGCCGCACGGGGTTTCGAACAACTAGGCCGGCTGCGCCACTCAGACGATATTCGTCCACCGCCACCAGTCGGTCTTCTTCTCTTCCCGAACGAAGGTGAACAAGCCCGCGCCCAGAATCAGCACGATGCCGACCAGCATCGGCCAGTCCAGGTGGTCGTGGAAGATGAGGTAGCCGAAGAGAATCGCCCAGAGCATCTGGCTGTACTGCGTGGGCGCGACGCGCGCCGCCGGCGCGTTCTGCGTGGCCAGCATGAGCAGCACGGCACCGGCGGCGGCGAGCAGGCCATAGCCGAGCACCAGGAACCACTGGTGGGCATCCGGCCAGACGAAGTGCGGCAGCATCATGATGAACCCGGCGAGCATGGGCCCGACGACGCCCGCGCCATACAACGTGATGCGCTTCTCCGTCGCCCCGGCCATGCGTAGCGCGATGATCGACAGCGCACCGGTAATGCCGCAGATGATCGCCGCCACATGGCCGGTGCCGAGGTGACGAAAGCCGGGACGCAACACCACCAGTACGCCGAGAAAACCGACCACGACGGCCGACCAGCGTCGCCAGCCCACGTGTTCGCGCAGGAAGACCACCGAGAGGATGGTCACGAAGATCGGCAGCAGGAAGATCAGCGAGAACGCCTCGGCCATGGGCAGGGCGGTGAACGCCATCACCGCCGTGATGTTGCCGATGGCGCCGGCCATGGCGCGGAGCAGCCAGAGGCCCGGCATCTTCGACATGACGATCTCGCTCCAGCGATCGCCGGGCTTCTTCAGGAATGGAAAGGCGGCCATGGCCAGCACGGCACCGAAGAAGACGGCCTCGTACGGCGGCAGGGAGCCCTCCAGGGACTTCACGAAGGCGTCGCTCCACGCGTAGGCCGCGTAGCAGGCAAAGCCGAGGAGGACGCCTTTGAACATGGGAATGATCCGGTGGCGGGGGCAGGGCCATTATGTAATCGATTACGGTGCGCGAGCACCCTTCGCCGCTGAATCGGCTCCCACAGGTAGCCCGAGTGGCCGTTTACGGGCTGTGATCCTGAGCCACCGCCGGGTTGCAACGATTGCTGCGCCCCGCCATGACCGCGGCTCGCAGCGGGGCTACAATCGAGGGCTTTCCAGCAGCCGACTTACGAGTACCCGCATGGCTCAGCGCCTCGATCCCCTCGATCTCTACGACGTCCGTTCGCTGCTCACCGACGAGGAGCGGATGGTCCAGGATACCGTCGGCCGTTTCGTCGACGAGAAGGTGCTGCCGATGATTGGCGATGCCTTCGACCAGGCCCGCTTCCCGGCCGAGCTGGTGCCCGAGATCGCTGCGCTGGGCCTCCTCGGTGCCACGCTGCCCGAGGAATACGGCTGCGCCGGCATGAACGCCGTCAGCTACGGCCTGATCTGCCAGGAACTGGAGCGTGGCGATTCGGGCCTGCGCAGTTTCGCTTCCGTGCAGAGCTCGCTGTGCATGTACCCGATCTACGCCTACGGTGCGGAAGAACAGAAGCGTGAATACCTGCCGCGCATGGCCGCCGGTGAGGTGATCGGTTGCTTCGGCCTGACCGAACCGCACGGCGGTTCGGATCCCGCCAACATGAAGACCGTGGCGCGCAAGGACGGCGGCGACTGGGTCATCAACGGCGCCAAGATGTGGATCACCAACGGGAACCTGGCGCATATCGCCATCGTCTGGGCGCAGACCGACGACGGTATCCAGGGGTTCGTCGTGCCGACCGATACCAAGGGTTTCGCGGCGCAGGTAGTGCACAAGAAGATGAGCCTGCGGGCCTCGGTCACGTCCGCGCTGTTCTTCGACGAGGTTCGCGTGCCCGACAGCGCCCGCCTGCCGAACGTGAAGGGCCTGAAGGGCCCGCTGGGCTGCCTCAACCAGGCTCGCTATGGCATCACCTGGGGCCCGATCGGCGCCGCGCAGGCCTGCCTGAAGGAAGTCCTCGATTATTCCGAGCAGCGCATCCTGTTCGGTCGCCCGCTGGCCGCCAACCAGGCCGTGCAGATCCGCCTGGCCGACATGGCTCGCCGCATCACCACGGCTCAGCTGCTGTCGCTCCAGCTCGGCCGGCTGAAGGATGCCGGTCGCCTGCAGCCGACCCAGGTCTCGCTGGCCAAGTGGAACAACGTGCGCATGGCGCTGGATATCGCGCGCGACTGCCGTGACATTCTCGGTGGCGCCGGCATCACCACCGAGCACTCGGCCATCCGTCACGCGCTGAACCTGGAATCGGTCATCACCTACGAGGGCACCGAGACCGTGCACCAACTGGTGGTCGGCCGCGAACTGACTGGCATCAACGCGTTCTGAATTCGCTCCATTCTCGAGTCTGCCCATGTCCGTTCCGCATCCCATTCCCGCCCGTCACAAGGGCTTCAATCGCGCCGAGATCGTCGACCAGAATTTCGCCGAGTTCGTACAGTTCTGGGAGGGCGATGTCGGCCGTGCGCCGCGCGACGACGAGCCCGTTCTGCCGGGCAGCGCACTGGATGCGAGAGGCTTCCGCGAACTGCTCGAATCGCAGCTGATCAGCCGCCACCTCGATCTCATGGCGCGCGTGCTGCGCGTGCAGAACAAGGTGTTCTACACGATCGGTTCCTCGGGGCATGAGGGCAATGCGATGGTGGCGCGGCTTACGCGCCATACCGATCCGGCGTTCCTGCATTACCGCAGCGGCGGCTTCATGGCCGAGCGCTTCCGCAAGCTGCCGGGCATGGATCCGGTGATGGATTCCGCGCTCTCCTTTGCCGCGAGCAAGGACGATCCGGCATCCGGTGGGCGGCACAAGGTCTGGGGCAGCAAACCGTTGTGGGTGCTTCCGCAGACCTCGACCATCGCGTCGCACTTGCCCAAGGCGCTCGGTACGGCCGTCGCCATCGAGCAGGCGCGCCGGATCAACCATACGTTGCCGATCCCAGACGATTCGATCGCCATTTGTTCCTTCGGCGACGCTTCGTCCAACCACGCGACCGCGCAGACCGCCTTCAACGCGGCGGCGTGGACGGCCTACCAGAAGTTGCCCGCCCCGGTGCTCTTCGTCTGCGAAGACAACGGCATCGGCATCTCGGTGAAAACCCCGGGTGGCTGGGTCGCGAACAATTTCCGCCACCGTCCGGACCTCGACTACTTCTACGCGGACGGTCTGGACCTCGCCGGCGGCTACGCCGACGTGCAGAAAGCCGTGGAACATTGCCGCCGCACGCGCCGGCCCACCTTCCTGCATCTGGGCACGACGCGGGTCATGGGGCATGCCGGAACCGATTTCGAGATCGAATGGCGTTCGATCGACGAGCTGGTCGCGCTCGAGGCCACCGATCCCCTGCTGCGTAGTGCCGCCATCGCGCTGTCCTCGGGTCTTTACGATCGCGATAGCCTGCTCAATCTCTACAACGACACGCGCAACCGCTGTTTCGAAGCGGCCGAAGAAGCCGATCGCCGCCCGCGCATCGCCACTCTGGCCGAGGTGATGGCGCCGCTGGCGCCGTATACGCCGGCTGCCGTGCGCGCGGAAGCCGAACGGCCCGCGAACGCGGACGAGCGCGTGCGCGCCTTCGGTGGCGTCGACAAGCTGCCCGAGAAGCAGCCGCCGCGCCACCTGGCCATCCAGATCGGGCAGGCGCTGCACGACTTGATGGCGAAGTATCCCGAGAGCCTGCTGTTCGGCGAAGACGTCGCACAGAAGGGTGGCGTGTACACGGTGACGAAGGGCCTGCACAAGGCGTTCCGCAACGCGCGCGTGTTCAACACGCTGCTCGACGAAACGATGATTCTCGGCCTCGCCCAGGGCTACGCGAACATGGGCATGCTGCCGCTGCCCGAGATCCAGTACCTCGCCTATTTCCACAATGCCTGCGACCAGATTCGCGGCGAAGCGGCGTCGTTGCAGTTCTTCTCCAACGACCAGTACCGCAACCCGATGCTCATGCGCGTCGCTTCGCTGGGCTATCAACGCGGTTTCGGCGGTCACTTCCACAACGACAATTCGATCGCCGCGCTACGCGATATCCCCGGCCTGGTTGTCGGTTGCCCGAGCCGCGGCGACGATGCCGCGACGATGCTGCGCACGCTTTCCGCGCTGGCCAAGGTGGACGGACGCGTCACGGCGTTCTTCGAGCCGATCGCGCTGTACATGACCAAGGACCTCTACGAGCCTGGCGACGGGCAGTGGCAATTCGCCTACCCGGCGCAAGGCGAGGCCATGCCGCTGGGCGAGGGCCGCGTCTACAACGACGATGCGGACGACCTGGTCGTCTTCACCTTCGGCAACGGCGTGCCGATGAGCCTGCGCGCGGCCAGGCGCATCGAGGCGGCGCATGGCTGGAAGGTGCGGGTCGTCGATCTGCGCTGGCTGGTCCCGCTCAACGACGGTTTCATCGCCGCGCAGGCGACCAAGGCGAAGCGCATCCTCGTCGTCGACGAGGGCCGCAAGAGCGCGGGCGTAGGCGAGGGCGTCATCACCGCGATCGTCGAGGGTGGCCTGGGCCATCTGCCGCTGCGACGTGTCGTCGGCGCGGATACCTTCACCCCGTTGGCCGGCGCCGCCTTCCTGGTGCTGCCGGGCGACGACGACATCGTGGCCGCCGCCGCCGAACTGGCCTGACGCGACCGGTCATCGCCGCTGAAGCGGCTCCCACATACAGCCGCTCCCGCACGAGCCGCTCCCACATAAAGCTGCTGCCACACAGAGCCGCTGCCACACAGAGCCGCTGCCACACAGAGCCGCTTCCACACGTCATCGCCGCTGAAGCGGCTCCCACATACAGCCGCTCCCGCACAGAGCGGCTCCTATGGGAGCCGCTGCCACGATAGCCGCTCTGTGTGGGAGCCGATTCATCGGCGATCCCGCGGCAGCGGGCCGGCCTAGCGCAGCTTGACCTCGGTGCGCCGGACCAGGGCCGGGCCGGCGGGGCCGGCGCAGACCACCTGGTTGCGGCCGCTCAGTTTGGCGGCATACATCGCCGCGTCGGCCCGCTCGGTCAACGACTGCACCGTATCCGCCGCCGAGCGCATGGCGACGCCGATCGACACCGTCAACAGGTCGTCGGTCTGTGCCTGTCCCGTATGGACGTCCAGGCGATGGACGCGCCGACACAGGCGCGTCGCGATCTGCACGGCGTTCTCTTTCTCCACACCCTGCAGCAGGGCCACGAACTCCTCGCCGCCGAAGCGGCCGAGCAGGTCGGTCGGGCGGAGTTCGTCGCGCAGGGCCGCAGCGACCGCAACCAGGGCGCGGTCGCCCGTGGCATGGCCGTAGCAATCGTTCAGCGACTTGAAGTGGTCGAGGTCGAGGAAGAGCAGGGCGATCGGGCGCGACATCCCCTGTTCGAGCACCTCCAGGGCGGCATCGGTCCAGGCGCGGCGGTTCAGTACGCCGGTGAGCGGGTCGCTATCGGCCAACTGGCGGGCCTTGTCGCGGTCGTGGCGAATGGTGAGGGCGCGGTCGGACAAACCGATCGAGAGGACGACCGCCTCGAACGCGCCCACCGCAATCGCGGCGTCCGGCAGCCATGGTGCGCCGGCAAGCATGCCTTGTTGCTGTGCCCCGCACAGCGCCGTGAGCACCAGCAGGGGCGTCCAGCCGACGAGAAAGAACCACGCGTGGCGTGAGCCGCGTAGCGCGGCGGTTGCGCCCGTGACCAGAAGTAACAAGGCACCGAGCAGCAGAAGCGGTTGCAGCAGCAGTTGCGAGGTGTCGACCAGCACGCCGATGCCCGTCGCACGCGCGACGGTCAACACGGGCATGCCGATGGCGAAGGCCAGTACGGGTATCCGCAGCAACGGGACGTAGTCGTCGACCTTGGCGAAGCGCAGCATGAACAAGGCCGCGAACGAGACCGAGAGTGTCGTGGCGGCCGCGCCGAGGGTGTCCGCCAGTCCGGCAAGCGACTGGATCTCCAGCGGATGGAAAACGTAGCCGGACTTCAGGCCCTGGATCAGCGCGTAGCAGAGCAGGTAGGCCACGTACCAGCCGAAGGTCATGTCGCGGAGGATCAGCGCGAAACACAGCGCCATCAGCGCCATCGTCATCATCACGGCAAAGCAGGCCGTGGCGAACACCACCCAGCCGCCATCCTCGCGCAGGTAGTCCCGCCAGGGCTCCACGGTCATCGTGACGGCACCGGGCGGCAGGGTGGTCGCGGCGAACCGGAGCAACAGCGGATGCGACGCCGGAATCGACGCCGGTATCTCGAAGATCAACCTTCCGTGACCATGCAACGCCGGACCGAAATCCTCCAGCGAGGTGGTGGCGATCGGGCCGTGGTCGTCATACAACGCCGCCGCGCCAAGGCCGGGCGTGCGGATACTCAGCACGCGGTTGCCGGTGGTCCACGGGGGAAGGGTGCGCAGGATGACCCAGGTGCCGGAGGGCGAGTTGGGGAAGACCTGCATGCGGGAAGGGTCGAACGACGCTAGCGGGCGGCTGTCCGCCTCGCGCAATACCTCGGCGGGGTTGTCGCCGGGCTGGGCCTCCCGCCAGTTACCGGCCAGCGCTTCGGCCGAAGCCGTCCCGGCCAGGAGCAGGCAACAAAGGCAGCAGAACACCGTCGCCTGCAGCAGGCGAAGCGCGATCCGATACTGTCCCTTGTCCGCAAAACCCATGCCGAGTCCCAAGACAAAACCTGCTGCGCGTCGTGGTGGACGCGCCGCATGGATCCGGATGTGTTTCCACGGAAACCAACCCCGTCTCCCCCGTCCCGCTACACGTTCATTGTGCCGCGAGTACGCGGAGTGTGTCGCCTGGGTCGTTCGGGTTAGGTGAAGGTGCCGGTGCCCGGGCGGCTCAGGTCGGCGCGGGCGCGACCACGCCGCCGAAGCGCTCGAGCAACTGCATCTGGGCGTCCCTGACCGGCTGGCCGGCGGGCGGCTGGGTCAGCACATAGCTGCCGTCGGCATGCTGCAGCCATGCCGAGTGGTTGTCGGTCAGGTAGGCGTCCAGTTCGCGACGGACACGCTGCTTCAGCTTCTTGCCTTCGATCGGGAAGCAGGTCTCCACGCGACGGTCGAGATTGCGCTCCATCAGGTCGGCGCTGGCGAGGAACAGGTCGGGTTCGCCATCGTTGTGGAACCAGTACACACGGCTGTGCTCGAGGAAGCGACCGACCACCGAGCGAACGCGGATGTTCTGCGACACGCCGGGAATGCCCGCGCGCAGGCAACACATGCCGCGCACGATCAGCTCGATCTTCACCCCGGCCTGGCTGGCCCGGTACAACGCACGGATGACCTTCGCATCGGTGATCGCGTTGAGCTTGCAGACGATCTCGGCTTTCTTGCCGGCGGCGGCGTGCGCCGCTTCGCGCGCGATCAGGTCGAGCAAACCCTTCTTCAGGGTGAACGGCGCATACAGCATGCGCTTCATCTTCAGGGCCTTGCCCATGCCGGTCAGCAGCCGGAACAGGCGATGGACGTCGTCACACAGGGCTTCGTCGGAGGTGAGCAGGCTGTAGTCGGTGTAGAGGCGTGCGTTGCCCGAGTGGTAGTTGCCGGTACCCAGGTGCGCGTAGCTGACCAGCTTGCCGTTCTCGCGGCGCTGCACGAGCATGAGTTTGGCGTGCGTCTTCACGCCCACCACGCCATAGGTGATCACCGCGCCCGCCTGCTGCAGGCGCGAGGCGAGGCTGAGGTTGGACTCCTCGTCGAACCGCGCGCGCAGTTCGACCACGGCGGTGACTTCCTTGCCCGACCGCGCGGCCTCGACCAGGGCGTCGACGATTTCCGAATTCGCGCCGCTGCGATAAAGCGTCTGCTTGATCGTCAGCACCTGGGGATCCTTCGCTGCCTGGCGCAGGAAGTCGACCACCGGCGAGAATGATTCGAACGGATGGTAAAGAAGGACGTCCTGCTTACCGATGACGGTGAACATGTCCTCGGCATTGACCAGCGCCTTGGGCAGGGCGGGTATGAAGGTGGGGAATTGCAGGCGCGCGTACTGGGGCTGCAAGGTCATCTCGAACAGGCGCGCCAGGTTCACCGGGCCGTTCACTTCATAGAGCGCGGCCGGCTCCAGCGCATACTGCTTCATCAGGTAGTCGACCAACGGCTTCGGGCAGTTGTCGGCCACTTCCAGGCGCACGGCATCGCCATAGCGGCGCGAGAAGAGCTCGCCGCGGAGCGTGCGGGCCAGATCCTCGACGTCTTCGGGGTCGATCGTGAGATCGGCGTTTCGGGTCAGGCGGAACTGGTACGAACCGAGCACGCGCATGCCGGGGAACAGGTCGTCCGCATGCGCATGGATGATCGACGACAGCAGGACGTAGTTGTCGCCGCCTTCGCAGATATCGTCAGGCATGCGGATGAGGCGCGGCAGGATACGCGGCGCCGGGACGATCGCCAGGCCGGAATCGCGACCGAAGGCATCGGTGCCTTCCAGCTGCACGATGAAGTTCAGGCTCTTGTTGACCAGGCGCGGAAACGGATGCGTCGGGTCCAGGCCGATCGGGGTGATCAGCGGCGCCACTTCATGACGGAAGTAGCGGCGTACCCACAGCTTCTGTTTGTGCGACCACTGGTTGCGCCGGACGATACGGATACCTTCGTCGGCCAGCGCGGGGAGGATCTTCTCGTTGAGGATGGCGTACTGCCGCTCGATCTGGCGATGCGCGATCTCGGCGATCTCGGCCAGCGCGCGGCGCGGCGGAATACCGTCGGCGCCGATCATCTCGTGGTCGAAGGCGATCTGTTGCTTGAGTCCGGCCACACGGATCTCGAAGAATTCGTCCATGTTGGACGAGAAGATCAGCAGGAACTTGAGCCGCTCGATCAACGGCTTCGACTCGTCCAGGGCCTGGTCGAGCACGCGGATGTTGAATTGCAGCTGCGACAGCTCGCGGTGGATATAGAGGCTGCTGTCGTTGAGGTCGATCGTCGGCAACTCCGCTGGCGGCGCCTGGGGCGGCTTCGCGGCGGGCGCTTTCGTCGGCGCGGTCGACTCGGTGGGTGGCGTCATCGTATCCAGGGCGTCGTCCTCATCGCGGGTTGCGACGCCTCATGGTACGCCGCCCGGTGAGCTTATGACCGCGGTTTGACACCACCGTGACATCCCTCGGGTCGGCGAACCCTGTGGGAGCCGCTGAAGCGGCGATCCGCGGCAGCGGGTTAGCTCGAGGCCTGCAGCGATCGCCGCTGAAGCGGCTCCTACAGAAGGCGGCGAGCGCGATCAGACCACGAGCGGTTCGGGTTCGAGCGTGACACCGAACCTGGCTTCGACGCCGGCGATCACCTTCTGCGCGAAGGCCCACAGCTGCGGACCGGTGGCCTTGCCGTGATTGACCAGTACCAGCGCGTGACGGTTCGAAATGCCCGCGTCGCCATCGCGCTCGCCCTTGAAGCCCGCGGCCTCGATCAGCCAGCCGGCGGAGATCTTCGAGGTGCCGCCGGTATGCGGCCAGACCGGTAGCCCCGGGTGGGCGAGCGCCAACGCATCGGCCTTGGCCGCGCCGACGATCGGATTCTTGAAGAAACTGCCTGCATTGCCGATGACGGCAGGGTCGGGCAGCTTGCGTGAACGCAGGCGAACCACCGCCTCGGCCACGTGGTACGGCGTAGCGCGTTCCACGCCCATCTTCGCCACTTCGTCGCGGATGCCTGCGTAGTCGAGCGACAGCGGCCGCTCGCGCGGCAGCGCGAAGGTCACCGCGACGACGATCCAGCGGCCCGCCTGTTGCTTGAAGGTGGAATCGCGGTACGAAAAGGCGCAGGCAGCCTTGTCGAGTACGACGAACTCGCCCTTGTGCGTGTCCCACGCTTCGACCGTATCGATGAACTCCGCGACCTCGACGCCATAGGCACCGATGTTCTGGATCGGCGAGGCGCCCACCGTGCCCGGGATGAGGATCAGGTTCTCGAGTCCCGCATAGCCCTGGCCCAGCGACCAGCGCACGAAGTCGTCCCAGCGCTCGCCGGCGGCGACACGAATCAGCACGCGATCGTCGCGCTGGAAGGTCTCGACACCGCTCGTCGCCATGGCCAGAACCGTGCCGTCGAAGTCGCCGCCGATGAGCATGTTGCTGCCTTCGCCCAGCACCAGCACCTTGCCGCCGCGGATGGCGGGGTAGGCGAGGATCTCCGGCAGCTTCGTCGGATCGCGTACTTCGGCGAGCAGCTTCGCGCGGGCATCGACGCGCAACGTGTTGCGGCCGCCCAGTGGCGCGTCGCTGGTCAGCGTGAAGCCGCCCATGTCGATCGGTGCGTTGTCGATCATGCGACGGTCCCGCGCCGACGAATCTCGGTCACCGCTTCGGCGATCAGCGTCGGTCCGCGATAGACCAGGCCCGAGTAGACCTGCACCAGCGACGCGCCGGCCTCCATCTTTTCCGCTGCGGTGTCGCCGTCGAGAATGCCGCCGACGCCGACGATCGGCAGTCTGTCGCCGAGACGCGCGACCATGCCACGTAGCACGGCCGTGGATTTTTCGAACAGCGGCCGGCCCGAAAGGCCACCCAGTTCATGGGCATGCGGATCGCCGGCCACCACGTCGCGGTCGATCGTCGTATTGGTGCAGATCACCCCATCGATGCCGGAGGAAAGCAGCACCTCGGCGATGGCGTCGAGTTCGGCATCGGTGAGGTCCGGTGCGATCTTCAGCAGCATCGGCTTGCGCTTGCCGTGCTGGCTCGCCAGACGCTCCTGCGCCTCGCGCAGCGTACCGACGAATCGGCGCAGGGTTTCTTCTTCCTGCAGGTCGCGCAGGCCCTGCGTGTTCGGCGAGGAGATGTTCACCGTGATGTACGTGGCCAACGGATACGCGCGCTCGAGGCACAGCAGGTAATCGTCGATGGCCCGTTCGTTGGGTGTGTCCTTGTTCTTGCCGATGTTGATGCCGAGCACGCCGCGGAACGAGGCTTTCTCCACGTTACGCACGAGCACATCGATGCCGTTGTTGTTGAAGCCGAGGCGATTGATCACGGCCTCGTGGTTCGGCAGGCGGAACATGCGCGGTTTGTCGTTGCCCAGCTGCGGTCGCGGGGTCACCGTACCGATCTCGACGAAGCCGAAGCCGAGTGCCGCGAGACCGTCGAGGTGGTCGCCGTTCTTGTCGAGCCCGGCGGCAAGGCCGACCGGATTCGGGAAATCGATACCGAACACGCGCACCGGCAGTGGCGCCGGCGGGGTCGCAATGAACCGCGACAAGCCGCTCCGCTCGGCCACGTCGGACGCGTACAGCGTAAGGCCATGCGCGGTCTCGGCGTCGAGGGCGAACAGGAGGGGGCGGATCAACTCGTACATGGCGTGGTCGTCAGGGCGTGGGATGGCCCGCGAACACGCGGGTGTCGTAATCGAAGTCTACGGTGCCGTTGTCCTGTGTCGCGTGGAACAGCGAGCGCAGGGCGAACAGCAAGGGTTCGTGATTGGGGTGGCCCGGCTTGGGCATGTAGGAGGACGACATGGTCCGGCCGAGCAGCGCATCGTAGTCGAGCTTCTGCCCGTGCGGGAACGACGCCATGCCGCGATAGCCATGGCCGTACCAGCGCGCCATCGTCTCGTCGTCCGCGTAGCGCTCGGCCACGCTGACATAATCGATGCCGTATTCGTGGAGCAGGCGCTCGTAGCCTTCGAGGAAAGGCGTGCCCTTCAGGCGGCGCGTGTTCCAGAACACCACCGCCAGGCCGCGCGGGCTCAGCACCCGCGCGAACTCCTGCTTCACCTTGTCCTTGTCGAACCAATGGAACGCCTGGGCGACCGTGACCAGATCCACGCTGCCACCGTCGAGCCCGGTAGCCTCCGCCGTGCCATCGACGGCGTGGAAACGAGCTTCGCTGCCCAGCCATTGCACGGCCGCCGTGCGCATCGCCGCGTTCGGTTCGACAGCGGTCACGCGGTGACCGCTGTCGAGGAAGAGCTTGCTCGAGATGCCGGTGCCGGCGCCGACGTCGGCAACGGTCCAGCCGGGAGTGACGCCCAGGGTGTGCAGCCAGCCGACCAGTGCCTGCGGGTAATCCGGCCGGTAGCGGACATAGTCCTCGACGCGGTCGGAAAAGCGATCCGTGGAGCGCAAATCGGTCATGGCCTCACCCGTTCGTCAGAAATCGAACTTGATGCCCTGGGCCAGCGGCAACGCGTCCGAATAGTTGATGGTGTTGGTCTGGCGGCGCATGTAAACCTTCCAGGCATCCGAGCCGGACTCGCGGCCGCCGCCGGTTTCCTTCTCGCCACCGAACGCGCCACCGATTTCCGCGCCCGAGGTGCCGATGTTCACGTTGGCGATACCGCAATCCGAACCGGCCGCCGACAGATACTGCTCGGCCGCCTTGAGATCCTGCGTGAAGATGGCCGAAGACAGGCCTTGCGGCACGGCGTTCTGCTGGGCGATGGCTTCGTCCAGCGTGTCGAACGGCATCACGTAGAGGATCGGGGCGAAAGTCTCGGTCTGCACCACGGTATCGGTGTTCTTCAGGCCGGTGACGATGGTCGGCAGCACGAAGTTGCCCTTGCGGTCGTCCAGCGCCTTGCCGCCCGTGCGCACGGTGCCGCCGGCGGCCTTGGCCTGTTCGATCGCGGCGAGGAAGGCGGTTACGGCTTCGGGGCTGTTGAGCGGGCCCATCAAGGTGGTCGACAGGGTCGGATCGCCGATCTTCTGTTCCACCTGGCCATAGGCCTTGACCAGCGTGTCGACGACGGCGTCATGGATGGACGAGTGCACGAGGACGCGGCGCGTGCTGGTGCAGCGCTGGCCGGCCGTGCCGACGGCACCGAAGACGATCGCCGGGATGGCCAGCTTCAGGTCGGCCGACTTGTCCAGGATGATCGCGTTGTTGCCGCCCAGTTCGAGCAGGCTGCGCCCCATGCGCCGCGACACGCGCTCGCCGACCATGCGGCCCACCTTGGTCGAGCCGGTGAAGCTGATCAGCGGGATGCGCTTGTCGTCGACGAAGGTCTGGGCCAGCTCGGTGCCGGCGTCGTTGAAGAGGAAGAACAGGTCCGGGAAACCGGCGTCCTTCAGGGCTTCGTTGCAGATCTTCATGGTGGCGATGGCCGAGAGCGGGGTCTTCGGCGACGGCTTCCACAGGCAGATATCCCCGCAGATGGCGGCAAGGAAGGCGTTCCACGCCCACACGGCCACCGGGAAGTTGAAGGCGCTGACAATGCCGACCAGGCCAACCGGGTGCCACTGCTCGTACATGCGGTGGCCCGGGCGCTCCGAGTGCATGGTGTAGCCGTAGAGCATGCGGCTCTGGCCGACGGCGAAATCGGCGATATCGATCATTTCCTGCACTTCGCCGTCGCCCTCGGGCTTGATCTTGCCCATTTCCAGCGCGACCAGCGAGCCAAGGGCATCCTTGTGCTTGCGCAGGGCCTCACCGCACAGGCGCACGGCTTCGCCGCGGCGCGGGGCGGGGGTCGTGCGCCACACCGCGAAGGCTTCCTGTGCGCGCTGCACGATCGTCTCGTAGTCGGCCGCGCTGGTGGCCTGTACGGTCGCGATCACCTCGCCCGTGGCCGGGTTGGTCGGCGACAGGGTGCCGGCGCCCGAGGTGCCGGCCCATTCGCCGCGGCCGAGGTAGGTACCGGATTCGTTGGCGGTGAGGCCGAGCGCTGCGAGAATCTTGCCGGACATGAAAGCTCTCCCTTGGAGACGGGTAAAACCGGGATTCTAGCAAACGCACCCTTCACACCCCGTTGTGCGGCGCGGGACGGATGTCTTCGGCGCGTGGTGATCGGGCGCTCCCGTAACGACCGCGCGGTCACCGCGCCGAGTCCATGCTGGATCTGTGTTCCTTTGCCAAGGCTGGTAGCGCCCATGTCCCGGATCTATGAGATTCCCTATCACCCCGACGAGAGCCATAGCTGGCCCCTGCGTGTGGACGGTGTGGTGCTGTCCCGCTTCGACAGTCGGTTCGAGGCCTTGCGCTCGGCCGTGAACCGGGCCTCTGCCGAGGGTGGCGACGTCAGCATCGGGGTCGAGGGGGCGGACGGGATCTGGCGGCCGTTCGGCAGCGACGCCAAGCGGCCGGCCCGGGTGCCGCCGATGCCCGGGCGAAAACTGCACATCGTTCGCTAGGCGCCTCGCGGCTTTATCCCGCCTTATCATGGCGCGGTCCTCCCAGCCGGATTTGCCCATGCTTCCCGAGATCACGCAGGCCCAGGGCGCCTGTCACTGCGGCGCCGTCCGCTTCACCGTCAAGCTTTCCGATGGCCTGCGCACCGCGCGCCGCTGCAACTGCTCGTACTGCCGCATGCGCGGCGCCGTCGTCGTGTCCGCCGAACTCGATGGCATCACGATCGAGCAGGGTGAGGACGTTCTCACCCTCTACCAGTTCAATACCGGCAGCGCAAAGCACTACTTTTGCTCGACCTGCGGCATCTATACGTTTCACCGGCGACGTTCGAACAACGCGCAGTACGGGGTGAACGTGGCCTGCCTCGAAGGCATCAGTCCCTTCGACTTCACCGACGTGCCCGTGCTCGATGGCGCGAATCACCCCGCGGACGGCGGGCCCCGGGCGGGCGAGCAGGTGGGCGTGTTGCGCTTCGTGGCATCGACGGCCCGATAGCCCGGCGCCTCGCTTCCGTTCGGTGTCGCCCCTCGGGTATCCTGACGAATGTTGGCCCCGTAGCTCAGCTGGATAGAGCGTCCCCCTCCTAAGGGGAAGGTCGCCCGTTCGAATCGGGCCGGGGTCACCACGGTTGCGTGCTTCTTCCAAGGCGGCGTTCCGCCCGGCGAGTTACGATCGTGGGGTCTTTCAGCCCGCGGAGCCCGCCATGACCCGTTCCTTCGACGCCATCATCGTGGGGGCCGGGCAGGCCGGGCCAGCGCTCGCCGGACGCTTGACCGGCCTGGGCAAGACCGTTGCCATCATCGAGCGGCATCTGGTCGGCGGCACGTGCGTCAACACCGGCTGCAAGCCGACCAAGACCCTGGTCGCCAGCGCCTCCGCCGCACGTTTCGCGCAACGCGGCGCCGAATACGGTATCGGCATTGGCGGCCCCATCAGCATCGACATGCCGGTCGTGGCGGCACGCGCGCAGAAGGTGATCCTGGATTCGCGCAAGGGCAACGAAGACTGGCTGGCGTCGATGCCAGGGCTCACGCTGATCCGCGGCCATGCCCGGTTCACCGGGCCGCGGCAGATCGAGGTGAACGGCGAGACGCTACAGGCGCCGCAGGTGTTCCTCAACGTGGGCGGCCGCGCCAACGTGCCCGACTTTCCGGGCGTCGACAAGGTCGACTACCTGACCAACAGCACGATCATTCCCCTCCAGGCCGTACCCGACCATCTCGTGGTGGTCGGCGGCAGCTACATCGGTCTCGAATTCGCGCAGATGTTCCGGCGCTTCGGTGCCCAGGTGACCATCGTGGAGAAGAACGCCAGGCTGGTCGGCCATGAAGACGAAGACGTTTCCGCAGAGATCCGTGCGTTTCTGGAGGCGGAAGGTATCGCCGTGCGAACGGATGCCTGTTGCATCACCCTGGCCAGGCACGAGCGGGGGGTGAAAGTCGGTGTCGATTGCACCGAAGGCGCGCCCGAGGTCGTCGGTACGCATGTGTTGCTCGCGGTCGGTCGTCGGCCGAACACGGACGACCTGGGTCTGGACAAGGCTGGCGTCGAGATGGACGACAGGGGCTATATCAAGGTCGACGATTTCCTCGAAACCAGCGCCAAAGGGGTCTGGGCGATGGGCGACTGCAACGGGAAAGGCGCGTTCACGCACACGGCCTGGAACGACTACGAGATTGTCGCGGCAAACCTGCTTGACGGTGCCAACCGCAAGGTCAGCGATCGCATCCTCGGCTACGCGCTTTACGTGGACCCGCCGTTGGGCCGTGTCGGCATGACCGAGACGCAGGCGCGCCAGTCCGGTCGGCCATTGCTGGTTTCGAAACGGCCGATGACACGGGTCGGCCGCGCCGTGGAGAAGGCGGAGACCTGGGGCTTCATGAAGGTGGTTGCCGATGCCGAAACGAAAAAGATCCTCGGCGCGGCGATTCTCGGCACGGGCGGCGACGAAGCCATCCACGGCATCCTGGACATGATGAATGCGGATGCTTCGATCGGAACGTTGCAGTGGGCCGTGCCCATTCATCCGACGGTGTCGGAACTGATTCCGACCCTGGTGGGCGATTTGAAGCCGGCCGACTGACATCCCTGGCCGAATCGGCGCCTGCGTCAAGCGATATCGGCGCCGGCCAGGGGGTTGTGGAAATCCTCGGCGACCAGGTTCTGCGTCAACCGGAACACGCCTTCGGCGACGCGGCGAGAGAGAACCACGTCGACGATCGTCGTTTCATGCGGACCGAGCGCATCGAGCAAGTCGTCGGTGCGCGCGGTGCTCGCCACGAGGTGGCGGATGAGGCCGGTGACGTCGACCGGTGCGACGTGTGCGCCATACGGAGGATGCGGCAGCAGCCGGTCGCGCAGTGTCTTGGTCGGATCGCGCGGATCCGCTATCGCCGCTTCACCGGCCAGTACCGAATGGTTGAGGAACATCGCCACGGTGGCCGGGCTGCGCGAATTGGCCTGCCGGTCGAGCATGAACCCTTGCGGCAAGTGATCGGCCGAGGCTTCGGGCCCGGCGGTCAGCTGGAACTGTGCGTTCACGAGCGGCTCGCCGCGGTCGTCCAGCAGGCGAAAGATCATCAGGCTGCGTGGGTCGTGAATATGTACGCGCGGAGAGAACAGCGATGGCTCCAGTTCCACGCGATCGGCGTCGCGCTGGCCGTTCTCGACGGCGAACGCCGCACACAGCGCCACGTATGCCGCCGCGGAATCCACCGCCAGGCAGCGCACGATCGCGTCGACGGTGAGCGGCGACGGCGGTTCGGCGCCCATGATTCCCTGCTTGCTGCCCGAATGAGCCAGTCCGGGAAGTATCTTGAACGCCGTACGCGGTGCACGCGTCAGCGTCATCGATAGCGTGGACGAGGCTACCGGCTGTGCAAGCACGCAATGCGTGGCGTTGAGGTTGGCGGCGGCCAGACGCACGACGCCGTCCGATCCATCCTCGCCGGTATACGAATTGACCACGTCGTAGAGGCTGCGGTCGGGCCGGTCGCCAATCAGTGAGAACAGATACGTGCCGCCGGGTGCGAGGTCCGTGCCGTGGACGACATCGAGGTTCTGCGCCACGGACTCCGGGCTGCCGAGTTCAAGCCAGTCGAGGATGCGTTGGCCAGGCTCGACGCCGTCGAACCAGGCCTTCAGACGACCGACGACGCTCTTGCCGAGTTTGGCCAGCGCGGACCCGAAGTGCGCGGGCGCGAGCATGACCAGGTGGCCAAGATGGATCGGCGCATACAGCCTCGGGTGTTCACGCTGGGCGCGAAGCCAGGCCATGACCAGGGGCCCGCCCGTGGAATGGGTGACGCAGTCGAAATGCCCGTCGGGCAGCGAGAGGCCCCGCAGGGCGTGGTCGAAAGCACGGACGATATCGTCCATGCCAATGCGATCGTCGAAGGTCACGTACTCGGACAGGTGAATGTCCAGCACCCTGAGCGACGAGCCCGCCTGTGCCGCGCGATCGCGCAGCACCGTGGGAAGGCTGCCGTAGGTCGAGGTAGTGGTGACGCTCCAGCCGTGCACGAATACGAGGGTGGACATGCGTCGCTACCTTGGGCTTGGGTTGGGCGGAGCTTATCCGGCACCGACGGGGCGGGGCGTGTCACACGTCGCGAATCACCATCAGTCGTATGTCGCTCATGTCATCGATGGCATAGCGTACGCCTTCACGACCGATGCCGGAGGACTTCGCCCCGCCATAGGGCATGTTATCGACACGGAAGCTCGGTACGTCGTTGACGATGACGCCGCCTTGTTCCAGCTCGTCCCATGCCCGCATGGCGCGGCGCAGGTCGTTGGTGAATACGCCGGCCTGCAGACCGAAGTCCGAATCGTTGACGGTGGCGATCGCCTCGTCGAAGCTCGCGACGCGCTGGAGCAGGGCGACGGGTCCGAAGGCCTCCATCCGCTGGAGCTTCGCATCGCGCGGCACGTTCTCCAGCAGCGTCGCCTCCAGCATCGCCCCCTTGCGGCCGCCGCCGCAGAGGATCCTGGCGCCGCCGTGCCTGGCTTCGCGTATCCACGATTCGAGGCGTTCGGCGGCGGCTTCGTCGATCATCGGGCCGAGGAAGGTGGCTTTTTTCTTCGGATCGCCGGCCTTCAGTGCTTTGACCTTCGTGACCAGCTTGCGGCGTAGGGCATCGTAGATGTCGTCGTGCGCGAGGATGCGTTGCACGCTGATGCAGCTCTGCCCGGACTGGTAAAAGGCACCGAAGACCAGACGCTCGACCACGGCATCGAGCCGCTCACCCTGGTCGCCGTCGACGATGCAGGCGGCGTTTCCGCCCAGTTCGAGCGTGACTTTCTTGCGTCCGGCTTTCGCCTTGAGGTCCCATCCGATCAGGCCGCCGGTGAACGACAGCAGCTTGAAGCGCGGGTCGGTGACGAGGGGGCCGGCATGCGTGCCATCGAGCGGCAGGATGGAGAAGGCCCCCTTGGGCAGATCCGTTTCCGCCAGGATATCGCCCATCATGAGTGCACCCAGGGGCGTCTTCTCCGACGGCTTGAGTACGAACGGGCAGCCTGCGGCGATGGCTGGGGCGACCTTGTGCGCGACCAGGTTCAGAGGAAAGTTGAACGGCGTGATGAAGGAGACCGGTCCCAATGGAACGCGTCGCGTATAGCCGTGGTAGCCCGCGCTGCGTGCCGAGATTTCCAGGTTGAGGGTCTCGCCGTTGATCCGCACCGATTCCTCGGCGGCGATCTTGAAGGTCTCGATGAGTCGCGTGACTTCGCCGACCGAGTCGTTGATCGGCTTGCCGGCTTCGACGCAGAGTGCGTAAGCGAGTTCATCCTTGCGTTCGCGAAAGCGTGTGACGCAATGCTCGAGGACGGCCTGGCGTTCGTACGGGCGAAAGTGCTTCATCGGCAGCGTCGCGTCGTGCGCGGCGGCGATGGCCTCTTCGAGTGCCGCGTCATCGGGCAGGGCGGCGCGCGTGGCGACCTTGCCGGTGTACTTGTCGATGACGTCGAAGGTCTTGCGCGATTTCCGCGCCTTGTTGGCAACGTAGTACGGATAGCTCGGCTCGAGCATGATCGGTTCTCGTGGCAGCGATGGCGGCATGATCGCGGGTGGCGCGTTCAGCCGTCGTGTAGGACCCGGCCGGCGAAGCCACACGGGAGGCGCATCATTCTTCGCGACGGACTTTCAGCTCGCCGTCGCCGAGCATCACGCGAAGGCGCTCGCCGACAGCGACGCCGCCGGCATGCTTGACCACCGCATCGCGCCGATCGAAGACGATCGCGTAACCGCGCTCGAGCGTGGCCAACGGGCTCACCGCGTGCAGCGTGCGGGCCTGTTCGGCGAGGCGCAGGCGGTCGCGCTCCAGCCGGCGTGACATCGCGGTGGCCATGCGCTGGCGCAGTTGGGCGATACGCAGAAGGGAAGGGGCGAGACGCCCTTTCGGATGCTGCGCCGACAGGCGCGCTTGCAGCCGATCGAGGCGGGCATGGCGCAAGGCATTGGCCTGGGCCACCGAAACCAGCATGCGACGACGAAGGCCTTCAAGGCGCTGTGCATCGCGCGCCAGGCGCGCTTGCGGGCGCTGCGCCGTGAGGCGGGCTTGCCAGTGGTCGGCACGCTGCGCGGCCGCCTGCAGACGGCGCGTCACCAGCGTCGTCATACGCTGGCGCAGACGATCGAGCTGGCGCGTGAGGTCGGCGCCGTCGGGCACGAGCAGTTCCGCGGCGGCCGAGGGGGTTGCCGCGCGCAGGTCGGCGACGAAGTCGGCAATGGTGAAGTCCACCTCGTGACCCACGGCGGAGACGACCGGTACGGCACTGGCGTGGATCGCCCGGGCGACGGCTTCGTCATTGAATGCCCAGAGGTCTTCGAGCGAGCCGCCGCCGCGCGTGACCAGGAGTACGTCGTAGCGACCGCTGGCCGACGCGCGGCGAAGCATGGCGGCGATCGCCGGTGGCGCTTCGCGCCCTTGGACCGGCACCGGCAACACGTCCACCTCGGCAAGTCCGAGACGGCGGCCGAGCACGCTCAGCACATCGCGGATGGCCGCGCCGGAAGGCGAGGTGATAACGCCGATACGGCGAGGGAAGAGCGGCAGCGCGCGCTTGCGTTCCTGGGCGAACAGTCCTTCCGCGCCGAGCCGCGCCTTGAGCTGTTCGAACTCCCGTTGCAGGGCGCCTTCGCCGGCCGGCTCCATGTGGTCGGCGACCAGCTGGAACTCGCCGCGTGCTTCATACAGGCCCACCTTGGCGCGCATCAGCACATGCAGGCCGTCGGTGGGACGGAAGCGCAGGCGCGACGCGGCCATGCGGAACATCGCGCATCGAACCTGGGCGCTGGCGTCTTTCAGCGTGAAATAAACATGGCCCGAGGCGGGCCGTGACACGTTCGACAGTTCGCCCTCGATCCAGACGCCCATGGGCAGGGCGTCTTCCAGCAGGTCGCGGACCAGCCGGTTCAGGCCGGACGGTGTGAAGATCTCTGGAGCGGGGCGGTTGTCGAAGTCGGACATGGACCGGAGAGGTTATCACGCTGCCCTGTAGTGTCGACAGGGCAGGGACTTACACGTCCTTCCTCGACTGACGCTCACATACGGAACACACCGAAGCGGCCCTGTTCGATGGGCGCATTCATCGAGGCCGAAATGGCCAGTCCGAGCACGCGGCGCGTATCGGCCGGATCGATGATGCCGTCGTCCCACAGGCGCGCGCTGGCGTAGTAGGGATGGCCCTGGCGTTCGTATTGGTCGCGCACGGGCGCCTTGAAGGCTTCTTCGTCTTCGGCACCCCAGCTGCCGCCACCGGCTTCGATGCCGTCGCGGCGCACCGTCGCCAGCACGGAGGCGGCCTGCTCGCCGCCCATCACGCTGATCCGCGCGTTCGGCCACATCCAGAGGAATCGCGCGCCGTAGGCGCGGCCACACATGGCGTAGTTGCCGGCGCCGAAGCTGCCGCCGATCACCACGGTGAACTTCGGCACATGGGAGCAGGCGACCGCGGTGACCATCTTCGCGCCATCCTTTGCGATGCCCGCGTTCTCGTACTTGCGGCCGACCATGAAGCCGGTGATGTTCTGCAGAAACACCAGCGGCACGTTGCGCTGGTTGCACAGCTCGATGAAGTGCGCACCCTTCTGCGCGGACTCGCCGAACAGGATGCCGTTGTTCGCGACGATGCCCACGGGGTAGCCGTGGATATGAGCGAAGCCGGTGACCAGCGTCTTGCCGTAGCGTGCCTTGAACTCGTGGAACTCGGAGTCGTCGACGACGCGCGCGATGACTTCGCGGATGTCGAACGGACGACGCGTGTCCTCGGGAATCACGCCATACAGTTCCTCCGCGGAAAAGCGCGGTTCCAGCGGCGCGCGTACGGCGAGCGGCATCTTCTTGGTGCGGTTGAGCGAGCCGACGATGTCGCGGGCAATGGCCAGGGCGTGCGTGTCGTTCTCGGCGAAATGATCGGCCACGCCCGAGATGGATGTGTGGACATCGGCGCCGCCGAGCGCCTCGGCGTCGACCACTTCGCCCGTGGCCGCCTTCACCAGCGGCGGCCCGCCGAGGAAGATCGTGCCCTGCTCGCGGACGATGATGGTTTCGTCGCTCATGGCAGGCACATACGCGCCGCCGGCGGTGCACGAGCCCATCACCACGGCGATCTGCGCGATACCCTGCGCGCTCATGCGCGCCTGGTTGTAGAAGATGCGGCCGAAGTGTTCGCGGTCCGGAAACACTTCGTCCTGCAGCGGCAGGAATGCGCCGCCGGAATCCACCAGGTAAATGCAGGGCAGGCGATTTTCCATCGCGACTTCCTGCGCGCGCAGGTGCTTCTTCACGGTCATCGGGAAATACGTGCCGCCCTTGACCGTGGCGTCGTTAGCCAGCACGACCACTTCCTGACCCATGACGCGACCGATACCCGCGATCACACCGGCGGCCGGTGCGGCATCGTCGTACATGCCATGCGCGGCAAGCGGGGCGATTTCGAGGAAGGGCGAGCCGGGATCGAGCAGTGCGCGGATGCGTTCGCGTGGCAGCAGCTTGCCGCGCGCGACATGCTTCTCGCGTGCCTTGGCGCCGCCGCCTTCGGCCGTGCGCCTGAGCGTTTCCCGCAGGTCGTCGGTCAGTGCGCGCAAACGCAGGCTGGCGGCCTGGAAGTCGGCGGAGCGAGGGTCGATCTGCGATTCGAGAATGGGCATGGGGGCGTTCGCGCGGCGACGAAACGACCATGATAGCGGGGCGCGGCACCGCGCAAACGCTGCGCCGCGCCAAATCGCGCTGGGCGCCCGCGGACGGCACAAGAAGGCTACTCTTCACCGTGGTCCGGGGATGCTGAGGTCATCGGTTCACTCGCTGCGCGAGTGCGTGTTATCAGCGGCTGATGCCGCGGCGGGCTCGGACGTGGCGGCGCAGAGCCTTCGGTGCCCACCCTCGCTGCTCAGACAGGTCCTCCGCGTTCGGTGCGGAAGGCCGCTTCGCGGCGTGTCTTATATGGCCTACGGCCGCTCACTTGTGCGGAACTCGC